>JAIUOH010000005.1 GCA_020161315.1 Actinomycetota bacterium | reverse complement strand
GTTCGATCTCGATGCGGTCATCAAGGGTCAAGTGGCGGTAGTGTGCAGGCAAGGAAGCGCAACCCTCCGGGTCAAGGTGTGAACAACCACAACCTACGAGGTGTTGCGCTTCCGTTTAGAATCCGGGATGCACGCGCGTATCATATGCGCGTTGTATAGTGGGAGCCATGAAGTTTGCAATGGGTTCCGATACGCTTTCTCAACTGACCAAGAAGACCTCGTCTTCGAGCGATGATCTGGGTGCGCTGGTGAAGCAGCTCGCACAGGCCGCTGAGCCTCTGGAGGGGAAGTTCAACGGCGCTGGCCGTGCGGCGTTCGACAACTTCAAGGCGCAGAGCGATCAGATCTCGGTGGAGTTGAACCAGGCGCTGTCTGCGGTGCTCGGCGGGATCGCCAGCATGGATCTCTCGTTCAAGGAGGGCGACCAGGATATGTTCGACCAGACCCGCTCGACCGAGGGTTCGGTGTCGTTCGATGCCGCCCGCTTCTCCTCGACTCGCTAACCGCAAAGGATCTCACTGATTATGGCTGGAAACCAGACCGACCGCCGCGATTTCGACCTCGCCGCTTCCCAAGCAGCCCAAGAGAACTTCCTCTCGGTTGCTTCTCGCCTCGAAGCTCTCATCGAGCAGCGTGACGCTGACGTCCGCACCGCGATGAGCGACTACGACGCGACGGGTGTATCTGACGACTACGCTGCGAAAGAGCTGCGTTGGAAGAACGCTGCTGACGGTGTACGGCAGATCATTGCGACGCTGCGCGAGTCGATGGCGCAGAACGACGAAACGGCTCAGGCTGCGATCAACAAGGCCAAGACCGCGGTAGCGAACATCGGTTAACCCCGACCAACTTCACGGAGTAGTGTTCGAATGACCCGGTTCGATCATCCGCTGCTGGACTTCATCGAGGGTCAGTACGCGTGCATGGAGTCACGGGCGACCGTGGTGTACTTCAGCGAACCGCTCGCAGACTTTCTGCAAGCCACGCATGAGGCCGGGCTCACGCCCGTCGTGATGGCGCGCCCGGATACGCGGTGGACATTCGCTGCACGCTACTACCTCGACGCGGTGGGCGCTCATCGGCTCGTGCGCTTCGATGACGCATTTGTGAATATTGAAACCGCAGCGAGTGGTGACACCATCACCGAGGCTTGCACCGGAGATGCGACCCGGTGGGAGCGGGAGACCCCGGCTGCGCCTGATGTGCTCCAAGCTGTTGTGGCGGTTTCTGCTCACCATAGCGCGGCTGTTGACGTGCAGTTGGGTGGTCTCGCGGATACGATTGCGTCGCGTCTCGCGAGATGCCAAGTGAATGCGTGGGGTGCGCACGAACCTGCGCCGCTGACCTGGGAGCATTCCCGCTACACCGAGTATCTGCGGTCGCAGATGCCCGTGGCTCGCACGTTCCTCACTGGCGGAGGGGGCATCTTCCAGGGGATCCATTCGGCCAGGCGCACTCGTGCTGGAGTGATGGAGACCGTGACCGCGATGATGCCGGTCGCCTCTCTCGGAACTCCATTCGAAGAGGTCGTGCCAGAGGCCGTGCAGACGCTCACGGAAGTCGCTGAGCAGGTGTCGATGCCGATGTCAGGGTCGGTGTGCGTGATGCCGGGATGGCGTCATGGAGCATTCCCCACAGGCCCGATGCCTCTCCCGGTGCCCGCAGCCGTGCTGATCGGGCCGCGCGCGGTGAGAGCGATGGGGGCCGACCTCGAGACTCTCGCAGAAGAGCACGCCATCAGCACTGCCGGGCGCAAACGACTCCCCTCGATCATTGCAGGGTTTCACGGTCAAGGTGCAGCGCCCTGGCAGCAGGCATATGCTCTCGCAGAAGCGTTCGGCAGTGACGCGCTCGCTCGCGCCGTAGGCATGGAAGGAGATCGTTGATGCCAGTTGAAGTTGCACTCCTCGCCCCCGCTCCGGTGCCTATCGAGGGGCAGCGGGAACTCGCAGAAGCGATGAACCCGCCCATGATCGCGGCAGAGACCCGAGGCGGCGGCACGACCGATTTCACCGAGTTCGATGGCACCCCGGTGCTGACGCTCGGGAGAGCGCGGGTCGTGGAAACCCAGACAGACCTCCGACGGGTGTACCAGGACGAGGTCACAGTGCCTGACGACACCGGCTGCTGGTATGAGGGTGTCGTGCCGTATAGCAACCATGAGCGCGGCATCGCGTTGATGATGGCGCTCGCTGAGATCAGCGAGGGGCAGGCGGTAGTGAGAGGAATACGGTTATGACGAGCTGGAGTATCAGCCCAGAGGGCATCAACGCCACGATCGAGAAAACTCAGACCTCGCTCTCCGGCATCTCGACCGCGCTCGCGGGTATCGCTGAGGGTGTCGTGCAGCCGGTGCTTGATGGTGCAGGAGGCGACGGCACCGTTGCGATGGCGCTCGACGCGTTCCTGCAAGACCAGGATCAGGGCCGCGCCACGCAGATCGGGCAGCAGTTCACGAACACCGTGAACTGCACCATCAACGCCGCAAACGCATACAGCGCAGGTGACCAACTCATGGCCAGCGCGTCGGTCAGTGCGGCAGGACAAGCCGAGACCGTCCACAACACTACCAAGTTCTAACCCCGGCAGAAAGAATCAGTGATGGATGAATGCGCGGTGGGGTCATACGACGGTCTGATCGACCCGACTCGGATCCCTGGGTCTGAACTCAACCCTGAGAAAGTATCGGCGGCAGCCGACGCGCTGGATGTGATCGCCGCCAGCGTGGTGACCGCTGCTGACGACGTTGACACGTCTTGGTCCGCGATACCGGTATCGTTCGTCGCCCCTGACGCGCACCTCGTCTACAACGGCATGCAGCCCGCGACAAGGAAAGCGCGCGGCATGGCCACCAGGTTCACGAAAGTCGCTGCCGCGTTGCGTACATACGCGGAAGAACTGGGAACAGCGAAGAAAGCGCTCCTGAAAGCGAAAACTGATGCCGAGACATGGCTTGCCGAAGAGTTCGATGACGCGCGTCGGGTGTGGGTGCTTGCGCATCGAACGAAGCAGTATGAGTGGGATATTCAAGTCTCGAAAGTGAATATCATCACGGACGCGTTCGAGTACCTGCGCGGTCGTGGCGAGACCGTGAGAGAGGGCTGGCTGGGGTATCCAGAGATCCGTGCGAACTGGCTGGAATCCGGCGAGCATGTCGACAAGAACAAGCAGTTGTTGAACGCTGTCGCCGATGCATATGCGGCCTTGAACGCGCTACAGGTGGAGTGTGCGAACGCGATCAACGCGCAGCGAGATACCAAGGGCGAGAAGCTTGAAGCGGTCGATGCTGAAGCGTTGAAAGGGTCGGGCGAGTACGCGGCCGATCTGCCCTGGGGCAAGAAAGTCGACGGAGAACGCACCTGCACAGAGAACTTCGGTCAGGGAGCTGCGAACGTGGGGCTCGGACTCACGAACCTTATCGGGGGTGACTACTCCGAGGGCGAGTGGTCGTGGAAATGGAGCACCGCAGGTGAAGCTTGGGGAGGCTTAGCCACGGCCGCAGGGTCGTTGGCGCTGTCTACGATGCCGTTCACTCCGATACTCGCAGGGTTGGGCGTTCCCGTGTTCTCCGATGCTTGGAAGAACACGCAGGAACTGTTGAAAGGCTTGGTGTCGTGGGATAAATGGTTCACGAACCCTGCCGAAGCGGCAGGTGAAGTATTGACCGGGCTCATCCCAATCGGTGGATGGGCAGCGAAAGGCGCAAAAGGCGCTCGGGCAGCAGCGGCAGCGGCCGAGCGCGCTGCTGCCGCAGCAGCGAAACTACGAACCGCGTTCAATGACGTCTTTGGTGGGGGCGGCAATCCAAAGACTGGTCACGGTTCTGGGAACCCTATCGGTGAGGCTGCGGACAACACGTCCACCTCGAAAGTCACGAGCGGTGGCGGAGCTGAGGGAGGCACCGGGCACACGGGTAGCCACAACACCAGCACGGGAAACAACACCGGCACCGGGCACCACGGCGGTGGCAACGACACGAGCAGTGGCACTGGAAACCACAGCAACGGCAACAACACCGGCGGTCACGGTGGCGACCACGGCAACGGTGGCGGTGGCAACCCCAAGGACACCGGGAACGGGAACAACACCGGGCACGGCGGTGACGGCAACTCGAACGGTAACAACACTGGGCACGGTGGTGATGGGAATTCCGGCGGTAACAACACCGGGCACGGTGGCGACGGGAACTCGAACGGTAACAACACCGGTAATGGTGACGGGAATAACGGCGGTGGCAATCCCAAGGACGGCAACGGAAGCACGTTTACAGACTCAAACGGGCACGATTTGAGCGATGTGCTTGAGAAGAGTGATCTGAGCAAACCTGAGCTGGAGTCGTATCTGCAGAATAGCTACCCCGCGGAGTATCACCAGTATCAGCAGACGGGGCAGTGGCCTGCTGATGTGCAGATCCCGAAAGACGGGAGTGCGCTTACGCCTGGTGGGCAGATCGATTGGAAACAGGTGCCAAACGGTGGATATGAGCTAGATGCGGCCGGAAATGCGATCAAGGAGCCGTATGCCCCCAAGGTCGGAGAGGTGATCGATCGGTATGGGCCACCGAACGGCCGATATACCTCGCCTGTGCCCGAGAGTGGCCCCTATAGTTATGACCAGAGATCACTTCCATATGTGGAAGACCCCGCTCACTACCATCAATACAAGTTTGATGGAGACATGAATGACATCCAATCTTACGTAGACAAGGCGCCGCAACAGGTTGCTGATAAAGTCAGAGCGTACATGGAGAAGTGGGATCTGACTTGGAGTGATCTCCAAATCCAACGCGGCACGATTGCTGAGGGGTTCGGTTCGAAAGGTGGAGGCATTCAGTATGAATTCCCCATGCCGATTCAGTATTTGCTAGATCTAGGCATTTTGAAAGAAGTATAGGGAGGTATGGACTAATGAATCGTGACGAGGCTTTAGAGATCATCAGCCAGGAGAAACACCAGAATTACGTTTGGTTTCAGCGCCCTGAAAATGTGGTTGATTGTGTTGCGATCTATAGGGATCAAGATTCGTGGAACGTAGTGAATACGGACGAGCGAGCAGTGATCGGTGCTGTCAGACAGTTCGACAATGAAGCAGCTGCGCTAGACTTGTTCATCCGACGACTGCGGCTCTCTAAACTGACTTAGGTCGTGTCAACAGATAGGGAATAAGGCTTTCTCTTGGCCTGTAACGGTATCTGGGATATGGGACTCTTGGCAGGGGTAAATGAATTTTCAAGATGTCTACGTGTCTGTGGAGCATAGGTTTTCGCTTGGCGAGGAGCAGGAAAGCCAGATCTTCTACCTTTCGATCCCGGTGTCCAATGGAATCGTTGACTATGAAGAGTACTACTCTCTTTACTGGTCACGGTGGTGACGGCAACTCGAACGGTAACAACACCGGCAACGGCCACGGTCACGGCGGTGACGGGAACTCGAATGGCAATGGCCACGGCAACGATGACGGCGGGAATCCCAAGGACACCGGGAACGATGGCAACTCCGGGAACAGCGGCAATGGCGACGGGAACAGCGGCGGCGGATCGAACGTTGACCATCCGAACTGGAAGTATGACGATCCGCAGGTCCAGGACTTGAAGAACACCCTAGAAGACGCGGTTCAAGACAAGAATCTGCCAGGCTACGACCCCACCGGTGGGCTTGGCTGGGAACGATTCATGGATGAATTCTTCGGCGGATTCGATGATGGTGGACGCCCCAGGTGGAACTGGCCAGAAGACCCGCCACACACTAACGGTTTCACCAACGGAGTGTCTCACTCAGCTGATCTCAAGCCCGGCGACACCATCGAACGCATCACATTCATCGGAGCGAATGGCATACCGCTTGACGGCAAATTTGCGGCCCCTCCCGGAACGAGTTTTGATCAGTTATCATTGCCCCCAGACCGGTTGGGAAATAACACAACGGTAGTGCGGTACGAAATACTCAAACCTCTCCCTGACGATATTCGAATGGGCGATATTGCGCCTGGATTCGGACAGGTGGGTCACGGTGCTCAGTATTTCTTCCCCAGAGGTATTGATTGGTTGATAGAGAATGGATTTCTAGGAGTAGCGAAATGAAAGCTCAAGAGTTTGTTGAAAAATTAACAACTTTGGGATACTCCGAAAGGGATGCTGCTGAGGTTGTTTGGGTTGCAGAGGACTTGACTGGGCTGAGGCTGCGATGCTTCAATGTTGTGCCCTTGGGCAACGACCAGTATGAGGTTCTCCGGTCTGATGAGAGAGACTCGTTCTACAGAATGATTGACTCTGAGGGGGGCGATTTTAAGGGCACCCTTGAAGAGGCCTACGGTTTTATATTTGATTCATTGCAGAAACATTATGAGATGTATAAGGGATGGAAGTCTTCTTGAAATCAGCAGATTCAAGGATTCCGGCAACTAGCGGGTCGAGGATCCGCTGCGCAACCGATCGCATGTTGACGAGACCGGCCCCGACCTGAACCCCGAAGAGTTCTAGTTATGGCGTGGAAACCAAAACCTGGCATGGGTGACCCTGGTGCGAATTGGATGGCGATGACAAAGCCATTTGACGAGTTTATGGAGTACATCGAGGGTCGAGACATCAACCGGGTCGATCGGGCTGGGTTTACTGCGCTCGATGGTGCGATTGCGAACCATGATCCCGAGACTCGCTACCGCACTGCCTCTTGGCTGCTGGATCACGGTGCAGACCCGAAAGCGAGTTGGGACAAGGAAGGGAATGTGCTGCACATTCTTTTCGGTCAGCGCAATCTCGACCCGGTGCGGGATGCGGAGCTGCTGCGGCGTCTGCTCGATGCGGGTGCCGACATCAATAAGCCGGGCGGCAAGTTCGGCAGGCCGCTCGACTATCTGGTGCATCGCCATGGTCGTTACCTTGTGGAACAGCATCCGAACCCGAAGATCGACGCAGAGAACCGTGCGGGGGGCGTGTTCTTCGACATCATGTTCTCTCGCCCCGATCTTGACCTCACCACCCGCGCGAAACGAGACAACGCGTCTTTCGGTGCTTGCCTCATCTACTGGGCTAAGTCGGGGTTGCCGGATACGATGGAGGATCGCGTGCGCGCCTATCTCATCGCGCATGGTGAGGATCCCGACGAGGTGCTCACCCCGATGCGCGGTGAAATATCAGATTAAATAACAACTAGAAAGGTGGCAGGAATTGTGAATACTCGACGCTTTACCGGTCTCTGTGCCGCTGCGACCATTCTTGTATCGGCAAGCCTGACTGGATGCTCACCGAGTTCTGGACAGGACACAAGCGCTGACGGACCTGTGGCCGACAGCGGTTCTCACCAAGATGTGTGCGATGTGCTCACTGGTGACCTGGCGACTGCTGCAACGGCGTTCGCTCCTGCACTGCCGGGGCAGACCACTATCGGCATGATTAAAGCTCGTATCGAATTGATTGATAGTGTCGAGCAACCGCCAGCTGACCTTTCAAGCGAGTGGAAAGAATGGCGGGAGTATCTCGATTTCGCTGAGGAAAACTTCGAATTAGACCCAGGCGCGGTGGTCACGAAATTTCAGGACGTGGAGGCGTCAAGTGATGCCCTCAGCGACTTCTACACGAGTACGTGCCTCTGAGTGATCAGAATTTCGGAACCCATACTGACCCGGCTCTTTCACCTTGACCAGAAAGAAACACGATGACCTCGATGCCGCCATTGCCTGATCCTGCTGCGCAGCCGACCTATGCTGTGTCGCCGCATGCTCCTGCGTATGTGCGGCCGCTTCCCACAGGGCGCATGTCGTGGGCGCTCGGGTTTCTCGCGTATATTCCGATCCCCTGGGTGAACACTTTGGTAACTGGGATCGTGATGGCAGCGGTCTACCCCTCCACACGTAGGAAAGGCGTCCCTGTTGCGACTGAGAACGCGCGGATTGCAGCGAACTGGGGCCTTACCTGCATTCTGGTCATGCTGTTGTGTCTGGTGTATACCTTTGGGATGCTCGTGTTTGGGTCTCAAGAGGTGAAGACGGGATTCTTGCCGATCGGGTGGGGAGCTGTCGCTTACATGCTGCTTGGGCTCGTGCACTTGATCGTCACGATCATGGGGACTGTGGTCGCCGGGCGTGGTGAGGTGTTCCGAAACCTGCTTGCGATCCCGTTCATCCGCGCGAAGCGCCACTGAGCGGTTGCCTGTGCATGGCCGGGCCATGTTGCAGCGGCCCCGCGGGGTCGATGTGATTGGGCTGTTGCGTGCTTAGGCACGGTGCGGCGGCGGCACGTAGAAGTATTCGGCAGTGACTTCGCGGTTGCTGGTGGTGTCAATGATGTGCTTGCCCTGTTGATCGACGTGGAGCATCAGCTCGGTGCCTACGGGGAAGTCCCAAATGCCGATGAGGGCTGGCTCGGTCGCGCAGACCGTGTTGAAGTCGGCGATGACAAGATTTCCGGGCTCTGCCAGGTATTCAGGGGTGTCTGCGATGCTGAGGATCTGCCACCCATTGTCCATCGGGGCCTGCGACTCGCGTCGGGTCATCCATCGCACGGGAGCCTCACCGTCGAGCACTTTGCGCGACACGAGGCACGCGCCAGCATTCGGAATGAACTCGACGGTGTCGCTCATGCGCTAGCTCCTCTGGGAAATGGCTGCTTCTTATCTCCCAGTTTACACCGTCAGCAAGAAAAATGCTCTACGATCAGGGCTTCTGCGAGAAGAATCTTGACGAGTTTCGATTGAGTGTCGAGCGACCCGAACCAGATGAATCCATGATGGTGGCGATCTCGTCTCACCTGCGCTGCTCCACCATGATCGAGCACGGCGGCCACAGAGCGCACCTCTTTCCTACCTGCTTTTTTACCTCACATATCTTGCAAACGTGGAGTGAGCGCCCGCGCTGACGCTCGATTCTGACTGTGCTGCGCGGGGCGTCGGGGCCACCTTTCGTTCGTGAAAGGTGGTCTGGGATGACGGTTTCGATGCGTCGCATGACCGCGGGTGACGGGTACAAGTATCTGCTCAAGTCCGTCGTCTACGGTGACGGCGACCGGGCGATGTCGACTCCTCTGACGCGCTACTACAGCGAGGCCGGCACCCCGCCAGGACGGTGGCTCGGGTCGGGGCTCGCGGGGCTCGCTGCCGGTCTGATCGCTGCGGGGGATCAGGTGACCGAGACGCAACTGCAACTCCTGATCGGTATGGGCCGCAATCCGGTGACTGGCGACGCGCTGGGGCGACCCTATAGCCAGTTCAAGAGCCTGGATGAGCGTGTCTCCGCCCGTGTGAGTGCTCTTGACCCTGGGCTGTCCCCGGCGCAACGTGGCAACGCCGTAACCGAGATTGAGGCCGAGGAGGCAGCGAAGAAGAGCCGCAAGGCTGTTGCAGGGTACGATTTCACGTTCTCGATCCCGAAGTCTGCTTCAGTGTTGTGGGCGGTTGCTGATGCGGGTACGCAACAACTCATCTGGGAGGCGCACCATGCTGCTGTTGCAGACGTGTTGCAGTTCATGGAGCGCGAGGTCGCTGCAACACGCGGTGGTGCGCTCGGCCCAGATGGCGCAACACTGCAACTCGATGTTGCAGGGCTCGTTGCAACCGCCTACGACCACTACGACTCCCGCTCACACGACCCATACCTGCACACGCATGTGGTGGTCTCGAACAAGGTCCAGCACGCACAGACCGGGCGCTGGCTCGCGCTTGATGGCAGGCCGCTGCACGCGGCCACCGTGGCGTTGAGCGAGCTGCACGAGGCCGTCTTCGCCGACTCGCTCACGCGCCTCCTCGGAGTGTCATGGGAGCAGCGCGACCAGGGCACGGAGCGCAACGCCTCGTGGGCGATCACGGATGTGCCGGAGTCGCTGATTAAGGAGTTCTCCACCCGGGCACGTCACATCGAGGTCGAGAAGCAGCGCCTCATCGAGCAGTTCGTGGACCGCTACGGTGTTCGGCCGTCTGCCGCGCAGGTCATCAAGATGTTGCAGGAGGCCACGCTCTCGACCCGGCCAGACAAGGACGTGCGCTCGCTCGACGATCTCACCGCTTCGTGGCGGGAGCGCGCGACAGCGATCCTCGGGGAGGACGCGGCAGCGTGGGTGGCCCGTGTGGCGTGGGGGTATGATCCTGCAACGTCGGGGCAGCGGCTGTTGCGTGCTGATGACGTGCCTGCCGAGATGATCGCAGCCCTCGGCGCGCAGGTGGTCGAGACGGTGGGTGAGAAGCGTTCGACGTGGCGGCGCTGGAACTTGATGGCTGAGGCAGCCAGGCAGTCGATGTGGCTGAGGTTCGCATCGACGCAGGATCGGGAAACCATTGTGGCGATGATCGCTGACGCCGCCGAGCATGCTTCGCTGCGGCTCACCCCGCCCGAGCTCGCGGTCACACCTGCCGACTTTAGGCGTGAGGACGGCAGCACCCGGTTCAGGCCCCGCCATTCGGCCCTGTTCTCTTCCACGGCGTTGCTGGCTGCTGAGGATCGCTTGCTCGCACGGTCGCGGAATCGGTCAGGCCCGCGCCTCGCCCTCGCCACGATCGAGCAGTTCACCGGCGTGCCCGACAGTCGTGGGCGCAGGCTCGGCCCGGATCAGTGCGACGCGCTCGCCCGGATCGCGGTCTCAGGCCGCACCGTCGATGTGCTTGTCGGCCCGGCAGGCACCGGGAAGACCACCACCCTGAGCGTGCTGCGGCAGGCATGGGAATGGAGATACGGCGCGGGCACGGTGACCGGGCTCGCACCGTCCGCAGTCGCGGCCGGGGTGCTCGGCGACGAACTCGGCATCCCAGCGGAGAACACGGCGAAGTGGCGCGAAACCTACGAACGCACCGGCAGCTCCTTTCAGAAGAACCAGCTCGTGATCCTCGATGAAGCCTCACTCGCGGGCACCCACTCGCTCGACCTCATCACCCGGCAAGCAGAACGAGCCGGAGCGAAAGTGCTGCTCGTAGGCGACACCGCACAACTGCAATCGATCAGCGGGGGCGGCGTGTTCTCCCTCATCGTGAACGACCACGAGATGAGTGCCCCGGAACTGACCGAGGTGTGGCGGTTCCAGCACGACTGGGAGAAACGCGCCTCGCTCGAACTGCGCCACGGCCACGCCGCGGTGATCGACGCGTACCTCGAGCACGGCAGAATCCAGGGCGGCACCACCGACGACATGGCCGAAACCGCCTATCGAAACTGGTGGAGGGATCGGCAGGCCGGGCACGCCACGATCCTGATCGCCGAAACCATCGAGAACGTCACCGACCTCAACCAGCGAGCCCGGCGTGACCTCATCATCCACGGCTACGTCGACGCCGAACACGAGATCGAACTCCGCGACGGCAGCCGTCTCGGCGTCGGGGACACGATCATCACGAGGCAGAACGACCGCCGCCTGCGCTCGGCGCACGGGTGGGTGCGCAACGGAGAACGCTGGATCGTCAGCGGCGTGCGCCCGGACGGGTCGGTGTTCGTGCGCCCACCCGCCATGCGACGAGGCGGCGCGATCCTCCTCCCTGCCGCCTACGTTGCTGAGCATGTCGACCTCGGCTACGCCGTCACCGCGCACCGGGCACAGGGCGTCACCGTCGATACCGCACACACCCTCGTCGAGGCCACCACGACGCGGGAAGTGCTCTACGTCTCCATGACAAGGGGCCGCACCTCCAACCGCGCCTACGTCGCGGTCGACCGGCTCGACCCCGCACACACTGTCGCTCAGCCGGGCGAGAACCCCAACGCGACCGCCCGCACCGTCCTCCACGGAGTGCTCCAGCACGTCGGCGCCGAGATGTCCGCACACGAGACCATCACTGCCGAGCAGGAACGCTGGGGCGGGATCTGGCAGCTCGCCGCCGAGTACGAGACCATCGCCTCAGCGGCACAGCAAGACCGGTGGGCGCAACTGCTCTCGGTGTCGGGGCTCACCGCCGAGCAGGTGGCCGAGGTCGTCGGCGCGGAGACCTTTGGCGCTCTCGCGGTCGCTTTGCGTCGTGCGGAAGCGGAGGGGCACGCGGTCGATCGGCTCCTGCCCAGGCTCGTGCAAGCGCGCGGGTTCGAGGACGCAGACGACATCGCCTCCGTGCTGCACTACCGGCTCGAACACGCCACCGCCAGGCTCGCACCCGCAGGCGGCACCGCGCCGGGCCGGTTGATCGTCGGGCTGATCCCGGAAACCACAGGGCAGATGAGCGCCGACATGCGCGCCGCACTGGACGAACGACGGGCACTGATCGAGGCGCGAGCCGAGGCGCTGCTCGACACCGCGCTCACCGACGGCCACGGATGGGTGGGTGATCCGCCCGCCCGTGAGCGTGCGCGCTGGCGGGCGCAGATGGTCACGGTCGCCGCGTACCATGACCGGTACGGCATCGACCCCGACGACGTGCTCGGTGCCGAACCTGAGAGCGTGTCGCAACGCATCGACTACGAACGCGCCCATGCCGCGCTCACCAGGGCACAGCAGATTGCTCGCCTAACGGTGCAGTTAGATATGCCAAGGCCGAGGGCGGAACGCGAGCGTAGTGGCCCCAGCCGATGAGTGTGTCTACTGCCCGCTAAGCTCGAAGCTATGCGGTTGGATCTGAGTCAGCAGTGGACGATCGATCTCGAAGATGAGATCGGGCGCGGTGGGTTTGCGAGAGTTGTGTCTGCAATAGGCCAGGACGGAACCGTGGCGGTTGCAAAGCTCATACCTCAGGTAGCTGGTGCGACTCGCGACATGTTGGCTGTCTCGCTGCCGAAATCAGAGCACCTGGTTCCAATACTTGACGTAGGCCAATACGAGAATGACTGGGTGCTTATTATGCCGAGAGCATCCCACTCGCTCCGAGACCACCTGAATGACAGCGGAGCCCTGCCCCTGCTGGACGCACTTGCAATCTTGGAGCAGATCGCTGCTGGGCTCACTGCGCTTCAAGGAAACGTCGTCCACCGCGATTTGAAACCGGAGAACATTTTATTCTTGGACGGGAAGTGGGCCCTCGCCGACTTCGGAATTGCGCGTTACGTCGAAGCAACAACGGCTCTCGATACTCAGAAGTTCTCGTTCACTCCGCCTTATGCGGCACCGGAGCAGTGGAAGATGGAAAGGGCGACTCCTGCAACCGACATGTATGCGCTCGGAGTCATCAGCTACGAGATGTGCATCGGTGTAAGACCGTTCTCTGGTCCGAAGATAGAGGATTTTAGAGAGCAACACCTCAATGCCAGGGTCGAAGTACCAGGACTCCCCAAACGCCTGGCGGGTCTCATCACAGAGTGCCTCCTGAAGAGTGATGCCGCCAGGCCCTCAGCGGCGAACTTTGAAGAGCGAATCAGGCGTGCAGGTCGAGAGTCTCAGAGTCCCGGTGCGTTTGCCCTTGCAGAAGCGCAGCGTGTTGTTTCCGAGGAGAAAGCAACCAGGGATCGTGAGACTGCTGTTCGACAGAGCGAAAATGAACGCAGGGGCCAGTTGCACGAGTCAGCGAAAGTCCTGCACGAATTACTAGTTCTTGAATTTGCGGAACGAGTCCGGGAGGAGGCACCATCTGCTGAAGTAACGATTCGAGATGGAGAGCTCCTTATCAAGCTGGGTCTCGGAACTCTCAGAATGGGGGCAGTGAGATCGTCATTTGCGCAGCCCTGGGGGCCAGTTGGCGTCGATCTTGATGTCATTAGCCACGCTGAAATTGAGGTGCGCCAAACGCGAGAACTGAATGGTTGTCTCGGACGTTCCCACTCCCTCTACTATTGCGACTTCGAGAACCCTGGAGAGTATGCTTGGCATGAGCTAGCATTCATGCACACTTTTGGAAATGAATCGAACTTCGTCCCCTATGCACAGACCCCGGGAAACGAATCAGGGATGGCGATCAGCACAGTTATGACAACCTCGCAACTGGCTTGGGGCTTCGAACACCTTTCACCGAGCGAACTCGATCAGTTCATTGATCGATGGCTTGGTTGGTTCGCGAATGCAGTCCAGAATAAACTCCGTTCCCCGAGTTCGCTGCCGGAGGGCAAGACTACCTATCCGCGTCGAGGAGCATGAACAACCACGCTGCTCTCATCGCAAGGGTCGTGTGCTGACGGGTTGCCAGACCTAGGATCAGCGCGAGAAGCTCTGCGTAACGCGCAGCGGCCGCCGCACCCAAGTACGACGGCCCGACACTGTTCTGAACAACCTACGCGAGCCTACCTGCGTATGCTCGCGTACTCCGTACCGCATTCGTCAATGACCGGCTCCTCAGCCATCTGCTTCAAGGCTCGCGCCTCTCGCAGCCGTGCCTGACCGAGCATCACCAGGCTGATCGGCCCCCACATGAAGAACTTGATCGCTTTCACGAGACAGAGCATGAACACGAGGTACAGCCACTCGGGAGCGCCGGCGTCGATGAGCGCGATCGCGCCGCGACCGATCAGCAGGTACGGGATCGTAAGCAGCATCGCCGGTACGCCGTAGCGGAGGTTCTCGCGGCGGCGCAGAAACCAGAGCAGCCGGTTCGTGGGCGCGTACCGTTGCAGCAGAGCATTGACGAAGAGACTCAGGTGAAAGATGAGAGTGAGTATTTTGGGCGTCCTTGATTCTCATGGCGACGTACACATTGAGAAAAGGACATCCCGGCCAAGACCGTTCCGTCATGCCCGCTGAGGAGCCTAAAGAAGATCGCCTTCGTGCTCCCTACTGTACGCCTGAAACAGCGAAAGCGCATCACCCTCGACCGTTCGGCGGTGACCCTGGTCTCTGTATCGTGCAGGAGCTACCGGCTGAGGGCGTGCGGCGTCGAGACTGTTGGTGCTCGATCAGGCGCGGCTGTCTGGAGCGTGGCGGGTGCAGGCCGGGGCGTGTCTTCTTGGTGCGGAGGCTCAGCTCGGGTGAGCGCGGTCGATGACAGGTCGTAGCCGCCCCAGGGCGAGCGGCCCTCGACGTGCCGTGTCGCGTAGCGTTGCCGCTCGGTAATGATCGGTACTCCAGGCACTTGCATCTCGGCCGGGTAGTGCGCAGTGACCCACTTCTGAGCGAGAGGGGTCAGGCGTCCGCTCTCGTTGCTGACCCGAATCTGTGCGGGGATCACGGGAAGCTCCCGCCATCCCGGAATCGCGTGATCGTGCCATGCCTCCACCACATCGTTCTCCGAGTCGCTGACGTCGTGCCACTCGCACGGCTCGCAGACCGCCATATAGAGTAGCTCGCCCGGCCCCTCATGCTCTCGTTCCGGGCTGAGATCGGCCCGGAACTTCATGTGGCCGTGTCCGTCAAAGCTCAGCTGACCGTTTCGGCTCAAGTAGTCGGGATGCCACATATGGCTGCGCGGGATCGACCCGTAGTTGCCGTAGAGCAACTGCCACTGCTGGAACGCGGTCACCAGCTCGCCGGGCGGGTAGTAGTCGGTCGTGAAATGCAGGGGAGCGCCCTGCCACGCGCCAGCGTTCGCGCGGAGATCCTCGCGCACGAGTTCGTCAAGATCGAATGTGAGTTGGTTCGCGGCAGGCATGATGTATCAACCAGGTCAGCGGGTCAGGCTCGCAGCTCGTGCGGCAGACTGAAAGGGCGCGTCATACGCAAGACGTGGCAAGGTGAGTGTCGAGCCGCGATCAAGGAGATCGGCAATGTCGGGGCCGTCGGCGATCAAACGGGCCAATCCTTGCCAGATGAGCTCGTTCGTGCCGCTACTGGCGCGCTCGGTGACGCTACCCGGCACCGCACCCACTGGCCGGTCAAACTCACTTGCCTCGAAGCCGATGCTCAGCCACTTCGACAGGGGCGGAGCCTCAACGATAGTGGTCACGCCCGAGAGAGCGGCAAGCAGACGCGACGCCGTGCGCTCATCAGCGACGGTCGGAGCCGCATCCGGCGGTCGCGCGCTCACCAGCAGCCCGGTTGCTGCAACTCGCGCCTGCATATCCTCGACCCCTGGCGCTGGATGGTTCAGCGAGTGAGGGAGCACGAGAATCACACGGTTGCTCTCGTGATGGGCGTACTCGACCGCTGCGCGGGAGATCCCTCGCTCTGCGAGCGATATGAGCGTGCGTCCATCAGATGCGAGCCACCCCGCAAGATCGGCAGCTACCCACACGCCATAACGTGAGGGCTGATCTGTGCCAACGAGCGCAGCACGGCTCGTGAGCGGATCAACGAGCAGACCTACGTCGCCCTCCGCCCACAGCGCGACCGGGGAACGGAAATCTCGTGGATCGAGAGCCGCAGGCCAGTAAGGGTCGCCAGGAATCAGAAGACGCTGTCCCAACTCGTGCCCACGCTCAACACCTGCGAACACTCGCTCAGAGTCGGCAACATCGAAGCGCCGCCGCCACAGCCGAGTCTCAGCGAACGACAAGCCCGGGATCGGGTCATCGCCGAGCGCGAGCCGGAGCGTAACGAGGCCACTTCCGGTAAGCATGAGGACATGGTTCGTCTGGTAGTCGCCAGGCGGCGTGGCTGAGGCGATTACAGCTCGCGCGGTGCGCTCGTCCCGCACGCCCTCGAATGTGGTGTCGGCCATGCTGCCCTCCTGTCCAACTGACGGTGTGACAGTGAGGTGCGACATGACCGACAGGAACGAGGACGCACGGTTACCTCACTCGGCATGAGCGTCGCGCATCGACGCCTTGTGCCGATCAGCCAAGTGTGCCCATGTAGAGCCGCTCCGAGGTGGCCCCGGCCTGGGAGTGCAGAGGTGGTCTGGTTTCTATCTTGGTGACGGCTTCTAGAACGCTGTAGGCTACCGGCACGGTGCGAGGCTGGGCCATTTCCGGGCCATTCTTTCCGCGAAAAGCAACTGAGACCAACTGACACTCACCGACTGAAACCGCGTGTTTCTGCGGATCGCCCCCACATATACAGTGCAGAAAACTCTCTGGTCACACTGAAAATCGAAAGGTCACCGGATCGATGCCGGTCGGAGCCACGTAGCGGAGATTACACCGCTGCTGAACCCCCAAGAGGCTTCTACTCTTGGGGGTTCCTTTACTTTTCTGACAAGGATGTGTGGATGGTTCCACGACTGGAATTTGGGCATCTTGCGAAATTTCTAGCTTCCGTGGGCTTGCTACTAATTGCCGCCTCTATTCTTTTGCCTTGGCTCTTCATGCAGTCCGTTGCCACGCTGTCGACTCCATCAGACAAAATTGACGCTCTGACACCAACCGCGAAGTTAATTCTTTTGCGGCGACAAGATGCGATCTCCTTTGTTCAGGAGTACCTCTTGTTGCCTGCCGCTATAGTGATCTTCGTTCTCGGAGTCGCCTCGCTCGTTTGGGGGCTTCTACGCTGGCAGAAGCGACAAAGCAGTGAGGATCTCAGAGATGACCTGTCGCTAGAGGCAGCGAAGGCCCAGATCGAACCGGCCAGTATTGACGAGATCGAAGAAAAACAGTTTACAGAAGCATCCGAAGAGCAGGAACCTCCAAGGCTCCAACAGCCGAGTGGGGCTCCGATAGCGCAAGACCCTGATCCAGCGCCAGTTCGTGAGACGGCTCTACGTAACCGTATGGCTCAAGCCAAAGCTGCCGAAACTCGACTAGCTCAGCTATCTAATGATGCCTATGGTGATGTCTTTGACGTTCGAACGCAGATGCGAGTGACTACCCAGGAGGGTGGCGCAGCGCGAATCTTGGATGTCCTGCTAGATCCCGCTGAAGATAGCGACTGGGGCCAATTAGCGCTGGATGTTGCGTTGGTATCGCCTCGAATGGTCTGGTCTCGTATCCCGGAGGCAATGGTTCGGACAGCCCTCTCAACACGTGGATTAAGAAGTGGGAATGTTTACTCCGGGAATAGGGGTCGTCCAGCCACGGCTGCGATTCGAGGTATTCAGATATATCTCCTAGATGAGGAACCAGACGATCGAACACTCCATCGGATTCGTGTGACGGTTGAAGAGGTCAACTCCGTGTTAAGGTGAGTATTTGGAGCTTTGAGCACCGGCATTATTGCCGTTGAGCACCGGCGGATATTGCTTCGTGAGCACCACCGGGTAGCGCGGGTGAGCACCGCTAGGTCACGACACCCACCCGCGCCGGGCGCTACCTTCGGGCAGTCTGCTCGCGCATGTTTGCATCCCCGGTCTCTACCCAGATCGTGCGATGCACGATTCGGTCCATGATCGCGTCAGCATGAACATCACCACCGAGCCGCTGATGCCAGTCCTTCTTCGCATACTGAGTGCAGAACACGGTCGAGACCGCATCGTAGCGTCGTTCGAGGAGCTCGAGCAGCATCCCACGGAGCGCTTCGCCGGGCTCGTCCAGAAGCCACTCATCGAGAACAAGCAAATGGTACGCGGCGTACTTGCGGAGGAATTTCTCCTTCCCACCGGGCTTGTCATATGCCGCAAGCCAGGCCTCTTCGAGTTCAGGCATCCGAATGTAGAGCGCCCGGAAACGATGCTGGCAGGCGGCCTTCGCGAGCGCTGACCCCAGGTACGTTTTCCCCGACCCAGTGAACCCTTGGAACACGACGTTCTCGCACCTCGTGATGAATGTGCAGGTCGCGAGGTTCGCGATCACACCCCGATCGATGCCGCGCTCCTCGACAAGGTCGAGTCGGCGGAGCTCCGCGTCAGGATAACGCAGGGCAGCGCGCCGGATCAGGCCGGTGATCTTCTGCCCCGTGAACGAGGCATGCGCATCATCAACAGCGAGCTTCAGACGCTCCGCGAACGGCATCCCAACCGTGATGACGTCGTCTTGCATCTCGAACGAGTCGGCCAACGCCCCGACCCCCATCTCGCGGAGTTTGTGCTTGGTATCGGTATCGATCAACGTCACTTGTTCTCACCCCCGTAGTAGGCCGCGCCACGCACATATCCGGCAGGAGTCGGCGTATCGGTCACGCTCGTAAACCTTGGAGAACGTCGGCCTCGCTCGTCTTGTTTTGACTCGAGAATTGGCCGCAAGTGCGCATACCTGGGCGAACGCACCCGACTGGCAAGGGCAAGCTGGCAGGCGTTCTCAACGCGCGCGTGTGAGTATCGACGCGTGAGGCGGAGCACCGCTAGCGCAGGGTTCAACGCTTGCTCGGCGACGGGCACGGACTCGAAGATTCGGTCGATCACTTGCACGGTGTGCTCGCCGATCCTTGCCGCCCAAGCGCGCACGCGCGCCTCGTCCCATTCCTGGTACCTCGGTCCGTCAGGCAAGTCGCTGTCACGGGTGCGATACTCACCTGTGACACCTTCCGGGGCGAGCGGGTGCGAGGCCAGCCGGTCACCGCCCAGGTAGATCTCGACCGTCCTGGACGTGACCCGCAGATCAACAAGCTCGCCCACATGCATGTAGGGGACGGAGTAGTGGTTCTTCTCCCACACGATGTGCCCATCGCGGCCGACTCTGCGCTGATACACCCATTGGCTGATCTCGTACGGCACCTGAGGGAGCGGCCGCAACAGCGGTCGTTCCTCTGTGTCGAACACGCTCCGTCTGGAGCCTTGCCGTTTCTGGAAAGGCGCACTGTTGAGCTTCATGACTTGCTCGTAAATTGCAGCTCGAAGCTCCGGGAGCGTTGCGAACTTCTGGTGTCGGAGCGCTGCGATCACCCACGTCGCGATCGACCACACCGTGTTCTCCACGCTCGGTTTGTCCTTCGGTTTCCGGGGTCTGCCAGGGAGTACCGCTGCGGAGTAATGCGCGGCGAGTTCCCGATAGGCGTCGTTCAGCACGATCTCGCCCTCGCGAGGGTGCTTGATCACTCCGGTCTTGAGATTGTCCGGCACGATCCTGGGGGCCGAACCGCCCCACCATTCGAACATCGCCACATGGCATTCAAGCCAGGTGTCCTGACGCATATCCAGGGCGGGTTCGACGAACGCGTATCTCGAGAACGGGAAACACGCGACGAAGAGGTAGACCTTGCGGGTGTCACCGGTAACCGGGTCGGTGAGTTGCATCGTGGGCCCTGACCAGTCGACCTCGATCGTCTGCCCAGCTTTGTGACCGACCCGGGAAGTCACGCCGAGGGTCCGCACGTGCTGGGCGTAGTTCTTACAGAACCGGTCGTATCCCATGCCCGCAGCACCAGCGGCGGCGCAGGTATCGAGATACTCGGCATGGAGGAGTTTGAGGGTGACCCCAACCTTGCCGAGTTCGCCATGCACTTCGTCCCAGTTGGGCTGCAAATATCCGCTTTCTCGGACGCCGACGCCGGGGAAGAGCCGTTCGTACACTTCCCGGTCGGTCATGCCTGCAGCTGTCGCCCAGTCCAGGCCCTCACGAGCGGCTGCGCGTTCGACCTTGATCACGCTATGACGAGAAACGCCTTGCGCTTCGATCTGCGCGAACGAGAGGCCCTGGGATCGGAGTCTGAGCACCAGTCTCGCGTTGATCTTTCGTACCATCAGAAATGCTCCTTCTGCCGCGCGGATAGGACACGCGGCAGAAGGAGCCTGCCAGGCCGGTGCTGAAACAGAATACTGCGATCACGGCGCGCCGGTGCTCAACCGCAATAACGCTGGTGCTCAGAAGACCAAATACTCATTAAGGCTTCCGGTGGGAGTCTTACTCTTTTCGCATGATCGATTCCAAAAGCTTCGGACAGACGAGTTTCGCTCACATGTGAGTTCTGTCTGGTCGTTCTCTGGCGAAAACCCGGTCATACGGTTCTGAGTAAAGCCAAGGGCTTGAGCTTGATTTTCGAGGTCTGCGTGTCCAAACAACTAGGGGTCAGGTTTCATTCGTTTTGAGGAAGCTTGACCACGTCAGAATTTCAGCTGAGGTCACTTGCCAGTATTTGGCATATCAATGTGCTGTTCTTGTCGTATCGAAGGGATGCAGAGTTTGTACGCCGTAGCAGCAGAACTTGAATTTTCGTCCGCTACTACAAAGGCAAAGATCGTACGCTGAATAGCGTCGGATCCCTGGTGTTTCCTGGTTGCCGTCTGTCGAAGTGCGAAGACTGTGTGAAATTATTTGCCCAGCAGTAACTGTTATCGACATGCTCGGCTTGGAGGGTATCTCCCACCCATTTTCAGGTGCCCCAATCCTTGAAAGGGAAGTTTCTGAAATTTCCTCACTTGCGGAAAGCTGATGTCCGACCAAAGCAGACCAAATCTTTCGGCTGCCGCCATTGTTCGAGCGACTTGACTGATAGGCATCAAGCATGGCTCCGGCAGTGCCAAGAGCAAGGGTTGGTGTGAGGGAGCTCTCGGCCGCTGCTCCAACCAGGGCGGCACCAAGAGTGAATTTGGCCCCCGAAACCATTAGCCCCAGACGAGATAGAAGGCCGTTCCGGGCAGACTTCTTTGCAGACTGGAGCAGGGGAACTAAGTGTGTATCCTCCTGATGTTTGAGGTAAGCGGAGAGTTCACTAGGGGAACAGTTGAGAGGCGCATTGGAATAAGTTTGGTTCAGGTCTTGTCGGAATTGCGCAAAATTGTCATCGTTGTGGATGGAGCGAATCAGCGACGGAGTCAGCCCAGAAAACGCCGATATTCGGGAACTCAGGACCGCATGAACGATTTTGTCTCCAGGGGTTTGCAACCTCTCGAGCCCGTTGTAGCAGAGATGATACTCATGCTGATACGGCGCGGTGTATGTAGCGCCCATCTTTTCCGCAAAGAAGTACTCGCGCGAAAAATATCGAATACCGTGGGCCAAATTGCTTCGAAGCTGCGGAGTCTTATCGGAGCCTGGCACGAGGGGAAACATGCCACGTTGACTGTGATCCGCGGCAATTTCTATCGGTGCAAAATTCTCCGAGTATTCCTGGACATCCAGCAGTAGAGTTTGCGTGAGTTGTTGCTCGATTCGGTCAATTTGACTCTTATGTTTCCAGATGAACTTTTCACTAGGTACCGGGACGACGATGCCAGATTCTATTAATGGGCGCATCTTCTCTAATGCGGGTACTGCGGCTGCAAGAAAAGCTCGTGTTCGGTAGTTGTGCTCCTCAATGCCGCCTTGGTCTTGCCAGTAGCCGAATGCGCTGCTCATCATGTGCACATTTCGGTACTGCTCTTGGGAGAACCAGTCACTAATCTGATCTCTGACAAGAAGCTGCCCTGCGTATAGCAATGCAGTCATTGATATTTGCCCGTCAACAAAGAGAAAATTTGCTGAAGGCCATCCGCCTAAATAGATAGGGCGTTTCGATTCATCGAGTACGGGGCTGTAGCTGGCGCTGAATTCGCGTACACGATCTCCAAGCTCATAGAGATCCCGGCCACGCATCCTTGAGAAATCGCGTTCCTTACCCATCGCTAGGAAATTGTCGAGAACCGTGAGAATGGTCACTTGCGAGGCTGCGGGCACGTCATCTCCTGCCGTTGAACTTCTCAACATACTGTTGGGGAACTTCAGCATGTCAGAGTCTTGTTGTTGATTGAGGCTATCCTGAATCCCGTGTTCTAACGCAGTTTGTGATCTCTTGCAACGTTACGGGTGGAGCACCAGCATTGGGCTCAGTAGTCACCGGATCGATGCCGGTCGGAGCCACGTAGCGGAGATTACACCGCTGCTGAACCCTCAAGAGGCTTCTACTCTTGGGGGTTCCTTTGTTTTCTAGCAACCGTGCATCTCGCAGTTGTGCTGCCGACCTTTTCCGATGCTCAGTTGAGGTTGCGGAGAATCAGCGTCTCGTAGTCGCTGCCGCCATAGTAGACACCGTGAATCTCGACCTTGTTGTCAGTAACGAGGAACGCGATCATGGCTCGCCGACGGAGTCTGATCACTCGCATACCCTGAGCCAGGTTATCCTGAGCGTGCCCCCTAAACGGGAAGTCTTCTAGACCGTCGCGGTAGTCATAAATCGAGAGCATGAACCGCTGCGCGATTTCCGGGTCGGTTTCGCCTGTGGTTCAGTCATAGATTGCGCGCAACTATTGAAGGGCGCGCGGTGAGTAGATGACCCGATGCGTCACGATGAGCTGTTTGCAAGGCGTTCAGCCTGCCAGCGGGAGAGCTCAGTGTGCATCTCCTCTGAAGTGAGGACCCGCGAGGGGTCAGCGCGCAGCTCTTCGACGGAAGCGACGACCTCGTTCGCAGCCAGTTCTCGACTGCTTCTTCGCGCGCAAACAGTGCGCGACGGCCATCACGCACGACCTCGCTTTCGCTGGCGTATGCGCCGGAGGCGACGCGCTCTTTGGGCGCGTCTGCCATGTTGTTGGGCAGAGTGATGCTGAGCTGCTTCGTGGTGCGCATTATCGACCCTCGCTTTCAATATGACTTAGTCCTACTTCGCTTGATGTCGGCTAGACGTGCGAAGCTGCCTGACGAGCAACGATAGGGGCGACTCCTGCTAGTCTGCTCGAAAATCGTTGCGGGGAAGGCCACCGATGCTGAATGTGAATCAACTTTTTGAATACACGGGCGTGCAGCGAGGCGGTGCAGTCCCTTGGGGTGCCAAGGTTCCGCTAGATCAGCCTGGCGTGTATGTAGTCGCCACGACCCCAGATGGCGAGGACTCAGCCGGTTTTGAGACGTGCCCGCTCGATAGCTCAGCAATCGACAAGCTCATTGTTGCTCGCCCCGAGGCCACCGTCGACGGACGGGCCGCGACCGCGCAAACCATTGGTGCACGACTCGCCGATATGTGGGTGACTGGCAGCTCGATTATCTACATTGGACTCGCCGGGACAAATGTTCGGAAGCGGGTGCAGCAGTTCTACTCGACAGCAATTGGTGCTCGCACACCACATGCTGGAGGATGGCCGGTGAAGATGCTTGACTCGACCAAGCTGTGGGTGCACTACGGCGCAACTAATAACCCAGGAGGCGTGGAGCTTGCGATGGTGCAGAGCTACGTCAGCTCTCTGCCCGATGAGGTGAGAGTTAGACTCATCGACCAGCACCTCCCGCTTCCATTCGCTAACCTCGCCGTGCCCAATGGGCCACGTAAACGACACGGCTTTGCCGGAGTCAAGGAACCGAGGATAACGACACCGGTCAAACCAGGTGATCCAAGCAAGCCAGCGCCAGTTGTGGCTGATTCCGTAGTCGTACCTGAAGGGGAGATAATGGGCAAGATTCGTTTTACTCAGAATGTCACGGCGGGAGACATCGAGAGGGGAGCGCTCCGAGTCCCCAAGGTTTCGAAAGATATCTTCCCCGCTGAAGGCGCAAAAATCAGGGTGAATGTTGGCAGCCAGTGGCACGTTGCAACCTGGAATCCACGCATCGGTGTAGATAAGGAGCGTTCTGGGACGGTCTACCTGGGCAAAGGAAAGCTCGAAGGGATCGTCCCAATCGGTCGTCCGAGGCGAGTCGTTGCGCTGGGTGACGGCTACCTCATCGAGTAAGTTGAGCCGCCCATTCGCAAACAAAGAACCGAGTTAAGGGTGTCAAGCTAGAGGTACTCGATGACCACCAGTAGGCGGTAGAAAAGTGGCGATTCGCCGTAGGTCGCCATCGTCATTGTGACAATCCGGTGAGACGGCTTCTCGCTGAGCGCCTGCATGATGTGCGCCTGAAGATCGCGCGACCGGTGCGCGGGTACGTCAATATCGACGATTTCCTGGCTCGGAATAAGCCCGGTGCGTGGTGACGAGGCCAACACGGCACCGTCAGTGGCATCAACGGCTTCGACAGCCTCGGCTACGTCACCCTGCTGCGTCGGCGCAGTTGTCCACGCAACCCCATCCCAATAACCCTGCTGACCGGTTGCCGGGTTTGGGTACCATCCGGCCGGTGGCAGGGCGGCTGAGGTTTGTTTCTTTCGCATGCGCGCTCCGCTCGGGTTCCGTTGGCTTCTGAGTGCGTTCTCGCAGCCGCAACGCGGCATTCAGTGATCTGATCGTACCCCGCAGCCTAGGCGCTGCTGAGTAGGCGGGACGCAGTGGGCCTGCGGCATACTGGAAACATGGGCGCACGCGGGCGGTACGAGGTCGAGAGTTTCGATGGTGCGGGGCGGACTGATCCCACGCTGCGAATGACCACGTGCGAGACGCGAGAGGCCGCGCAAAAGTGACCACTCTCTACATTGGCAGCGGTCAGAACCGCATTTCTGCCGCGTCAGCTCTCGCTCAAGCGCGACCCGGCGACGTGCTGTCATTCGCGCAAGGCAGCTACGATCTCGGCGCCGTCACGCTGAGTGGCCTGACTCTTACCGGAGAGGGCGCACCCGAAACAACCACCCTCATCGCTGAGATCACGCCGCAGGGCAGTTGCGCGATCAACTTCTTGACGCTCAACGCAAAGCCCCGGGGCAGCGCCATCACCATGATTGCTGGCGTGAGCACGCACCTGGCAATTTCAGACTGCCGCATTGCAGGCGATGCCACGGCGAGCACCATGACCGTCGCAATCGACGGCGGCACGGTGGTGCTGAACCGTGTGGTCATCGCAGACGATGCTGACCTGGCGACTGTTTAGGTAAAGGTGGGCGCGCGGCTGCACGCCACCAATGCACGCCTCGGCGGGCTTGAAGTGCGCGGCGGCACCGCCGACCTCATCGGCTGCGCGGCCCACCTGGTGCTTGCTTCAGACGGCGCAAAGATTCACGCCTATAAGGCGCTCGAACTTGCGCCAGTGCCTGGCAAGCGGGCGCTTCGCGCGCTCAGCGGGGCGCTGCTCGAGCTCGAGTCAGTGACGCTCAGCGGTGATCAGGTCTTCGAAGCCCAGGTGAGCGACGCGAAGCTGCAGATTGCCCGGCTCGAGTCGCCCAGCGACCAAGCGCTCCGCGTGCTCACCGAGGGTGAGGCGCACGTAGTTTGCGATAGCCCGCTGGTAGAAATTGCGCAGGCGATACCGATTACCCGCAAAGCAACGAGTCGGCGAAGAGGATCGGGCCCGCAGCGCGTGCTCTGGCCGGCGGCGCACGGGCATGCTTTTGCGACCGAAGTGCAGCCCGGCCTGCAGCCGGGCGACACGCTCGTGCTGGAAGAAGGCGAGTATTCGTTCGACGACCTGGCCTACGGCGAACTCTTCTGCGAGGTCAACATTGACGGCGAGGGGCGGCGCGATCGCATCTTGCTGCGGGGTCGGCTCACGGTGCCGCCCAACGCGCATGTGACCCTCACGAACTTCACGATTGAACATCCGGTCAGCACCAACGCGATCTTTGTCGAGGCTGACGGCGACCTCTCGATGCACGGAGTCGATGTGCGCAGTCACCCCGCCACCGAGTTTCCGGCGGTGTACGTTGAGGGCAAGGTGACCGCAACCGCGTGCGAGCTCAAGGCGGGCCCGGCCGAAACCACCGCCACGATCAGGCTGGTGGGTGAAGCCACGCTATCGGCGCTCGTTTGCGATCTCGGGTGGACGAACTTCGGCGGCAAGAGTGTCACGTCGCTCGAGAACTGTCACCTCATCAGGCTCGGTGTGCTCGACGAGGCGAGGGTGACTTCGGCGGGCATGCTTGTCGTGCTGCCAAACACGCGCAATCAGTGTGTGATCACCGCGAAGGGGCAGGCCTCGATCGACATCGATGTGCTCGACTGCCCGCCGGGCGAAGAGGTCAACATCAGTGAGCAGTCGACGCTTTCGATCACCTCGTACGCGGGCGGCCGGGCGCCGCAGATCACTCGCGAGGGTTACGCGCAGATGCTGCAGGGCGCAGCGACTGGCTACCGCGAGGGGGCGAAGGGCGGCATGGTTACCTCTTCACTGCCTGATCAGCCCGGCAGCAAGGTGAAGCACACGGCGGCCGGCGATGACGGGTCAAACGTCACGGGCGTGCGAGAAGACTCGCTCGCGGCGCTCAACCACCTGATCGGACTGCGCACGGTGAAAGAGCAGGCCGCTCAGTTCGTGAAGAACGCGGTCATCAACCGCGAGCGCGAAAGCCTCGGGCTCAAGTCAATGCCGCTCACCCTGCACAGCCTCTTTCTGGGCAACCCCGGCACCGGCAAGACCACGGTTGCTCGCCTGCTTGGCCAGGCGCTCTATGCCGAGGGCGTGGTGAACTCAGACGTGTTTGTCGAAGTCGGTCGTGCTGACCTCATCGGCGTGCATGTCGGCGAGACCGCGCCAAAAACCGAGAAGGTGCTTGAAAGTGCCCGCGGCGGCATTCTCTTTATCGATGAGGCCTACTCACTCGCGAACTGGGCCGAAGAAGACTTCGGCGTCGAGGCAGTCGACACGATCATCTCGTACATGGATAACCATCGCGACGATCTCATGATCATCTTCGCCGGATACACCGACAAGATGCAGCGACTGCTCGATTTGAACGCCGGGCTCGAGTCTCGGGCACCGAACCGTTTCGACTTTGAAGACTTCACGGGTGACGAGTTGGCAACGATCGGTGTCAAAGCGTTGCGCGACACCGATTATGAGCTCGAAGACGAGGATCTCTACCGCCGAATCTTGAGCCGTGGGTACACGCAGAGCGCCGACCGCAGCAATGCGCGCTGGGTGCGCAATTTCAACCAGGATCTCATTGGTCACCAGGTCGACCGTGTGCACGAGATTCGCACGCGCACCGTCGCCGACTACCGGTTGATCGCAGACGAAGACCTTTATGCGGCCGCCGGTGTCGATGTCGACGCTGAGGGTGGTTCGCCCGCAGTGGCACGTTTGCTCGCCGAACTCGATAGTCTGATCGGTCTCGCTGAGGTAAAGACCTGGGTCGGGAAGCTCGTTAACCGTGTCAAAGCCGACCAGCGCCGCATTCAGATTGACGCGAACATCTCGCGCCCGACCTACCACGTGACATTCACAGGCAGTCCGGGCACCGGTAAGACCACCGTCGCACGTATCGTCGCCGAGCTCTTTCACGAACTCGGCGTGCTCTCGAAGCCGACCGTGAAAGAGGTGAACCGCTCAGCCCTCGTCGGCGCATACCTCGGCCAGAGCGAGGCCCGCACCACGCGCGCCGTCGACGAAGCGATGGGCGGGGTGCTCTTCATTGACGAGGCCTATGACCTCTACCGAGGGGGCTCTGGGTCGTCTAACGACTACGGCCAGGCGGTGATCGCCACGCTGCTGCCGCGCCTCGAGAATGACAGAGATAAGTTTGTCGCGATCCTCGCCGGCTACGAAGCTGAGATGCAGACCTTCTTCGACGTGAACCCCGGTCTTCGCTCTCGTGTGCCGCACACTGTGCGCTTCGCCGACTACTCGCCCGAAGACGTGGCGGCGATTGCTGTCTCGATTCTGGCGAAGTCTTGGACGTTCGATGAGACGAGGCTTGCCGAGATCGTTGCCGCCGTCTATCGCGCACTCGCGCAGAAAGACCAGGCGAACGGCCGCACCGCGCGCATTCTTGCCGAAGAGCTCGAGGGGCTCCAGGCAGACCACATCGCGACGAACAACGTATCAGATACACAGCTCAACGTGATTCCGAGTTCGGTGCTCGACGCCTTTGCTCGTGCGCGCGGCGTGGCGTAGAGCTCGACTTAGACCGGGATCGCTCCGATAAAGATCAGCGCGAAGATGAAGTTGCCGATGCCAAACAGCGCGGCGATTGCCCCGGTGACGATGCCCGTCACAGCGGCCGCATCGGGCCTGCGGTGACGCAGCGCGATGATGCCAAACACCACGCCAAGCACGCCGGCACCGACGCCGAGCCAGTAAAACGTCATGCCCGTTGAGGTGAAGAAGAAGATCGCCAGGCTCGCCAGGCCGAGCAGGCCAGCCACAAGCGATGCGCGTGAGCTCCAGTGGCGTGAGAAAGCGAGCGTCTCGCTTGCGGGGCCGTCTGTGTGATTGGTCATCGTGATCCTTTGCTGCAAAAGCGTTCGATAGTGAGGCTTAACGTAGCGTCGAAACGATACCAGTGGGGGCGGTTGCAAGCGATTCTGCTGCTCGGCGCGTGTACTGCATGATATTTGCGTGATTTGAGTCGAGGGTGCGAGCGTGGCGGCCGAGCCGTCTCAATATGCTTGCAGTTCAACAGAACCAATATGTCCGTGCCAAGGGGGAGCCGTGACCGAAGAATACCCGAGCAGAACACTCGCAGACGCGCCGAGAGCTGATGACGGCTACTACGGGCCAGACAGCATCTCATGGCGCGTGTTCTCTGACCCGGGGTCGATGCTGGGCGCGAAGAACGCGATCTTCTTGCAGATGCTTGAGCCCGGCATGATGACTCACTTTCAGCGGGTCTCGCTCACCACGGAAGGGGCCGAAGAAATGGCGGCCCGCTTCGACCGCACCTCGGCCTACCTGCGCGACGCAATCTTTGCAGACAAGGCGCACGCCGATGCGGCGGCGGCACACGTCGACCGCCTGCACGAGCGCGCTTCGTGGACGAATCCAGAAACCGGCGAGGTCGTCAGCGCAAAGCAGCCGACCTGGCAGCGCTGGACCTGGTGGACCTATATCTGGTCGGCCGTGCGCGGCTACCAGGAGTTCGGGCCGGGCATGACCACGGCTGAGGCCGATCAGCTGGTGCGGGAGTCGCAGCACGGCGCCGAAAGCATCCACGTGCCCGGGCCCTACTTTCAGACCTTCGCCGAGCTCGACGAGTACATTCGCGAAGAACTGAACTCGAAGGCACTCACGATTTTTGCTGCGATCGGTGGTCACACGCTGCGCCACCCCGACGTGAAGGGGCCGATCGCGAAATGGGTAGCTCGTCGCATTATTAACGGTGTGCTGTCGCTGCTACCCGAGAGCGCGCACTACTTCTACGCAGTCGAAGACCGTAGCGCGAAGGAGTTTGCGAAGGGCGCCAAGTTCACGAAGTGGATCGCCAAGCTCTCGCGCAAGAACCGCACCGCCGAGCAGCTCATCGCCGAATCGATCGGCGAATCGATCGCTAAGCCTTACCAGCGCGTAAGGCCCGCAAAGGCGTAAATCGTCACCCCGAAAGGGGTGGCGCGGGCGGCTTTCGAGACTGGGGCTCGAGAGCCGCCTGATTTTTTGATGCGTAATTGACATCAAATTTGCATAACTGCATCGCGCACCCCGTACTACATTGAGCACATGAATCTCGCTGGGGAGCCGATGAATAAGACACCGAATGCGCCTGCTGAAGAGCATGGCGTATCGCAGACAGTGACGGGGCGAACTCTCGGCGACCAGCACCAGCGGGGGCGCACTCGGGCCATGCTCTACGTGGTGCTGCTCGTGAGTGTGCTTGTCGTCAACTTCTTGGTGTTCGTTGGCGGAGCGTTCGCTGGTTGGTGGCAGCCGCACGCCCCCAGCCTGCAGCTGATCGCGGCGATCTCGCAGATCAACCTGCTGTTTGCGATCTTGCCGCGCCAGCACTGGATGGTGAACTTCATCTCGTGGGCGGCCACACACGCACCTGTTTCGTGGCCGTTGCGGTTGCGGTGGCGTCTTGCTCAGTACTATCACGTCGGCGGCCTGCACATTGGCGGTGCGATATCTGCGACGCTCTGGTACATCGCGTACGTGGTGCTGCTGGTGCCGGCATGGGCAGACGGTGAGTTTGGGTATGACGATGTGTCGGTTGGTCTCGCCCTTACGGTGGTGCTGTCGCTCGTCACTATTTGCGTGCTCGCGACCCCGAACTTTCGCACGAAACATCACGATGTGTTTGAGGCGTCGCACCGCTTCGGCACCTGGTTTGTGTTGGTGCTGGCCTGGGTGAATGCATTAGTGCTCGCACAGCTGCAGACGCCGACGCGCACCTTTGGTGCGGCGCTCGCGTCGTCACCAATCTTCTGGATGCTCGTGATCTCTACCGTGCTTGCGGGCTGGCCCTGGCTGCTGCTTCGCCGGGTGCCGATTGAGGTCGAGAAGCCGTCGAGCCACGCGACAATTGTGAAACTGCAGCACGGGTATGTGCCGCCCGTTGGCACCACCAGGGCGATCAGCCGTCACCCGCTGTTTGGCTGGCACCCGTTCGCCTGTGTGCCCGCGGTGCAGGGCGAACCCGGATACCGCATGGTGATTTCGCGGGCGGGTGAGTGGACGGCAAAGTTCATCGATTCGCCGTCAACGCACGTGTGGGTGCGCGGGGTGCCGACCGCCGGCGTCGCCAACGCGAAGCGCCTCTTTAACAGGGTGCTCTATATTGCGACAGGAAGTGGGATCGGCCCGGTGCTTGGGCACCTGCTCACTGACACGCAGGGTGCTCGCTTGGTGTGGGTGACGAAAGACCCACAGCCCACGTATGGCGAAGAGCTCGTGAACGAGGTGAAGACCGCGCAGCCTGAGGCGGTGATTTGGAACACGACCGACCAGGGCAAACCGAATGTGTTTGAGCTCTCGTATGACGCCTACGTTGCGGCCGGAGCCGACGCGGTGATCATCGTTGCAAATAAGTCGGTTACTGACCACGTGGTGAACGAGTTTGAGCGCCGCGGCATTCCAGCTTTTGGTCCGATCTGGGATTCCTGACCGGGTCGTGTCGCTGACTTGGCGTATCTGCGCTACCGTCGAAGTATGGAACGCGATCAATCCCCCCGCAATGACGCGCGCGCAGACTTGTCAGAAGACACCCCGATCTTTCACGAGCTGCTAGAGCTCTGCCCACACCCCGAGTTCGTTACCGCTTGGGTCGGTGAAGTGCAGCCTGCGGCCGCCCGGAAATTCGTACGGCCCCTGCACAACCTGTCCACCAGCTGAGGTAATCGCTTCCGCGGTTGAGTCGAGGTCTTCTGAAAAGAGAATCACGAATGGCCCGCCAACTGGCCTGGCCTCGGGTGATTCGAATATGCCACCCACTTCGGTGTTGCCCTCGCCCCTGATGCCTGAATAGCTGGGGCCGTAGTCGTTGAACTGCCAGCCGAAGGCATCTTGGTAAAACTTCTTGGCCGCCGAAAGATCGGTAACGGTCAACTCGACGTAGTTGATGCTGTGGTGCGTGTGTGCCATGTTCGTAGGCTAACACCAGCTACTGACACACGAAAGGTCTGTTGCCGCCTAGGCTGCCGGGCACCTCATGCGGGTCGGCTTACCGGGCCCGCCACGGTCGATCTGATGCTCTTTCATTGAGAGCGAGCAGATTGGGCACTTGGGGTCTGCTGGCGGAATGTACGCCGGTTCGTTCGGGTCACCCAGCTGCGAGGTGCCCTCGAATTGGTAGAAGAATCGACGCCACGCAGCCCAGAATCCGGGCTCGCCATCCCACGGTGTCTCGTGCCAGAGTCGTCGTTTTCGTTCGCGCACAAACGAAATTATAGCATGTTTGTTTGCACACTAACGAGATAGCATTGATGGCATGCAGTCGGCTCCAGACGATTTACTCGAACTTGATCAACAGGTCTGTTTTGCGCTCGCGGTTGCAAGCCGCAACGTGATTGCGCTGTACCGGCCCATACTCGAGCCGCTCGGCCTCACCCACCCCCAGTACCTTGTAATGCTGGCGCTCTGGGGCAAAGCCCCGCTGCGTTTCGGCGAGGTTGCTGAGATGCTGCGGCTTGACCCGGCTACGCTTTCACCCCTCGTGAAACGACTTGAGCAGTCGGGTCTCGTCGAGCGCCAACCAGTAGACGGCGATGAGCGCACCTTCGCTCTGGTGCCCACGCAGTCGGGCACTGCGCTTCGAAAGCAGGCGCTGGGGGTGCCGCCCGCGGTCATTGAGCGCCTCGGCATGCCGCTCGAGCGTCTCGTTGCGCTGCGCGACGAGCTTACCGCGGTGATCACTGCAACTGATGTGCCGAAGTAGCGGTAGCGAAGTCACGCCTCGAGATTTGAGATGGCTCTCGTGAGCAGCATCTCGCGTCGCTCGGGGCTGCGGGCTTTGAGTAGGTCGAGGATCACCGCATAGCGTTGGCTCCGGCTGAGTGCATTGAAGGCTTCTGCCGCGCGAGGGTGCTTCGCCAGTGCGACTGTGAGATCTTCAGGAACCTCGGCCGTGCGTTGGGACGCATAGGCGGCGGCCCAGCGCCCGTCTGCCTGCGCGGCGGCAACCTCTGCGTGCCCTGCCGGGCGCACTCGGCCCGAGGCAGAGAGCGCCTCGAACTTCTCAACATTGATGCGAGACCACGAACTGGTCTTTCGTCTCGGGCAGTAGCGCTGCAAAAATGATGCGGCGTCATTGGCGCGTCGCTGTCCGTCTATCCAGCCAAAACAGAGAGCACCGTCGAGCGCGTCTTCAATGGTGAGGCCAGGTAGGGTCGCGTTGCGTTTCGCGATGCGCAGCCAAGCCTCGGGTTCGTCTGCGTGGTGCTTCTCGAGCCAGGCCTCCCATTCGGCCCCGCTTTCGAATTCGAGCACCCTCACTGCCTCCGTCATGCCCTCATCGTATTTGAGGTGCACGGATGGGTCGAGGGGGTGTGTTGTGAGCTGAATTGAAGTGTGCGGTGAGTTGTCAGCTTGTTCAGGGGCAGCTCTGAGGGTGGGCTGTGCCTGACCGGGTAGCTTGAAATATATGGTTCTTCCTACTGCGCGCTTTCCTTCGGGCAAGTACTACGCCCTCACCTGGGGTATTTCTGATGGGTACGGCGGCATGACGAGTGCGTTGCTTCACCGGTCGCGGGCGTTCCACCGGCTTGGCGGTATCCCGGTTGAGATTCTGACAACCGACGATCGACCCGACTACGCAGAACTCGCCGAGCGCCTTCTCGATTCCGGTGAATTGACAGAGGGTGTGACGCTACGAAATCTGTGGGATGATCTGCGCGAACGCACGCTCGCGCCCGCCAAGAGCCAAAAGACCCAGATCGAAGCGGCCCTGCCGCTTGAAGCTGATGAGAACGACCTGCTCACACAGCACGGCGGGATTGTGCTGAAAAGGGAGCGTGTCGGCGCCGGGCAGAAGTTTGTTGCAGCCGACCGCTTTCGGCGCGACGGTTCGCTTTTGGCGACCGAGCGCCGCATCAAGGGTGGCCGCTCCATCGTGATCTACGATCTGCAGGGCGCACCGGTGCGGCGCTTCAAGTCACGATGGAAGCTCTATCACTGGTGGCTAGATCTCGTGTTTAAGCGTCACTTGAGCTTTGTAGTGGTTGACTCTAAAACCAGTGCACGGTTCATGCCTGACTATCGGCGTGACAACGTGGTAGCGGTGCATCTAGTGCACGCCTCGCATCGCGAGGATGCGCGCGACGCGCCGTTGGGGGTGCTCGGGGCAGCCACGCAACCAGTGTTGCGCGAAACTCGCGCTGCCGTGCTGAAGCGCAGCGGTGACTTCGACTCGGTCGTAGTGCTCACCGAGCGGCAGCGCGCAGAACTGCTAGAAGACCTACTAGCTCTAGGTATCGACGCTCGCGGCGTGATCCGCGTCATCCCCAACGGCATCGACCTGCCAATGCGATCGGCGAGCGATCACGTTCGAGGCGCGGGCGTCATGCTGGCCTCACTCGACGAGCGCAAACGGGTTGAGCACGCGATTGATGCGATGGTCGAGGCGCATGCTACTGTGCCACAGACCACGCTCGATGTCTACGGAGGCGGCGACCGAGCTGAAGAACTTCTGGCACAGATCAACAGGCAGAACGCGGATAGCTTTGTCAGTCTTCGCGGGTACCGCTCAGATGCCCGAGCCAAGTTTGCGAGTGCAGATTTCAGCCTGCTCACTTCTACATCAGAGGGTCTGCCTCTCGTGCTGGTCGAGGGCATGGCGGCCGGTTGCGTTCCGATTGCCTACGACGTTCGCTATGGCCCGGCCGACATGATTCAAGACGGAGTGAGCGGCTATCTGGTCGAAGAGGGAGACATCTCGCTCCTTGCCAAGCGAATCGTCGAGTTGCAGCGCATGCCGGAAGCGCAGCTGAGGGCGATGCGTCAACGTGCGGTTGCTCGGGCGAAGGAGTTCTCAGATGAAGCAATCGCGAAGCGCTGGGCAAACGAGTTCGCTCGCGCGCTTGACGCGAAGCGAATCCGAGCCGCTGCCGATGACGCTTTGGCGATTCGCCTGAGGCGTCGGGCGGGCGTCGTGCGCCGCCGGCTAGGCAGAATGCTGGGCTAAGCCTAGATCGCTGAGTTTGCCGAAATATAGGGCAGCGGATCGACGGGCTCCCCATTCACACGGAGCACAAGGTGTAGGTGCGCACCGTACGACTGGCCCGTGTTGCCGACGAGGCCGGCAACGTCGCCCGACTTCACCGTGTCGCCAACCTGGTAGCTGTGCGAGCCGGTTTGCATGTGGCAGTACAGGCTTGTGACCTCATCGCCGTCCACCTTGTGCTGCACCTGCAGGCCGAATCCACACCAATCGTTGAACGCTGCCTTTACGACGATGCCGTCGCCGATGATGCGGATCGAGGCGCCATCGCCGGCAGCAAAATCTTGCGCGTTGTGAAAGCCTGGCACAGGGCTGCTTCGGTAACCGAAGCCGTCGGTCAGAGCCGACTGTGAATCGAAGGGGTAACGCAGTTTTGTGCTGGTGAGTAGCTTCGAGTCGAAGAGCCCATTTGATTTGAGTTCGAGCTCAGGCAGGGCCTCGGCTTCAACCTCGCCGATGATGTCGAGGGCTTTTGAGCCGGGTTCAGCCTTGCCCGAAATAAAGTTCTGCGGCTGCACCGCACCGATCGCCTCTTCTGTTGGCGTCATGGTGAGGTTTGCCGGAAGTGCGGCGAACCCGAGAAGGGCCGCGACGCTCAGAAGCGCGCTGGACGCTACGAGCTTTTGTCGCAGCGCAGACGTGCGGTTACTTCTCCCCGTTACCATTTCGTTACCTTATCACGGGGGTCTGAGTCTGGCCAGTCAGATGTAGAAACAGTACCGGCTTTCAGTGCAAACCTATTAGCGTCGTGCGCAAATTGATCCCAGGGTGGAGCATCCGAGTGCTTTGCTACCCTCAATCTTTGAGCGCACGCTCTGAGGTGCGAAGGTCGAGCCTGAAGTCGACCGGGGCGTCACCAAAAAGCAACCTGCCTGCCTCGACGGCTGCGAGCTCGATGGCTTCGGCAACCGCAGCCGCGTGCTCGCGGGGAGTGTGCACAATCACTTCGTCGTGCAAGAAAAACGCGAGGTGTGGACTGTGCTCAAACACCTGGCCCGAAGCCTTGGCGGGGAGCTGCTTATTCGCCGTTGGAAAGGCGGCGAGACGCAGGCGCAGCTGTGCCATCCAGGCCAGCGCCCACTCGGCCGCGGTGCCCTGCACGATGAAATTGCGAGTGAAGCGACCAAACTCCCGAGCCACCCGTCGCGCGGTTTCTTCATCTCGTTTCGTTGCGCCGGGCAGACTGGCTGCTTCTTGCAACCCCACCCATTCTTGCCCGGGCGGGTGCGAACTTCTGCCAAGCCAGGTGGTGACGACCCCGCCCTGTTCGCCAACGGTCGCGGCCTCATCGACTAAGCGCATCGCCGCCGGAAACGTTCTGCGAAGGCGCGGCACGAGCCTGCCCGCGTCACCCGTGGTTGACCCGTACATTGCGCCGAGCACGGCGATCTTTGCTTCTTGCCTGGTGGCGACCGCACCGCTCTCGACAATGCCCGCGTAGAGGTCTTTGCCGCGCCCGGCTGCCGCCATCGCGCGGTCACCCGCCATCGCTGCGAGCACACGGGGCTCAAGCTGCGACACGTCGGCCGAGACGAGTAGCCAGCCGGGGTCTGCGCGCAGCGCGGGCCGCAGTTGACGCGGTAACTGCAGCGCCCCGCCACCGCTCGACGCCCACCGGCCCGTCACGACGCCCCCTGGCACGTAGACCGGACGATAACGCCCGTTCTGCACCCACTCGTCGAGCCAGGCCCAGCCGTTCGCGCTGAAGAGGCGGGCGAGTTTTTTGTATTGCAGGAGCAGCGGGATTGCCGGGTGCTCGTGCTCCTCAAGCTCCCAGCGCGAGGTCGATGACACTTCGATGCCCGCTGCACGAAGCGACCCCAACAGCTTCGGCGGCGAGTCGAGGCTTGCCCGCGGGTCTGCCAGCGCCATACGCACCTGCTGCCCGATCTCGACCATGCGTTCAGGCTTTGCTCCGAGGGAGGGCCGTGGGCCGAGCTGTTCGGTCAAAATGCGGTCGTGCTCTGTTTCATCCCAAGGAACCCCTGCGCTTGCGAGTTCGACGGCGATCAGCGCGCCGGCCGACTCAGCCGAAAGTAGCAGGGCGAGGCGCCCGGCCTGCTGAGCGCCCTGAAGCGCGCAGCACTGGCGGTCGAACTCGTCGAGTGCGGCAGCGAGCGAGTCAGGGGCAGTGCGGCTTCGTGGCGTGATCTCGATCTCGAAGAGTGCCGGCCCGTCTTGCAATTGTCTGGTCGTGTCACCGGGGTCTGCCGCAACTGCCCACTCGTTCGCCGAGTGCAGTTCGGAGCGAGCCGTCTTATCGGTGACGTAGGTAGAAGCAGTGAGAATCTGATGGCACAGGCGCAGGTCGTAGCAGCGCTCAACCCTGACCCCCGCGTCGAGCAGGGCGGGGTAGCGCGCGGCGGTGTCGTGCCACACCCAGCGCCTCGGTGCCTCTGCCTCTCGCTCTGCAACAAAAGCTGCAAAGTCTCGTGCTGCGAAACGATGGGGGGCCGAGCGATTGCCCGCGGCATCGATTTCGACCGCCGCAAAGTAGCCGTGATCCTTGTGTTGAGAAATGTCGGCCGCGTCAGCCGACCCGACAACGCACCAGCGCGGTGTGCTCGGAGCTGCGTTCTCGGTCATGCTTCAACGCTAGTCTGAGCCGCCGACACCGGGCGCGACTCGTCGCAGGCTAAGCAGCAGCCGATTTCTTTGGGCGCAGGCGGGCTACGACGCCGAGCACAAGCACGACGACGGCACCCCACACGAGACCGAACACAGCTGAAAGTGCGCTGTCGACTACCCAGAGCAGTGCGCCGGGCAGAGCGTGTAGGGCCTCTTCAACCGCGTGCAGAGAGTCATAGAACCAGGGCACCCCGACCTCAGCGAGGTTCACAACCAAGATGTGGCCACCGACCCAGAGCATCGCGACCACACCGACGATGCTGAGCGCGCGAAACACCCTGGGCATTGCTTTGACAAGCCAGGTGCCAAATACCTTGAGGGCGCGTGGGCGGCGACGGCGCAGCCAGAAGCCTGCGTCGTCCATTTTCACGAGTAGCGCGACCGTGCCGTATACGGCGATAGTCATCAGCACCGCAACCGCGACGAGCGTCATCAGTCTCAGCACCCACGACTCGCTGTCGATGTTTGCGAGCGAGATGAGCATGATCTCGGTCGAGAGCACGAGGTCGGTGCGCACGGCGCTTGCGACGATCTGCTTTTCTGAGGTTTCGCTGCGCTCGAGCACCTCTTCGACGGTGTGTTCGTTGGCCTGCTCGTAGGCGATGTCTTTGCTGTGGGCGTCTTCGGCGGTGCCTGATGCGCTGGTTTCGCCGTGTGCATCGTGCCCGCCGCGCCGCGCCGCGATCCAGTGCCACACCTTCTCGGTGCCCTCATATGCGAGGTAGGTGCCGCCGAGCAACAGCAACCACGGAAATACCCAGGGAGCCCAGATGCTCAGCAGCATGATCGCGGCGACAATGATGGCCTTGTTGATAAGGGAGCCGCGCGTAATCTTCCAGATAACTGGCAACTCGCGTTTCGGGCTGAGGCCCTGCACGTATTGCGGGGTGACGGCGGCATCATCGATTACGACGCCCGCAGCCTTTGCCGATGCCTTTGCGGCACCCACGGCAACATCGTCAATTGATGCGGCTGCGGCCTTTGCGAGCACGGCGATGTCATCGAGCAGTGCGAAAAAGCTTGCGCTCACGGGTGCCTTCGTTTCGTTCTCAGGGGCGAGGATCGCCGCGTCGGCGTCTTGCAACAACTTTACCGGCGCGTGATCCAACGCCCCTGCAATCCACCGCAGCATTCCTGCAACCCGCCGCAGCATTCCATCGAACGTACATGGGGCTAGCGAATGTGCCCCTTAAATACGGTCGGTAAGGGGCACATTCGCTAGCCCCATATACATTCGCGAGGCCGAGCGGGCTTCAAAGTCGGGGACTCAACGTTGGGGTCTTGACGCCGGGCTCTTGATGTCGGGGGTGCGCGGTAGTGTCGCAGCATGGCAAAAAACAGCAGTGCGTATGTGTGCTCCGAGTGCGGGTGGCAGGCCCCGAAATGGGTCGGCCGCTGTGGGGAGTGTCAGCAGTGGGGCGCCGTCGTCGAGGCAGGTGCTCCGCGCGCGACGCTCGGCAAGACCGTACGAGCGGTCGCGCCCGTGCAGGGGCGCGAGGCTCGGCCGATCACCGAGCTGGCAGGGGACGCGGCGGTGCATCGGCCGAGCGGCATCGGCGAGCTCGACAGGGTGCTCGGCGGTGGCATCGTGCCCGGCGCCGCGATTCTGTTCTCGGGTGAGCCCGGCGTGGGCAAGTCGACGCTGCTGCTTGATGTTGCCGCGCGAATTTCGAGCACGGGTGCCAGAGTGCTCTATGCGAGTGGCGAAGAATCAACGGGTCAGATTCGCATGCGCGCCGAGCGCACTGGGGCCCTGCACGACACGCTCTACCTCGCCAGCGAGAACGATCTCGCGACCGTGCTCGGCCACATCGAAGCGGTGCAGCCCGAGCTCGTGATCGTTGACTCGGTGCAGACCCTCGCGAGCGATCAGGTCGAGGGCAGCGCTGGCGGCCCAGCCCAGGTGCGCGAGGTTGCGAGTGCCCTGATTCGAGAGGCGAAGGCCCGGGGCCTGCCGATCGTGCTCGTCGGCCACGTCACGAAAGACGGCAGTGTCGCTGGTCCGCGCCTGCTCGAGCACCTCGTCGATGTGGTGTGCCACTTCGAGGGTGACAGGCAGAGCGCGCTGCGCTTCTTGCGTAGCCTCAAGAATCGCTTCGGCCCGACCGATGAGATCGGGTGCTTCGAGATGACGAGCGGCGGCATCGCCGAGGTGCCAGACCCATCGGGGCTGTTTTTGAGTCGCGGCTCCGAGCCGGTCAGCGGCACCTGTGCCACCGTGGCAATGGAGGGCAGGCGTGCGCTGCCGGTTGAGGTGCAGGCGCTCGTCGCCAGCAGCGCGACGCCAAACCCGCGTCGCGTCACGAGCGGTGTCGACTCGGCGCGTGTGGCCATGATTCTTGCGGTGCTTGAACGGCGCATGGGGGTGAAGCTGCACGACAAAGACGTCTACGTCTCTACCGTTGGCGGGGTGCGCCTCGTCGAACCGGCGGCAGACCTTGCGATCGCTCTCGCGGTGCTCTCGGCATTCGTAGACAAACCGTTGCCGCACGAGCTCGCAGCGATCGGCGAGCTCAGCCTCGCGGGTGAGGTGCGGCCGGTTGTCGGCGGTGCTCAGCGCGCGGGCGAGGCGAGGCGGCTCGGCTACCGCGGCATAGTTGACGCAGAGGCGGGCACGCTGCGCCGAGCGCGCCAGCTCGCCTGGGGTGAGGGCTGATCCCGCGCATGTGTTGCGGCGAACCCATGTGCTTGAGACTGTCGAATCGATGCCATGGCACCGAGTCATGTAAGGCGAGGTAGAATAAAAGATCGTGAGCAAGAACACGGTTGATGTAGTACTCATTGGTGGCGGCATTATGAGCGCCACCCTCGGCACCCTGATTAAACAGGTGCAGCCCGACTGGTCGATTCAGATCGTTGAGTCGCGCATGGAGGTGGCCACCGAATCCAGCAACGCCTGGAACAACGCTGGCACCGGCCACGCAGCACTCTGTGAGCTGAACTACATGCCTGAGGCTGCCGACGGCAGCCTCAGCCCCAAGAAGGCAATCGAGATCAACGAGCAGTTTCAGCTCTCGCGCCAGTGGTGGGCTTCGCTCGTCAAGCAGGGCGTGCTCGGTGAGCCCAGCGGCTTCATCAACGCCACCCCGCACATGACTTTCGTGCAGGGCGAAAAGAACGTCGAATACCTGCGCCGTCGCTTCGAGATTCTGAAGAACGAACCCCTGTTTGCTGACATGGAGTTCAGCGAAGACCCCGAGAAGATTGCCGAGTGGGCTCCCATGCTCGTCGAGCGTCGCTCGAAGAACGAGGTCTTCGCGGCGACCCGCGCAGAGAGCGGCACCGACGTTGACTTCGGTGAGGTTACCCGCCAGCTGATCGACCAGCTCGTTGCCGCCGGCGCGACGCTTTCGCTCGGCCAGGAGGCCACCAAGCTGCGCCGCCTGAAGGACGGCAGCTGGGACATCGACATTCGTCACCGCGCGGGCTACTCGCAGAGTACGGTAAACGCACGTTTCGTGTTTGTCGGTGCTGGCGGCGGCGCGCTGTCGCTGCTGCAGTCGTCGGGTATTCCCGAGATCAAGGGCTTCGGCGGGTTTCCGATCAGCGGCAAGTTCTTGCGCTGCGACAACCCCGAGGTCGTGCGCGAGCACCGCGCAAAGGTCTACGGCAAGGCAGCGGTGGGTGCGCCCCCGATGTCGGTGCCGCACCTCGACACCCGCATCGTTGACGGCAAGGCGAGCCTGCTCTTCGGCCCGTACGCCGGCTTCAGCCCGAACTTCTTGAAGAAGGGCTCGTGGTGGGATCTGCCGGGATCGGTGCGCCTGCACAACCTCGGCCCCATGATTCAGGTTGGCCTGAAGGAGTTCGGTCTCGAGAAGTACCTGCTGACCGAGGTGTTTGCGAGCCGCGAGAAGCAGCTTGCCGCGCTTCGCGAGTACATGCCTTCGGCCCGCGCCGAAGACTGGCACATGATTACCGCTGGCCAGCGCGTGCAGGTCATGAAGAAAGACCCTGAGAAGGGCGGCATTTTGCAGTTCGGCACCGAGGTCATTACCGGCGCAGAGGGCACTATCGCTGGTCTGCTCGGCGCCTCGCCCGGCGCTTCGACCGCCGTGCACGCGATGCTCGACGTCATGCAGAAGTGTTTCCCCGAGAAGTTTGAGAGCGACTGGAAAGCAGAGGTGCTGAAGCACATTCCTGCTTACGGTACCGGTGTGAACCACGACGCTGCCGCTGCTGCAGAAACGCTCGCCGCAACCGGCGCTGTGCTCGGCCTCGTGGCAACGGCAGAGGTGGCTCAGGTCGCCGATGCCGACGCCGTCACTGCCTAGTCACGACGGCTGATGGCCCGGCGATCCTTTTCGATTGCCGCGTGGGCGGTGTTGCCGGTTGCCGGGTGTCTCGCGCTGGTCGGCTGCTCCGGTGCTCAGCAATCTGGTAACGCCGAGAGCTCAGCGCCGCCAACCCGACAGGATGCGGCGGTGCTCGTGCAACTCGCTGAAGTTGCCACGCGTGACGCCGAGATCGACGGCGCCCCGCGGGGAGTCGAGTGCTGGGCCCCGACCGAGAACCGGCTCGACGGTGAAGCGAGCAGCGGCAGTACCGAGAACAGCACCGGCGACAGCACCAGTGCCAGCGACGGTGACGAGGGGTTTCGCGTGCTCTGTCGTGTGCACTACGAGCAGCAGGGCGAGAGTCGCTATCGCGACATGATCTGCATCGGCGACCTCGCCCGCGATCCGGTGGCCGAGTCGTGCTACCAGTGGGCGTTTTACACTGACATGCCCGAATTTGAGGATCGCCCGGCCTACTTCGCAGCGGCCGCAGACTGAGCGGGTGCGGTGGTTGCCGCCGCGGTAGACCATTCAGGCTGTTGTGCACCGCGAGCGTGGTCCATTGCAATGCCTTGGTTCAGAATCATTGAATAGACCGCCGACAATCGTGGCGGCTTGATTGATGGGAACGAGGATCATGCGCAACGACGCGGCTGTCAGCACCGACGAGGCAATCACCACAGCGACGGCGAAGGGCGCTATGCGCACGAGGGGCGCTGCGCGCGGTCGCCGGACGGCGCGAGCAGCGCTCGCCTTGCTCGTTACCGCGGGCATCGCGCTCACCGCGGGCTGCTCGGGTCGCGGCGCTGACACGGCTCCCGCGGGAGGCGAAGCGGGCGCGACGGGCACCCCGGTCACGAGCTTCGCGATTGTCACCCCAGAGAAAGAATCTGACCACGGTTGGAACCAGCAGGGCATTGTCGGCGCTCAGCAGGCCGCCGAAGCGCTCGGCATCAAGCTCGAAGATCACTCGAACGCTGGCTACGACAACACCGAGACTATTCTGACCCAGGTCGCAGAAAGCGGCGTCGGCCTTGTCATCGCCCACGCTAGCGGCTTCAACGCCGCGGGCGTGCGCGTCGGTGAGCAGACCGGAGTGCCAACCCTCGTCGTTGACTTCGAGAACAATGTGCCAGGCAAGGTGGCGACCGCTATTCCGCAGCCGCAGCAGGGCGCATACCTCGCGGGCATCGCCGCGGCAAAGAAGACGCAGGCCAAGAAGGTCGGCATCGTCGCCTCGGCTGAAAACCTGAACTGGTTCTTAATGGCGGGTGGCTTCGCGCAGGGCGTTTACAGCGTCGACCCCTCGATTGAGGTGGTGCTTGCATACGTCGGCCCCGCCAACTACGGCGACTCGGCCGGCGGCACAAGCGTCACCAACCAGGTGATTGCCGCGGGAGCAGACGTGATCATGGGCATGGGCGACGGCGCTACCATCGGCTTCTTGCAGGCGATTGAAACCGCGCAGACCGAATACCCGATCTCGTACATCGCCACCATTGGTGATGTGACCGGTATGGTCGAGAACCCAGACACCGTGCTCACCTCGGTGCTGTGGAACTACAAAGACACCTACGTACAGGCCATCAAAGATATCGAGAACGGCACGTTCGGCACGAAGAGCTACGAGCTCACCGTGGCAAACGGGGGGTTGAGCCTGCAAGACACCCCGGGCCTCACCGCCGAAACCAAGACCGCGGTGGCTGACGCTACCGAGGCGATCAAGTCGGGCAAGGTGAAGGTCGCCTACACTGACACCAAGGAGGCCGTGCAGGCCCTCATCGACGCCAAGGGCAACTAAGCACGAGGCCACACAGAGAGCACCCGTTTGAACGGCACGTCACCGGCACTGCGCGTTCGCAATCTCACCAAACGCTTCGGCGAGGTGATTGCGAACGACGCAGTGTCGATCGACGCCTGGGCGGGTGAGGTGCACTGCCTGCTCGGGGAGAACGGGGCAGGCAAGTCGACGCTCATTGCCATGCTTGCGGGGCTGCAGCAGCCAGATGCGGGATTCATCGAGCTCGGCGGCGCCACGCACCCCATTACTTCACCAGCCGAGGCGATCGAGCGCGGCATCGGCGTTGTGTATCAGCACTCGGCGCTGATCCCTTCGATGACGGTGCTTGAGAACCTCATGCTCTCGCAGCGCGAGGGGTTCTGGGTCAACCGCACGACCGCACTCGCTCACCTCGCCGCGTTGAACGCAACGCTTGACTCGCCAGTGGGGCCAGATGACAGGCTCAGCAGCCTGAGCCTTGGGCAGAGGCAGCAGCTCGATATTGCGAGGGTCATGTGGCAGCGACCGCGAGTGCTGGTGCTCGATGAGCCCACATCGATGCTGGGCGGTCAGGGTATTGAGGAGTTACTGGCTAGTGTGCGCGAGGTCGTGAGCCAGGGCGTGGCCGTGATCCTCGTCACTCATAAGCTTGACGAGGCGCTCGCACTCGGCGACCGCGTCACGGTGCTGCGTGCGGGGCGAGTAGCGCGGCGGTTCGAGGGGAGCGAGTTGAGTGCGCTGGGCGAGGATCGCGCCCGGGGTGAGATCGTGGCGGCCATGTTCGGCGGCGCAGAACCATCGGCTCTTGGTCTCGACAGGCTCGACCGGCGACCTCGCCCCCTGAGCCCGTCGAAGGGGGCGGGTGAGGGCACCCGCCCATCGAGCTTGTCGAGATGCACGGCGACTCTGGTACTTGAAGGTGTGACGACCTCGCCCGGCAGTGCCCTGGTGCCGCTCGACGGCGTCACTCTGCAGATCTCGGCGGGTGAGATTCTCGGGCTTGCCGGGGTTGACGGTCAGGGGCAGCGGCAGCTTGCCGAGATCATTGCCGGGCAGTGCGCGCCGAGCGCGGGCAGAGTGCTGCTCGATGGAGACGACATCACGAAGATGACGGTGCGCGAGCGGCAACTGCTCGGGGTGCGCTACGTGACCGATGACCGGCTCGGGGAGGGGATCGTCGGCTCACTGAGCGTCGCGCTGAACCTGCTGCTGAAGCGCATCGGAGAGCGCCCGTTCTGGCGCTTTGGGTGCATGAGACGCGACGAGGTGCGCGAGCACGCGAACCACCTCTCCGCTCAGTACGGTATTCGGGCTTCGTCGAGCGACGCCGCAGCGGGCACGCTTTCTGGAGGCAACATTCAGAAGATTTTGCTGGCGCGAGAACTCGAGGGCGACCCGAAGGTGGTCGTGTTTCATAAACCCAGCTACGGCCTTGACTCTCGCACTGTGCAGTTCGTGCATGATGAGATGCGTCGCCTCGCCGAGCACGGTGCTGCGGTGCTGCTCATGTCGACCGAGCTCGATGAGCTCACCTCGCTCTCGCACCGCATCGCAGTGCTTTCACGGGGCAGCATTGTCGGCGTTGTTGAGAATGAGGGCGAGGCCGTGCGCGAACACATCGGCACCCTCGTGGCGGGCGGTGCATTGTGAGCTCACGCATCGCAGACGTGCTCATACGCACCATCGCCCCGCTCGTGCTGGCGCTTGCCGCCGGGGGGCTCGTGATCGCAGGCCTCGGGGCCGATCCTCTCGCCTTCTACGCCGATGTGGTCACCCTCGGAACCCGGGGCAACGGACTGCAGCAGAGCCTGACCGCGATGGCGCCGCTCTTGCTCGTAGCGCTCGGTTTGATCGTCGCGTTTCGGGCGCAACTCTGGAACCTCGGCTACGGCGGCAGCTACTTGCTCGCGGCGGCGGTCGTGGCGGGTATTGCCCCTGACGTGTTTGCGGCGCTGCCGTACCCGCTCGCGCTGCTTGTGCTGCTGCTTGCGGCGCTCGCGATCGGCGCGCTGCTCGGGCTCGTGCCCGCGCTACTCAAGGCTTACCGCGGCACGAACGAGGTCATCACGAGCCTCATGATGTCGTTCATCGCGATGAGCCTGGCAAACCTTCTGATCAGGGGGCTGTTTAAGGATCCGAGCATCTCGGTGCCGCAGACCAGGGTGCTCGACCTCGGGCTGATGTTGCCGTATGTTCCGGGCACGAGGGTGCACGTTGGCTTCGTGCTTGCGCTGCTGCTCGTGATCGTCGCGCACTTCGTGCTCACCAAGTCGTCACTCGGACTGAAGATTGACGTGGTCGGCGCAAACCCCGCTGCGGCACGGCACGCGGGCATCGACGTGCGGCGTCTCACCATTGGTGTGTTCGTCGCTTCGAGCGCGCTGATTGCGCTCGCCGCCTTCGTTGACATGCTGGGACTCTGGGGGTACTCGCGTGCCGAGTGGAACCCCGGCTACGGCGACAAGATTTTGCCGTTCGTGTTTCTTGCCCGGCTCAGCCCGCTGGGGTCGATTCCGCTGGTCGCGCTCTATTCGGTGCTCGCGACGGGCGGCACGATCGCGGCTCAGCGGGCAGGCGTCTCAGTCGATGTGCTGAGCGTGATTGTGGCGCTCGTGCTCTTCTTCATGGTTGCGATCGAGGTGCTTGGTAGTCGCCTCAAGCTGGGCCGCAGCTACCTGCGGCGCGGGTTGTTTGGCCGCGAGCGCGGCTCGGCGGGAGAAGCCTCGGCATCGCGCGGCGCTTCGCAAGGTGATGCCCAAGGTGGCTCCCTGAACGGTGCTAAAGACAGCGCTGAAGGGGGCACCGCATGAGCGAGGCGATGCCGACTGCCTTCATGCTCGCGACGTTCGCGAGCATGATCCCGCTGCTGCTTGCGGCGCTCGGAGAGAGCATCGGTGAACAATCGGGCGTGCTGAACGTTGGTCTCGAGGGGGTGCTGCTCGTCGGCGGGTTTGCGGCGTTCGCTGCGACGCTCGCGAGCGGCAGCTTCTGGCTCGGCTTTCTTGCCGGGGCGCTTGCGGGCGCAGCGCTGCAGGCTGTGCTGATGGTGCTCTCGGTGTGGCTAAACGCGAATCAGATCGTTGTCGGCATTGGCATGACGCTCGCGGGCACAGGTGTGAGCAGCATGCTCTACGACTGGAGCTTTGCCGAGTCACGGCCCAGACTCGGCCTGCCCGACGCCTGGGTGATCTACCCGCTCTCAGAAATTCCCGTGGCGGGGCCCGTGCTGTTCGCGCGCCCCGGCATGTTCACCCTCACCTTTGTGCTGGTGGCTGCGACAGCGATCTGGCTTTCGCGCACGGCACCCGGCCTGAGGCTGCGGGCTGCGGGGCAGAGACCGGCTGCGCTCGACGCGGCTGGCGGCAGCGTGGTGCGGGTGCGATCGCTCGCGGTGCTGTTCGGGGGAGCGATGGCCGGGCTCGGTGGCGCCTATCTCTCGCTTGTGTCGGCGGGCACGTTCACACCCGGAATGACGCACGGGCTCGGTTTTCTCGCGATCGTGGTGGCGATGCTTGCCCGCGGGCGCATGCGCTGGGTGGTCGCGATCTCGCTGATCTACGGCCTGTTCGTCGCGACGGGCACAGCGCTGCAGCTCACCGCGGTGAACCTGCCGAACGACGTCATTACGATGGCACCGTTCGTGGCGGTCATGCTGGTGCTCGCGTTCACCCGAAAAGGATCGGCCCTGCCGCCTGCGCTCGCCACCCCGTATGTGAGGGGTGCCCGCTAGGGGGCCGCCTGCTGGGGGCCGGCGATCCCGCGCCCTTCAAAGCTCAAGCACAGGGGCACTTGATGTTGCCTGAATCCAGCGTAGGCAACATCAAGTGCCCCTTTGTTGACGGGAGGCAGTCTGTGGCCGCGCGAACTACTCGGCGAGTAAGCCCTCGAGCACCTCGACCGTGTGCTCCCACCCGGCCACTGCGATGCAGGCCACGCCCATCGCCTTGACAGGGTAATCGTTGCCGTCGGGGTCGAGGCGGTCACCGACGAAGAGCATGCCGTCGAGTGAAATGCCCGTGAGCTCGGCGAGCTTACGCATACCGTAGGCCTTGTCGATGCCGCGGCGGGTGATGTCGACCGAGGTCGAACCACCGCTGCGCACCTCGAGGTCGGGCAGCCGCTCGGCGACCGCGGCACGGAGGGCGTTTTTCTTGGCGCCGTCGCGATCCCACGCGTGTTTCGCATCAACAGGCGCGCGTTGGCCGAGCGCAGAAAAGGTGACCTGCGAGCCGCGATCTTCGAGAATCTCACCCCAGGTCTCGCTCTCCCAAAGCCCGAGGCGTTCGGCCTCTTCGCGAAGGGCCGCGAAGGCCGCGTCGCGCTGGGCGGGCTCGAGGTTTTCTTGGTAGACGGTGTGCCATGCCCCGCCCTCGCGACGCTCGTAGCGGGTGCCGCAGGTGGGCAGCAGGTGCAGGCGCTCAAGCATCGTCTCGGTGACTCCGCCCGACGCACCAAACTCTTCGAGACGGGTGACGAGCTGTGCCTCGAACTGCTCAAAGTTGCCGCCAGAGATGACCGCGACGGTTGTGCGGTCGAGCAGTCGTGCAAACACATCGAGCATGCGGGGGTCGACGGCTGATTTCGAGGGGGCGAGGGTGTCATCGAGATCGAACGCGACGAGAGACGGAATAGGCATGGTCTCAATCGTAGTGTTCGTCGGCCGGGCCTGCCTCAGCGTGAAACTCGGTGCCGTTTACCGAACTCGGTGCCGTTTCACGAAAAAGAGGGCCGAGTTCGGTAAACGGCACCGAGTTGGGTGAGGGTGCGCGGGGCGGAGCAAAGGTCGATATGCGGCAATAGGCTAGAACCATGAGCATCGAAGCCCGCCCCCAAACCGAGATCGACCGCATCGCAGAGGCGTGGGTCGACACCCTGGTCGAGCACGACCCCACCACAGGCACCTACCTCGGCCGCGCCGAGTCGAACGGGCGCCTGCCCGACTACTCGCCTGCCGGGGCAGAAGCCCTCGCCGACGCGCAGCGCGCGACGCTACAGCAGCTCGACCGATCGGTGCCCGTAGATGACGTTGACCGGGTCACGAAGACCGACCTCGCCGCAGGCCTGCGTCTTTCGCTCGCGCGTCACGAAGCGGGCGAGTCACTGCGAAACCTCAACGTGATCGAGTCGCCGCCGCAGAGTGTGCGCGACAACTTCGACCTGATGCCCCGCGAGACTGAGGGAGATTGGCAGGCCGTCGCCGAACGTATGCGCGCTGTAGGCGCGTCGCTCGAGGGCTACCGCGCTTCGCTTGCTGAGGGTGCTTCGCGCGGGCTTGCGCCTGCGATTCGCCAGGTGCGTGAGGTTGCCGCGCAGTCGCTCCGCGTTGCGGGCGGTGGCTCGACGGGCTTCTTCGGCGACCTCGCCGCTGAAGCCGCTGACAGCGAGCTGAATCTGCCAGATTCGCTGCGTGGCGAACTCACAGAGGCGGCGAAAGCAGCATCGAAAGCTTACGGCGAGCTTGCTGAGTTTCTCGAAAAGGATCTCGCGCCACGCGCCGCACAGGCCGACGCATTCGGGCGCGATCGCTACGAGCTCGCTTCAGAAGAATTTCTTGGCCTCAAGGTCGATCTCGACGAAACCTACGAGTGGGGCCTTGAAGAGCTCGCTCGCATGGTCGAAGAGCAGCAGCGGATCGCGGCCGAGATCACGGGCAGCGCCCCGCACCCCGGCATCGTTGCCGAGGCGATCGCAAAACTCGAGGCAGACCCCGCGCGTAAGCTGCACGGCACCGATACGCTGAAGCGTTGGATGCAGGAGACGAGCGATCGCGCCGTCGAAGAGCTGGGCAATAGCCAGTTCGATATTCCCGAACAGATTCGCACGCTCGAGTGCATGATCGCCCCGACACAAGAGGGCGGCATCTACTACACAGGCCCGAGCGACGACCTGACGCGCCCAGGCCGCATGTGGTGGTCGGTGCCCGAGGGCGTTACCGAGTTTGATACCTGGCGCGAGCTCACCACGGTGTACCACGAGGGCGTGCCCGGCCACCACCTGCAGATTGCGACGGCGGCGGTGAACCGCGGCTCACTGAACGAGTGGCGCCGCCAGCTCGCCGGCACCTCAGGCCAGGCAGAGGGCTGGGCGCTCTACGCCGAACGGCTCATGGAACAGCTCGGCTACCTTGACGATCCTGCCGACCGTCTCGGCATGCTCGACGGTCAGCGCATGCGTGCGGCGCGCGTGGTGCTCGATATTGGCGTGCACCTCGGCAAGGTTCGCCCCGACGGCGAGGCTGTCTGGAGCGGTGATTACGCACTCGAGTTCATGCGCGAGAACGTCAACATGAACGAGGGATTCGTGCGTTTCGAGGTGAACCGCTATCTCGGCTGGGCGGGTCAGGCCCCGTCGTACAAGATTGGGCAGCGCATCTGGGAGCAGCTGCGAGACGAGGCCTCGGCTGCGGCGACCGCTGCGGGAGGCGAGTTCGATATTCGCGACTTCCACCGCCGCGCGCTCGACCTCGGCGTGGTTCGCCTCGACACCCTGCAGCACGCGCTGCGCGGTGAGCTCGGAGGCTAGACGAGGCGATTAGCCGTCGCGGTTAGTCGGTGCGGCCGAGCATGCGAGCGTGGAGCGCCCGCACCTCACCCGCAAGTTCGGGAGATGGGCCCCGTGTGGTGGCACCGGGCACTACCGTCGCGACGGGAAGCGCGGCGACTGGCGCTGCCGGCTGATCCCACTCTGAATACCAGGTGACGAGCTGCTCGCTGCTCGACGCGTAGACAATGTCGCCGAGCCCCACCCAGCCGTGGGCGGCCGCGCACATGGGGCAGTGCTCACCAGAGGTGTAGACGGTTGCGGTGGCGCGCTGCTCGGGCGTGAGGTGTGCGGCTGCCCAGCGGGCGATCTCAAACTCTGGATGCCTCGTGTGGTTGCCGCCCTTCACGCGGTTGCGATCCTCGAAAAGAATGCTGCCGTGCGCATCGACCAGAAGCGCACCGAAGGGCTCATCGTCGTCTTCGAGCGCCTCACGTGCGAGCTCGACGCAGCGACGCAAGTAGCGCAGGTCTGCGGGGGTGAGTGCGGCGCTATCGGGCATGCTCTCACCGTAGCAGTGGGACTCGACGGTACCTCGCGGCGATCTGAACTCCGATGCTGCTAAGTGTTAGGCAGTGTGCCTAGAACCACACTCCGCGGTCGGCCATGAAGTAACGAGGGTTCACGCGGTAGCCCAGAGTAGGCCAGGTCTCGAAGTGCAGGTGTGGGCCGGTAGACCAACCCGTGCTGCCGACGCTGCCGATCCTCTGCCCCTGCGAAACCCAGTCGCCACAGTTCACCGTAAGACCGCCGTAAGGCTGGTGCGCGTAGCGCGTGCGCGAGCCATCGGAGTGCAAAATGTCGACGGTATTGCCGTAGTTGCTGAACTCGTAGCAAGCGATCACTTGGCCAGCCGCTGCAGCGTAGATCGGGGTCCACATGCTTGCGGCGAAGTCGGTGCCACCGTGGCTGCGGCTACCGCCGAACTCCTCTGAGACCCAGTAGCTCGTAATCGGCATGCCCCAGCCAGAGCCAGAGCCACCGGGGGTTCCGCCGCCGCCGGTTCCGCCGCCACCGCCGTTGTTGCGGTTCTCTTCTTCAATCCTGCGGCGCTCTGCTTCTTCGGCAGCCTCTTGGTTCAGGCGCTCCTGGTAGCCGGCGACCGTTTGAGTCGTGGTGTCTTTGAGTGCTGCGAGCTGCATATCGAGTGTGGCTTTTTGCTTCTCTTGCTCGGCCTGCTTGTTTGCGGCGGCAGTCGCAAGCTCGGCAGCCTTCTGCTGGCGGGTCTGAGCCTCTTGCTCGAGCCGCTCGCGCTCCTTCGAAACCACATCAGCCTGCGCGCCAAGCGACTGGGCATCGTTCTTCGCCCGTGTCGCCTCGTCGGCAATCTTTGAGTTGCGTTCGGTTGCCTTTGACATTGAAGCGAGGCGCTCGAGCAACTGGTCTGAGGTTGTCGCATCGCTTTCGAGAAACATCTCAGTGCTGCGATCGATGCCGCCAGAGCGATACATCAGGCCGACGATCGATGCGGCCTCTTTGGCTGCGGTGTCGGCCTCTTCTGAGCTTTCGGCGACCTTCACATTGAGCTCATCGAGACGCTCTTGCGCTTTGAGCATGTCGTCTTCAGCGATCTTGAGGGCCGCGATCGCGGCGTCGCGTTCTTGACGTGTTGTCTCGACCTCTTGCGCCACGAGCACGAGCAAGCCTTCGATCTCTTTGATCTTGGCTGCAGCCGATGCTTCGTTCTGCTTCGCGTTCTCAACGTCTTGCCACGTGGGCAGGCTTGCATCGACCGCAAACGCATTGCTCGGGGTGATCAGTGGGGCACCGATCAGGCCGACGGCTGTTGCGGCAAGCAGGGTTGCGCCCAGCAAGCGCGCTCGCTTATTGCGCGAAAAGGATCGAGCTGACACGTGTTTCCCTCTTCCTTTAGGCTGCCTAGGCGTCTGCGAATTCGAGCACGGTGAACGAACGCGATACCCATCCAGCCTAGCCGGGTGTCAGTGTGACGCGTCAAGTCGTCAGGCGATTCGTTGTTTACGTGTGCATTCTTTGCCGTATTTCAGGGAACACTCAGCCAGCAGGTCAGGCCTCGATTGGCCGGGACACCCAGTTGGCCAGGTGAAGTCGCTCGACAGCCTCAAGTATGAGATCAAGCGTGAACTCAAACTCCGATTGCTGTTCGCACGAGTGAGATGGACTGCGTGAGGCCGCATCCATTGCGATAGCGACGACGTAGGGAAACCGATTGCTCATGTACGCATATATCTCTGGTGTGTGCGCGTCTGCCGCAGTTGGTGCGTCTACATCTGCGAATGCTTCTGGGCTGTACCCCCAAATGCGATTGCCGAGGGTGTGCATTGCGTAGTGGGTTAGATCGGGGGAAACGCCGCCCTCAATAAAGTCGCCGGCCACTGCGTTCATGTGCGCGAGCACCGTTTCGCTGCGTTTGGTTCGAGTGTCAATTGCCTGCCCGAGCCAGGGGTGGGCGAGGATCGCTTCGCGTGCGCTCAGCGCCCGTGCGCGCACCTTCTGCCGCCAACCTGCTGAGTGTTTGGGTTCGGAGTAGCTCTCAACGATCACGTCGACCATGCGATCGATCAAGTCGCTCTTGTCGGCGACGTGCTTGTAGAGGGCCATTGGCACCACTCCGAGTCTGGTTGCGAGCGAGCGCATGCTCAGCGCACCCAGCCCGTCTTGGTCGGCGAGTGTGATGGCCTCGCGCGCAACTAGGGCACGGCTGAGTCTGCGGCGAGGAGGGGTGTCTTGCTGCGGCATCACTGACCCTTGACTTGGTGTACGCGGTACGCCTATCATACTTGGTGTACAGCGTATACCTCGGGGAGCAAACATGAATTCACGACGCAAAATAGCCGCGATCGTCGGCGGGCTTTACTTGCTGACCTTTGTGACCTCGATACCGGCTCTTGTGTTGAAGCGCTCGTTTCTGGACGGAGCAGGCGTCGGGGCAGAGCTCTACTGGGCGGTGCTGCTCGAACTCGTACTGGCAGCAGCGTGTCTTGGCACCGCCGTGGCGTTCTATGCTGTGGGGCGGCGTCACAACCCCGTGCTTGCGCTGGGCTTCGTGGTGTCGCGCACCGTTGAAGCGGTCGCCGTGTTGCTCGGAGTCATTGCACTGCTGTCGCTTGGAACCTTGCGTGGCACCCACCACTTAGAAGGGGCCCGGGCTGTCGACGTGGCGCTCGTCGCGCTGCACGACTGGGCGTTTCTGGTGGGTCCGGGGTTGTTGCCTGCGGTGAATGCGCTGCTATTTGGCACACTGCTGTTGCGCTCGCGGTTGGTGCCACGCATCATTCCAATTGTTGGGCTTATTGGCGCTCCGCTATTGCTGTGTTCTGCGGTCGGCACGCTCTTCGGCGTGAACGATCAGGTGTCGCCGCTTGCGGGTCTTGCCGCGTTGCCAATTGCGCTCTGGGAGTTCAGCGTAGGGGCATGGTTGCTGTTGCGGGGCTTCGCCGAAACCAAAGAAGCCCCGGAACTCCGTTGATTTTTCAACGATGCTCCGGGGCGTTCTGTCGGGATGACAGGATTTGAACCTGCGACCCCGTCGTCCCGAACGACGTGCGCTACCAAGCTGCGCCACATCCCGATGCGCCAGACCTGAGCCGAAGCGCAACGACCACTCTATCTGGTTACGCGGCGATTCTGCGAATTCGGCCTCGGGCGTGAACCTGCGCCGTGTGCCCACAAAAGAGCCACCGGAGCGCGTGGGGTGTCACATTTGAGAGCAACACGAGGAGGTTAAGGGGAAAAAACGTGGGGTAGGGATCGGGAAGATAAGGCACGGCAGGGATATGAGTGAGCGTGCGGCGCGCCGGCGCCCCATGCTAGCGAATGTAGACGTCTAGGTGATTGCCCACCGTGCCGCGATCGTAGATCTTGCCCTGATAGCCAAAGGGCGTCTCGAAAACGGTGCCCTTCGGGGCAGAGCCCGCGAGCACAATAAAACCGTCGGCGTCGGCAACATAGCCTGCGGGGTTCACGTGCCGCCCTGGCACCGCGAGCCCCTCGCCGGGCAGCACCTGCTGGCTGTAGTAGGTGAACTTATAGCCACCCCAGTTGATCGCACCGCGAAACATGAAGTCTTCGAGCGTGAAGAGTGCGCCAACAGGGGTGCCGCCTGCGGCGAGATCCTCTGCTTCTGAAACGCTCAAGTCGATCGCAGGCTCGGCAGCATACGACGAAGCGAAGCGCTGCGTAGCGGCACCGAACTGCGCACTGTGCGACGGGGTTATGCCAAATGCGCTCGACATCGAGAGTGGGGCGGCGGCGACGGCTCCGAAGAACCCGACCGCAGCGATCGCTGCTCCCGCCTGCCGCGCGCGGAGCCACCGGTTGGGGCTGGTGGTCGACGGCAGTGGAGAAGCGGAAGCGGAAGTGAACACAGTGCAGCGAGTTTAACCCAGCAGTCTTGGCGGCACCGGGGAATTTCGGGATAACCCGAACGGCGCTCTCGGGCTGTCTCGGTGTGTGCGAGACAGGCGTCGCCCTACGGTTGAACCATGACAGCAAATACCGCACCCCCATTGGGCGCGAACATCGGGGCCGCACGGCCAAGAATCAGCTTCGGCAGTATCCTGCTGACAGTTCCTCACCTCGCGATGCTCGGAGTCTTCGGCCTCGTGTTCTCGATCGTGCTGGTCACCATGATTGCGACGGGCGTTCCCCTGGTGCTGTTGGCGGGTTTCGGCCTGTTGGTGCTGGTCGCGGTCGTCTACATGCTCTTTGGCGTGGGTTGGTTCGAGCTTGAGCGCGCGAGGGGACTGTACGGCCTCGATGTTGCTCCACTGCGACTGCGCAGCCGGGTGCAGCCGGGGTTCGGCGGCTGGGCGCGGGCGATTGCAAGGCAGAGCATCGATGGTCGCATGTGGCTCGCGCTGCTGAGCTTCGGGATCGGCTCGTTCTTTGGGTTGATGGTTATTCGACTCGCGGCCACCGCAGCATGGAATCTCGCCATTATGAGCGGTGGCGAACAGATCGCCGGGCTGCTTGGCTCGATGCGACTGTTCGGGCCCGACTTCGATGGCCTCGGCCTGTTCGAAGGGCTCACCTCGCCGCTTTGGTCCCTGCTTGTGGCTATTCTGTCCTTTGCTGCGATAGTTGGCCTGGCGGCCCTCCACGCAGTGATCGCTCGAGCGCTGCTGAGTTTCTCGAGTCGCAGTGCGCTCGCAGCCGAGGCGCGCATGAAGAGCGCGCAGCGCGAGGGGGCAGTGCGCGCCGCAGACGTCGAACGCACACGTATCGAACGTGACCTGCACGACGGCGTGCAGCCGCGGCTCGTGTCGATCGGCATGACGTTGGGCCTCGCGAACCAGAAGATCGACGAGGATCCGGCCGCCGCCAAAGCACTGATCGTAGAGGCGCACACCTCGACGAAGGCAGCGATTACCGAGCTCCGTCAGTTGGCTCGCGGAATTCACGCCTCAGTGCTCGACGACCGTGGCCTCGACGCAGCCCTTTCAGCGCTTGCCGGTCGCAGCCACATCCCTGTGCTGTTCGACGTGCGCATGGACGGTGCGGTGAGTCTAAGGCAAAGCCAGGGAGTCTTTCGCGACGCGGAGGCTGCTGTCTACTTCTCGATCGCCGAGGCGCTCACGAACGCGGCGAAACACTCGCGGGCAGCGGAGTGCCGTGTCACGGTCAGGCTTCGCGACGCGGGCACCCCGCAGGCGCTGCTCTGGGCCAGGGTTGAAGACAACGGCATTGGTGGAGCAACCGTGCAGCCCGGTGGGGGCCTTGACGGCATTTCGAACCGCGTGCTTGCCGCCGGCGGGCAGCTGAAACTCGATAGCCCGCTCGGCGGGCCGGCTGCACTGGAGGTGAGCGTGCCATGCGCATCCTGATCTGTGAAGACTCCGTGCTGCTGCGCGAGGGCATTGTTCGCCTTCTCGAAGACGCGGGGCACGATGTGGTGGCAGCGCTCCCCGACACTGATGGGCTCGATGAGTGCATCGCTGAATCATTGCCAGACCTGTGCATTCTCGACGTGCGTCTGCCGCCGACGTTCACTGACGAGGGCATACGGGCCGCGCTTCGATTGCGCGCCGCTCGACCCGAGCTGCCATTGCTTGTGCTCTCGCAGTACGTCGAGGAGCGCTACGCAAGCGAGCTGATCGCTGCGCAGGGTGGGGCCCTCGGCTACCTGCTAAAAGACCGTGTCGCCGACGTTGCCGAGTTTCTAGATTCAGTGGCGAGGATCGCCCGGGGCGCGACGGTGCTTGACCCTGAAGTGGTAGCGCAACTGTTGAGCAGGCAGGCCAGAAGTTCAACAATGGCGAGGCTGACTGATCGGGAGCGACAGGTGCTCGCCCTGCTCGCGGAGGGCAAGTCGAATCAGGCGATCGCGGGGGTGCTGTTTCTTTCGGAAGCAAGCATCGAGAAACACATCACGGCGATTTTTCAGAAGCTCGGGCTTGAGGCAGACGAACGCGGCAATCGCCGCGTGCTCGCTGCGCTTGCCCATATTGAGAACAACGGACACGGACTTTGAACGACGCGAGGAGCGTAACGATGACTGAGAACAATTCGGGTTTACCCAAGAAGCAGAACTGGGTGGCCATCACTGCGGGTGTGCTGGGTGGCGTGCTGCTGCTTGGCACGGTGAGCACCGCCGCAATGGCCGGGGTATTTGCCGCAACCGACGATGGCAAAGAAAAGTCGCAGCGGCTTTTCGAGGATGCGGCGGGCGTGACGCGAATCGAGGTCGATGCCTCGGCGGCGAAGTTCGTGATCAGCTGCGACAGTGCAGGTGCTCTCGGTGATGACGAATCTTCGACAGGCCAAGACACGTTCGCGCTGCTCACGAGTGGCGGTTCGCGCGAGTGGCGAATGGTGCGGCACGGCGACACGCTCAGAGTTGAGCCGGTGGATCGGGGTTTTGGCCTGTCGCTGTTTGGTCTCGGCCAGTACCGAATGCAGAATGTGTCGCTTGCAGTTCCTCAGAGCGCTTGCGAGCGAGCCACACCGCTCGACGCCGAGCTGGGTCTTGGTGCGGGGCAGCTACAGGTCGACGGCCGGTTCGGCGAGCTCAGCCTCGAAGTGGGCGCGGGTGACGCGCGTGTTACCGGCGAGGTTCGCAGCCTCAGCGCCGATGTTTCGGCGGGTGGGGCAACGCTCAACCTGAGCGGTGTGCGCACCGCGAGCCTTTCGGTATCTGCGGGCGACCTCTGGGGCGATTTCGATGGTGCCGCACCTGAGCGCATCGACGTCGAGGTGAGCGCAGGCAGTGCAGAACTCACGCTTCCCGACGAGGTGTATGCGGTGACCTCTGACGTCTCTGCCGGCGACCTCGAGAACTCTTTGCGAACAGACAACGGTGTGACCGCCAACACGATCAGTGTCGAGATTTCTGCAGGGAGCTTGGCGCTGCACCCGCGACGCTGAGGCCCCAAAAGTTGAACTACGTCTAGACGTAGTTCAACTTTTGGTCACTACGTAATCATGCTAGCCTGGCTGCACCGCCACTTCCGGCGGATGCAGCCAGGAGGTGTGACTTTGCGCGAAAAGCGAGCATTCGGTGTTCAGCCCGAACCTGGTGCCACACCCGCAAAACCCGAGCGGGGTTTGCTGCGGCTGCTCGGCCCCGCCTTCGTTGCGGCGATCGCCTACGTCGACCCCGGAAACGTCGCCGCGAACCTTTCGGCCGGCGCCAAGTACGGCTACCTGCTCGTCTGGGTGCTCGTGCTCGCCAACGCGATGGCGGTCATTGTGCAGTACCTCTCGGCGAAGCTTGGGCTGGTAACGGGAAAGAGTCTCGCTGAAATGCTTGGCGAGCGCATGCCTCGCGCCTCACGGTTGCTCTATTGGGCACAAGCTGAGCTTGTGGCCATCGCGACCGATATCGCCGAGGTGGTTGGCGGGGCAATTGCACTGGCGATCCTTTTCGATCTGCCACTGCTGCTCGGTGGCATCATCGTGGGCACCGTGTCGATGGCGTTGCTCGCGGTGCAGCGCAAGGGGCAGCGCATCTTCGAGAGCGTCATCATCTCGTTGCTCGCAATCATCACCGTCGGTTTCGTGGCGGGGCTCTTCGTCAGTCCGCTCGATTGGGGTGGCGTCGCGTCGGGCCTTGTGCCGCGCTTCGAGGGCACCGAGACGGTGCTGCTTGCAGCGAGCATGCTCGGAGCAACGGTTATGCCCCACGCGATCTACCTGCACTCGTCGCTCGCTCGCGACAGGCACGGGGTTTCGCACAGTCCGCAGCGACTACAGCGATTGCTCAAAGCGACGAGGATCGACGTGCTGCTCGCCCTGCTGCTTGCCGGAGGGGTGAACATCTCGATGTTGCTGCTCGCCGCTTCTTCACTCGCGGGCGTCGAGGGCACCGACACGATCGAGGGTGCCGCGGCTGCGATCAGCCTGCACCTTGGCCCCGCTATCGGCATCATCTTCGGCATCGGACTGCTTGCCTCTGGCCTCGCCTCGACATCGGTTGGCGCTTATGCGGGTGCCGACATCATGGGTGGCCTGCTCAAGATGCGCATTCCGCTGCTGCTACGCCGACTCGTCACGCTGATTCCAGCGCTCATCGTGCTTGGCGTCGGCGCAAACCCAACCTGGGCGCTTGTGCTTAGCCAGGTGGTGCTCTCGTTCGGCATTCCCTTTGCGCTGATTCCGCTGATTTGGTTGACGAGCAAGCGCTCAGTCATGGGGACGCACGTCAACGGTATTGCGATGAGGATCGCGGCAGTCATCGTCACCGCCCTCATCGTGGCGCTCAACGTGCTGTTGATCTGGCTCACCCTGACGGGCGGGTAGTACCTGCGACCGCAGGTCGACCTTGTCGAGACCAAGGTGCACGCGTCTCGACAGGCCCGATGAGCGGAGGGCTCAGGGCGACGGGAGCGCGGTCGTGCGCCGAAAGCCCTCGCTGTCTGCGGCGATCGTGCCCTCGCGGTGCGCGCGCATCAACTGCTCAATCTCTTCAGCAGGTGCGCCAGCCTCAAGGCGATTCAGCATGTGTTCGTGTTCATCGCTGAGCCTCGCTGCGATGCTGCCGCGATACCCCACGACCGAGGCGCGCACGGCGGCGACTCGTTGCTGCCCGCGATCGAGCATCTCTCGCAGGTGCGTGTTAGGGCATGGTGCGCGCAGAATGCCGTGAAACTCAAGGCTGCCGCGATTGTATGCGTGAAAGTCGGCGGCCTCGATGGCCTGATCCATGCGCGAGTTCACCTCTCGGGCGCGTTGCAGGTCTTCTCGGCGAAGCAGGGGAGCGGCAAGCCCAACAGCCAGGCCCTCAAGCACGGCCTCGGTCTGCATGATCTCGCGATACTTCTCGAGCGTCAGCTGTGAGACGCGCACGCCCCGGTGAAACAGAAACTCGACGAGCCCCTCGCTCTCGAGGCGACGCAGTGCCTCGCGCGTCGGAATCAGGCTGACACCGGTCTCCTCGGCGATTGCCGCGATGCTGAGCGACGAACCCCCGGCAAACCTGCCGTCAACGATGCCCTCCATGACGAAGTCGTATACGAACTGCGTCTTGTTCTGCGGGCGCGGGCGAATCTCGGTCATCGTGCGTCGCTCGTTGCCTCGGGCACGTGCGTCAGCAGAAACTCGCTGATGTCTGCCAGCTCGTCAGCGCCGATACCGTGGAAGATTCCGTCGTAGAGCTTCGCCTCGAGCGAGGTGTGTTCGGGTGCCCAGGCTGTGGTGAGCGCGATGCGGTGCTCGTCGATGATGGGGTCGGCCTCGTCGCGACCCCAGAACATGGGCGGGCGCAGCTCTCTGAGCTTCGCATCACCGTCGAAGTGCCCCGGCGCGATGAAGCCCGAGCAGTTCACCCCGCACGCAAATCGCTCCGGGCGAAGGCGCAGCAGTGAGGTAACCATGCAGCCGCCCTGCGAGAAGCCGAGCAGCGCCACGGTGCCGAGCCCCGACGCCGCAGCGGTGTCATCACTCGGGGCGTCGCGAAGCTGCTCGTCAAGGCGATCGAGCCAGGCGAGTAGGGCGACCGCCGCAGTGTGCGGCCCACTGCCCGCAAAGAGCTCGGGGTCAGGTTGCCGCAGAGGCAGGCCCTGAGGGCTGAGTGGCAGCGGCCACCACGCGAAACCGTTCACAATCGGTGGCGGCGCCACGAGCGGGGCGCGCGGCGACGCGCACACAAACCCCTGGGGCAGATGCGGAGCGAGCCCGATGAGGTCACCCTCAAACGAACCAAATCCGTGCATGAGCAAGAGCAAAGGCCTGTGTCGCAATGCAAGAAGCGCCTGCTGCGCCGACACCCGCTGCCCGTCGACCGACCAGAGCACGACGTCTTCGTCGATCCTGACTTCACTCATGCGCCAAGCCTACTGGAACGCCAAACCGCGATCCTCGGAGCGCACAAAGCTGCCTGCCTCGCACCAGATCTTCGCGGTGCTCGCTGTTCACACTCGTTCACCTACCGTTCACTTGTTCGCAGACCTGCCTTCATATCGCGCCCGTACCTTGAGTGTTGTGGGGCAAATCGCCCCCCAAGAACTCTCATCAGAAACGGATACGAACTGACGTGAAGACCTCAGCCACGATCAAGGCCGCAGCATTTGGCGGTATCGCCCTTCTCGCACTCACCTCGTGCGCAGCAAACGAGGCAGCGGCTCCCGCAGATAACGCGGCCGCTTCGTCGCTCACCGGCACTCTTGTCGGCGGTGGCGCTTCGTCGCAGGGCTCGGCACAGGAGGCCTGGATCGCCGGCTTCCAGACCGCGAACCCCGACGTCACCGTGAACTACGACCCGGCTGGTTCGGGCGCTGGCCGCGACACCTTCCAGCAGGGTGCGAGCGCATTCGCAGGTAGCGACCGTGCATTCAAGGTCGACGAGATCTCGGCAGGCCCGTTTGAGGCGTGTGCAACCCCCGACATCGTAGAGGTGCCGGCCTACATCTCGCCGATCGCGATCATCTTCAACCTTGACGGTGTTGACTCACTTGATCTCGACGCCGATACCGTCGCGAAGATCTTCTCGGGCCAGATCACCAAGTGGAACGACCCCGCGATCACCGCCCTGAACCCTGATGCGAAGCTGCCCGACGCGGCAATCTCGCCCGTGCACCGCTCAGACAAGTCGGGCACCACCGGCAACTTCACCGACTACCTCGCGGCAGCGGCTCCTTCGAGTTGGTCAGCCGGTTCGGTCGAAGAGTGGCCGACCGAGCTTGGCGGCGAGGCCGCCCAGGGCACCTCGGGTGTCGTAGAGGCTGTCACCAACGGTGTGGGCATGATCGGCTACGCCGACGCATCGCGCGCCGAGGGCCTCGGCACCGTTGCGATCAAGGTCGGCGAGAAGTTCGTTTCGTACTCGCCCGAGGCTGCAGCGGCAATCGTTGACGCTTCTGAGCTCGAGAGCGACCGCACCGAGCACGACATCGCGATCAAGCTCGACCGCACCAGCACCGCAGACGGCGTCTACCCGATCGTGCTCGTCAGCTACCTCATCGGTTGCGAGAAGTACGCAGACGCAGCAAACGCTGAGCTGGTGAAGGCATACTTCAGCTACATCGTGAGCGAAGAGGGCCAGCAGATTGCGGCAGAGGCTGCGGGCAGTGCCCCCATCTCGGCCGACCTGCGCGCCAAGATCGAACCCGCGATCGCTTCGATCAGCTAGTTCTGAGGCCCCGGCCCGGCTGCGAATCATTCGTGGCGGGCCGGGGCATCGCCCTGTTCCCAAGCCCCAACACCCAGAAGGAAGCACCCTGTGACCTCCTCCGCGTCTGCCGCTAAGCCAGTGCTGAGCCTCGGCGACCGCATCTTCTCTCGGTCGGCAGTCTTTGCGGGCAGCATGATTCTCGTCACCCTGGCGGCGGTCGCGATCTTCCTCATCGTGCAGAGCCTGCCCGCATTCGTTGCCACGGGCGAGACGGCTTCGCTGCTGCCAGACAACTTCTGGTCCTACGTGTGGCCGCTCATCTTCGGCACGGTCTGGGCAGCGGTGCTTGCGCTTGTTATCTCGCTGCCTCTCGCGATCGGCATTGCGCTCTTCATCTCGCACTACGCGCCGCGCAAGCTCTCGGCAGTGCTCGGATACATTGTTGATCTGCTCGCCGCGGTGCCAAGCGTCGTCTTCGGCCTTTGGGGCATCGGCGTGCTCGCGCCGGCGGCGCAGCCCATCTATGTCTGGATGAATAAGTACCTGAGCTGGATCCCCCTCTTCGGTGGTGACCCTTCGGGCACGGGCCGCACAATTCTTACCGCCGCGCTCGTGCTCGGTGTGATGGTGCTGCCGATCATGACCGCGATCTGCCGCGAGGTGTTTCTGCAGGCCCCCGTGCTGCACGAGGAGGCCGCACTGGCGCTCGGCGCCACCCGCTGGGAGATGATTCGCATGGCGGTACTGCCCTTCGGCCGCGCCGGCATCGTTTCGGCAGCAATGCTCGGCCTTGGCCGGGCACTCGGCGAGACCATGGCAGTCGCCATGGTGCTCTCGGCCACCGGCCTCGTGACCTTCAAGCTCCTCACAAGCGAAAACCCCTCAACGATCGCCGCAAACATCGCGCTCGCGTTTCCTGAGGCCTACGGCACCAACGTGAACGTGCTCATCGCGACCGGCCTGATCCTCTTCATCGTCACCTTCCTCGTCAACGCGCTCGCACGCTGGATCGTGAGCCGTCGCGCTGAATTCTCAGGAGCGAACTAACCATGGCAATCACTGTTCGCCCCGTCGCCGCAGGCTCTTCGCTCGCCGGCAATCGTCTGCCCCGCAGCGCGCCCTGGCTGATCCTCGTCTCCTGCGTCGCTGTCTCCCTTGCACTCTTCGGCCTGCTCTCTGCCGCAAACGGCAACGAGTTCAGTCTCACCGGCGCCCTGGTCGTTGGCCTGCTGCTGCACATGCTGGTGACGACCACGCTCTCGGCTGCGATCGAGGGCCGCAGGCAGGCGCTGGATCGCTTCGTCACGAACCTGGTCACGGGCGCCTTCTTGTTCGCGATGCTACCCCTGGTGTCGCTGGGCATCACGGTAGTCTCGAACGGCATGGCTCGCCTCGACGTCGAGTTCTTCAACTCGTCGATGCGCAACGTCACAGGTGAGGGCGGTGGCGCGCTGCATGCAATGGTGGGCACGCTGTGGATCACGCTCGCGGCGACCATCATCTCTGTGCCGCTTGGCCTGATGACCTCGATCTACCTTGTCGAGTACGGCCGCGGCAAGCTCGCGAAGACCATCACCTTCTTGGTCGACGTGATGACCGGTATTCCGTCGATCGTTGCGGGCCTCTTTGCCTATGCGCTCTTCGCACTGTTTCTCGGCCCAGGCGTGCGCATGGGTATCATCGGTGCGGTTGCGCTTTCGGTGCTCATGATTCCGGTTGTCGTGCGCTCCAGCGAAGAGATGCTGAAGCTCGTGCCGAACGAACTGCGAGAGGCCTCGTATGCCCTCGGTGTCTCGAAGTGGCTGACCATCGTGAAGGTCGTGCTGCCGACCTCGATCGCGGGCATCACGACGGGCATCATGCTCTCGATCTCGCGCGTCATCGGTGAGACCGCGCCGCTCTTGATCACCGCGGGCTTCACCGCTTCGATGAACAACAACCTGTTCAACGATCGCATGCAGTCGCTGCCAGTGTTTGTCTACACCCAGTTCGCGAACCAGGGCAACCCTGCTTTTGCCTTCCTCGAGCGAGCGTGGGCCGCAGCCCTCGTGCTCATTCTCATCGTGATGGCGATGAACCTGATCGCGCGACTCGTTGCGGTGAAGTTCTCGCCCAAGAAAGCTAGGTAGTGCGGGCCGGCAGCTCAGCACCTCGAAACACCGGCCGCGATCCTCGCCCCACAATTCTTAACTGACTTCAAACGAAAGCAAGCAACACATGTCGAAGCGCATCGAAGTAAACGATCTCAATGTCTACTACGGCAACTTTCTCGCCGTTGAGGGCGTCAACATCAACATCGAACCGCGCAGCGTCACCGCCTTCATCGGCCCCTCGGGCTGTGGTAAGTCGACGTTCTTGCGCACGCTGAACCGCATGCACGAGGTGATCCCCGGTGCTCGCGTAGAGGGTGAGGTGCTGCTCGACGGTGAAGACCTCTACGGCCCCGGGGTCGACCCCGTGCTCGTGCGCCGCCAGGTCGGCATGGTGTTTCAGCGCCCCAACCCGTTCCCGACCATGTCGATTCGCGAGAACGTGCTGGCCGGCGTGAAGCTGAACAATCGCAAGATCTCGAAGACCGACGCCGACGATCTCGTAGAGAAGTCGCTGCAGGGTGCCAATCTCTGGAACGAGGTCAAGGATCGCCTCGACAAGCCAGGCTCGGGCCTCTCTGGTGGCCAGCAGCAGCGTCTCTGCATCGCTCGCGCCATCGCGGTGTCGCCCGAGGTGCTGCTGATGGATGAGCCCTGCTCAGCGCTCGACCCCATCTCGACCCTCGCGATTGAAGACCTCATCGACGAGCTGAAGTCTGAGTACACGATCGTGATCGTGACCCACAACATGCAGCAGGCGTCGCGCGTCTCTGATCGCACCGCATTCTTCAACATTGCGGGTACCGGCAAACCGGGCAAGCTCATCGAGTACGACGACACGAAGACGATCTTCTCGACGCCGTCGGTCAAGGCGACCGAGGACTATGTCTCGGGTCGATTCGGGTAAGGCGTGGGATCGGCAGAATCGGGTCGCGACCCGATTCTGCTCTCCGGCTCCACTGGAGTGAGCCCTCGGCTAGGGTGCGTTGATTTAGTCTGTGCGCTGGCGAGGATGTGCCCGAGATGCGTGATTGCGAGGCGGAGAAGCGAGGCGATGCCGGAAGCATCGTTGAGCTTTGACAACGAAGCAAGCGCGCGGCTCGGGTGCACCGGAGCGTGTGCAGACTAAATCAACGTGCCCTAGTGCTTCAGCGGATAGGTTTCGACGCTCAAGATGCCCGCGCCCGGGTGCTTGCGCGAGAAGTGAAACACCGAGAAACCCGCCGGTGGCAGTGCCGCCGCCTCGCGCAGATAGTCGCCGGGTAGGCTGCCGGTCGCGAGAGCGAGCTCTCGCGCGGCGTCTGGCAGCACCGGGCGGTGCGTACAGACCACCGCGTTCTTGCGTTTGCGCACGAGTTTGCCGATGATACGGCGCAACTCGAGAGTGTCGCCCGTATCCCACGCATCCTGGCTGAGCCCCTCGCGCAGCCTCACCTTCTTACCGAGATGATCGGCGAGCGGCTGCACCGTGCTGTGGCAGCGCTTCGCTGTTGATGAGTAGATGCGTTTTGGTGCGAACGCCTCGAGGATTGGTACGAGCGTCTCGGCCTGGTCGTCGCCCGCCTCGGCGAGCGGCCGCAGGTGGTCGATGGGGTAGCGCTCGCTGCGATCCTCTGCCTTTGCATGACGCAACAGAATGATTGAGAAGGTGTCGAGCGCATCGCGTTCGGCGAGCCGTGCGAAGACCTTGAACAGCTGCTTGTCTGCCTTGTAGCTGAGCCGGTCGCGCACCTCTTCGAGTGCCACCCACTCGAGTGCCGAAATCTCGCCGTTGGGTCGAAACGTCGAGGTGTGCACGGCCGCTTCAGCGACCTCCGCCGCCCAGTACTGCACAGTCTTGCCGCGCCCGTCGGGCAGCGTGTATTCGATTGTGCCCAGGTTTGAGCCGAGCGAGACCGTGAGCCCGGTCTCTTCGCGAGTCTCGCGTGCCGCGGCCTGCGGCATGCTCTCTCCGCGGTCGAGTTTGCCCTTCGGAAACGATACGTCGCGCTGCTTGGTGCGGTGCACGAGCAGCACCATGATGCGCTCGCCCGAGGCGTCACTCACCCGGCGGTAGCAGACGGTTCCCGCGGCGAGCACGGGCCGCTTCGAGGTCATCGGGCCGCCCGCGAGCGAGCCTCGGTGCGATCGCGCATGATCAGGTCTTGCAGATCGTGCAGCGGCTCGCCCTCTTCGGTGACCGTGCGGCGGCGCCAAGTGCCGTTGGGCAGCATGTGCCACGAGCTGACGTCGTCGCTGAAGCCGTAGGCAAAGAAGCGGTCGATGCGGGCCAGGTGCTCGCGGTCAACGATGCGGGCAAGCACCTCGATGCGGCGGTCGAGGTTGCGGTGCATCAGGTCGGCGCTGCCGATGTAGACCTCTCGCTCGCCCGCGTTCTCGAACGCGTAGATGCGCGAGTGTTCGAGGTAACGGCCAAGCACCGAACGCACGCGGATGTTCTCTGACAGTCCGGGCACACCGGCCTTGATCGAGCAGATGCCCCTAATCCAGATCTCGATCGGTACGCCCGCGTTGCTCGCCCGGTAGAGCGCATCAATGATCTGCTCGTCGACCATGCTGTTGGCCTTGAGCTTGATGCCGCTCGGGCGGCCAGCCCTCGCGTGCTCGGCCTCGCGCTCAATGCGCGAGAGCAGCCCCTGACGCAGCCCCTCGGGGGCTACCAGCAGTCGGTTGTAGTTCGTTTCGATCGCGTAGCCTGAGAGCACGTTGAAGAGCTTCGTGACGTCGCGACCCACCTCTGGCGATGAAGTGAACAGGCCGAAATCCTCGTAGATGCGGCTGGTCTTCGGGTTGTAGTTACCCGTGCCGATGTGGCAGTAGTGGGTGAGCTTGCCCTGCTCTTCGCGAATCACGTGCACGAGTTTGCAGTGGGTCTTGAGGCCCACGAGGCCGTAGACCACGTGCACGCCTGCCTGCTCGAGCTTGCGCGCCCAGGTGATGTTGGCTTCTTCGTCGAAGCGGGCCTTGATCTCGACGAGAGCGAGCACCTGCTTGCCCGCCTCGGCAGCCTTGATCAGTGCTGCGACGATGGGGCTGTCGCCCGAGGTGCGATACAGCGTCTGCTTGATTGCAAGAACGTGCGGGTCAAGCGCAGCCTGCTCAACGAACGCCTGCACGCTCGTCGCAAACGACTCGTATGGGTGGTGCACGAGCACCTCGCGGCGTCCGATCGTGCGAAACACGTCGGGGCGGTCGCTCGGCGATTTCGTGCGAAAGTCGGGGTGCGTCACCGGAATATGCGGTGTGAACTTCAGCTCGGGCCGCTCAAGGCGGGTGAGCGCGAAGAGACCGCCGAGATCGAGCGGCGACGGCAGCGTGTAGACCTGCTGCGGGTCTATATCGAACTCGCTGACAAGCAGCTCAAGCGTCGCCGGATCCATGTCGTCAGAAATTTCGAGGCGAATGGGCGGGCCAAAGCGACGGCGCAGCAGCTCTTTTTCGAGTGCCTGAATCAGGTTCTCGGTCTCGTCTTCTTCGATTTCGACGTCTTCATTGCGTGTCACGCGGAACACGTGGTGGTCGACGACCTCCATGCCGGGAAAGAGCCCGTCGAGCTGGTTCGCGATGAGTTCTTCGAGCGCGATAAAGCGTACGTCGTCGTCAGACTCGCGCTGATCCACGCGCACGTAGCGAGGAATCATCTGCGGCACCTTGAGGCGTGCAAACTCGGTCTTGTCGGTGCGCGGGTTGTGCACGCGAATCGAGATGTTGAGCGCGCGGCCCGAGATGTACGGAAACGGGTGTGCTGGGTCGACCGCGAGTGGCATCAGTACCGGGTAGATGTGCTGCTCGTAGTAGTCGGTCAGCACCTCGCGGTCGGCAGCGTCGAGCGAGCCCCAGCGCACAATGCGCACGCCTGCGTCGGCGAGCTCGGGCTGCACCTGCTCGTTCCAGCAACGTGCGTGTCGCAGCTGCAGCTCGTATGCAGTGCGGTTGATATCGGCGAGCACGTCTTGGGGGGCGCGGCCAATGTTCGTGGGCACAGCAAGGCCGGTGACGATGCGGCGCTTCAGGCCGGCGACGCGCACCATGAAAAACTCGTCTAGGTTCGACGCGAAGATCGCCAGAAAGTTGGCTCGCTCAAGCACGGGCACCGCCGGGTCTTCGGCGAGTTCGAGCACGCGCTGGTTAAACGCGAGCCAGCTCAGCTCGCGGTCGATGTAGCGGTCTGCTGGCAGATCGTCTGCGCTCGCGGCAGCGTCGGCCGCGGTGAGGCGCTGTACCTCGCCCGTGAACTCCGTGGGAATCACCGACGTGTCGAACATCGAGTCGGTCACGGGCGCCTCGTCGCGTTCCATGCGCTGTTTGCTTTCGCTCATTGCTCTATTGTGTCAGCCGCAGCGGCCAAATGAAGCCGCGACCCCGCTCGCGTTCATTTGCTGTTCAGCCGAGCGCGCCAGCCGGCCGCAGATACTGCGTGCTGCGTTGTTCAATCCCGAATCCCGCGCGCAGGTACAAGGAGACCGCATTTTCGTTGTCGCCGTCGACGTACAGCGTGATGCGATCGGGGTGGTGCATTGCCATGCGCCGCAAAGTTTCGCCGAGCAACGCAGCTCCGAGCCCAATATTTGAGAACGTGGGATCAACGCCGAGCGCGTAGAGCTCGGTCTCGGTGGCGTCGCTCTCTCGCACGGTCTTCACCCAGGCGAATCCGGCGAGCTCGCCTTCATGCTCTCCTGCCGTGGCGTAGGCGAGCCGCAGGTCTGCGGTGTCGAACCAGGGCTCATTCGTGAGCGCGTCGAAGTCGGCGCGCGTCATTGCGCCCTGCTCTGGGTGGTTTGCAAACGCCGCGGCGTTGACGCGCACCCAGTCGTCTGCCTGCGCACCGTTGCCAGGTTCGTGCGAGCGCACATCGAAGCCCGTGGGCAGCTCGCGTGCGGCTTCGATCGCCTGCTCGAGCAGTGCGGGGGCGAGGGCAAGGCGCAGCAGCTCGCGAACGGGTGCGAAGCCGGCGCCGCGCAGCAGGGCGGTCGCAGCGGGGTTCTCGCCGTGCGCCCACGCGCGGAGTTCGACTGTGCGATCCTCGTGTGAAAGCAGCGAATGCAGCAGCGACCCGCCGATTCCATTGCCGCGAGCGGTCGGGCGCACGACCAGATCAAGCTCGCCCTCGCCGATGATGCCGATCGCGTCGTCTTGTTCGATGACCTGGCGGTGGCCCTGAGCTACGGCGAGTAGCGCCTGATCTGAGACCGGGGGAGTGCCGTCGAAGCGCGTGGCTTCTGAGAGAATTTCGCGCGCGTGTGCCGTGATCTCCGTGGGGTGAGTCGCTTGCGTCATCGCTCGCTGCTTTCTTCGGGGCTCCTTGCAAAACCATAGCCAACGCCACGCACCGTGCCGATCAGGCCCTCCTGCTCGCCGAGCTTCGCTCGCAGGCGCCGCACGTGCACGTCAACGGTGCGGGTGCCACCGTAGTAGTCCATGCCCCAGACCTCGCTGAGCAGCTGCTCACGGGTGAACACCCGGCCAGAGTTGCTGGTGAGAAAGTGAAGTAGCTCGAATTCCTTATAGGTGAGGTCGAGAATGCGGTCATGCACGCGGGCGGTGAAGTTGCCCTCATCGATCACCACTCCGGCGACGCTGACTGCAGCGGGCACGGGGCTGTTCGCGGTGAGCCCCGAGACGGCACCGGCAGCGGCAAGCTTGAGCCGGAGCTCAATTTCTGCTGGGCTTGCGGTCGGCAGCATGACGTCGGCGATCTGCCACTCGGGCGCGACCACTGCGAGCATCGTCTCGCTGCACAGCAGCACGCGCGGCACAGGGCAGTCGCCAGCGAGCTCGAGGCACGCGGTGCGCGCCCCACGAATGTCGAGGGTGCCGTCGATGAGCAGCACGTCGAAGCGTGCGGCAGCGCTCGCGGTGAGCCGCACGTCAAGCGGTGAGCGGTGCACCTCGTGCGGCAAGAGGTCGAGGCCCGGAAGCGCCGCTGCGGGGTCTGAGCCTGTGAGGCAGAGCAGCTGCATCGCGTGCCCTCCCGTCTGCAGACCCATGCGTCGACGGTTTCCATCCTAGGGCTTTGCTCAGCTCTCGTGCCGGTGAATGCCACTGGGTGCCTGCGCCCCGCACCGGTGCTGGGCAGGGGCTGTCGCGATCCAGCGCATTGTGGGCTTCTTGCCGCGATGTGCGAGGATGTGAGCGTGAGCGAACTTCCGGTGCCTCCGAAGCACCCCTGGCATATCGGCCGCATGCTGACCGCATGGGCCGTTGCAGCGGTGCTCGGCGTGCTGGTAACTGTGCTCGTGACCGGCGAGCAGCGCTTTCACTGGCTTATCTTTACTATTGGGCTGAGCACCCTCGTAACTTTTGCGCTGCAGCTCGGCACCGCGCAGCGCGAGGGCTTCATCACACGCACCTCGTTTAGCGTCGCTGGCAGCGTAGTGATCATTGCCTTGATCGACGTGATCGGGCTGCTGAACTCGTAGACGCTCGGGTCGCGATAGACTAGCCCCATGCTTCTTGCACTCGAACTCTTCTTTCTCGGCCTGCTTGGCCTTGCTGGTGTTGCCATCGCCTGGGTTTCGGGCACGGTTCTCTACAAGCTCTTCAAGGGCCAGCAGTAGCGAGCGACCGCGTGGGCGATGACGTTTTTCTCGCTCTGAGCGGTGCTGTGGCCGCCGATGGTGCGCCCGCGCACTTTGGTGCGCCACTGGCTGAGCAGCGCGCGCTTGCTGAGGGCAACGCGCTTGTCAGTCTTGCTCATCACGGCGTGGTGACCGTTAGCGGGCCAGATCGCCTCAGCTGGCTGCACTCGATGACGAGCCAGCAACTCGTGGGGCTCGCGCCCGGCGAATCGGTCGAAACCCTGCTGCTTGACGCACAGGGGCGCATCGAACACGCTATTCGCCTGGTTGATGATGGCGAGCGCTCATGGTTGCTCGTAGACGAAGATCACGCCGAGCCTCTCACTGCCTATCTGAACCGGATGCGTTTCGCGCTTCGGGTCGAGGTCTCTGACGTCAGTGACGAGTATGCGGCGGTGCTGGCGTTCGATGGCGGTGCGGCGTTGCCAGCGCTGCGTGGGCTGGGTCTGGCGGTCGTGGCGTGGGTAGACCCGTGGGCGTCTGTGCAACGCGGGGGCGTGCAATACGCTCGCGGCGAGCACGCGGGAGCCGAATGGCTGGCGGTGCAGCTAGTGTTTCGGCGATCAGATCTTGCGGCGGTTGCCGCGCTCGTCTCTGAAGGTGCGGTGCACGCAGCCGGCACCATGGCGCTAAATGCGCTTGAGGTGCGGGCGTGGCGCCCCACGCTGAGCGGCGACGTTGATGAGCGGGCGATTCCGCACGAGTTTGACTGGTTGCGCACCGCGGTGCACCTCACCAAGGGCTGCTACCGCGGGCAAGAGACTGTCGCGAAGGTGCACAACCTGGGCCACCCGCCGCGACGGTTTACTCTGCTGCACCTTGACGGCTCGGGTGGTCAGCTGCCAGAGACGGGTGCTCTCGTGTACCTCGCTGGCGCTGACGCAGAAGCGCGACCGGTGGGGCGCGTGACCCGCGCGGCTCTGCACTACGAGTGGGGTGCAATCGCGCTCGCGCTGCTGAAGCGCTCGGTGGCAGAAGACGCGCCGCTTGAGGTTGCGCTCGCGGACGACGAACGTATCGCTGCCGCGCAGGAGGTCATTGTTCCCGCAGATGCCGGGCGCACGCGCGAGATCCCGCGACTGAAGCGACTCTAGCCGCGGCGCTCGCGGCGCTCTGCTCCGCTCCGCCCCACCCCACAAAACCGCAAACTCGGTGCAGTTTACCGAACTGGGTGCCTTTGCGTGCCAGAAAGAGGCCGAGTTCGGCAAAGGGGCCGAGTTCGGCGATGGCACAGCGTCGGTCAGCCAGCAAGCCAGCAAGCCAGCAAGCCAGCAAGCCAGCAAGTCAGCAAGTCAGCAAGCCAGCAAGTCAGCCAGCCGAGTCAGGTAAGCAAAAAGCCGGCCACCCGAAACTCTGGTGACCGGCTATTTTCGCGATACGTGTTAGTGCTTGCCCTGCGCAGCAACCGCTGCGGCGCCCGCCGCTGCGGCCTCGGGGTCGAGGTAGCGGCCCGGGCCAGTCGCGACGCCGTTCTCGTCGATGTCGTAGACGAGGGGCATGCCCGTCGGAATGTTCAGGCCGGCGATATCGTCGTCGCTGATGCCATCGAGGTGCTTCACGAGGGCTCGCAGCGAGTTGCCGTGAGCCGTGACGAGCACTGTCTTACCCGAGTTTAGGTCGGGCAGAATTGAGCCACTCCAGTAGGGCAGGAGGCGCTCGATCACGTCTTTCAGGCACTCGGTGCGGGGGCGCTCGCCGTCGATGTCAGCGTAGCGTGGGTCATTAGCCTGCGACCACTCACTCGAATCGTCGAGCACCGGCGGGGGAGTGTCGAACGAGCGACGCCACTCCATGAACTGCTCTTCGCCGTACTTCTCAAGTGTTTCGCTCTTATCGAGGCCCTGCAGGGCGCCGTAGTGGCGCTCGTTCAGGCGCCATGAGCGGCGCACCGGAATCCACATACGATCTGCGCTCTCGAGCGCGAGGTTTGAGGTCTGAATCGCACGGCTGAGCAGCGAGGTGTGCAGCACGTCGGGCAGCAGACCGGCCTCAGCGAGCAGCTTGCCCGCGTTGGCGGCCTCGCCGCGACCCTTCTCGGTGAGTCGCACATCAACCCAGCCGGTGAACAGGTTTTTTTCGTTCCAGTCGCTCTGCCCGTGGCGCAGCAGGATGAGGGTGTTCGTCATACTTCAAGCCTACCTGCAGTGGGCCGCAGATGCCGCCGCACAAAAAGGATCGCCCCCGGCAGGCCGAGGGCGATCCAACGTGTAGAAACGAGATGAGACTACGAAGCGAGTACCTCGTCGAGCAGCTCAGAAGCCTTGCCTTCGTCGGTCTTTTCAGCGAGCGCAAGCTCAGACACGAGAATCTGGCGGGCCTTCGCGAGCATGCGCTTCTCGCCCGCCGACAGCGACTTGACCTCTTGGTCGCGGCGCCACAGGTCGCGAACGACCTCGCTCACCTTGATGACGTCGCCCGAGGCGAGCTTCTCAAGGTTTGCCTTGTAGCGGCGTGACCAGTTAGTGGGTTCTTCGGTGAACGGTGCGCGCAACACCTCGAAGACCTGCTCGAGGCCCTCTTGATCAATGACGTCGCGCACGCCAACAAGGTCGCAGTTCTCTGCGGGAACCTCGATGGTCAGGTCACCCTGGTTGACCTGAAGCTTGAGAAAAAGTTTCTCTTCGCCGCCGAGCTTACGCTTCTTCACCTCGATGATCTTCGCTGCGCCGTGGTGGGGGTAAACGACGGTCTCTCCGACCTCAAACTGCATCGAGTGGCTCCTTTATCAGCTAAGCCTCTAGAATACCATACGCCGCGCCGCCACTTAGGCCACCCTTAGGTGAAGCCAGAGCAGCCCTGCCGATAGTATGATTTGAACTGTCTGATGTAACCGCCAGGCCGATTTGTGCCGCCCAATAAATCAAAGGACACACCTTGAAGACTCGTCGGATCGCCTCGTCTCTCGTTCTCGCGGCGGCACTCGCCCTGGGCGCTACGGGCTGCAGCCTGATCGCCCCGCAGGGAACGCTCGAACCCTACGCCCCGAGCGACGGTGTTGATGTCACCATCGAAAACATTGCAGTCCGCAACCTGCTGCTCATCGCCGATGAGTCCGGTGAAAACTTCAACGTGGTCTTCACCGGCGTGAACAACACTGCTGACGACGCCATCGTGCGCATCACCTTCGTGAAGGGATCGAGCGAGGCAAGCGCCGATTTCAACCTGGCCCCCGGATCGACCTCGTTCGGCAACCCCGAGGGTGAGACCGCTCCGCAGCTCGTGTCGATCTCTGACCTTCAGGCAGGCGAAACCGTCGAGGCCTACTTCGAGGTTGCGGGCGGCGGCGAAGCCAAGTACATGGTTCCCGTGCTCGACGGCACGCTGGCCGAGTACCAGCAGTACGTGCTCTCGAAGTCGCAGCTGCGCAAGCTTGAGCAGCAGGCCGAGAAAGACGACGAAAAGGCCGCTGAGCCGACTCCGACGACCGAGGCCCCCGCAGCAACCGAGGCTCCTGCAGCCCAGTAGCAATGCGTCGCGGCCGTCGCGGCTGCAATATGCAAAACGCCCCGGGGTACTACCGGGGCGTTTCGCATATCTAGAGCTGGATCGCACGAACTCACGGCGCTCTTCTCGTGCGCGCGTCACGCTCAGTCGAGGCAGAACTCGTTGCCCTCGATATCTTGCATAACGAGGCACGACTCGTTCACGCCGTCGGCCTCAAGCAGGTAGAGGCGCTTCGCACCGTGCTGCTCAAGGCGCGCCGCTTCGGTTTCTAGTGCTTCGAGGCGTTCTGCGCCCCGCAGCCCCAGCCCGACACGCACGTCGAGGTGCACCCGGTTCTTGACGACCTTCTGCTCGGGCACCCGCTGAAAAAACAGGCGCGGCCCAACCCCCGTCGGGTCTTGGCAGGCCCATCGCGACCCCTGATCCTCTTCGGGAAGTGTCGCGTCGAGAGCCTCCCACGAGTCGAAGCCGGGCGGCACTGGCGGGTCTTCGTACGCGAGCGCGACCTTCCAGAATTCGGCTACCCGGCGTGGGTTTTCGCAATCGAATGTGATCTGTACCTGTCGAATCGTTGACATGGTTGCAAGGCTACTGCGGGCCCTCGACAGATAGGAAGGTGCGGAGTGAGTTCCGGCGATCCAGCTTGGCGTGAACGGACTAGCCGAAACGGTAGCCAACGCCCGCGCCCGTGTAGAAAACCGTTGGCGGTTTTCAGGGCGCGCCGAGGCCGCTCTGCGGCTCGGCTCTTGGCGATGCAATCAGATTTGTTACCCGAAACGGTAGCCAACACCGCGCACGGTCGTCACGAGCTTCGGCTCCTTGGGATCCTGCTCGATGCGCGATCGAATGCGCTTGATGTGCACGTCGAGCGTCTTGGTGTCGCCGTAGTAGTCGCTGCCCCAGACTCGGTCTATGAGCTGGCCACGGGTCAGCACCCGACCCGAGTGGCGCATGAGCAGCTCGAGCAGCTCGAACTCGCGCAGCGGCATCGCGACCTCTTCGCCCTGCACCGAGACGGTGTGGCGTTCGGTGTCGAGGCGAACACCGAGCTCGTCGAGCACGCCTTCTTCGTCGAAGCTCTCTTCTTCGGGAGCGGCGAACTCAGAGCGGCGCAGCGCGGCGCGAACGCGGGCGAGCAGCTCGCGGGTCGAGTAGGGCTTCGTAATGTAGTCGTCGGCTCCGAGCTCGAGGCCCACCACGATGTCGATCTCGCTGTCTTTTGCGGTCAGCATGATGATCGGGATCTGCGATTTCGCGCGAATGCTTCGGCACACCTCGGTGCCCGGAAGCCCCGGCAGCATGAGGTCGAGCAGCACGAGGTCTGCGTTTGACTCGGGAAATACGCGCGCAGCTTCGGCGCCGTCGGCGACGATCTGCACGCGGTAGCCCTCGCGCTCGAGCAGAAATGCGAGGGGTTCAGAGATCGAGGTTTCGTCTTCGACGAGCAGAATGCGTGAGTTCACGAGCTGCGCTCCTTCTTTGGGCGAGGATCATCGCCCTGCTTGTTGCTGGCCGAGCGTTTTGCGCGCTTGCGGCTCTTCGCGGGTGACTTCTCTTCAACGATGGGAAAGGCGAGGGTAAAGCTCGAGCCGACGCCGGGCTGCGACCACACGGTGATGTCGCCGCCATGTGCGCGCATGGTATGACGCGCAATCGAGAGGCCGAGGCCGGTGCCGCCGCCGTCACGGCTGCGGGCCGTATCGACTCGGTAGAAGCGTTCGAAGATGCGGGGCAGATGCTCTGCGGCGATGCCCTCACCCTGGTCCGTCACGGTGATGCGGCAATCGGGCCCCTCGACGGCGATACCGACTCCGACTGACGCGCCCTCGGGGGAGTGCCTGATCGCGTTGGTCAGCAGGTTCGCGATCACCGTGCCGATCGAGGAGGGCCGCCCGAGAGTGACGAGCTCGCGCGTCAGAGTGGGATCCTCTTCGAGCACGATGCTGATGCCCTGCTGCGTCGCAAAATCTTGGTGCGCCTCGACCTCGGTGCGCACGACCGCGCGCAGTGCTACTGGCTCGCGATCTTCTGGCTGCAGTGTGGTTTGTGCCTCGGAGAGCTGAATGATGTCCCGCGAGAGATCACCGAGACGGCGCGACTCTTTGCGCAGTTTCTTCGCGAAGTTGCGAACGATCTCGGGCTCGTCGGCTGCCTCGAGCACCGCTTCTGACAGCAGGCTGATCGCCGCGATCGGGGTTTTCAGCTCATGGCTGACGTTCGCGATGAAGTCGCGACGCATCGCGTTCACGCGCTGCTCTTCACCGAGATCGTCAGCGAAGACCACGAGAAATCGACGCTGCAGGCGCACGATCTGCAGGCGAATGGTGTTGCCCTCTTCGGGGGCGATCACATCGGTCACTCCGGTCGACATCACCTGGCGGGAGCGGCGCAGAAACTCGGGTTCGCTCAGCTGTTCCCCGGTGATTCGGCTATCGTCGCGCGCCGCGGGGTTCGCGTAGACGGGCGAGAGTGATGCATCGAGAATCACCGCGAAACGGTCGAGGGCGTGCAACATCTCGATCGCGGCCGGCGGCAACTCGGGCCGCGTCGAGGCCGCTCGTTTGCGGCCGAGTGAACGTGCGCCAAACACCACTGCGGTTGCGAGTGAACCAGCGACGAGGCCTAGCCCGATTGAGGCCAAGACGAGTAGCGTCGGAGTCATAGTCACCATCGTAATGATGCCCGCGCATGCGCTTCACGGAGTTCAGCTGCTGTTCACCTTGCAGCGAGGCAGTGTTCACGAGATGGGGTGAGAATTGAGCGAGGGCATGCGCGCGCTTCGCAGTGAGTTCGCGCCGCAGCCGACAGACCAGACGTATCATCGTCATCGAACGAACGCCGTGAGAACAGGAACCAAAGGAATGCGTGAAGTCTTTCAGCAGGAGCTGCGCGAGGTGCAGGATCGCCTGGTGCAGATCGCCGAACTCGTCGAGACCGCGATTCAGCAGGCGACCACCGCGTTCGGGTCGAGCGACGTTGCACTCGCCGAGCAAGTGCTCGACAACGGTGAGCAGGTAGACCAGCTTGCGAGCGAGCTCGACGAGCAGACCATCGACATTCTCGCCCGCCAGCAGCCGGTCGCGAGCGACCTGCGCCTCATGGTGGGTGCGCTGCGCATGAGCGCCTCGCTCGAGCGCATGGCAGACCTCGCGCAGCACATTGCGCAGCTGGCGCGCTACCGCTACCCAGAGAGCGCGATTCCCGAGGGCCTGCGCAAGACCTTCGCGAAGATGGGGGTGGTCGACGTGAAGATGGCCGGTCTGCTTGTAGCGCTGCTTCGCGATCAAGACGCCAAGGTGATCGACAAGATTCGCGATCTCGACGATGATCTCGACGAGCTGCACGCCAAGGTGTTCGAGAAGGTGCTGAGCCAGAAGGTGCAGGTCGACGGCCCCACCGGAGTCGTCGATGCGACGCTTGCGAGCCGCTACCACGAGCGCTTCGGCGATCACGCGGTCGACATCACCAAGCAGATGAACTTCTTCTTGAACGGCGAGCTGCAGTAGTTTCTGTCTCGCCTGTATCGCCGAGCGTCATATAAGCGTGCGAGCGTTCACCTGAACTTGCAATATTTTTGGGTGACGCTCGCACGCTTTTGTGACGTTCACCGCGGTGTCGTACGAGCAGGTACGAGGATCGCCCCGCCCTGTCTGTCACACAGTCGCGGCGGGGCCTTTCGCCCCCTAGGCTTGTACCGTGAAACAACGCATCTACGACTCGCGGCAGCAGGCCGTCGTCGACTTCGACCCGATCGTTCGCGGCGAAGTGGGCATCTATGTCTGCGGCCCGACCGTGCAGTCGGCGCCGCACATCGGCCACCTGCGCAGCGCGCTCGCCTACGACCAGATTCGGCGCTGGTTCGCCGCGACGGGTCACCGGGTCACGCTGATTCGCAACGTCACTGATATCGACGACAAGATTCTCGATCACTCGAGGATCGCCGCCGAGGCAGGCGGCAGAGAGCAGTGGTGGGCGCTCGCCTACCGCGTCGAGCGAGACTTCACCACGGCCTATGACGCGCTCGGAGTGCTCGCTCCGGCCTACGAGCCGAGGGCGACCGCGAACGTCGCCGAGATGGTGGCGCTCATCGAGTCGCTCATCGAGCGTGGCCACGCCTATCAGGCGCTCGACGGTACCGCGAGCGTCTACTTCGACACGGCGAGCTGGCCCGAGTACGGCGCGCTCACCAAGCAGCGCCGCGAGCAGATGGAAGACGCGGCAGACAGCGACCCGGCCACTGCTGCAGGCAAGCGCGACGCCCGCGACTTCGCGCTCTGGAAGGCCTATCGCGAGCATGAGCCCGAAAGCGCCTCGTGGCACTCGCCGTGGGGCAGGGGCCGCCCCGGCTGGCACATCGAGTGCTCTGCCATGGCAACCCGCTACCTCGGTGAGCAGTTCGACATTCACGGCGGCGGGCTCGACCTGCGGTTTCCGCACCATGAGAATGAGCTCGCGCAGTCTTCGGCAGCTGGGCACGGCTTCGCGAAGTACTGGATTCATAACGGCTTGGTCAACACCGGCGGGCAGAAAATGTCGAAGTCGCTTGGCAACTCGCTGTTCGCGCACGATCTACTAGCTCAGACGAGACCGATCGTGCTGCGCTACTTTCTGGGCTCCGCCCACTACCGCTCGGTGCTCGAGTTCTCAGAGACCTCGCTCGACGAGGCCGCTGCGGCGTTCTCTCGAATCGAGGGCTTTCTCGACCGTGCCGCGTCGTTCGCGCCGAGCGCGCTCCCTGAGCCCATGCGGGGTGCCGCCACGCATGACGACGTGCCGAGCGCATTCGCAGACGCGCTGTTCGACGACTTCGCCATGCCGCAGGCACTCGCAGCACTGCACGGCGCGGTTCGCGCCGGAAACATCGCGATCGACGAGGGCGACGAGCAGGCCGTCGCCGAGCGCGCGGCCGAGGTGGTCGCGATGCTCGACGTGATGGGCATCGATCCTCGCGACGCAATCTGGCGCGACGGCTCTGCGGCCGGCTCAGCGCGCGAACAGCAAGCACTCGGTACTCTTGTAGACGGAATGCTCGCCGACCGGCGAGAGGCTCGTGCGAACAAAGACTTCGCGGCGAGCGATGCGATTCGCGACCGGCTCATCGACGCCGGCATCGCACTCGAAGATTCACCACACGAGACTCGTTGGAGCCTGACATGAACAGCAAGAGTACGCGCGGCGGGGCCGTGCGCAAGAAGAGCCGCGGCAAAGCCGTAGGGTCGGGTGGCCAGGGCCGCCAGGCACTCGAGGGCAGAAAGCCGACTCCGAAGGCAGAGGATCGTCCCTACCACCCGGCGGGCAAAGCCAAGCTGGCGAAAGAGCGCCTCGAGGCTGCTCGCAAGCGCCACGGCGGCGGTAAGGACGAGGTGAAGCGCGCTCCTCGCAAGAAGAGCGACGACACCGAGCTCGTGACCGGGCGCAACGCGGTGCTCGAGGCGCTGCGCACCAAGATTCCAGCGACCACGCTCTACATCGCCGCAAAGGTCGAGATGGATGATCGCATGCGCGAGATTCTCGGCCTCGCCGTCGGCCGCAACGTGTCGGTGCTCGAGGTGATGCGCCAAGAACTCGACCGCATGACCTCCCGCGATACCGTGCACCAGGGCGTTGTGCTCAAGGTGCCGGCCTACGAGTACGCGCACCCGCTCGAACTACTCGACGAGATCGAGAAGCGCGGCCAGCAGCCGCTGCTCGTCGCGCTCGACGGCGTGACCGACCCGCGCAACCTCGGCGCGATCATTCGCTCGGTCGCCGCGTTCGGCGGTCAGGGCGTCATCGTGCCGCAGCGACGCTCGGTCGGCGTGAACTCGGCCGCGTGGAAGACCTCGGCTGGCGCCGCAGCGCGCGTGCCCGTCGCGATGGCATCGAATTTGACGCAGACCATCAAGGCGTTCAAAGAGCGCGGCCTCTTCGTAATCGGTCTCGACGGCGGCGGCGACGTGCAGTTGCCGGGGCTCGAGCTCGCCGACCGCCCGGTCGTGCTGGTCGTCGGCAGCGAGGGCAAGGGCCTGTCGCGCCTGGTCACCGAGAACTGCGACGCGGTGGTCTCGATTCCGATCTCGGCCGCGACCGAGTCGTTGAACGCTGGTATCGCGGCGAGCGTCACGCTCTACGAGATCTCGAAGCTGCGCGCCGAAGGAGCCTAATCGGTCATTCGGTCTTTCGGTGTTCGGCTGTGAACATTTCAGAGTGTGACAGCCGTTTCGCGCCCGCGTCGCTTGCCCTGACATCATGTTCAGGCGATTCAAGTAGAGAACCTCGTCAAAGTCTTTGGCGCCGCACCGAACGAGGTGCGTGCCCTTGACGACGTGAATCTCACGGTCGAGCGCGGCGAGATTCTTGCCGTTGTCGGTCAGAGCGGTGCCGGCAAGTCGACCCTCGTGCGCTGCCTCACGTTGCTCGAGCAGCCGAGCAGTGGCAAGATCATCGTTGGCGGCCGGATCGTCACCGACCTCCCCGCTGGTGAGCTGCGCCAGGCCCGTCGCGCGATCGGTCAGGTGTTTCAGCACGCGAACCTGCTCGACAACCGCACCGCCAAGAAGAACGTCGAGTACCCGCTCGAGGTCGCGGGCTGGAACAAGGCAGATCGTGCCAAGCGTGCCGAAGAGCTGCTGCAACTCGTGGGGCTCGGCGACCGCCAGAACAATTTTCCATCGCAACTTTCGGGTGGTCAGGCACAGCGTGTCGGCATCGCTCGCGCGCTGGCAGCGAGCCCCGACGTGCTGCTCTGCGATGAGCCCACGAGTGCACTCGACCCCAGCACGACCGACGATCTGCTCGAGTTGCTGGTCAAGCTGCGAGACGAGCTGCAGGTCACGATTCTGATCATCACCCACGACCTCGGCGTGGTGCGCCGCATCGCCGACCGGGTCGCGGTGCTCGAGGGCGGCAGAATCGTTGACAGCGGGTCGGTTGAAGAGGTCGCGGCGCATCAGCGTTCCCCGCTGCTCAGCGATATTGGCGTAGAAGACGCGCGCGGCGCAGCCGAACTTCGGGTGAGCGGTGGTCACGAAGTGGCCGCGATCCCTTTCATTTCTCGCCTCACTCGCGAGCTCGGCATCGATGTGCGCCTCGCCTCGGGCGGCGCGCACGCGATCGGCGAGGTGCACGTGCTGAGTGCAACCCTCGGCTTTGAGGGCGAAGAGGATCGCGATCGCGCGGCCGACTGGCTGCGCGCGAACGGTTTCACCGTTGAGAAGGGTGGTGCGGCATGAGCGCGACTTCGACTCGAGTGGCGGGAATCTTCGACGAACTCTTCGCCAACCCGGTGATCACTCAGGCGGTGCCGGCCGCTACCGGCGAGACCATCTACATGGTGCTCTTGGCGCTCGTCGTCTCGATCATCTTCGGCGTTCCTCTTGGTGTGTACCTGTGGAACAGCGGCCCGACTGGTCTGCGCCCGAACGGGGGTGCGAACCAGGTGGTCGGCACGATCGTGAACGTGGTGCGTTCGCTGCCGTTCGTGATTCTCATGGTGCTGCTGCTGCCGGTGACGAGGTTCGTGGTCGGCACGACGCTCGGTGCCACGGCCTCGGTGGTGCCGCTCGCGATTGGAGCGATCCCGTTTCTCGCTCGGCTCGTTGAATCGGCGCTGCGAGAAGTGTCAGCGGGCAAGATCGAGGCATCGATCGTGTGCGGTGCGACGGACTCGCAGACCATCGTCAAGACGCTGCTGCCTGAGGCGCTGCCCAGCATTGTCTCGGCCGTCACCACGACGGCGATCACCCTCGTCGGCTACTCGGCGATGGCCGGCCTGGTCGGCGGCGGCGGACTCGGTTATCTCGCAGACGCCTACGGGTACAAGCGGTTTGATCTGCCGGTGCTCATCGTCGCTACCATTCTGCTCATCATTATCGTGCAGATCTTCCAGCTCATCGGTGACAGGGTGGCCCGCGGCCTCGACCATCGCTCGACGGCCTCAGGTCAGGCCGTGAAGAAGCGGGGTCTGTGATGGCGCTTACCCTGGTCTCGCGGCGGGCCGAGATGCCGCGCGCTGACGCATCTCGCGTCGGCGCAGCACCCCAGCCGTAGGTTTTCGCCTCCCCACTCGTAATTCTTTTCGTTCACTCGAGGCGCTTTTGCGCGCCTCATCCATCACACAGGAGACACCCATGTCAGTTTCACGCTCGAAGCGCGCACTTCAGATTCTCGGAGCGGGCGCGTCAGCCGTGCTCGCACTCAGCCTCGCGGCCTGCGGCGCAGCGAACGCTCCCGCCGCAGACGACAAGGCTGAGGTGAAGCTCGGTGACACCTTCACCGTGGCCGCCACCGAGGTGCCGCACGTCGACATTCTGCAGTTCGTTAAAGACAACCTCGCCGAAGAAGCAGGCATCAACTTCGAGATCAAGCCGTTCAGCGACTACCCGCTGGGCAACCGCTGGCTTGCCGAGGGCGAGGTCGACGCAAACTACTTCCAGCACCGCCCGTATTTCGATGCGCAGGTCGAAGAGTTCGGCTACGACATTGCTGCGCTCAGCGATGTGCACGTCGAGCCCTACGCCGCGTTCTCTGAGAAGTACGACGACCTCAAGGATCTGCCAGACGGCGCGAAGATCAGCGTCACGAACGACGCCTCGAACCAGGAACGCGCGCTGAACCTGCTCGCGCAAGAGGGCCTCGTGGAGCTGCCGAAGCACGGCGAACTGAGCGTGCTCGCGATCGAGGGCGACAAGAAATACAACCCGCGCGGCTTTGACTTCATCGAGGCAGATCCGGCAGCACAGGCCCGCGCACTCGCCGACGTCGATCTCGGTATTCTGAACGGCAACTACTTTCTCGACGCTGGCTTCACGCTGAAGGACGCCCTGATCGTTGAGCCTCTCGAGGGCAACATCTACGCCAACTTCCTGACCGTTCGCACCGAAGACAAGAACGATCCCCGCCTGCTCAAGCTCGACGAACTGCTCACCTCGCCCGAGACCAAGGCATTCATCGAGAAGACCTGGCCGGGTGGCGACGTTTCGCCCGCGTTCTAAGTCTCAGCGAGCCTCGGGCCACCGAGCGCGTTGAATCAAGCGAGGCCGTTCCTTCGAAGTTCGAGGGCGGCCTCGCTTTCTTTTGCGTGCAGGCGAGGCGCCGAGGTGCATCGGATAGTGGGGACGATCCGAGCTACATCACGTGCACCTCGCTCGCGCGCCAGCGGGAGTGTACCCATTCGAGCCTCAACGCCACCGCGTGGGCGCGGCGTTCGGTGTGCACCACCACCGAGACCTCTGCAACATGGGGCAGCACGCGGCAGAGCCGCATTCTTCCGGGGCTGGCGGTGCACTGCCTGGGATCGCGGTAGACGGCGTTGCGCTCGCGCAGAGCGTTGCGTTGCAGCGCGAGCTGTCTTGCGGCGCCCACCGAGAGCACGCCCCCGAGCTGCGAGATGCTGCGAATGCCCTCGACCGCTTCAAACGCATGCGCGGCGAGTAGCCGAACAAATCGCGCTTGCGGGTCGGGAATCGGGGTCGCCGAGTCATAGCTGAAAGCTTCGTCGCCATTGATCGCATGCATGGGGCCTCCCCGGTAGTTCAGACGTGAGTAAGGCCCCCATACACCCGTCATTTTTTTTATTGTGAAGCACACAATACGACTTCGAGGCTGCGTAAGGTCAAGATGAAATTTCGCTCAGTGATTGTGCACTCTGTGCAGGGTCGCCTTGGTGACACCTCGCAGGGATCGTGAGATCCTCGTGCCCATTGCCCTCTATGCTGAAAGCGTGTCTACCCTTCGCAACCTCGCAAGCAAATATTCCGGTCTGAATGACGAGCAACTCGACTGGCTCGAGCTGCTCACCCTCGACTGGCCTCTGCTCGCCGACCTCGCTCTCGGCGACGTCGTGCTCTGGGTGCCCACGAAAGACTCGACGTACATCGCGGTGGCGCACAGCCGCCCAGCGGGATCGGTCACGCTCTTCTATCGCGACATCATCGGCGACTTCATTCGTGACGATTGGCGCGAGGTCGTCGATGAGACCATGACGACCCGAAAGCCTGCCTCATCGCGCGCCCCGGTTTGGTACGAGGAGACCGCGATGAAGCTCACCGCGTTTTCTGTGAGCATGCGCGACGAGGGAGGCGTGGGATCGACCGAGACCGCGCGCAACACCGACACGGGCGTCATCACCACGATCGGCACGCCAACCGAACCGTTTGCAGTCTTGACGGTGCACACGAGCCCCTCAGATCCGCAGTACGCGACCCACATCGGCAAGGCGTTTCGCGAGGTTGCCGACGACTTGTTCTCGATGATCCAGCAGGGTCTGTTTCCGTCGCCCGGCAGCACGCGCGGTCGCGAACGCGGGGCACCCCGCGCCTCGGACGGCCTCGTGCGCGTCAACACCGATGGCATGGTGACGTTTGCGAGCCCGAACACGCAGTCGGCGTTCACGCTGCTCGGTTATCGCGATGAGCTCGAGGGCGAGAACTTCTCAGAGGTCATCGCCGAGTTGGTGAAGGGGCAGTTCGACACGAACGAATCGCTGCCGCTCATCGCGCAGGGGCGTGTGCCGAAGCGCGCAGACGTCGAGATCAACGGGCGCGTCGTGACGTTGCGCGCGATTCCGGTGATTCGCGACGAGGAGCGAGTCGGTGGCATCGTGCTCACGAGAGACGTGACCGGTCTGCGCCAGCAGGAGCAGGAGCTCATCACAAAAGACGCGACGATTCGCGAGATTCACCACCGCGTGAAGAACAACCTGCAGACCGTCGCGTCGTTGCTGCGGGTGCAGGCGAGACGTGCTCGGAGCGAGGAAGCGAAAGAGGTGCTCGGCCAAGCAATGCGTCGCGTCGCCGCGATTGCCGTGGTGCACGACACGCTCTCGACCGGTCTTTCGCAGATCGTCGACTTCGACGTGGTCTTCGATCGGGTGCTTGGCCTCGCCGCCGAGGTCGCGAGCCTGCACGGCACGACCGTGCACCCGCACAAACAGGGCCGCTTCGGCGAACTGCCGAGCGAATATGCGACCCCGCTCGCACTCGCGCTGACCGAGATTGTGACGAACGCCGTCGAGCACGGATTGGCTGGTCGTGAGGGTGAGGTCATCATCACGGCCGAGCGCAACGAGACTCGCCTCGCCGTCGAGGTCGTCGACACCGGAACCGGGCTGCCCGGCGGCACGGTCGGCGATGGGCTCGGCACGCAGATCGTGCGCACGCTCGTTGAGGGCGAACTCGGGGGTTCGATCACCTGGGGCCCCGACGCGCGGGGCGGCACGCGAGTGTTCATCGACGTGCCGCTGCGCTGGATTGGCTCGTCGGCCTGAAACCGCCGCCGCGTGTAGTCAGATGTGCCACGGGTGCGTACGCGGTGGCACATCTGGCTACACGGTGACGGGTATTAGCGGGGCGGGTAGGAGCCTCGCTCGCGCTTCGGCTGGCGGGCTGAGCGCACGACGACCGCGGTGCCCACCGCGAGCAGCATGAGACCGATTCCGATCATTGCGGCAATCACGAACGTTGTGCCGTCGACCCGGTTGGGCGCGACCGTCTGGAACGAAGTGAACGCGCAGAACGCGAGCACCAGCACCCCCCAGACGATCGTGCCGGTGCGCGGCCGAAGGTGGTCGTTCGGCCGCTCGGTCGCGGCGGTTGAGCTTGCCCCGGACGTGGCGGTTGTTTCGGTCGCTCCGGCTGCTTCTGCGACACTCGGTTCCGGGATCGCGGCCGCAGTGGGGTCTTCGTTCGTGGTCATCGTGCCTGCTCCAACTCTGCGATGCGCTCTTTCAGCTGTTCGATCTCGTTCGTGCGATCCTCGCCTGACTGCGAACTCGCGCCTTCGGCGCTCTTGATGTTCACGTTGCCACCGAGCACGCGAACCCGCACCGTGACGACGTCTGAATCGTCGAGGCCGGTCGCTCGCTGCTCGAACAAGCGAGAGAGAAGAATGCCGCCCTGGCGACGTTCATCACTTGCTGCGCGCTGATCCCTGATGGTGCCCGCCATGAGGCTCACTTGCACGCGGGTGCGGGTTGACTCAGGCATGCGCACCGTGGCGTTGCCGCCGAGCAGCCACACGTCGATGCTGCGGGGCAGCGCATCGTGACCGAGATCAGACAGGTCGACGGTGGCATTGCCGGCGATCGAGACGATTGCCTGGTCGTTGCCGATGTTGTCAGGTCGCACGACCGAATTGCCAAACGGAACGACGTCGGTCTGCCCCGGCAGCGCGGTGCTGAAGGGCGCGAAGAACAGGGCCACGACGCCGCAGAACGAGAGAAAGCCGATCCAGCCGCTGTCGCGTCCGCGAATTCCGGCGACGATGACCGAGATCGCGAGTACCGAAACTCCGGCGACGAGCCCCGCGGTGAGCACGACCATGCCGCCGGTCTCGTTCGTGAGGGCGATGCCGGCCGCCGCGCTCGCCGCGAGCAAGGTGAGGGCGAGGGTCAGCACGATATGCGCGGCACCCAGGCGACGGGCGGCATGGTACTCGCGTCCGCGCCGATCCCACTCTTTCGATTTGTCTTCGACGCGTTGCCCCCAGGACTCTGCCTTCCGCTCGAAGTCTTGCGCCCAGGTGGTTGCGCGCTCCTCGGCACGGTCGGCGAAGTCCTGTGCGCGGCCCGCGTAGGCTTCTGCGGAGTTCGCGCCGCTGGCGCCGGGCGCTGCGCTCGCCGCCTGCGCCCCGCTAGCGCCCTGCGCCCCTTCGCGAGAGCGCCCGGTCAACCAGATGATCAACCACACGATGAGGCCGGGTATGACGAGCGCCCACCAGATGACTCCGAACGTCACCTGCACCCACTCGGGCACGATGCCCCAGGTATCCCAGCCCCAGGGGCCGAGAAAGAGGGTGCGGAAGACCCACACGACCGCCGGAACAAAGAGGATCGCGCCGAGCACGACAGCGGTGACTATCGCCCCGGCCGAGGCTCGCCCCCGGAACAGATCCTCCAGGTGAATGCGGCCGGTGTGGTCGGGGAGCAGCAGCCATGCGGCGAGGTACAGCAGAATGCCGGGGCCGCCGAGCACTGCGAGCACCACGAAGATGCCGCGCACGATCAGCGGGTCGATGCCTGCCTTCGCCGCGATGCCGCCGGCCACACCCGCGAACCACCGATCGCTGCTGCGTTCGATGCCGAGACCGCGAATCCACGAGAAGAACCTGCCCGAGGTGCGCTCGAACGAGAAAGATTCGGGGCGGTCGTGCGGGGTCTGAGTGCCCGGGTCGCTGGGGGCTCCGGGGGCGCCTGACGCTCCGGGGGTGCCTGGAGGGGGAGTCGTATCGTTCATACTTTGAGTTTGCCGCGAGAGAAGGGAGCCGCGCTATCGGGGTTCACCCTGACCCGACCCTGAATGTGAGCCCTGAGCGGCGAGAAAGTCGGGGGTGGGTGGTTGGATGGAACCATGACAAGCCCGACGCCCGCCCTCGCTCGCAGCCGCGACGACCGCGTGGTCGCTGGCGTCTGCGGCGGGCTGGCGCCACACCTTGGGCTTCCGGTGAAGTGGGTTCGCGTCGGCATGGCGATTTTCGCGCTTCTTGGTGGCGCCGGCGCTCTGTTCTACATCTGGCTTTGGGTGCTCGCGCCAGTCGCGGGCGAGGGGCAGGTCGCCCCGATGCGGCGAGTGCTGACGCGGCCGGCCGCTTCTGGTGCAGCTTCTGCAGCTGCTGCTGGGGCGATGCCATCACTCGCGAATCCCGGTGCGACAGCAGGCTCTGCCGGGGCGGCGCCCGATCTCGCGCCTGCCGCTACTTTGGCTGCTGAACAGCTCGTCGACAGGGCCCGGCGCTGGCCAATCGCCGAGTTTCTACTCGGCGCCTGCCTGCTCGTGGCGGGCTTCGGTCTCGTGCTCGTGCAACTGGGCGTGCAGCTCAGGCTCGACGTGCTGCTGCCGGGCATGGCAGTGCTCGTGGGTGTCGGCCTGACCTGGTGGCAGATCGCCGACCGCGATCGGCCAGAGCGCAACCTGCTGCCACGCGTGCTCGGGGCACTCGCGCTCGTCGCTGTCGGCGTGCTCATGTTCTTCGTGACCGCCCAGCAACCGAGCATGCTCACCGTGGTGGGTGCCGCCGTCGCGGTGCTCGCAGGTGTCGCGCTCGCGCTGGCCCCGTGGGCGCTGCGCGTCAACCGCGAACTGATCGCCGAACGATCGGCGCGAGCGCGCGAGGCCGAGCGCGCAGAGATCGCTGCCCACCTGCACGACTCGGTGCTGCAGACGCTTGCGGCGATTCAGCAGCGCTCTGAACCGGGCAGCGAGGTAGCGAGGCTCGCCAGAGGTCAGGAGCGAGACCTGCGCGAATGGCTGTTTCGCACGGCCGATGGTGCCGCACCTGTCGACCGTGAGGCGCTCGAAGTCGAGCTTCGCCAACATGCCGCGGCGCTCGAAGCCGAACACTCCGTGCGCTTCGAGGTGATCTCGGTGGGTGCCCGATGCGCGGTGCCAGAGGCCATCGTCGCGGCCACCCGAGAGGCGATGCTGAACGCCGCGAGGCACGCCGGGGGTGAGGTGACCGTCTACGTCGAGACCCGGCCCGAGCAGGTCTCGATCGACATTACCGACCGCGGCCCTGGCCTCGACCTCGACCGCCTGCCAGAGGGGCGCATGGGCGTGCGCGAGTCGATTATCGGGCGCATGCAACGCGCCGGTGGCTCGGCAAGGTATGTGCCCGGCCCGGGCGGCACGGGCACCGCGGCGCGGCTCTCACTGCCCCTGCAACCTCAAGAGGAGACGAGCGATGAGTGACCACGAGGCTGCCAGTGGGCAGCGTGAGACGGCCGAAACGATTCGGGTGGTCATCGTCGACGATCACCAGATTTTTCGCACCGGGCTGCGGGCCGAGCTGGGGCCCCAGCTCGACGTGGTGGGCGAAGCTGCAACGGTCGACGAGGCGCTCGAGGTGATCGCGGCAACGGTGCCAAACGTGGTGTTGCTCGACGTGCACCTGCCAGGTGGCGAGGGCGGCGGTGGGGCAGAAGTGCTTCGGCGCATCGCGGCGCTCGCTCGCTCAGGCCAGGCACCGGCCGGTCTCGAGGCAGTACGTTTTCTGGCGCTCAGCGTGTCAGACGCCGCAGACGACGTCGTGAGCGTCATACGTGCCGGCGCGAGAGGCTATCTCACCAAAGCCTCATCGGGAGCGGAAGTGACGGCCGCTGCGCAGCGGGTGCAGGGTGGCGACGCGGTGTTCTCGCCGCGCCTCGCGGGTTTTGTGCTCGATGCCTTCGGGGCCGGGCTCGGCGAGACGGCAGCCACCGACGACGAACTCGACCGTCTCTCGGCGCGCGAGCAAGAAGTCATGCGCATGATCGCGCGCGGCTACGCCTACAAAGAGGTTGCCGCCGAGCTGTTTCTCTCGGTCAAAACCGTCGAAACCCACGTCTCGAATGTGCTGCGCAAGCTGCAGCTCTCGAACCGACACGAGCTCACCGCGTGGGCGCTCAGCAGGCGCCTGTTGTAGTTTTCTGTAGCTTCTTGCGATCAGGCCGCCCACCCCGGTAGCCACAGGTGCAACTGCGAGAACCAACCCGCGACGGGCATGCCGATCCACAGCGGCCAGAAGAGTACCGCCATCAGCAGAGCGGCTCCGAGCACCAGCGCTACCGAGATCCTGCGCCCCTGAACGGCTTCCGGCGAGGTGCTGAGCTGGATCCCCGCGTCTCGAATCACGCCGCCAGTTCGGGGGAGCGACGCGAACGAGGCCAGCACCAATGCGAGCCCGAGCGCCGCGAACGGGGTCATGACGACCGCATAGAACTGAAACACCGCGGGCCGTGAAAACGTCAACACCCACGGAAGCCACCCGGAGAGGTAGCCCGTCACCACGAACGAGCTGATCTCAACGTTGCGGCTGCGCAGCGGCGCAGCAATTCGAGCGCGCGCGGCCAGCAGCACGTTTCGCAGCACGACCCACGAAAGGAGCAGCAACGCGGCGACACCCAGCCACGTCACGACCGGATTCGGGAGAGGCGAGATCGTGGCGAAGTAGCCATCCCACCGCTCCGAGTACATAGCCGTCGGGCGCAGCGCGAGCGGCCAACTCCATGGGCTCGACTGGTAGGGGTGCGGCGCAGACAGGGTCGAATGCCACGCGAGCGAGTCGACGTGCCACTGCCAGAGCGAGGCCCACCAAGGCGTACCGGGCTGCCGGTTCTGCCCGCCGGGCGTGACGATCCAGCCGACCCAGCTCGAGAGATACGCGGCGAAGGCGATCGGAAGCGCGATCGCCGCGGTGACGCCCGCCTGAACCGCCGTGCGAGCAACCGCCGTACGTGCCGACAGGCGGTGAAGGGTCGCGCGATCCTCGCCCCGAATCGAACGCGCGAGGCCGAGACGACGGAACAGATCGCCGATCGTGAGCAACACGAGAAACGCGGCGAGCGGGTAGAGCCCCGACCACTTCACCGCAGCCGCGGCGCCGAACGCGAGCGCGGCCGCCACGAGCCAGGGCCTGCGCCAGAGAATCCTGCCCGGTGAGCGAGCCGTCGACAGCCAATCATGAGCCGTGCACAGCGCCCCGAGCGCGACGAACATCGTGAGAAACCCGTCGAGCAGCGACACCCGCGAGAGCACGACATGCACGCCGTCGAGCGCGAGCAACAGCCCCGCGATGCAGGCAACCCACATGCTTCGACTCAGCACCCAGCCGAGGCGCATCGTCACGCCCACCGTCGCGACCCCCGCAACCGCGGCCGAGAATCGCCATCCCCACCCGCTGTCCGGGCCGAACAGCAGGATGCCGAGTCCGATCAACCACTTGCCCAACGGAGGGTGCGCAATCGCAGCGGGCGCATCGAGAAAGGCGCGGGCGCGCTCGCCGCCGAACGCAGGATCATCGTCGGGCCAGGCTGTCGGATACCCGTGCGCGAGCTGGCTCACCGCGTCGCGCACGTAGTAGAGCTCATCGAAGACGAGCGAGTCGGGGCGATCGAGGGCCCAGAGACGCAGCACGGCAGCGAGGGCGAGGATCGCGGGTACGGCGATCCAGCGCAATCGGTGCAGGGTGGGGGTCACCCCACCAGCCTATGGTTCTTGTCGGTTTGGTGATCCTCGCCCTGCCCGCTGGCGGCTACGATAGAAACCGTGCTGACTCGACTTTCGAACTACTTTCTGAAGACCCTGCGCGAGGATCCGGCTGACGCCGAGATCACGAGCCACAAGCTGCTCGTGCGCGCCGGATACATCAGGCGCCAGGCGCCGGGCGTGTTCGCCTGGCTGCCGCTCGGGCTCAAGGTGAAGGCGAAGATCGAACAGATCGTGCGCGAAGAGATGCACGCTGCGGGTGCGCACGAGGTGCATTTTCCGGGCCTGCTGCCCCGCGAGCCCTACGAGGTGACCGGGCGCTGGGAAGAGTACGGTGACGACCTGTTCCGTCTGCAGGATCGACACGGCGCCGACTACCTGCTCGCGCCCACGCACGAAGAGGTTTTCACGCTCATGGTGAAAGACATCGTGTCGTCGTACAAAGACCTGCCGCTGAGCATTTTTCAGATTCAAGACAAGTACCGCGACGAGGCGCGGCCACGCGCCGGGCTGCTGCGCGGCCGCGAATTCACGATGAAAGACGCCTACTCGTTCGACGTGAGCGACGAGGGGCTCGAAGCGAGCTACCAGGCGCAGCGTGATGCGTACGAGCGCATCTTCAAGCGGCTCGGCCTCGAGTACGTCATCGTGAAGGCTGACGCCGGCGCAATGGGCGGCTCGAAGAGCGAGGAGTTCTTGCTGCCGATCGCGATCGGCGAGGACACCTTCGTGCGCTCCTCGGGCGGGTTCGTGGCGAACGTCGAGGCATTCGCGACCCCGGTGCCCGATGCCCTGTCTGCCAATGAGATCGCTGCGCTCCCCGCGGCGCTCGTTTTCGATTCGCCGAACACGCCAACGATCGAGACGCTCGTCGCGCACACGAACGCCGTGCTGCCTCGCGAGGACGGCCGCGAGTGGACGGCCGCAGACACACTCAAGAACGTGGTGCTCGCCGTGACCCCGATCTCGGGTGAGCACGAGGGTGAGCGCTCGCTCGTCGTCGTCGGTATCCCCGGCGACCGCGAGGCAGACATGAAGCGTGCCGAGGTCGCGTTCAGCGGCTGCGAGGTCGAGCCCGCGACTGCCGAGGATATCGCGAAGCACCCAGGCCTCGTGAAGGGGTATATCGGGCCTGGCGCTGCGGACGCCCCCGTGCTCGGACTCGAGGGATCGACAGGCATTCGCTACCTGCTCGACCCGCGTGTTGTTGCGGGAACCGCGTGGGTGACCGGCGCGAACGAGCACGAGAAGCACGTTGCGCACCTGGTTGCGGGCCGTGACTTCGAGGCTGACGGCGTTGCAGATATCGCGAACGTGCGCACCGGCGATCCCGCCCCTGACGGGTCGGGCCCGGTCGAGCTTGCGCGTGGCATGGAGATCGGTCACGTCTTCCAGCTCGGTCGCAAGTACGCCGAGGCGCTGGGGCTCAAGGTGCTCGACGAGAACGGCAAGCTCGTCACCGTGACGATGGGTTCGTACGGCATTGGTGTCACCCGTATTCTTGCGGTGCTGGCCGAGCTGAACCACGACGATCGTGGCCTCGTCTGGCCGACGGCCGTTGCGCCGTTCGACGTGCATCTTGTCGCGACAGGCAAAGACGAGGCGGTCTACGAGATCGCCGAGTCGCTCGCTGCGACCCTCGATGCCGCTGGCGTTGAGGTGATCTTCGACGATCGCCCGAAGGTCTCACCTGGCGTAAAGTTCGGTGACGCCGAGTTGCTTGGCGTGCCCCGCGTGGTGGTCGTTGGTCGCGACGCGGCCGAGGGCTTTGCCGAGGTGTGGGATCGCGCGGCTGGCACCAAGGATCGTGTCGCGCTTTCGGATGTGCCTGCGCTGTTTGGTGCGTAGACGCCACCGCTGAGGGTTTCCGTGCCTTCTTCTGCCCATCGCATGTGAGATTTTGGGCGAGGATCGAGCCCCCTGTGAGCGACAATCACTTGTCGCTCACAGGGGGCTTTTGCCTGAGTTATACACAGATTTGCTACTTCTGTCGAATTACTGCTCCGGGTGTGCTTATTGTTGAGGCATCGCCGTTCACGGCGACCTTCTACACCTTGCGCGAAGGGGGCTCCGCGCATTTCTTACAGAGAAACAGGAGTCCAAGCATGTCGCACATCAACGTGTCATACGCAGATATCGAGCAGGCAGCCGCGCAGTTGGGGCATGGCCGAGAAGAGATCAGCGAAAGGCTGCAGGGTTTGCAGGCCCTGATCCAAAACCTGGTGTCTTCGGGGTTCGTTACTGAGCACGCCTCCGTCAAGCTCGACGGAGCGTACTCCGAATACACGGCCAGCGCGAACAACGTGGTTGCAAAGCTCTCCGAGATTCAGAGTTTCTTGCTGCAGTCTGCGAGCTCGATTCGCGAGCTCGACGCTCAGATCGCCGCGCGCATCAACTGAGTCGCATCCGCGGTGAGAGGTGATGACGATGTCAGATCACATGAGGCTAGAGCGGGCTTCTCTTTGCGGCGCGGCCGATGCGCTGCGGGTTGCCGCCGAGCCCCTCGCGGCGGTCGACCTCGCTGAAGGTTTGGCGTTTGAGAGCGTCACTGACGTCGCGTATGCGGCACGCGAGTTTCTGAGTGCAGTCGGCCGAGCGGCTGCGCAGCTGTCGCAGGGTTCTGCGGCCAGTGCAGAGCTCGTGACGCACCTGGTGGAGCGTGGCGGCGAACTCGATCTGCAACTCGCGGCTGCAGTCGAGGTGGGCCCGTCGCAGGCGTCACGAGAGCAGGAGCTCGCCTGATGAGCGTCCTTGTTCCCGTTCTGCCTTGCGAGGTGCTCGCCGTCGAGACACCAGTGTCAGGCGACCCGGCTGAGGCCCACGAAGCGGAGGCTCGCCTGAACCGGGTGTCTGGGCATTTGCAGCAACTCGTCGATACAACTCGCTCTGCCTGTGCTCATCTCAGTGCGAACCAGAGCCTCACGATTGAGCGAGTCGAGCTAGTGCTATCTGAACGGGTGCAGCGGCGCGCTCAGGCTGCCCTTGCAGTGTCTGAGGCCGGCAGCTCAGCGTTTCGTTCTTACGGCGAGCAGATCGAAAGTATCCACTCGCAAGCTCGCAAGATTGAAGACCGGGTGAGTGAGCAACTCGCCGAGATACGCGGGTGCGTCTCCGAGGCGCGAGAAATTCTCGCTATGTTGCAGTGTTCCGTGCAACTGCACTGGAACATCGGGGTGCCGCTCGAATTACCGCGACCCGACGCGGACTATGGTGACGCGGCAGAAAACGTTGAGCTCCGGGCGCGCTATGAGTCGCAGTGGTGCGTAGCTGCGTTGCGGTGGCGCAGCGCGCTAGAAGAATTGCAACTGCTGCAGAGACAGTGGCGGTCGTTGCTCGACGACCGGGTCGAAGCAGAGCAGCTCTTCGTGAGCAAGCTCGAACGGCTGAGTGACGGCGATGCGTTGCATGTAAGTGATTCGATTGAGGTTTCAACGGTCATAGTCCCCGCAATCTCGACGAGCCGGCAGACAACAATTCGTGTCGGTGCAGCGATCAAACCGGGCGAGCGGCGCAGCCATCCACTGCTTACGAACCTCTACGACGAGTACGCACTACAGCTGGCGACAACCGGCAAGTCGCCTCCCGCTGAGGCGGTCGCGCAGTGGTGGTGGCGCCTCACCGAAAGCCAGAGACAGCAGCTGATTGCCGAAGCGCCGCTCGTGGTCGGCAACCTTGCGGGAGTGCCGCTCGAAAGCCGAGTGGCGGCTAACGCGCGAAGTGCTGAGTACTTCGCGAATGCGGAAGGCATCAGTGTGCAGGAGGCTGACTATTGGAACCGGGTCGCTGCAGGGCGAGTCAAGCTTGTGGTGAGCGACCCGGGCAACAGTCGGATCGTCGAGATGATCGGCGAAGCCGGGCCAGACACTGCCCGGGTCATCACCTTCTTGCCAGGCACCATGTCTCAGATGAAACACTTCTATGCCGGATCGGCCCAGCAAGTGGCCCAGTACCTCGTGACTCGCTCGAGCGGCACCAGTGTCGCGTTCGTGTACAAAGACGGCTCATGGGTCAGTTGGCTCGGCCCCGGCGCGAATACGAACTACGACAGGCTGCAAGAACTCGGCGGGCAGGTCGCCGAGTTTCAACGTGAAGTGGTCGAGCGCGAGCCCTCATTGCAGGGGGATTCGCAAGTGGCCATCGCTCACAGCGCAGGTATGAGCGTGCTCTCTGGGGCAGAGCTTTCGGGGGCCGACTTCGACACGGTCATGTCGCTCGGTGGCGCGTTCGCGCTGCGTGACTGGCGCCCCGATCCGGGCACCGACTACCACCACTTTCAATACGACAATGATGCGATCAACATGATCGACGGTGGCAGGCTTTGGACGCCGCACGAGCTGAACGACGTGTTCCAGCAGCACGTCTTCGACTCGGAGGGTCTTGCCCGGTTTGAGAGCCATAGTCGCATCGCTGAGGGACCCGAAACGAACAGGCAGGCATTGGACGTCATATTCGACGTAATGAGTGAGGTACCGAAATGATGATCCAGAAGATTCTTGTTTCTTTTGCATCAGTGGCTGGGCTCGTCGCCTGCGCGACGGCCGAGCGTGCCGCAGAACCGACCCCTCCAACAATCACGTTGGAGGAAGCGAGAGAATTCCAAAATGGTGTGTTGCTCGACCTGGCGGAATATCTACCCGACGGGTCAGTAGTCGGAGGTTTCGAAGCGCCTATCCCAAAAATGCACGGAATGACCTGCGACTGGGCGAGGGGAAGCCTGGCCTCACCTGCCTCGGGGGTATTTCTTCCTGGTGGCTATGACCTCAAGGTGTCTTCGGATGTCGATCTCGACAAAGTGCGTGAGGAAATACGTTTGGCCTATGTCAACCAAGGTTGGGAGGCTCTTTGGGAAGAACCGGGAGAATATCAAGATCTCAACCTTGCCTCACCCGACGGCTATGAGTTCTTTCTTGGCGTGAGAGTGGTTGATTCGGAGACCTCCGAATTCGTGATGAGTAGCTTCAGCCCGTGCCTCAAAGCGCCAGAAGGATTCACGCTATTCGACGAGTATTGAGTTTTGGAAGCTCCCTCACTGCTCCCCAGAGCGCCAGAAGCTCTGCCGCTCGGGGCGGTGGGGCCCGTAGGTGGTCGGTTCCGAACCTGGTGAGGTATTCTGGATAGCTGACCCGCGGGCGCGGGTCTGACATCTGAATAAGGAGGCCCACCGTGAAGATCGACCTCGCCATGCTGCGCGGACTTGAGCGCGAGCGCGAGATTCCGTTCGAGGAACTTGCCAGCATCATCGAGCAGGCCATCCATACTGCGTACATCAAGCACGAGGTGAACATCGGCCACGCCGAGCCCTCTGACGATGAGGTTCGAGTGACGCTCGACCGCAAGACCGGCGCCATCAGCGTGCTCGTGCCCGAGCTGAATGACGCCGGCGAAGTGATCGGCGAAGCACTTGCCGATACCGAGGAGTTCGGCCGTATCGGCGCGAACGCCGCGAAACAGGTCATCAACCAGCGTCTGCGCGACCTCGGCGACGACCAGGTGCTCGGCCAATTCAAAGACAAAGAAGGCCACATCGTCTCTGGCATCGTGCAGCAGGGCCCGAACCCGCGCATGGTGCACATCGACCTCGGCGACCTCGAGGCGATCATGCCTCCCGAGGAGCAGGTTCCCGGCGAAGAATACAAGCACGGCACACGTCTGCGCGTGTACGTGACGAGCGTGTCGAAGGGTCTGAAGGGCCCTCAGATCGTTGTGTCGCGCACCCACCCGGGTCTCGTGCGCCGACTCTTCGAGCTTGAAGTTCCAGAGCTTTCGGCCGGAATCGTCGAGATCGTTTCGCTCGCGCGTGAAGCCGGTCATCGCACCAAGGTCGCAGTGCGCGCAACCCAGCCCGGCATCAACGCAAAGGGTACCTGCATCGGCGAGATGGGGCGCCGTGTGCGCGCCGTCATGAGCGAGCTGGGCGAAGAGAAGATCGACATCGTCGACTACTCGCCCGAACTGCCGAAGTTTGTGGCAAATGCGCTCTCGCCGTCGAAGGTCACCGACGTGTTCATGCTCAACGAGCAGCTGAAGCAGGTGCGCGCGCTCGTACCCGACTTCCAGCTTTCGCTTGCGATCGGCAAGGAAGGCCAGAACGCTCGCCTTGCAGCAAAGCTGACGGGCGCAAAAATTGATATCCAGCCAGACTCAATCATGAATGATTGAGTCTGATATCAATTTTTGCGCGTTCGATGGAGCCGCTACTGCGGCGACAGTGAACGTCTCAAGAGCAGAGCATTCAGCCAGACTCGATCATGAATGATTGAGTCTGAGTGACTCGTAACAGCGGGCGGTCCCTTCTTCGTTGAGGGGGCCGCCCGCTCGCGTTTTGGGAGCACCTACTGAGCACGCGGATCCGAAATACCCAGATCTGCAACAGCGCTAGAAGCATCAATCAGCGATAAAGGCACAAGGATCGGCGGGATCTTTGTGCTTTTGGCGCCTTCTTGTGCCTTAAGCGCTGGAGCGGCCGCACGTCCTTGCCGGCCGGTCCCCTAGCGCCGCAGCCCAGTCGGCCCAGCACACTACCCCGGCCAGCTCCCTCAAATTTTGCTCAACCCCATTGCGCAAAAGCCGCAATCTCGATTGGTTTGTGATGGAGCAGTGTACGAAGAAGTAACGAGCAAGGGTTGGTATGAGCAGTGTCGAGACCGATGCCGGCGGGTCTGGTACCTTGAGGGCACAGCCGCACCGCAAACTGAGCCCGGCCATGCATAGGGGTTCGCGGAGATTCCGATGAAGATTCTGATTGTCGAAGACGATGACCGCGTGTCAGAAGCACTGAGCGTGTTCTTGCGCAAGCGTGGCTACGGCACTCAGGTGGCGGCGAATGGTGCGGCGGCGTTCGCGTCGCTCGGTTCAGAGACTGAGGTGGTGCTGCTCGACCTCGGGCTTCCCGACATCGATGGCATCGATCTCTGCCGCAGAATCCGCGCACAGACCGGAGTGCCCATTATCATCGCAACGGCCCGTAGCCACGTGCAAGATCGCATCAAGGGGCTGCGCGCCGGCGCCGATGACTTCGTGGTGAAACCGTACGATGTGCGCGAGCTGCTCGCGCGCATCGAGGCGGTGACGCGGCGAGCCAGGTCGTTGCCCACCGAACCACAGCCCGAGTTCGAGGCGCAGGGAGTGCAGATTGACCTGGTGACGAGGCAGGTGACGGTCGACGGTCAACCTGTCGAACTCACACGAAAAGAGTTCGACATTGTCGCGGTGCTCGCTCGCTACCCCGGCGTCGTGGTGCCGAGAGAGCGCCTGATTCAAGAGGTGTGGAACACCGAGTGGCATGCATTCAGTCGATCGCTTGAAGTGCACGTGGGATCTATCAGGCGCAAAACCGGTCGCGGCGAACTCATCGAGACGGTTCGCGGCGTGGGATATCGAATAGCGGTCTCCTGAAACTATGCGCACACGCCTCATCGTTGTCTTCTTAGTGCCCCTCGTAGGGGTGTTGCTTGCGCTCGGCGGAGCCTACGCCTGGAGCGCCGCGCGAAGCGTGCAGCAGGAGTTCTATGCCGAACGCCTCGGCGATCTCGGCTACTTCGTCACCAGCGCGAGACAGGCGCTCCGGTCGGGCAATGCCACGGTGATCGAGGGCGAGATAGATCGATATCACGAGCTCTACGGGGCGCGTTTGGCGGTCGTCGATCGCTCGGGCACCCCGTGGGTGTCGCGCGGGCTCGACTCGAACGTGCTCGATGAGGCCGCAACTGACAAGGTGTTGCTCGCGCTTTCGGGCCGCCGTGGCGAGACGCCGCAGGCGGTGCTGCCGTGGCTGTTCACCGAGGCGGTGATGGTCGAGCCGGTGTTCGACGACGGTGACGTGATCGGCGCGGTGATGCTGTCGACGAGCATGGATGCCCCGCGAGATACGATCACGAGGCAGTGGGTGCTGCTCGCAGGCGCTTCTGCGCTCGCCATCGCGATCGGCCTGCTGGTCGTGAACCGCCTCGCGAGTTGGGTGCTGCAGCCGGTTCGTCGCGTCGACGAAGCGATGGAGGCGATCGAGCAAGGGCATATGGAGGCGAGGATCGCCGACGACACCGGCCCGCCAGAGCTTCGACGCATGATCGCCCTGTTCAACCGCATGGCCGAAGAAATCGAGCGTGTGGTATCGAGGCAGCAGGAGTTCGCCCTGACCGCTTCGCACGAGCTTCGCAACCCGCTGAACGCGCTGCTGCTTCGCGTCGAGTCGCTTGCGACCGGCCTCGATGAAGAGTGGGAGAGCGACATCGAGGCAACCCGTGATGAGGGCCGCAGAATGACGCAGATTCTTGACGCGTTGCTCGGTCTTGCCCGCGGCGGGGGCGGCACCTCGGTGCTCACCTCAGTCGACCTGTCAGAGCTCGTGGCGCGCAGAATCGATGCTTGGCAGCAGGTGGCGGCGCAGGATCGCGTGCGCTTCGAGTTGCGTCTTGAGCAGAGCTTGCCGACCCTCACCGACGCGATCATCGTCGAGAGCGCATTCGACGCCGTGATCGACAATGCGCTGAAATACGCGCCACCGAGCAGCAAGATCGAGGTGTCGACCGAAGACAGTGCCGAACACAGCGAGATTCTGGTGCGGGATCACGGCCCCGGCATCGACGCCGCCGATCTCGAGCGGGCGACCGACCGATTCTGGCGCGGCGCGGGCAGCGATCAGAAACCCGGCTCGGGGCTTGGTCTTGCGATTGCGAGCGACCTGCTGGCCTCGGTCGGCGGGCAACTGCGTGTTTCGGCTCCGCCGAGCGGCGGGCTCACGGTGACGTTTCGGTTTGCGAAGGCGGTGGCGTCGTGAGGTCGCGGCGAGTTTCTGTGGGTAAGCGCATTCTGCGTCCGGTGGCCGGGGCGGTGCTCGCTACCGCGGTGATGCTTGGGCTGGGTGCGTGCGATCCAACGCCCGAGAGCTCGCCAGCCGAGCCGATCGTGATCGCCGGCGGTGGCACGACAGGCGTGTATTACCAGTACGGAAAGCATCTTGCCGAGGTGCTTTCGCACGATCTTGACGAGCAGTTCGTCGTGGCAGAAACTGCGGGCTCAATCGATAACCTGCTGCGTATTGGCGCGGGTGAGGCGATGCTCGGATTCGCGCAGAGCGATGCGGCGGCGAGCGCGGTCGAGGGCAGTGGCACCTTCGAGCGCGTGGTGCCGCTTCGTGCGATTGCGAGGCTCTACGACGAATATGTGCACGTGGTGGTGCGGCGAGATTCTGACATCGAGGATCTCACCGATCTCGTGGGCAGGAAGGTCTCGTTGGGTGCGAAGAACTCGGGCGTGAATCTCGTCGCGATGCGAGTGCTTGAGGCGGCGAGAGTCGACGCGGGTGCGGTTTCGAACGCCGGGCTCGGGCCTGACGCTTCGATCGAGGCGCTGCGCAGCGGGCAGATCGACGCGTTCTTCTGGGTTGGCGGGGTGCCGACCCCGGGCCTCGAGAAACTGTCTGCCGACACCCCGATCAGGCTGCTGCCAATCGAGGCTGAGACCGTCGAGCAGCTCAACCGCGAGCACAGCGGCGCCTACCGAGTCTCAGAGTTTCCGCTCGGCTCCTACGGATGGGAGACGCCGACGGTCACAATGACGGTGCCGAACTATCTCGTCGTCGCCGAGAACGCGCCAACGGGGCTGGTGCGGTCGGTGACCGAGGCGCTCTTCGCCTCGCGAACCGAACTGGCGCAACAGGTTCCGGCTGCCGCACTGCTCGATCGACGGCAAGCGATTTTTACCGACCCCATCGAGCTCCACCCGGGCGCCGCAGACTACTACGTCGATACGAAGCGCTGATCCTGGCACAATCTCAAGAAACCCTCAAGGGGCGTGAGATTGCGCTCGTACCTGCCTAGCGTTGGACTCAGTCGTCCGAACTATTCAACGAAGAATGCGACTTAGGCGCCCCGCTCTCGGGTCTCCGTTCATTCTTCGTGAGGCAACGAAGCATGAGGAAGCCAATATGAGCGCATCGCCCGCAGACCACGCTGCTGAGCGCGTGGGCAATACCACCGCGATTCGGGTGCACGGCAACGACCGCGATCCACTCGTGGTTGTCTCAGGTGTGAACAAGCACTATGGCGATTTGCACGTGCTCAACGACATCAACACGACTGTCGGCCGCGGTGAGGTGGTCGTGGTTCTGGGCCCCTCGGGTTCGGGCAAGTCGACGCTGTGCCGTGCAATCAACCGCCTGGAGACGATCGACTCGGGCACCATCACCATCGACGGGGTCGCGCTGCCTGAGGAGGGCAAGGACCTCGCGCACCTGCGTGCAGACGTGGGTATGGTGTTTCAATCGTTCAACCTCTTCGCGCACAAGACGATTCTCGAGAACGTGACGCTGGGCCCGATCAAGGTGCGTGGTCTCGGCAAGAAAGAGGCAGAGGAGCGCGCCATGTCGCTGCTCGAGCGGGTCGGCATCGCCAACCAGGCCAAGAAGTTGCCGGCCCAACTCTCGGGCGGCCAGCAGCAGCGTGCAGCGATTGCCAGATCGCTCGCGATGCAGCCGAAACTGATTCTTCTCGATGAGCCCACCTCGGCTCTCGACCCCGAGATGATCAACGAGGTGCTCGACACCATGATCGGCCTCGCGAATGACGGCATGACCATGGTGACGGTGACCCACGAGATGGGCTTTGCGCGGCGCGCTGCCGATCGCATTCTGTTCATGGCAGACGGCCAGATCGTTGAAGAGGCAACCCCCGAGCAGTTCTTCACCGACCCGCAGACTTCGAGAGCGCAGGACTTTCTTTCGAAGATTCTGGGGCACTGACAGACTCGGGTCGCATCAGCGGCCCGTACCAAACCGCGAAGCGGAAACAGCGGGGCCGAGTTCATCGGCTTCACCGAAAAGGAAGCAGGAAATGATGCGATTCACGAAATACGCAGCAGCTATTGCGGCCGCGGGCGCCCTGGTGCTTGCCGGTTGTTCGGGCGGTGGTGCTGCTCCGGAAGAACCCACCGTCAAGGAAGACGTCACGTTCGAAGCAGGCACGACCATGGCGAAGCTGCATGACGCAGGCAAGATCACGGTCGGCACGAAGTTTGATCAGCCGCTGTTCGGGCTGATGGGGCTTGACGGAAAGCCCGAGGGCTTCGACGTTGAGGTCGCAAAGATCATCGCGGGCGAGCTCGGCATCTCGCCTGACAACATCGAGTGGGTCGAGGCAGTCTCGGCGAACCGCGAGCCGTTCATCGAGAACGGCGAGGTCGACATTGTCGTTGCAACGTACACGATCAACGACAAGCGCAAAGAGGTCGTCTCGTTTGCGGGCCCGTACTACGTGGCCGGCCAGGATCTGCTCGTGCTTTCGGGCAACCCCGACGGTATCAAGGGCATCGATGATGTGAAGGGCAAGAAGGTCTGCTCGGTCACCGGCTCAACCTCGGCGCAGAACCTGAAAGACGCGGGCGTTGAGGTCATCGAGACCGACACTTACTCGAACTGCCTGACGCCGCTGCGCCAGGGCGAGGTGGTCGCGGTGTCGACTGACAACGTGATTCTCGCCGGTCTCTCGGATCAGAACCCCGGCGAATTCGAGGTTGTCGACAACTCCTTCACCGAGGAGCCTTACGGCATCGGACTGAAGAAGGACGACACCGACTTCCGCAACTTCATCAACGACACACTCGAGAAGTCGTTCGAAGACGGCAGCTGGGCGAAGGCATGGGAGAGCACAGCAGGCAAGGTGCTGTCGACCCCGACGCCGCCCAAGGTAGACCGCTACTAGGCAAAAGGGATCGGGATCGGGTGGCCTCCCGGCCACCCGATCCTCGCCCCGCACACTCACCCACTGAACAACTGAAGGGAGCGAACGCGCAATGAACGTGCTGATCGAGAACGCAGATTCGATTCTCGCCGGATTTCTCATGACACTTCGAATGCTCGTGTTCGGCGGACTCGGCGCGATGGTGCTCGGGTTGCTGATCGCGACCATGCGCATCTCGCCGGTCGCCTCGCTGCGAGCCTTCGCGACCGCGTACACCGAGCTCTTTCGCAACGTGCCGCTGACGCTCATCTTCTTGTTCATGGTCTTTGTGCTGCCGCTGATCAACCCCAAGCTGCCGCCATACGAGGTGCTCGCGGTGGTGGCCCTCGCGCTGTACACCTCGCCGTTCGTGGCTGAGGCGCTGCGAAGCGGCATCAACGGTGTGCCGGTCGGACAGGCCGAAGCGGCGCGCTCGATCGGCCTGGGCTTCGGTCAAACGCTCACCCTCATCGTGCTGCCACAGGCGCTGCGGATGGTGGTTCCACCGCTCATCAATGTGTTCATCGCGCTGACGAAGAACACCTCGGTAGCCGGCGGATTCTTTGTCGTCGAACTCTTCGCCACCGCGCAGAAGCTGGCGAACAACAACGGCAATGCCGTGATCGCGATTCTCGTCGGAGTCGCATGCTTCTACCTGTTGATCACCGTTCCACTCGGCTTGATCGCCGGGCAGATCGAGAAGAAGGTGAGGGTCGCGCGATGACTGCTCAAGCCAGTGTGCTCTACGACGCTCCAGGGCCCAAGGCCCGCGCCCGGTCGCGAGTGATCTCCGTGGTCGGCGTGCTCGCAATCGCCGCGTTGCTCGGCTGGGTCATCTATCGCCTCGCGATTCCGCAGGTGGCGGCGAACGGTGCAGAAACACCCCCGATTCTGGATCCGACTCGCTGGACGCCGCTTGCCGAACCGCAAGTATGGACACAAATGGCGAAGGGCGTCGGCGCGACGCTCGGCGCAGCAGCGGTCGGCATGGTCGGCGCGCTGGTGCTCGCCGTCTTGTTCGCGTTCGGCAGGCTCGCCTCGAGCAAGCTGATCCGAGTGCCGGTCGCCATCGTGCTCGAGTTCTTCCGTGGCATGCCCGTGCTGCTCATGATGCTCTTCATTCTGCTGGTGGCTTCGACCGGCGCCTTCATCGCGGTCGTCATCGCGCTGATCGTTTACAACGGAGCGATTCTCGGCGAGGCGCTTCGCGCGGGCATTCTCTCGCTCAACAAGGGGCAGCGAGAGGCAGGGCTCTCGATCGGGCTCACTCCGACCCGCACACGTCTGCTCATTGAGTTGCCGCAGGCTTTCACGCAGATGCTGCCGATCATCATGGCGCAGCTCGTGGTGCTGCTCAAAGACACCTCCCTCGGCTACATCGTTGGCTACTACGAGCTGCTGAGAACCGTGAAGAACCTCGCGACGTTCTTCGGCAACTACTACATGTTCACGTTCTGGCTCGTGGGTGCGGTGATCTACCTGGCGATCAACCTGCTGGTGTCGTGGCTCGGTCGGCGCGCGGCGCGCGCGGTCGCCGCGAAGCGCGCATAGCGCATCACGCACTGCGCATTACTGCGGGCACGAGACGCGGGCGATGCTTCGCCGACACACGCACCCAGCGGGGAGTGTGAGAAGCTGGTAGGATGGATTCGCTTCGGACATGCGTCGCCTGCCGCCAGCGCGCGACACGAGACGTACTGCTTCGAGTGGTGACTCGCGAGGGTCGGCTTCTTGCCGACGAGCGCGCGGTACTGCCCGGGCGAGGCGCGTGGATTCACCCCACCGCCGGATGTTTGAAACAAGCAGTGTCGCGCGGCTCATTCGCGCGTGCGCTGAAAGTGTCGGGTTCGCTCGACACCAGCCCTTTAGAGAACAGGCTAGAAACACTCATGGACAACTAATGAGCGGCTCACGATGAGACCCGTCCGCTAATTTGGTTCTCGCCTGTCTGGCGTGAACCCAGACAGGAGAAAAGTGGCTAA
>JAIUOH010000065.1 GCA_020161315.1 Actinomycetota bacterium | reverse complement strand
ATCAGGGGCACGTTGGTTTCAGCGCCGAAGAGCGACTCGGGCAGATCGACCTTGCCGGCCTTCTTGCCCTTTGCGTCGACGACGTCGAGCTTGGTAGCGGTAGCCATGAACTACGCCCCCTTCACTGCGTTGCGAACGAATACGAGACGGCCACGGCCACCGGGAACTGCACCCTTGACGAGCAGCAGACCCTTCTCAGCGTCAACTGCCTGAACGACGAGGTTCTGCACGGTAACGCGATCGTTACCCATGCGGCCTGCCATCTTCTGGCCCTTGAACACGCGACCGGGGGTAGCTGCGCCACCGACCGAGCCGGGCTTACGGTGGTTGCGGTGTGCACCGTGCGAAGCCGAGACGCCCGAGAAGTTGTGACGCTTCATGGTGCCGGCAAAGCCCTTACCCTTCGAAGTGCCAACGACGTCGATCTTCTGACCGGCTTCGAAGGTTGCATCGACGGTGAGCTCCTGGCCCAGTGCGTACTCTGCGGCGTCAGCGGTGCGCACCTCGGTGAGGTGGCGACGCGGGGTGACGCCTGCCTTTGCGAAGTGACCTGCCGAGGGCTGGTTCACCTTGCGGGGATCGATCTGACCAGCGGCGATCTGCACGGCACTGTAGCCGTCGACCTCTGCGGTGCGGATCTGGGTAACCACGTTGGGGGCCACCTCAATAACGGTTACGGGAACGACCTTGCCGTTCTCGTCCCAAACCTGGGTCATACCGAGCTTCGTGCCCAGCAGGCCCTTGACGTTGCGTTCTGCGTTCGACATTCGAGACCCCCTTACAGCTTGATCTCGATGTTGACGTCAGCCGGCAGGTCGAGACGCATGAGCGAATCAACGGCCTTCGGCGTGGGATCGACGATGTCGATCAGACGCTTGTGCGTGCGCTTCTCGAAGTGCTCGCGGCTGTCCTTGTACTTGTGAGGAGAGCGGATCACAGCGATCACGTTCTTCTCCGTGGGAAGCGGCACGGGGCCGATTACGGTAGCACCCGCGCGGGTAACCGTATCGACAATCTTGCGTGCCGAGCTATCGATGACCTCGTGGTCATACGACTTCAGTCGAATGCGGATCTTTTGGGCCGCCATAGACTTCTCTCTTTCTTGTCGCGTCGTACTGTGTGCAACTCACCATGTCTTTGTAGACAAGGATCATCGCGCCCAGCATTGGACGTCTTGCGTATCAGCGCCCTGTACATTCACGGAGAATGACGCTCGCTGTTCACCTGTCAAACGCGCACTGTTGTTCAAGCCAGGGATTACCCGACAAGAGCGCGCCCGTCAGAAGACGGGCCAGAGGCGTGGTGTTCGCTGCCCGCGGCCTAACGTCGCGCGCTCCCTGAGCCTGTCGAAGGGCGCGCCGCGCTATGCACAGCCTGGCAGTGATTTCCGCGCATGCGAAAAGTACTGAACCTGTCTATTCTGACACGAGTTTCGGGTTCATGCAAGCCGGGCGTGTCGCCGACTTCGTCGGCTCCCATAACGCCCGGTAACCGAGCCCGAGACGGGCTTGGCACATACGGCGCGCAAAGCTTCGCTTTGCCCTAAGCGCCTTGGTGCGGGCGTGTCGCGCACTTCGCGCGCTCCCTACACGCCCGGTGCCGAGCCAGAGACGGGCTCGGCACCCGCTCCGCATGTCACTAACTACGGATGATGCACGTAACAGCGGATGGATCTCGCGGATTCGTCCGCTGTTACGTGCATCATCCGCTTTTATGAACGTGGGATCGCGGCGCTCTCGCAGGCGCAAGCCGTTAGCGACGAGCGAGCAGCTTTGGCATGGCCACGTACAGCACGACGAGCGCGACACCGAGCACAAGCAGCAGCAGCCACCAAATCGGAGTCACAAAGAACGAGACGAGGCCGAGCAGTGATGCTGCAACGGTGAAGAGCGCGTTGACGCCAGACGCAGCAACGTGTGAGAGCCCCTGCTGATTCAGTCGCTGATAGACGTGCTCCTTGTGGGGTTCATCCCACTTGTGGCCCTTGCGCACGCGCTTCACCAGTGTCACCCCGACGTCACCGAAGTAGATAATCATCGGGCCGATGGTCGCCAGAACAGGCACGCCCGCGAGCAGCGCTGCAAAACTTGTGATGGCAACGGCCCCGCCGAGCAAGTAGCTACCCACATCGCCGAGAAAGGCCCCACGCCTACTCAGATTCCAAGGTAAGAAACCCAAGAACCCTGCCGCGAGCACCAAGCCCATCGTGAGCAACCACGAGAGTCCTGCGAACCAGCCTGCAGCGGCGAACGTCAGCCCCGAGATCACACCGTGAAAACCGCTGATCCCGTTCAAACCGTCCATGAAGTTCGCGACGTTGATATAGCTCGAAATAAACAGCACTCCGTAAGGAACGAGCACGATACCGGCCCAGAGCGGCAACGGCACTGCCCCAACTGGCTCCGCCGAAAGCAAGACTGTGCTGCCTGCTTCTTCGAACCAGCCTGCGGGCAGCAAATGCGCCAGAGTTCCCGATCCACCGACATACCCAAAGTCACCGCTCGGCTGCGCCGCATTGAAGAGCCAGACGAGCGATACCGGCACCAGCAGCCCAATCAGCAGAAGCAACACGCTTCGTACTTTTACGCTCACACCGCGTAGATCCTCGCCCAAGCCAAGTAAACCCGCAAGAAGCGATCCGACGAGCACGGCAAGCAGCAGATCCCAACCGAGCATCGGTATGCCCGTTTGCTCGGTGACGCCCACGGCAAGACCGCCGCCGATCGCGATCGCGATCAGCACCGCAAGACCAAGACCGCGCAGCACGGGCCGCTCATGCGACGATCGCTCGTTCGGCACGTCCATGATTTTGAGCTTCACGAGCAATGGCCGCACCACGAAGGGCAGCGCGAGCGAAAGCACCAGAGTGAGTAGGCCGCCTACGACCGCCGGGCCTAGTGCGAACGATGCAAACAGGCTCACTCGACGCGCTCCCCCGCCTCGGCGGTGAGATCCATGCGAGCGACCCAGCCCGCATGGTCGAGCGTCTCGGGGCTCATCGTGTCAACGTGTGCGTGCGCGATCTTCGAGTGGAACGGACGCTCGTCACCCTCGCCCTCGGCCACGAGCTCCTCGTGCAGCTTCTCACCGTGGCGAAGCCCGGTAAACACGATCTCGATGTGCTTACCCGACTGCGCGATCATGCGCTGCGCAACCTCAAGAATCTTCACCGGCTCACCCATATCGAGAATGAGCACCTCACCCTGGCGACCGATGCCTCCGGCCTGAATGACCAGCTGGCAGGCCTCTGGAATTGTCATGAAGAATCGAGTCACATCGGGGTGTGTCACCGTGAGGGGGCCGCCTGCTTCGATGAGCGCGCGGAACGTGGGCAGCATTGATCCTCGACTGCCGATAACGTTGCCGAACCGCACCGAAAGGTACCGCTGCCCCGTCTCCTGGGCCATCCAAGCCGTGAGCTTCTCAGCTACCCGCTTCGAATGTCCGAGCACGCTTGTGGGATTAGCCGCCTTATCGGTCGAGACATTCACAAATGTGCTGACACCGGCGGCGCGTGCCGCCTGCAGCACGTTCAGGGTGCCGAGCACGTTCGTCTTCCACGCTTCGTCGGGGTATTGCTCGAGCATAGGCAGGTGCTTCAGAGCCGCGGCGTGAAACACCACGTCGGGTCTGCGCTCCTGAAAGATCTGTTGCAGTGCGCTCGCGTCGCGAATATCGGCAAGCACAACGTCGCGCGTATCGAGCAGGCCGTGCCCACTGATCGCGAGCTGAGCGGACTGCAGGGCGGTCTCATCACGATCGAGCAGAATCAGCTCCCTTGGAGCAAATCTTGCGAGCTGTCTGCTCAGCTCAGACCCGATCGAGCCTCCCGCCCCCGTCACGAGCACCACGCGGTCCTGAAGATACTGTGCGATCGAATCGGTTTCGAGACGAACCGGGTGCCTACCGATGAGGTCTTCAATCGAGAGTTCGCGCACCTCATTTACCACGGACGAATTTTGCAGAATCTGCTCGAGCGGGGGCAGCACGAGCACACGAAGCCCCGCCGAGTCGGCAAGCTGGTCGATGCGGCGCATATGACCCGCGTCTGCATCACCGATGCACACAATCAAGGTAGTGGCCCCGGTCTGACTTGCGGCCTGCGCAAGGTCCTTCAAGCCACCGAGCACCCGCACGCCGCGCACTTCAAGATTGCGTTTGTTGGGGTCATCGTCAAGAAAGCCGACGGGGAGCACCGAAGCAACCTGGTCTGTCAGCAGGCGTTTTGCGGTCTGGTTGCCGAGATAGCCGGCTCCGTACAGCAGCGCACGTTCTGCACCCTGGCTCGGCTTCATGCTTCGCTCGGCTGAAAGTCTCAACAGGTACCGAGCAGCGGCCATAATGCTGAAGGTGATGGGTGCGGCAATAATCATGGTGCTCCGCGGAATCCCGTTTCCGTATGCCAGCAGATATGCCGCAATCCACGAGATCACCATCACCGAGAACACATCAAAAACAAGTGCTTTGACTTCGTCGAAGCCGCCGATCTCATACCTGCCCCGATAGAGCCAGAACACCCAGCCAGCAACAAATTGCAGGGCAACGGTAATCGCGATCAACACGATCGCCCATCCCCAGTGAATGTCACGCAGCACAAAATCGTATCTCAGCGCAAGTGCGGCGAGAATGCCGACCGCCCAGGCAAAGGCATCGTAAACGAAGAGTGCCCCCGACTCGCGCATCGACTGAATAAAGCCGTTCTTGGTGCTCCGCACGGCTGCACCCCGGTCTGTTCCATTCGGCTGATTCACACCTTGAGCTTAGCTGCGAGTGGCCCAGAAGACCTGACTGACCTGCCGCCTTGACGTGATATGCATCTAAAGATCCCCCTGTTGCTCGACCCCGGCCCGTTAGATAATGAAGTGGTGCGCTCCCGGCGCACTGCCGCTCACGGCACACCCCCTACCTTGAAAGAAGACATCATGGGAATTGAAGACCTCGCAAAGCAGGCAGGCGACTTCGCAAAGGAGAACGCCAACAAGGTGTCAGAGGTACTGAAGAGCGAGCAGGCCGAGGGCATCAGCGACAAGCTGCTCGACGGCGCAGCAGACCTCGCAAACAAGCTCACCGGCGGCAAGTTCGCTGATCAGGTCGAGAGTGCTCGCGATGCAGCTGACGGCGCAGTTGGCAACGAGTAATTTGCTCAAGCAGTAAAAGAAGAAGTGCCCCTCGGATTTTTTCGAGGGGCACTTCTTCTTCGGCAGAGCACATACAAAGAACCCCCGGGATTTCTCCCGGGGGTTCTTTGTTATCTCTGTACTGAACTAGTCAGATAAGAAATTAGGCAATCACCTTGGTGACGGTGCCAGCACCAACGGTGCGGCCACCCTCACGGATAGCGAAGCCGAGGCCGTCCTCCATAGCGATGGGCTGGATCAGCTCAACGACCATGTCGGTGGTGTCGCCGGGCATAACCATCGGCTTGTCCTCGGGAAGGGTGATCACACCGGTCACGTCAGTCGTACGGAAGTAGAACTGCGGACGGTAGTTCGTCTCGAACGGGTTGTGGCGGCCGCCCTCTTCCTTCTTCAGGATGTAGGCAGTGCCCTCGAACTTGGTGTGAGGGGTGATCGAACCGGGCTGAACGATAACCTGGCCGCGCTCAACGTCCTCACGCTTGGTGCCGCGGAGCAGGAGGCCACAGTTCTCGCCGGCCCATGCCTCGTCGAGCTGCTTGTGGAACATCTCGATACCGGTAACGGTGGTCTTGACGGTCGGACGCAGGCCCACGATCTCAACCTCAGAGTTGATCTTCAGGGTGCCACGCTCGGCGCGACCCGTAACAACGGTGCCACGACCGGTGATGGTGAAGACGTCCTCAACAGGCATGAGGAACGGCTTGTCCTTGTCACGCACGGGATCGGGGATCGACTCGTCAACAGCTTCCATGAGCTCGAGGATCGAGTTGACCCACTTCTCTTCGCCCTGCAGAGCCTGGTAGCCCGAAACGCGCACGACGGGAGCGTTGTCGCCATCGAAGCCGTTCTTCGAGAGCTCCTCGCGGACCTCCATCTCGACGAGCTCGAGGATTTCCTCGTCGTCGACCTGGTCGCACTTGTTGAGGGCAACCATCAGGTAAGGAACGCCAACCTGCTTAGCGAGGAGGATGTGCTCCTTCGACTGAGCCATCAGACCGTCGGTTGCTGCAACCACGAGGATCGCGCCGTCCATCTGAGCGGCACCGGTGATCATGTTCTTGATGTAGTCAGCGTGGCCTGGTGCATCAACGTGAGCGTAGTGACGCTTCGGGGTCTCGTACTCAACGTGCGAGATGTTGATGGTAATACCGCGCTGGCGCTCCTCAGGAGCCGAGTCGATCGTGTCGAAGTCGCGCTGGACGTTGGTGTCCGACGGGAACTTGTCAGCAAGAGTCTTCGAGATTGCAGCGGTAAGAGTGGTCTTACCGTGATCGACGTGACCGATCGTACCGATGTTCACGTGCGGCTTGGTGCGCTCGAATTTGGCCTTCGCCACTATGGTCCTCCTAGGACATCATGTGCCGCCTTCCGCCGAAGGATTTCGGCGGCCACGGGCACGGGGGTTGTGTCTATATGTTACTTGCTCGGCTTGCAATTCGCGAGCCGAGCGGGCGGCGGCTCTCTGAGTATTTTCAGAAACCGCCACCCATTGAGCGTTGTTAGGCGCCCTGAGCCTTCTGAACGATTTCTTCGGCTACAGCCTTCGGCACCTCAGCGTAGCTGTCGAAGGTCATCGAGAACACTGCACGACCGCTGGTCTTCGACCGCAGATCGCCAATGTACCCGAACATCTCTGACAGAGGAACGAGTGCGCGAACAACCTTCACGCCGCTTGCATCCTCCATCGACTGGATCTGACCACGGCGGCTGTTGAGGTCGCCGATCACGTCGCCCATGTACTCCTCAGGAGTACGAACCTCAACGGCCATCATCGGCTCGAGCAGCACAGGCTGAGCCTTGCGCGCGGCCTCCTTGAAGGCCATCGAACCGGCGATCTTGAACGCCATTTCAGACGAGTCAACATCGTGGTACTGGCCGTCAAGCAGGGTTGCCTTAACGCCCACAACTGGGAAGCCAGCAAGGATGCCGTACTGCATCGCATCCTGGATACCAGCGTCGACCGAAGGGATGTACTCGCGAGGAACGCGACCACCGGTCACCTTGTCCTCGAACTCGTAGATCTTCTCGCTGTCAGCCTCAAGCGGAGCAAGAGCGATCTGCACCTTAGCGAACTGACCCGAACCACCGGTCTGCTTCTTGTGGGTGTAGTCGTGCTTCTCAACCGTCTTGCGGATGGTCTCACGGTACGCAACCTGGGGCTTGCCCACGTTTGCCTCAACCTTGAACTCGCGCTTCATGCGGTCGACAAGGATATCGAGGTGCAGCTCGCCCATACCGGCGATAACGGTCTGACCGGTCTCGGCGTTGAGGCTGACGCGGAACGTCGGATCCTCTTCAGCGAGCTTCTGGATCGCGGTGCCGAGCTTCTCCTGGTCACCCTTGGTCTTGGGCTCAATAGCGACCTCGATCACGGGCTCCGGGAAGGTCATCGACTCGAGCACGACCTGGTTGTTCGGATCCGAGAGGGTGTCACCAGTGGTGGTGTCCTTCAGGCCGATCACAGCATAGATGTTGCCAGCGGTCAGCGCCTCAACAGGAATTTCCTTGTTGGCGTGCATCTGGAAGATCTTGCCGATGCGCTCCTTCTTGCCCTTGGTCGAGTTGACGACCTGGGCACCCGAGTCAAGCTGACCCGAGTAGACGCGCACGTAGGTGAGGCGACCGAAGAACGGGTGCACTGCAACCTTGAACGCGAGCGCCGAGAACGGCTGGTCGGCCGAAGGCTTGCGCTCGATGACGATCGACTCGTCGCGGGGGTCGTGTGCCTCGATCGAGCCCACGTCAAGCGGGTTCGGAAGGAAGTCAACGACAGCGTCGAGCATAGGCTGGATGCCGCGGTTCTTGAAGGCCGAGCCACAGAACACGGGGTAGATCTCGTTGTTCACAACGAGCTTACGAATGCCTGCCTTGAGCTCATCGATGGTGAGCTCTTCGCCACCAAAGAACTTCTCGAGCAGTGCGTCGTCGGTCTCGGCGACGGTCTCGACGAGCTGTGCGCGGTACTCTTCAGCCTTGGCCTGGAGATCAGCGGGGATCTCCTGGGTCTCGTAGTTGGCACCGAGGGTAACGTCACCCTTCGCGTCGCCCTCCCAGACGAATGCCTTCATGGTGAGCAGGTCGACAACACCGATGAAGTCGCTCTCCGAGCCGATAGGCAGCTGCATAACGAGCGGCTTGGCACCGAGGCGGTTGATGATGGTGTCTACGGTGAAGTAGAAGTCGGCGCCCATCTTGTCCATCTTGTTGACGAAGCAGATGCGGGGAACGCCGTATTTGTCAGCCTGACGCCACACGGTCTCCGACTGGGGCTCAACGCCCTCCTTGCCGTCGAACACTGCAACGGCGCCGTCGAGCACGCGGAGCGAACGCTCCACCTCGACGGTGAAGTCAACGTGACCGGGGGTGTCGATGATGTTGACCTGGTTCTTGTTCCAGAAGCAGGTAACAGCGGCCGACGTGATCGTGATGCCGCGCTCCTTCTCCTGCTCCATCCAGTCAGTCGTCGACGCACCATCGTGGGTCTCGCCCAGCTTGTGGTTCACACCCGTGTAGAACAGGATGCGCTCGGTCGTGGTGGTCTTGCCGGCATCGATGTGAGCCATGATGCCGATGTTGCGGACCTTGCTCAGGTCGGTGAGCACGTCTTGTGCCACAGGGGTCTCCTCCGATATGGGGATTGAAAGTTTGTGCAGAGCGGGCGTTGCCCGCAGTTTGCGACGAGGATCACGCCAGGCGATCCTCGTCGCAAACTCAATTGGCGACTACTCGCGTGGTGGTGTTTACCAGCGGTAGTGAGCGAACGCGCGGTTCGACTCAGCCATCTTGTGAGTGTCTTCGCGACGCTTCACAGCGGCGCCGAGGCCGTTCGAAGCATCGAGAATCTCGTTGGTGAGACGCTCAGTCATGGTGTTCTCGCGACGAGCCTTTGCGTAGCTGGTCAACCAACGCAGAGCCAACGTGTTGGCGCGGTGTGGCTTGACCTCGACGGGCACCTGGTAGGTGCTGCCGCCGACGCGACGCGAACGAACCTCAAGGGTGGGGCGCACGTTGTCGAGCGCCTTCTTGAGCACGGTCACGGCATCCTGGCCCGACTTCTCGGCAACGACCTCGAGTGCACCGTAAACGATGCGCTCTGCGAGGCCCTTCTTGCCGTCAAGCAGGATCTTGTTGACGAGCTGGCTAACGATTGGCGCGCCGTATACCGGGTCGGCTACGACTGGGCGCTTGGGAGCAGGTCCTTTACGAGGCATTACTTCACCTTCTTTGCACCGTAGCGGCTGCGAGCCTGCTGGCGATCCTTGACCGCCTGCGTGTCGAGCGCGCCGCGCACGATCTTGTAACGAACACCGGGAAGATCCTTGACGCGGCCGCCGCGCACGAGCACCATCGAGTGCTCCTGCAGGTTGTGACCCTCGCCCGGGATGTACGCGGTGACCTCGGTCCCGTTCGAAAGCTTCACACGAGCGACCTTACGCATCGCCGAGTTTGGCTTCTTAGGGGTGGTCGTGTACACACGGGTGCACACGCCGCGCTGCTGTGGGTTCGCCTTCAGAGCGGGAGCCTTGGTCTTGGAGACCTTCGGCGTACGCCCCTTGCGAACCAGCTGCTGAATAGTAGGCACTGATTCTCCTTGTTACTCCTGCACGGTGACAGGAATGCT
>JAIUOH010000064.1 GCA_020161315.1 Actinomycetota bacterium | reverse complement strand
ATCGGCGTCGTACCAGCCCGCGGGGTCAGGCGCTACCGACTCAGCCGCCTTCGGTTTCGGTGGCGGCCCCTCGTGAAAGTTGCCCTCGGCGTCGTACCAACCTTGCGCGCTCATGAGACCACCCAAGCACTGCCGGTGTTCTCGCCCTGCTTTAGCACGCTGCCCGTAGCAGAGTCGGTAGCTATCCAGGTGAAGCCCGGAGCGGAGTGCCAGCCCGCGCTAGTGCCCCCGCGCTGCGTGCCCACGTACTCCGCCTGGCACGAGGTCACATTGAGGTTGTCATCCCAGGTCATGTTCGGTGCCCAGAGATCGATCTCTTTGCCACTGTTGTTTGTGAGGTCGAATGTGACATCGGCCGGGTTCAACTCGGGCACCACGTAAGCCACGCTGCACACATCAAACGCAGGAGCTACGGGGTTGTCTTTCTTGTACCAAACGTCTGCCGCAGGGTCGGTTGCGGGGTCGGTCGGGGTGGCCGGGTCGGTCGTAGGTGCAGGCTGAGTCTGATTCTCGGGCCCGGGCGCTGGGCATGATCCACCGCCAAGCGCCTGGCAGAAGGGCGAAGTGACCTTGACCAGGTTGCCGTTCTCGTCGACGACCTCAAGCTCGTCGATTGGCTCGGGGGTCGGGTCGATAGTCTGCGGGGGCAGTTCACCGAGGCCATCCCACGGGTCGCCCTCAAGCGGCGGCTGCTCGATCAGCTTTGGCGGCAGCAGCGGGTTGCCGCAGAGGCAGCGTGCCCGCGGCACTCCGAAGCGATCAACGAACACCGATGTGCCTCGCTGCAGCATTGACTGGAAGGGGGTAGCAACCCCGTTCGCAAAGCCGTGGTTCGTGACCCAGGTGTCAACCTGCAGCACGGTAGGAATCAGGTTCGAAATGTAGACGGGAATCTCTGCGACCGTCAGCGCCTGACCGTTGCCCCAACGCAGGTTCGGGTCGGCATTGAGCGCAGCCACCCAGGCAGCAGCCTTGTCGGGGTTCTGGCTCAGAAAGCTGACCAGCTGCCCCGCATTGCAGGTCTCGGTGCCGGTGCCACCGTAGAGCCCGGGGGTGCCGCCACTGACCGGGGCGGGAGTGAGGTTTACCGCGGGGATCGCAGCGCCCTTTTTGATCGGGGTAATGAGGCTGCTCGGTTTGACGAGGTCAGCAACCATGAAAGCCGCGGCCCCTGGGTCCTCGGCACCCTCAAGTCTGAGTTTGCCGTCAGCGTTACCCCCGAAACCGGGGATCACACCGGTGAGCACCAGCGCGACTGCCGCGAGCGAGGCGACAAGCGCTACCGCGAGGCCGATTAACCACCCCTTCAGGCTTTTTCGTTCGGGTACAGGACTTTGTGCGCTCATTATCTAGGCTCCCCAGCTCTCATCGCCAGACACTCATCGTCTAGCGCAAATCACACGCCCAGAGCCCCCTCCGACCCCAGATGTCCGATCAACACTAGCAATCAAGTGACCAAAAATCTTCGCTCAGAAGGAGAAGAAGTGGGGGAAGGCGCTCCGCGGCGAGAGGCACTGGCGGGCACGAAACGTGAAGCTTTTCTCACTTGGAGGTGTAGCTGAGCGAACGAGCGGCCGGCCATTTAACAGTGCGGCACGAGGATCGCGGCCCGCCAAAAATAGTTTGTGGCGAGGGGCTCGGCCCGACTTGGACTGCCATGGCTTGCTCTGCCCTGCCCTGCCCTGCCCAAAACAGTGCGACCTGCCGTCGTTATCGCCGATCCCACGCCATAGGCGATACGGAGCGAAAATCGCATAGATACTGCAGACGCGGCGCAGGCAACACCCAAACAAAAGTGAGGCCGCCGGGTCTCCCCGGCGGCCTCACCTACTCAAAAGCCTGAGATTACTCCGCGTGCACGGTGCCCAGGATGTCGAGCACAAACACCATCACGTCAGTCGGCTCGTGCCCCATCTGCTGCAACTGAGCCGCACCGTAGCCACCGTCTTCGGCGGGCACGATCGACATCACCTGCGAGCCAACGGTCTGGCCGACGAGCGCCTTCGAGAAGCCGCCGATCACGCCGGTGGTCACAAAACCGATCGGCTCGCCACGGCTCCAGCTCGAGTCGAACTCTTCGCCGGTGCGCCAGATCACGCCACGGTAGTGCACGTAGACGCGGTCGCCCTCTTGCACCTTCTCGCCGTCGCCCTTGATCAGAGTCTCAACGGTCAGCTTGTCGGGAGCCGCGACACCCTCGGGCATCGTGATCGTGGGCGAACCGTCTTCTGCGAGCTTCACGCTCGGCAGACCCTCAGGCAGCTTCTGCGCTTTGCCCTCAGCCTTCTTCAGCAGCTCATCGGGCTGTAGGGTGCCGGGCTCGCCCTTGGTCTTCTCTGCCGAGAGCAGGTCGAACACCATCACGATGCTGTCTTTTGCGTCGACGCCCATCTGCGCAGCAGTCTCGCCAAACAGTTCTGATGCGGGAGCAATTGCGGCGACGCGGTCGCCAACCGAGGCGCAACTCAGAATCTCAAGCGCCCACGGCTGCAGGCCCTGGCTGTTGAACTGCAGGTTCGACTTGCCGCTCTGCAGCACCTCACCGGTCTTGCCGTTGATGAGCGAGAGCTGAGCCTCAATCGTGTCGTTCTCTTTCACCTGCTCACCGTCGCCCTTAATCGGGGTCGACGCCTGCAAAGTCTTGACCTTGATGGGAGTCTTCGTCTTCAGCTCGAGTTTCTCGGAGCCGAAGTCACCCTTGAACTCGAGCGATTTGCTCGCCTCGCCCTCGGGCGCGCAGTTCACGCCCTCGATCGAGCTGGTGGGTGCTGATGTGCAGGCAGTCAACAGGCCAGCGACCAGGGCGACAGGCATCAGAGCGAGCAGGGCGCGAGAGCGTTTCACGGGTACCTCTTCAAAATTTCGGACTGCGCCTGAAACGACGCACAAACGACAATTCTGCCGCATCATCCCGTGCGATGCCTGTGCGCGCACGCACCTGCGGGTATCGTTTTGGCATGCCCACCCCCTCCGCAGCAGCCAAGCCTGGCATCGTCTTCACGATCGGCCGCTCGGTGTTGCGGCCGCTGCTGTGGCTTCGGTTTCGGCCACGTGTGACCGGGCGCGAGCACGTGCCTGCGCACGGGCCGGTGCTGCTTGCGAGCAACCACCTCTCTGCGTTCGATACGATCCTCATCCCTTCGTTCTCGCCTCGTAAAGTGCAGTTTCTCGCGAAGGCCTCGCTGTTTTCGAGCCCCATCGGCGGCTGGTTTTTCAAGCACATTGGGGCGATCCCAGTGCATCGTGAAGCCGGGTCTGCCGCGCAGGCCGCACTCGAAGCGGGCACGCGAGTGCTCGCGGCCGGGCAGGTGTTTGCGGTGTTTCCAGAGGGTTCTCGCTCGAACGACGGGCGCCTCTATCGGGGCCGAAGCGGGGCCGCGTTCATGGCGTTCGAGACCGGGGCAGCCGTGGTGCCGGTCGGCCTAATCGGCATTAACCGGGCAATCGTCGACCCCGCAACGGGCAAACCCTCACCCGCAGAGATCAAGTTTGGGGCACCGATAGACCTCTCAGATTTGGCCGAGCTACCGGGTGGGCGGGCACGCAAAGAAGCCACCGAGCGCATCATGGCAGCGATTCAGCAGCTCACCGGCCAGCAAGTCGCCGACAGCTATTCGTCGGGCGGGCGCGGGGCTTAGGGTTCAGCCGGCGGGTTTAATTTTTGCTAGGGCGACGGTCGCCCGGGCTGCCTGCACCGCGAGCACTATGAGCAGCGCCATCGTCAAAAGGTCGGCCGCAATATAGATGTAGTGCCAGGGTGACTCACCAGGTTCTGCGCCAGCGAGCACCTGGTCGGTGCGGGCGTTCAGCGGCGGTCTGATCACCGCGACCTTGAGCACGAACACCGCGGCGAGCGAGAACAACCAGCGAAGTCGCGACGCCGCTACTCGGGCTTGGCTCGGCCAGAGTGAAATCACGAGCAGCACCGCGAGCAGCAGCCCCTCGGCAATATTGAGGGCAAAAAAGACGAGCCTGCCGATGCCCAGCCCGAGCGGAATAGTGATGCCGGGTGCCTGAAACTTGAGCGGCGCCTCGATGAAACTGATCGCAGCAATCATGCCGAACCACAGAATCGGCACCGCCATTCGCCAGAGCTCAAGCCTTACCGATTTTTCGCCGCCCACCGTTGTCTCCAATCTCGCGCGATTAGCGCGACTCGTTCTTGGCTGCGAGAGCCCCCGCATACAGCTCTTTCGCCGAAAGCCCCGTTGCCTCTGCCACCGCACGGGTGGCGTCTTTCATACGTTCGCCGCCGCTGACGCGCGCGAGCACCTCGGCGAGTGCGGTTTCGGGCGAGACCGTGGTCTCGGGTGCGCCCTCGACCACCAGCACGATCTCGCCGCGCACTCCCTCGGCAGCCCACTCCGCGAGCTCTGCGACCGGCCCCCGCTTCACCTCTTCATGCAGTTTCGTGAGTTCGCGGCACACCGCTGCCCGGCGATCACCGCCGAACTCTGCTGCGAGCGAGGCAAGCGTGTCGGCGATGCGTGAGGGCGCTTCGAAGAACACGAGCGTGCGCCGCTCTGCGGCAAGCTCGCGCAGCGCGCGCGAGCGCTCCCCCGACTTACGCGGCAGAAAGCCCTCAAAGGTAAAGCGGTCGGTTGGCAACCCCGCAACTGCGAGCGCAGTGATCACTGCGCTCGGCCCGGGAATAGCGCTCACCGTCACGCCCCGCTCGGCAGCAAGCTGCACCACCCGAAACCCTGGGTCCGAGACCGTCGGCATGCCGGCATCGCTCACGAGCAGAATCTCTTCGTGCTCAGCGCGATCAACGATCATGCCTGCGCGGTCTCGCTCGTTGTGATCATGCAGCGCGATGAGCTCGGGGCGCGTTTCGATGCCGAGCAGGCGCAGCAGCTGCGCCGTGTGCCGGGTGTCTTCTGCCGCGATTGCGTCAGCACTTGCGAGCGCTTCGCGCAGTCGAGGCGAGGCATCGCCGAGGTTTCCAATGGGGGTCGCGGCAAGCCAGAGCATGCTTCAATGCTACGCCCGCACGTTGCCTCCGTCGAAAAGGCACAGATCAGTCGAAAAGGCACACGATTGCTCAGTGTTCTTGCGCCTTTTTCGACTGATCGATGTAGTTCTGCGCATCGTTGGCAAGGCGGCTCTCAGCGCGGCCTGACAGAATGGAACCCATGAATGAGCAGCCCACCGGCCCCCAGCAGCCCGAGCAGCCCACGCCGACCGGACAGCCCGCACCGCAGGCTCACACGCAGCCCGCCTACGAGCAGTCAGTCGTCCCGGAGCAAGCAGCCCCGGCGTACGCCCAGCCTGAGCAGGCGCCGCAGCAGCCCCAATACGCGCAGCCGCAGGCGCCAGCGTATGACCAACCGCAGCCCGCACCGAACGGTGTGCCGCAGTGGATCCCCGCGACCCCGCCCGCTCACCCCTACGCGGGGGGCGCCCCGAAGCCCGGCGCCAAGTGGATCGCGATCACCGCAATGGCGGTTGGTCTTGTTGCGCTGCTGACCCTGCTGGTGTCTGTGTTCTACTTCTCAACCGCATTCTCGGTCGCGGCCGGAGTGCTCGGCATCGCCGCAGTCGCCCTCGGCGTCGTCGCAATGGTGAAGAGATCTCGACCGTTTGGGGCCGGCATCACTGGCCTCGCAACTGGCGCCCTCACGATCGTCGCTACCTGTGCGCTGTTCAGCGTTGTCGCATTCAACGGAACCTTTGGTGGTGCACCTGACGCGCCAGCTGCACCGGGCAGTACCGAGGGCGAAACCTGGACCCCCGACACCGAACAAGAGTCACTGCTCACCTGGCCCGCAAACATGCAGACGGGCGGCGTGCTCTTCGCGGGGCCTGGTGATCCTCGCCCCATCGAATCTGAGCCGCTCAAGGCAGGAGCCGCACCGACCCCGAACCAGGTCGACCGCGCCGCGAAAAACGACATCTTGATCTACGTCGACTACCGCTGCCCGCACTGCGGCATCTTCGAGCAGCAGAACGGCGACTACCTCGCCGAGCTCATGGCGGCCGGTGACACGACCGTCGAGATCGTGCCGCTCAGCTTCATGGATCGCAACAGCGAGGGCAGCTACTACTCGTCGCGCGCGGCGGGCGCGGTCGCCTGCTACGCCGACGCTCAGCCCGAGTCGGCATGGGCCGCGCACCGCGCATTGTTGAGCGCGGGCGTGCAGCCCGGGGCGGGCCCTGGGCTCAGCAACGAGCAGCTGCTGGCTGCGCTCGAAGAAGAGGCTGGGCCCGTGAGCTCGGCAGTGCGCGATTGCGTCACCAACGAAGCCTTCGTACCGTTTGCTCAGGCACTGAACGAGTGGGTGTTTCAAAACCCAGTGCCGAACACTCTTGACGCAAACGTGCGTCTTGAGGGCACCCCAACCATCGTCGTAAACGGCGTCGTCTACTCGGGCGATGCCGCCGACCCCGCCGCTTTCAAGGCGTTCGTTGAAGGGCTCGCACTCTGAAACCCCTGCTGCCGCACACCGGCTTCGGCTACTTTCCGCTCGCGCTGCTTGCGAGGGCACCATACGCGATGATGGTCGTCGGCGTGCTCACCCTCGCCGTCGCAGCGCGCGGCTCGGTCGAACTCGGCGGCCTCACCTCAGCCATGGTTGGCCTCGGCGTCGCCTGCCTCGGACCCTTCATCGGCGCCGCAGCCGACCGTTACGGGCAGCGCCCGACCCTGCTGCTCAGCGGCGCGGTCAACAGCGTTGCGCTCGGCCTGCTCGCCTGGATTGCGTTCAGCGACCTGCCAAACATCGCAATGCTGGCCGCCTCGTTCTTTGTTGGTGCTACTGCCCCGCAGATCTCGCCGATGTCGCGCTCGCGGCTCGTCAGCATTGCGCAAACGCAGCTGCCCCGCGAGCAGCGCCCGCGCACCATCAACTCGACGCTTGCTTACGAGTCGGCCGCCGACGAAGTTGTGTTCGTCTTCGGGCCCGTGGTCGTGGGCCTGCTCGCCACCACGCTCGGGGCATGGGCACCGATCGTCGGTGCCGCGGTGCTCACGATCGTGTTCGTCACGGCGTTTGCCGTGCACCGCACCAGCCCGCCCGCTCGCACTGCTGAGCAGCAGCAGACGGCGCTGTCTCCGGTGGCTGAGCTGTGGCGCGCGCCCCTGCTGGTCACGGTGTTTGGTATTTTCACGGTTGGCTTGTTCTTCGGTTCAATGCTGACCTCACTGACCGCGTTTATGCAAGATCGCGGCATGCCAGAACAAGCCGGCTTGCTCTACGGCGTCATGGGCGTGGGATCGGCGATTCTCGCTATCGGGGTGACCTGGTTCTCGCCGCGATTCACCCTGCGCTACCGCTGGATCGTGTTCTCGGTGCTGCTCGTCGTTGGCGGTGTGCTGCTGCAGGGCGTACACGACGTGCCAAGCATGGTGATTTCACTCATGGTGCTCGGCGTGGGCATTGGCCCACTGCTGGTCACCCTGTACGGTTTCGGCGCGGCCCGCACTCCCATGGGTCGCTCGGCTACGGTGATGACCATGCTGGGCTCAGGCGTGATCGTTGGGCAGTCGCTCGCGGCAGCTGTGACCGGTGCCGTTGCTGAGTCGGTCAGCACCCAGATCTCGCTGCTCGTGCCGCTCGTCTCGGTCGTGCTCGGGCTGCTGGGTGGTGTGGTCAACTGGCTGCTCACCCCGTCTGGCCCGCTGCCGAGCGCTACCGGCTCGGTGCAGGTGCTCTAGCGCGGGCGGCCGCCCCGTTGCCGCACCATCTCCCTCCGCCCCGATATCCGCCCCCTCGCTCCCTCCTCGTCTTCCCCACCCTCTTCCATCCTTTCCCTCCCAAAATTCGGGTCACAAGGCATGGTTAAAGGGTGGAATCACCGTGCTTTGGTGACCCGAAATTTGAAAGCAGGCTTCGCTGAGGGCGCAACCGGCCCTCAGCTTCGGCCTGCCGCGGCCGCGCGCGAAGTGAAAGAATGGAAGCATGTCCGTTGCACCTCTGACCACCGCCGATGTGTTCACCCTTCGCTCGGAGTTTCCGTACTTTACAAACCCTCCGATGAACGAGGGCGTCCCGGTCGCTTACCTTGACTCCGCGGCGACCTCGCAGCGGCCGCGTAGGGTGCTCGATGCGGAGCGCGCGTTTCTTGAACGCGACAACGCAGCGGTGCACCGTGGCACAAGCCAGGCGGTGGGCACCGCAACCGAGCGCTTCGAGTCGGCTCGCGCCGCAGTTGCTGCGTTTGTGGGTGCCGCGTCGCCCGAGCAGATCGTGTGGGCAGAGGGTGCGACAGATGCCCTGAACATTGTTGCCCTCGGCATCGGTGAGGCGAATGCGGGCCTCGGAGTGCGAGGGTCGGAGCGATTCGCGCTCGAAGCAGGCGATGAGATCCTCGTGACTGAGGCCGAACACCACGCAAACCTGATTCCGTGGCAGCGACTTGCTGCGAAAACCGGCGCAACGTTCAAGTACATTCCGGTTGATGAACACGGCACCTGGTCGCTCGATGCGGCACGCGAGGCAATCAATACCCGCACGCGCATATTTGCGTTCTCGCACGTCTCAAACGTGACCGGTTTCGTGTCGCCCGTTACCGAGCTGGTGTCGCTCGCCCGGGCAGTTGGCGCCGTCACGGTGCTCGACGCGTGCCAGTCGGTGCCGCACATTCCTGTCAACTTCGATGCGCTGGGTATCGATTTCGCGGTGTTCTCGAGCCACAAGGCACTCGGCCCGAACGGCATCGGCGTGCTCTATGGCCGCCCCGAGATGCTCGACGCGCTGCCACCCGCACGCACTGGCGGCAGCGCAATCACCAAGGTGACCATGGAAGAGGCACAGTTCATGCCGCCCCCGCTGCGCTTTGAGCCCGGCACGCAGCCGGTCTCGCAGGCGGTTGGGCTTGGCGAGGCGGTCGCATTTTTGACCGAGGTGGGCATGGATCGCGCAGCCGCGCGCGAACACGAGCTCGTGACGCGCCTCGTCGAGGGCGTGCTCGAGACGCCGGGGCTGCGTTTGCTCGGCCCGCAGGGGGTCGACTCGCGAATTGCTCTGGCAGCGGTGTCGGTTGACGGCCTGCACGCGCACGACGTTGGGCAGTACCTCGACGAGCAGGGTGTGCTGGTGCGAGTGGGGCACCACTGCGCGCAGCCCCTGCACCGCGCCCTCGGCATGGCCTCGAGCACACGGGCCAGCGTGCACCTTACGACCACAGAAGACGAGATCGACCGCTTTCTCGACGCGCTGCGCGGCGCCCAGCGCTACTTCAAGGTGGAGGTCGCCCGATGAGCGCGCTCGACGGCCTGTATCAAGAGGTCATTCTCGATCATTCGAAGCGCCCGGTGGGCAAGGGCGAGTTCGCTGCCCCAGACGGCACGCATTCTGCCTCGCACCACGAGTTCAATCCCAGCTGCGGCGATGAGATCACGCTGAGCGTTGCGGTCTCGCCAGAGACCGGCAAAATCGAGGTGCTCGCCTGGGAGGGCCAGGGGTGTTCGATCTCGATGGCCTCGGCCTCGGTGCTCTCGCAGCTTGTGCGTGACGACGCGCTCACAATGGCCGAGGCTCGCACGCGGATCGATGCGTTTCGCGAGATGATTCAGTCGCTCGGCACGATTGAGCCCGACGAAGAGCTGCTCGGCGACGCAGTTGCACTGCAGGGAGTCTCGAAGTTCGTGATGCGAGTGAAGTGCGCAATGCTGGCATGGGTTGCGCTTGAGGCAGACTTCGCTCAGATTGAGGCGGCTGGTCGCTAGGGCGTGTCTCCTATATGCGTAGCCAGGTCAGGATCGCTGCGATCACGACCCCTGCACGGTACGTGACCGCGAGTTTGTCGTAGCGTGTCGCGAGTCCGCGCCACTGCTTCATGAGGCTGAATG
>JAIUOH010000063.1 GCA_020161315.1 Actinomycetota bacterium | reverse complement strand
CGATCGGGGTGAGGGGTGCGTTAGCGTGAGACATGAAGACCTCCGGCTTAGGGGTGAGTGTGGTAACCCACATCCTGCCGGAGGTCTTCATCTATCTCGAGTGTTCACAACGTCCCAAGGAACTACAACTAGCCCTCGAGGCGGCATGCGATGCCACACTCCCCGAGACCGAACGGTCAAAGGCGCTGGCCAATCTCGGGCTCGACCCGAACCACCGGGTGCGCGTACGCGTCGAGCCCGTGCACGAAGCGGGCAATGCGCGCCCGCACGACAAGAGCGCCCAGAAACCGGGCTCACGCACGTTCAGCTGCGTGGTTGCAACCGCGAGAGGCCTCGTGCGCGTGAGTACGCTACTCGAGGATGACCCGAAGCTCTCCGAAGCTCGGCCCGCGGGCATCGGGCTCGAACACCGCGCAATCGACCTCCCTGAGTCGTTCGAGAGCGCAGTGCTCGCATTACGCGTAAGCACCGGCCAGGCAGTGCACGCCGAAGACCTCGGGGCCGCGCTCTGGCTGCTGCGATCTGGCGAAACCCACCCTGACGCACGTGGGCTCGCTGCCCTCCCCCAAAAAGACACCGCGTTGGCCACGCTCGATGCGCTTGCCGAACATGACACTGTTCGCGGCGCGGCCGCAGCACTCGGCCTGCACCACTCAACGGTGCAGCAGCGCCTCACTCAGCTCACGGAGGCGCTTGGCTACGATCCTCGGAGCACAAGAGGGCGCGTCAGATACGCACTCGCCAGGCTGCTCGACCTCGCGAGTCGCGAAACGTTCTATCAGTCGCCTTAGGCGGGCCACCTGCCACCGTTCTGCCAGTACTGAGCGATGTCGTCAAGCGGGCGCCCTTTCGTCTCCGGGGCAAACTTCAGCACGAAGAGAAACGCAAGAATCGCGAAACTGCCGAGGATCGCGAAGACGCCGGCACCGCCCGTTGCTTTGAGCAACGGCAAGAACGCAACGCCAACAATGAAATTGGCCGTGAGGTTGCTCGTCAGCATCACGCTCGAGCCGAGACCTCGCAGGTGCGACGGAAAGCTCTCGCCCGCATAGACCCACACAAGTGCGCCAAAACCAAAAGTGAACCCTATGTTGAAAAGCACGAGACCCAAGAATCCGAGCGCAACGAAGCCGCCGTTCAGCTTCACATCGGTGGGGTCTTGGCCTGTCGCACCGAACATGAACGTTACGACCATCACCACACCGGCCACGACCATGATCGCTATGCCGATGAGCAGCACCGGCCTGCGCCCCATGCGATCCACGAGCCCCATCGAAACGAACACCGCGACCAGACCGATCAGCTGCACCAACGCGGGTAACCCAAAGATCGCCATGTGGTCGCCCGCGTCAAAGCCCATGGCCTTAATGATCTGCGGGCTGTAGTAGACAATCGCGTTGATGCCAGTGATCTGCACGAAAAACCCGAGCAGCACCACGAAGAACGTCGCGCGCAGATAGGGCTTACGCAGCATCTCGCCGAGGCCCTGCAGCACTGACGGGCGACCGTGGCCCTCAGCCAGCTCGATCTCGAGCGTCGACAGCTCGCGATCCGCATCAGCATCCGGATCAATCTGGCCGAGTACGCGCACCGCGTCTTCGCGACGCCCCTGCATCATGTACCAACCCGGCGTGTCTGGTGAGCGCAACAGCATCAGGGTAATTATCAAGCCGGGCAGCGCCGCCGCACCCAGCATGACGCGCCAGTTACCGGAAGGCGCAAGCGCCCAGGCGAGCAGGTAACCCAAGATAATGCCAAACACCGTCGCGACCTGATACATCACGAGCAGGGCACCGCGAATCTTTGTCGGCGCCGACTCGGCTACCTACATTGGCACCAGAACGATCGACACACCGATTGATAGCCCCAGCAGCACGCGCGCAATCGCGAGCGAAGGCACGTCCCAAGCCAGCCCCGAGAACAGTGAAAACAGCGTGAACGTGGCTGCCACGAGCACCATCATGCGCTTACGCCCGTAGCGGTTCGCGAGCGTACCGCCAACAATTGCGCCAACGATCTCACCAAAGATCACATACGAGGTGAGTAGGCCCTTCTCTGCCTCTGAGGTGATGCCGAAGTCTGCCGAGATGAAATCAAGCGCCCCGCCAATATGTGAGGAGTCGTAGCCGTAGATGATGCCCACCGCGGCAGCCGCAATGGCGACGAGAATCGCACCTCGCGACGACTTCTTGAAGTCGTGCAGCACGCCCATCACGACGCCTTTCGTTCGCTACGTCTTAGCGGGTAGTCAGCACGATCCTAGGCTTTGCGGTACTGAGCGCTGCCATAACCGATGATGAAGTAACCGATCACCGAGAACAGGAACAGCAGGAAGAATGAGAACGCCCCGCCCTTGCCAAATCGCGCGCCGAGCTTAAATGCCATCACGATTGCGAAGATGAAGTTCACGATCGGAATGAAGTACAGCAGCCCCATCCACGCGGAGTAGCCCGCGACCTTGACGAGCACGAAAATGTTCACGATTGGAATAATCGCGAGAATGCCGGGGTACCCCGCCTTCGAGAATACGCGCCACAGCGCGATTGCCACGAGTATGTACGCGGCAATGCCCCACATACTGTTTTCTTGAATCAGGGTGAGAATCTGTGCCTGGCCAGCGACGTCGTTCATGAGAACCTGCCTCTACTTTTGCGCGTCTATGAGCGGTTAGAAGCCCAGCTTACCGAGTGCCTTCGGGTCGCGCTGCCATTCTTTCAATACCTTCACGCGCAGCGAGAGGTACACCCGACGCCCGAGCAGCGCCTCAATGCCGTGGCGCGCACGCTCACCGACCTCGCGCAAACGCGAGCCGCCCTTGCCAATAATGATGCCCTTCTGGCTGTCACGCTCAACATAGAGCGAAGCATAAAGCTCGAGAAGCCCGTCTTCTCGCTCTTCGCGATCGTCGACGGTCGCCGCGAGCGAGTGAGGCAGCTCATCGCGCACACCTTCGAGCGCGGCCTCGCGAATGAGCTCGGCGATGCGGTCGTCTTCGCTTTCGTCGGTAGTCGTCTCGGCCTCGTAGAGCGGCGGCGATGGTGGCATCAGGCCGAGCAGCACATCACTCAGCACGTCAAGCTGCTCGCTGGTCACCGATGAGATCGGCACCACCGCGTCCCACTCACGAAGCGTGCCGAGCAGGGTCAACTGCTCGATGATCTCGGTGCTCGACGCGCGGTCGACCTTGGTGAGAATCGCAACCTTCTTGGCGCGCGGAAAATCGTTCAGGCGCTCGTTGATGAAGCGATCGCCCGGGCCAAGCTTTTCGTTCGCGGGTACGCAGAAGCCGATCACGTCGACATCGCCGAGCGTCGCTTCGACGAGCGCATTGAGACGCTCGCCGAGCAGCGTGCGTGGGCGGTGAATCCCGGGGGTATCAACGATGATGAGTTGCCCATCTTCGCGGTGCACCACACCGCGAATGGCGCGGCGCGTGGTCTGCGGCTTCGGGCTCGTAATCGCGATTTTCTCGCCGACGAGCGCGTTTGTGAGGGTTGACTTGCCCACGTTCGGGCGCCCAACAAAGCTCACAAATCCGGCGCGAAACTCATCGCTCATGTTCTGCTCCATTCGCAGTTTCAATCGTGTCAATCTCACCGGTGCGGTGCTGCCCGGCGTTGTCGTCTTCGGGCTCGAGCCCGATCCATCGCGCGGCAACGGATACCAGCCGCTGCCGTTTGCGCTCAGTCTCGAGCGCGGTAAGTTCGATGCCCGAAACCGTGACGGTATCGCCCTCGTCGGCGAGCCTGCCCAGGTGCTTCGCGACGAGGCCGCCCACGCTATCGACCTCATCATCTTCGAGCTCGAAGCCGAAGATCTCACCGAGTCGGTCAATCGGCAGCCGCGCACTGACCTTGAACGAGCCGTCTTCTTGCGGTTCGACCTCGGGGGCCTCGCGGTCATGCTCGTCGTTGATATCGCCGAGCAACTCTTCGATCAGATCTTCGAGGGTGACCAGCCCCGAGATGCCACCATACTCATCGACAACGAGCGCGAGGTGGTTGGCTTCTCGCTGCATCTGCCGTAACAGTTCGTCTGCCCGCTGCAGCTCCGGCACAAACACGGCCGGCTTCATAATACGGGTCACCGGCGAGGTCATCGCTTCGTCGGGCCTGCGCAGCTGGAACCCGCTCGCATCGCGCAGGTAGACAACTCCTTCGACGTCGTCGGCGTCGCCGGTTGCCACAACGGGAACGCGTGAGTGCCGCGACGCAAGCAGCACCTCAAGCGCATCGCGCACCGTCTGCTCAGCGTCGACCGTCACCATGTCGGTGCGCGGAATCATCACCTCGCGCACGAGCGTGTCGCCGAACTCTACGATCGAATGAATGTAGTCGCGGTCGTCGTCTTCAAGCAGCTCTTGCTCTACTGCTTGGTCGACGAGCGAGAGCAGCTGCTCTTCGTCTCGCACACGGCCGCGCCCAAGCGCCACACGACCCGAGATTCGCTTGCCCGCGGTGGCAAGTCGCGTGAACAGCGGCGGGAGCGGGTCGTCACTCATCGTCGTCGCTCTGCGACGGTGAACGCAGTCACCAGGTCGCGCTGCAGGCCGAACATTTCGGCCTCTTCTGCGGGGGTTGCGTGATCGAAGCCGAGCAGGTGCAGCATGCCGTGCGTGAGCAAGATGTTCATCTCGGTCGCGAGGTCGTGCCCTGCGGCCTCGGCCTGCTCGCCCGCAACCTGCGGGCAGATCACTACATCGCCGAGCAGGCCCGCTGGGGTTTGCGCATCGGGTCGGCCCGGGCGCAGCTCGTCCATGGGAAAGCTCAGCACGTCGGTTACGCCCGGCTCATTCATCCACTCGATGTGCAGGCGCTCGATAGCCGACTCGTCGACCAGCGAGACACCAAGCTCAGTGTCGGGGTGCACGTGCAGAGACTCGAATACGAAACCCGTGAGGCGCTGCAGCACCGTCTCGTCGACCTCGACACCCGACTCGTTGTTAATCTCGACGCTCATCGTTGCCCCTTCTTGCCGCTACCCTGGGGCGCTTCGGCGTTTCTTTGCTCTTCGTATGCGGTGTAGGCATCAACGATGCGCCCCACCAGGCTGTGCCGGACGATGTCGTCGGCGGTCAGCTCTGAAAAATGAATGTCGTCGACACCGCGCAGAATGCGGTTCACCACCCGCAGCCCGCTCGAGGCAAGTGGCAGGTCAACCTGGGTAATATCGCCCGTGACGACCATCTTTGAACCGTAGCCGAGGCGAGTGAGAAACATCTTCATCTGCTCGGGCGTCGTGTTCTGCGCCTCGTCGAGAATGACGAACGACTCGTTCAGCGTGCGCCCACGCATGTAGGCGAGCGGCGCGACCTCGATGGTGCCGCTCGCAATGAGCTTCGGCACCGCCTCAGGCTCCATCATCGACCCGACCGCGTCGAACAGCGGCCGCAGGTACGGGTCAATCTTGTCTTCGAGCGTGCCCGGCAAGTAGCCCAGTCGCTCCCCCGCTTCAACCGCGGGCCGAGTCAGAATGATCTTTGCAACCTCGCGCCGCTGCAGTGCCTGCACCGCCTTCGCCATCGCAAGGTAGGTCTTGCCAGTACCCGCCGGGCCGATGCCGAAGGTAACGGTGTGGTTCTCGATGCCATCGACGTAGGCACGCTGACCCTGCGTCTGCGGGCGAATCGAGTTGCCACGCACGGTAAGAATCGGCTCGCTGAGCACCTGGGCAGCGGTCGGCCCGTCGCCGCGCTGCACCATGCGGGTCGCCTCGCGCACATCATGACGCGACACCGCCCCGCTGCGTCTCGCCACCTCGAGCACGTCACTCACCACCTGCTCGGCAGCCTTCACCTGCGCGGCGGGGCCGGTGATCGTGAGCACGTGGTCGCGCGCGTGAAACTGCACGGCGGGATGCTGTCGTTCGAGGTCAGCGATCAGCTGGTCGCGGTGACCGAGAAACTGCGCAAGGTCGACACCGGTCAGCAGCACCGTTCGCTGGAGTTCTTGGTTGTAGCGAGCGTCACTACCATTTCGGGCATCGCTAGCTTCGCGGGCGTTGCCGCCCGCTGTCATGCCGGGGTCAGAAGCCAACGAGCTTGCCCTGCTCGATGTTCGCGAGCACGTGTGCGTGCACGTGGAACACCGTCTGGCCGGCGTGTGCGCCGTTGTTGAAGATCAAGCGATACTCACCATCGGCGTGCGACTCGGCAAGTTGCTTCGCTACCGCAACCATCTCGGCGAGCAATTCGGGGTCGCCCGCGGCGAGCGCAGTCACGTCGGCATACTCAGATGTCTTTGGGATCACGAGAATATGTACCGGGGCCTGTGGGTTGATATCGGGAAACGCGATCACGCGATCGGTCTCGGCCAGCTTCTCAACAGGGATCTCGCCCGCCACGATCTTGCTGAACACGGTCTCTTCTGCCATGCAAGCAATTCTATACGGGCGAGGGTCGGGAACATTGTGCAACAATGTTCCCATGCGCGCCATCTTCGCCGTGCTCTTTGCGGCACTCTGCTTTGGTACCACCGGCACCGCCCAGGCCCTCGCCGCGGTCGATGCTTCCCCCCTCGCCGTCGGTGCCGCCCGCGTACTGGTGGGCGGCGCACTGCTCGGCGGCATCGCCCTCGTGTCGTGGCGCCGTAGCCGCCCCGTCGGCCGTATCGCACCCGGCAACCTGGCCCGTGTGCTCGTCGGCGCTCTCGGAGTGCTCACGTACCAACCGCTCTTCTTCGCGGGCACCTCAAGCGTGGGAGTCGCGCTCGGCACGGTGATTGCGCTTGGTGCGGCCCCCGTGTTCACCGGGGTGCTCGACAGCGTCATACACCGCAGACGCCCGAGCCTCAGGTGGTGCCTCGTCACCGCGCTCGCGCTTTTCGGTGTCGCACTCGCCTCTGGCGTATTTGCAGGGGCCGAGTCGATGAGCGGCGGGCCTCTCGGCGTGCTTGCCTCGCTCGGCGCCGGCCTGAGCTATGCGGTGTATGCGCTCGCCAGCAAGAGCCTGCTCGATAGGGGCTGGGCCTCCTCGCATGTGATGGGCGCACTCTTTGGTAGCGCCGCGGCGCTCAGCCTGCCCGTGTTGTTCGCGGCCGGCGCTGCCTGGGTGGTGACTCCGCGCGGGCTCGGCCTCACGCTTTGGCTCGGAGTCATTACGGTCGCAGTCGCCTACCTCTCATTCGGGTGGGGGCTGCGCAGCCTCAGCGCGAACACCGTGGCGACGCTTACACTCGCAGAACCCCTTACCGCCGCACTGCTCGGCATCGCTGTGCTCGGCGAGACGCTCTCACCGATGACGACCCTCGGCTTCGTCATTCTTGGTGCGGCGCTCGTGCTACTGAGCCTGCCCGCGCGCGAGACGAGGAGGCCTCGTGTGCCCCAGGCGGCGTGATGCTCGCCCCCGCCAAACCGCACCGGAGCAGCTCGCGGGCACCCTTCGCGAGCGCATTCTCGACGGCACCCTCGCGGCGGGCACTCCGCTGCGCGAAGAAGAACTCGCGCGCGAACACGAGCACTCACGACACACGGTGCGTGCGGCTCTGGCTCAGCTCACCGCCGAGCGTCTCGTGCAGTTCGAGCCCTACCGCGGCGCCAGAGTCGCCTCGCTGACAATTTCTGAGGTCGAGGATCTCCAGACTCTGCGCGGCGCGCTCGAGTCCGAAGCGGTGCGCCTGCTGCACGAGCGCCACGGCACACGCTGGCCACGAGAGGTGCTTACACCGATAGAGGCAAGCATCGCCGCGCTCGAGGCCGCCGAGCTCGATGGAGGCTGGCTCGAGATCACGCGCGCGCATGCCGCGGTGCACGCCGCCCTCGTCGCCGCACCCGGCAGTGCACGCATCTGCGAGGCGCATGCCGGGCTCACTTCAGAGACACTACTGCTTCTGCTCGGCGTGCGCGCTCACTACCCACGCGGTTCACTCGCTGCTGAACACAGGGATTACCTGCAGATGGTGCAGTCAGGCGACATTGCGCTCGTGCGGGAGCACCTAGCACACACTACGGAGCTGATTCGAACTGTCAGCCCCCGAGTTACCAGCGACCGAGCGCCGAGTTAAGCACGGCGAGCGCCGCCGGCCCCGCCGATGAGGTGCGCAGCACCGTGTCGCCGAGCACGAGGATCACGGCTCCCGCGGCTTCGAGCGCATCGAGCTCTGTGTCGGCGAACCCGCCTTCTGGCCCGACCGCCAACATGATGCGCTCCGCAGTTGAGGCATGCCGCTGAGCCCAATCGCTGAGGCGAGAGACGCCCCGAGGGTGCAGCACGAGCACCGAGGTGCCTGGGCTCCCAGCTGCTTCGCAAAGTTCCTTGAGCGCCAAAGGCTGCTCGACCGCGGGCACAAATGCTCGCATAGACTGCTTTGCCGCCTCGCGGGCGATCCTTGCCCATTTTGCGACGCCCTTTGCACGCTTCTCGGCAGACCCGGCACCATCCCACCGCGAAACCGAGCGCGCCGCCTGCCACGGTACGATCGCGTCTACGCCGAACTCAGTTGCCTGCTCAACCGCCCGCTCATCACGGTCGCCCTTCGCGAGCGCCTGCACGAGCACGAGCTCTGGGTGCGCGGCTTCTCGAACCGTCAACGAGTCGATGCGCACGGCAAAGCGCTCACGATCAACCGAGACCACCTCGCCCGTAGCGAGGCTGCCCCTGCCGTCACCGATCATGGTGTGCTCACCGAGCCTGAGCCGCGCAACACGCACTGCGTGCCTCGCCTCGTCACCCGAGATCTCGACGGTTGTGCCGACGGCAAACGGTTCGCCCCCGGGCTGATCGCAATAGTAGAGGTTTGCCATCTGTACTTTCTTTACGGAGCCCTAGAAACGCACTCGCCCAGTCGCAGACGCATCGCCTTCGGACTGTTCGGCCTGCGTGAGCATGATCACTATGTCGAGCCGCAAGGCTTGCGCGATCGCTTCGAGATCATTCAGGTCTAGCGGGCGTTGCCCAGAGACGCGCTCGCGCACATACTTTTCTGACTTTCCCACGAGTTGTGCGAGCATCCTGCCCGAAACTCGCTGCGCCCCCATCTCTCGCCGAATCAGCTCGGCAACAGCTTGAGCCTTCTGAGTCGCTGGATCACGCGCGCCACTCGACATAGAAACGAGTGTATCCCACAGAGTTTTCAGCGCGTCGCTGATCACGACAGATACATCCATTCACTGTGCGTCCATAATTTATGCTTTGCGTCTATTTGGCCGCATAATGGTTGCCGTGAGCACTGAACCAAACATCTCAACGATCGTTGCCGCCAATGTGCGCCACTGTGCCGAGTCACGAGGACTCACCGTGAGCGATCTCAGCCTGGCGCTTGGGCTCGGTGAACGCGCGTTTCGTCGCAGGTGGGAAGGCACCACGCCCTACACCCTCGAAGAACTCGCGCGCGTCGCCTCGCTCTTCGAGATTCCCTGGTCGGAGCTCGCCAAGCATTCAACCCCAACGAAAGGCAATCGCAGATGAAACACTTCCTCCAGGGCGAGGCTTGGCAGACACTGCAGCGCGAAATTGGCGCCCCATGCAGCGTGCTCGAAGGCGAGGGGTGGAGTGCCCGCGGATATCTCGTGAAAGGCAAAATCAATACGCGGCTCTACGTACCCTACGGGCCGGTGCTGAACTCCGTCGAGGCGCTTCCGGCTGCCATCGCCGCACTTCGCGCCGAGGGCAAGCGCCTCGGCGCGGCATTCCTCAGATGTGAACCCACGCTCATTGACCCGCTACACCGAGCCGTTGCGACCGAGCAGATGCGGGCGCTCGGTCTCTTCCGAGTTCGTCATCGACAACCCGAATTCACGCAGTGATGCGCCCTGGGTTTAGTGGAGACTCAGCTCATTTGATTTCTACCAGTTCTTTGGCGCTGGTAACCCCAGCATAGAACTTTTCTTCATGCTCGAGCGGAGGCACATCCCCGAGGTAGCCGTGC
>JAIUOH010000004.1 GCA_020161315.1 Actinomycetota bacterium | reverse complement strand
GACAGTGATGAAGCCAGGGCCGCAACCTATGGTGCCTGGCTCCATCACTACAATCATCATCGACCCCATACCGGGATCGGAGGACTCACCCCGTCAGCTCGCGTTCACAACCTCACCGGGAACTACAGCTAGTCTGCGGGGCCTTTTACCGTGCAATTTTGACCCGGATTCGTGGGGAGGGTTCGCGGGGCAAGCGAGCGGCGCTGCCGGCACAGCAAAGGGGGCGTGGGATCAGCCGATCCCACGCCCCCTTTGCTGTCGACGCTACGCGCCCAGGTAGGCCTCGATCACGCGCGAGTCCTCGGCGAGCTCTGCAGCAGGCCCCGAGAGCGTCACGCGACCCGACTCGAGCACGTAGGCGCGGTCGGCGATCTTCAGCGCGGCCTTCGCATTCTGCTCAACGAGCAGAATGGTCGTGCCCTGCTTATTGACCTCGGCAATGATCTCCATCACCTGCTTCACAATCAGCGGCGCGAGCCCCATCGAGGGCTCGTCGAGCAGCAGCAACTTCGGCCCACCAACGAGCGCGCGCCCGAGCGCAAGCATCTGCTGCTCGCCACCCGAGAGCGTGCCACCCTGCTGGGTGCGACGCTCGAGCAGGCGCGGCATCAGCTCGTAGGCGTAGTCGGCGCGCTCTTGCACGAGCTTCTGGTCTTTGACCAGGTAGCCGCCGAGCAGCAGATTCTCGTGCACGGTCATGGTCGAGAAGATCTTGCGACCCTCAGGAATGTGCAAGAGACCCGCCTCTACGATGTCCCACGGCTGCATCTTCGTGAGGTCGCGGTCGCCCCACTTGACGCTGCCACTCTTCGACCGCACGAGGCCCGAGATCATCGACAGCGTCGACGTCTTGCCCGCGCCGTTGTTGCCGAGCAGGGCAACAATCTCACCCTCCTTCACCTCGAACGAGAGCGAACGCAGCGCATGCACGCGGTTGTAGTAGAGCTCGACGTTTTCGAGCACGAGGTTACTCATCGTCGTCCTCCCCAAGGTAAGCCGCGATCACCGCGGGGTCGTTCTTGATCTGCTCGGGCGTGCCGTCGGCGATCTCTTTGCCGTAGTTCAGCACCACGATGCGCTCCGAGATCTCCATCACGAGACCCATGTCGTGCTCAATGAGCACAATGCCAACACCGAGATCGCGAATCTTACGAATCAGCGCCATCAGCTCTTGCTTCTCGTTGTGGTTGAGACCTGCCGCGGGCTCGTCGAGCAGCAGCAGCTTTGGCTGCGTGGCGAGCGCACGCGCGATCTCGACGCGACGCTGCTCACCGTAGGGCAGCTGCGTCACGAGCAGCTCATCATCGGCCCTGAAGCCAACGAAGTCGAGCCAGCCGCGCGCGTCTTCGGTGCACTGCGCCTCGCTGCGGCGGTACCGCGGCGTGTGCAGCATCGCGTCGAAGACGTTCTGCTTCAGCCTTGTGTGCATGCCCGTCTTCACGTTCTCAAGCACGGTCATCTCTTTGAAGAGACGCACGTTCTGAAACGTGCGCGCCATGCCGAGCTGCGTGATGCGAGACGGCTTGTTGCGCGTGATCGGGTTGCCGTCGAAAGTGACCGAGCCCTGGTTTGGTCGGTAGAAGCCCGAGATGCAGTTGAACGCGCTCGTCTTGCCGGCACCATTCGGGCCGATCACCGAGACGATCTCGCCCTCGTGCACCGAGAAGGTCAGGCCGTTGACGGCTTTGATGCCACCGAACGAAACTGCTAGGTCTTTCACTTCGAGGATCGGCACACCGCCAGCGGCAGCCGCCCCTGCGGGCTGCGCCACGGTAGCGCTCGTGGCCGATCCCACGCCCGTGTCAATGCCAGCGCTTAAGTTTGTATCGCTCATCGCTTGCCCTCCTTGTCGGAGCCATCGATATCGAATTCATCGTCGAGCTCGCCGACCACCGTAACCACCTCGGTCGGGGGCACTTCTTGAATCTGGCGTTTCTTCAGGAACGGCAGCACGGCCGTGGCCGGCCAGATGCCCTTTGGCCTGAAGATCATGACAACCACGAGCAGCACACCGAAGAGCAGGTAGCGCCACTCGCTGAACTCGCGCAAGAACTCGGGTGCGAGTGACACGAACAGTGCGCCGATGATCACACCGGGGGTCGACCCCATGCCACCGAGCACGACCGCCATAAGCACGAGCGCCGAGTACAAGAACTCGAAGCTGTTTGGCGAGATCGCCGAGAGGTGTGCCGCCATGAGCGTGCCAGCAAAACCGCCCCAGACCGCGCCGATGATGTAGGCCATCAGCTTGGTCTTGTAGCCGTTGATGCCCATCGCCTCGCTGACGTCTTCGTCGTCGCGCACCGACTTCCACGCGCGACCGAGCTTGCCCTTGCCGAGGCGCGAAACCGCAACCACAGCGAGACCGATGCCGACAAACAGCACGAAGTAGTAGAAGAGAATCTTCGAGTTGAAGGTGATGCCGCCGAGCTCGAGCCCGTCTTTGAACGACCAGCCGAAGAACGACCAGGTAGGAATGCCGTGGATGCCCGTGGCGCCGCCCGTGATCTGCAGGTTCTTCGCGGTGATACGAATAATCTCACCGAAGCCGAGCGTCACGATCGCGAGGTAGTCGCTGCGAAGACGTAGCGTCGGGCCACCGATGATGAGGCCGGCAGCGATGCAGGCAAGAATCACCACGGGGATCGACTCGAACATGCTCCAGCCGAACTGCGTGGTCAGAATGCCGCTCGTGTAGGCGCCGACCGCCATGAAGGCGATGAAGCCGAGGTCGAGCAGGCCAGCGTAGCCGACCACCACATTCAGCCCCATCGCGAGCACGACATAAATCATCGCCGAGGTCAGAATCGAGATGAGATAGGGACTGTTGTCGATGAAGGGCAGCACCGCCACCGCGACGAACAGTACGAGCGCCACGAGCCGCATGAACCGCGTGGGTGCCAGCAGGCCGGAGACCGCGGGCGGCCGTGCAATGGTCGGGGCAGGTGCCGGCAAATTGTAGCTTGACTTAGCCATGACTACACCCTCTCTACAACGCGCTCACCGAGCAGACCGGTGGGCTTGAATACGAGGAACAGAATCAGGAAGCCGAACGCGAACACGTCGCGCCACTCGCCACCAAACCAGTTCGTGCCGAACGACTCGAGCAGGCCGAGCACAATGCCGCCGACCATCGCACCGTAGAGGTTGCCGATGCCGCCAATCACTGCCGCGGTGAAAGCCTTCAGGCCAATCACGAAGCCCATCAAGAAGTCGATGCTGCCGTAGTAGGCCGCGGCCATCACGCCTGCCGCACCGGCGAGCGCCGAGCCGATGAAGAAGGTGCGTGAGATCACCTTGTTGACGTTGACGCCCATGAGCAGCGCCGCGTTCTGGTCGAGCGCGATCGCGCGCATTGCGCGGCCCTCGCGCGAGTGCATCACGTAACGCTGCAGCAGAATCATGAGCACCGCGGCGACCGCCATCAGAATGACCTGAGGCATCGTAATGCGAGCGCCCAAGATCTGCATTGGCTGACCCGAGAGCTGCAACGGGAACACCTCGGGGTCTGCGCCGAAGATCTGCCTGACTGCGTACTCGATCGTGAACGAGACGCCGACCGCGGTGATGAGCGCAGAGAGCCTGGGGCTGTTTCGAAGCGGCCTATAGGCGACGCGTTCGATCAGCACGCCGATGCCGCCTGTTGCGAGCATCGAGATGAGCAGCACGAGCAAAAGGATCGGAATAGATCCGATGCCCATGAGGCCCGTGAGGCCGCCGATCACCACGAAGGCGATAAACGAGCCGAGCATATAGAGGTCGCCGTGGGCAAAGTTCAGCAGCTTAATGATGCCGTACACCATGCTGTAGCCGAGGGCGACGAGTGCGTAGAACGAACCCACAAAGAGGCCGTCCCAGATGAGTTGGAACATGCGGTGCCTTTCTCAGACGTCGAAGACGTGGGGCAGAGCAAACGGGGTTTCCAGAGCGGTCGAAACGCGCGATCTAGAAACCCCGTTCACAGTTTGTTTAACCCTTGAGCTCATCCTTCAGAACGAACGCGCCGCCGTCGCCGGTGGGCTCTACGATGACGAAGCCACCACCCTGGCGCGAGCCGTCGTCAGCGAAGGTCAGGTTGCCGGTCAGCAGCGGGAAGTCCTTCAGGCCCTTGAGCGCCGAGACGACCTTGTCGTAGTCGGTGCCCTCAGCAACGTTCATTGCCTCTGCGAGGGTCTTCACTGCCTCGTAGGTCTGAATCGAGTAAGGGCCGGGCTCCTTGCCGCCCGAGACCTTCTTGTAGTCCTCGATCCACTGCGCACCGTTCTCGAGCATGTCGGGGGTGCGAGTGAAGGTGCCGACCACGCCGGTCATTGCGTCTGCACCGGCGATTGCCGAGAGCTGAGCGTCAACCGAGCCGTCACCAACAAGGATCGGGCCAGCGTAGCCTGCGGCGCGCAGCTGCTTGATGAGCAGGCCACCAGCCTGGTAGTAGCCGGTCCAGACCACGAAGTCGGGGCTCTTGCCGAGCACGCTGTTCACCGCTGCCGAGAAATCCTTCTCGTCTGGGTTCACGTGCTCTCGAGCAACGGTCAGGCCCTCGGCCTGCTTCTCGATCGAGTCTGCGAGATCCTTGGGGTAAGCCTCGTTGTCGTCGATGATGACGACGTTCTTCGCGCCCTCCTTGTTGATCCAGGTCACGGCGGCCTCAGCCTGCTGGGTGCCGGTGCCGTTGATCATGAATGCGCCCTGGCCGACGAGCTCATTCGAGTTCGCTGCGGGGATCACCATGGGAATGCCCGCGTCGGCGAAGATTGGCAGGGTGGGCAGCGTCGCGCCCGAGCAGTAACCGCCGACCGAGCCCTTGACACCAGCGGTGACGAGCTTCTGCGCCGCGGCGACCGATGCTGTCGCGTCACACGCGTCGTCTTCGGTGACGAGTTCGAGGTCGCGCCCAGCGACGCCGCCGTCAGCGTTGATCTCGTCGATCGCGAGCTGCGCGCCGAACTTCATGTAGTCGCCGAATGCCGCCTCAGAGCCCGAGAACGGGGCGAGCATGCCGAACTTGATGGGCCCGTCGCCCGAGTCGGTTTCGCCGCCGCCCGCGAGGCCGCCCGAACAAGCCGAGAGCGCGAGCGCTGCCGTTGCGGCAAGCGCACCGAGCGCGAGAGTGCGCTTCATGCGCGTGGTACGTGAGAACATCTGGGGTCCTTCCGATGATGCTTCGTTGGATCATTCGATGCGTGAGACCAGGTGGGTCATCTCGCATTCAGTGCAATTGTACATTGCACCATGGCATTCTTTCACATTCTCTTTGATTACGATTCGGTCGCGATTTGAAGTGACCCATTCGCGAAGTCGCAAGAGGGTTGCACGTCGGCCGCAAGGCAACATTCCTCCTCGCCCACAGCGCGTGTCAAGCTCAAGTCGGCACCGACTCGGTAACGCTTCTGACACGCGCAAAACGGCGTAGAATAGACAGGATGTCTGCTCAGCAAAAGAACTCAGTACTTGAGAAGGCGCTCGCGTACACCTCGGTGTCGATCATCGTGATCGCAGTTGCCTCTTACTTGACCACCCTGATCGTTGCGATGGCAGCTGGCCCCAAGGCACTCGCCGGTGGCATCTGGCAGTTTGTTACCGTTATCGCCTACGTTGGCCTGCCCGTCGGCTTCTTGCTGCTCATCGCACTGCTCGTGATCAACTTCAGCCGCAGGGGCAGAGAGAAGTAGTCTCGTGACCGGCACTCTCGCGCTCGCGGCGTCGATCGCTGCGATGGATCAGCAAGCCCTCACCAGGCTTGTCGCGAGCAGGCGCGTAATCTCACCCGCTGTGGTGCACGAGCCACTCGGCCTCGCGATCGAGTTGCTGCGCGCCGATTCGATCTCGCGCGCCCTGCAATCGGCACACCGTGAAGACCTCGATGCGCTGCGTGCCCTCGCGGGCGGCGATGACGCCGACCCGGGGATCCTCGCATCTCTTGCTGGGCTCGGTCTGATCGGAACCGACGCCGACGGCTCACCGCACCCTCTGCTCGAGGTGACCGAGGCGCTCCCGGCTCAGGCTACCGCCGCCCAGCCCGCGATGTCGGACGCGGGCATCACCCCCGAAGACTTCACTGGCTGGTTTGCCGCGGCACTCACCTCAGTGCGCCGCACCGCCAAACTGCTGCACACCATCGCGGCGCACCCGGTGCGACTCGGCCGCAAGGGGCGGCCAGCGGTCGTCGCGGTGCGCGAACTCGCCGAGGCCGCACACTGCTCGCCCGAGCAGGCATCAAGGCTGCTCGACGTGATGCGCGCGGCCGGCCTGCTACACGCACACATCGACCAGACCGGCACCGAACAGCTCGGCATCGCCGAGCCCGAAACGCAGCGTTGGCTCATGCAGTACAGCTACCCCGAGCGTTGGATCGAGCTCGCACGAGCCCAGGCTGCGCGCTTCGACGCACGCCTGCTGCGCGGGCTCAGCGAGACGGGCGGCAAGCTGCGCGAGGTTGCCGAGACGCTGCCGCGCGACTACCCGCTGCTGCCCGAAGCCGAGATCGAGTCGCTCGTGAGCGTGACCGCCGCCGCAGAAGATCTTGGGCTGACGCTGCACGGCCACCTCACACCCGTCGCGTCAGCGCTGCTGGGCAGAGACGACGCGACCGCTGCAGCGATCGCCGAGCGCGACATTCCGGGCAACGTGCCTGGCGTCTACCTACAGCCAGACCTCAGCATCATCGTGCCGGGCCCACTGCCCCCCGAAGACGAGGCCGTGCTTGGCGCAATCGCTGAGACCGAACAGCTCGGGCCCGCCGCGTCGCTACGGGTGAGCACCGAGCGCCTCACGAAGGCGGTGCTGCGCGCGGGATCAGGCACGCACGAAGTGCGCGCCGCGCTTGAGCGGCTCTCGCTCACCGGCATTCCGCAGCCGCTCGACTACCTGCTGCGCGACCTCGACCGCAAGGCGAACGAATACGCGCCGGGCTTCGAGGGCACCTCGAGTTCTCTCGATCTGCACGGCTGGGATGCCGGTGCTGCGCTGGCAAATCGGTCGTTGCGCCCGTCGAGGGGAGCATCTAGCCCCGCTGGCCGTTCCCCGGGCCTGTCGAAGAGTTCGACCATGCACGAAGACGAGCTGCAGGCAATGATTGAGCGCGTGCTGGCCGCATCCGCCGAGGGCAGCGGCGAGGGCGACCTCACCCGCAGGCTCGAGCTCGCCATTCGAGACCGCAGCCCTGTGCGCGTCACCGCGGTTGCGGGTGGTGACGAGCGCGAGTTCACGCTGCTGCCGGTGTCGCTCAAGGGCGGGCGCCTGCGGGCAACCGACCAGCTGGCCGGTGTCGAGCGCACGCTGCCAGTCAGCGCCATCACTGCCGTCGCGACGCTGGCCGCCTGATCCTCGCCGCGGCTCTGCCGAACGAGTAAGCGAAACGACACAAGTCTGCCGAAACGACACAAGATTCTCGTGTAGTTTCGGCGAAGTCGTGTTGTTTCGAGGCACACACGCGGCCGCGAAAAGGATCATTCGCGCACCATCGCCACGCACCGGAACGATAGACTAGATCGTTATGAATCTTGGCCCCCTCATCGTGCAGAGCGACCACACCGTGCTGCTCGAGGTCGCGCACCCAGACGCCGAAGACGCGCGTCACGCGCTCGCGGTGTTCGCAGAACTCGAGCGCGCACCCGAGCACATTCACACCTACCGGGTGACCCGCCTGGGCCTCTGGAACGCCCGCGCCGCCGGGCACACCGCCGAAGAGATCGTGGCGACGCTCGATCGCTACGCGAAGTTTCCGGTGCCGTCGCAGGTCTCGAGCGAGATCGGCGAGACGATGCGCCGCTACGGGCGGCTCACCATTGAACGCGTCGGCGGTGACTCGCACATCTCGACAGGCTCGACGGACGATACCGCGCCCGGCGAACACCAGCCCGAGCGCCTCGATGAGTGGCAGCTCGTGCTGCGCTCGGACGACGCCGCGATTCTGCGTGAGGTGTCGAGCGCCAAGAAGATCGCCCCGTTGCTCGCGGGCAAGATCGACGAGTTCACGTTTCCGGTCGAGCCGTGGGCTCGCGGCGAGCTGAAACAGCAGCTGGTCGCCCGCGGCTGGCCTGCCGAAGACCTCGCGGGCTACACTCCCGGCGAGCCCTACGACATTGAGCTGGCGCAGGGCGACTGGCACATGCGCGACTACCAGCAGAAGGCCGTCGACGCGTTCGCCGCGGGCGGCTCGGGCGTGGTCGTACTGCCGTGTGGCGCGGGCAAGACCATCGTGGGTGCCGGGGCAATGGCGGCGGTCGGTGCGAAGACCCTGATCCTCGTCACTAATGCTGTCTCGGCCCGCCAGTGGCGTGACGAGCTGTTGAAGCGCACCAGCCTCGAGCCCGAAGATATCGGCGAGTACTCGGGGCAGGTGAAAGAGGTCAAGCCGGTCACGATCGCGACCTACCAGATTCTGACGAGCAAGCGGGCGGGCAAGTACGCGCACCTGTCGCTGCTGAACGTCGAAGACTGGGGCCTCATTGTCTACGACGAGGTGCATCTGCTGCCAGCGCCGGTGTTCAAGCTGACCGCCGAGTTGCAGGCGCGCCGCCGCATCGGCCTCACCGCGACGCTCGTGCGCGAAGACGGTCGCGAGGGCGACGTCTTCAGCCTGATCGGGCCGAAGCGCTACGACGCACCGTGGAAGGACATCGAGGCGCAGGGCTTCATCGCGCCCGCCGCGTGCTTCGAGATTCGCGTCGACCTGCCCGAGAGCGAGCGCTTCGATTATTCGGTGGCCGAGGATCAGGACCGCTACCGGCTCGCGGCCAGCGCGTCGACGAAGCAACAGGTGGCGAAGCGCATCATCGAGAAGCACCCCGGCGAGAGCGTGCTCGTGATCGGGCAATACATCGACCAGCTCGAAGACTTTGCCGAGGCGCTGCAGGCCGACCTCATCACTGGACAGACGCCGGTCGACGAGCGCGAGCGACTGTTCGGGGCGTTTCGCAGCGGCGAGATCAAGCTGCTCGTCGTGTCAAAGGTGGCGAACTTCTCGGTCGACCTGCCCGACGCATCGGTCGCAATTCAGATCTCGGGTTCGTTCGGCTCGCGGCAAGAAGAGGCGCAACGCCTCGGCCGCCTGCTGCGACCGAAGGGCGACGGTTTGACAGCCTCGTTCTACACGCTGGTCACGAGAGACACTGTGGATCAGGACTTCGCGCAGAACCGCCAGCGTTTCTTGGCTGAGCAGGGGTATGCGTACACGATTCTGGACGCCGCCGAGCTGTAGTGCCCTGGCCTGGCGACAACTCCCTGAACAGCGATACGCTCATTCCACACTCTCGCCAGCTGCGTCTTCTTTCGGGGCGCTTGCCCGCCACACGTAGAAGCCCAGCGCGATCACCGTACCGAGCAGGCCAGCGGCCCACCACGGAATTCCGGGAATATCTGGGGTACTACCAGCACCCTGCATCGCGGCAGGCGGCGTCGGGGTGACTCGCTCACCGGTCACCAGGATGCGGTGGCTGTTGACTCCGAGCGGCGTGCAGGTGACGAGCGTTACCAGGTCTTCGCCCTGCTTCGGAAACAGCGACTGAGTCTCGTCTGGCGCCACCACGACGGTCTCGATGATGCGGTAGACCAGCACCTCTCCATAGACCTCAATCGTGAAGGTGTCGCCGATCTTCAGTTCGTCGAGCCGGGTGAAAAGCTCGGCGTTGGCAAGCCCGCGGTGCGCAGTCAGAACCGAGTGGGTGCTCGGCCCGCCGACAGGGAGGGCAGTGCCCTCGAGATGCCCGACTCCCTGAAGCAGCGTCGACTCATCAGTGCCGTGATAGATCGGCAGGTCGGCCCCGATCTTCGGGATCTTGATTCGCGCCATCAGCCCAGTGGGGTCGCTGGCGAGCAACTTTTGGTATCTCGCGTTGTCGTACGGCGAGCCGTCGCTCGATACCACTTGCGGTAGGCGCTCTCCCGCCGCGATGAGCGCCGAGCCCGGAAGCCCAGCGTTGTACTCGTGCGCGGCGGCGAGCGCCTCTTGTTTCGTGCCGGAGTCAGCAACCTGAGTGAGCCGGTTCAGTTCCTGAATTTGAGTCGAGTACGAGGCCTGCGAGAACCAGGCCGCGGCGGTTGGCAGCAAGATGAGCACGACTCCGACAAGGGCCAGCACCGCAACCACGAGCGAGACTGGGCGAAGGCGTCGCCCGCCCGGGCGCAGAGAGGCATCACCACGTCGAGCAATTGCCCACCCGTTGCCCCCACTAGCTGCGGGGTGCTTCGTGTCGGTGAGCTCTTGCTGATTCATGGTGACGCCTCTCGCTCGGGTTACTCGGTGCGTGCGCCGCGTCGGCGTGCGCTGACGAGCAGGGTTCCTGCGGCGACGAGGATCAGCCCAATGCCAAGGGCGGGAGCCATCATCGCGGTGCCACCGGTGAGCGGCAGCTGCCAATCAGGAATCTTCGTGTTTGCGATGTCGAGTTGCACCGGCACGAGCACTGGCTCGCAGGGCTCTTGCCCTTCGACCGGCTCGCACTCTTCGGGCACGGTCGTGGTTGCGGTGATCAGCACCTCGGTGCGGCCCTGCTTCGGCATGTACCTGTCTGGTGCCTTCGTTTCTTCGACGTAGTACGTGACCCCGGCGCGCAGACCGACGACGAGCACGTGGCCGTCTGGGCCGCTCGTGAAGGTATCTTGGCCGCTCACAGCCACGGGTTCTTCGCCGTCAACGGGAGTCGGGTTCAGGAAGATCTGGAACTCGGCTCCTTCGAGCCCCACACGATCTCCTGGCTCGCCCCCAGCGGTGGCGGCATCGAACTTGAAGAGATCGAGCACACCCCACTGGGTGTCAACCGGCTCCGACTCAACACTCTCTCCATTGATGTTGGCGAGCGCAGTGTTCATGATCGTACCGTCTCCAACGCCGGTCACCGTCGTCTCAAACGTCACTGAGAAGACTCCGCTCGGGTACAACGATGCAGTAGCAAGACCGGGGGTCTTCAGTGCGAACGTGAGAGCCGTCCTTGGCCCCTCTGCCGAGGCTTGGCTGATAGCGCTCACGCCGAGGTCATCACCAGGATCATCACCAACAGTAAGCGGCACTTCTGGCCCAAACGTTGCCGGCAGAATCTTTGCCACAACGCTGCTCTCGTCGAAGGTCAAGCGCGGATCGAGCGAATCAGTAAGCGTGAATGAGGTGACCGGGTCGGTGCCCGTGGTGTTGGGGATCAAACCGGTGATCGTCCAACTCACGGTGTCGCCGAGACCGTAAGCCCCCGTCTCATCTACCGTTTTCTCTGCGACCGAGACGCCGTTCTTCGGGTACACGTGCACATCGGTGAGCCAGCTCTGCTGCGAGCCTTCGCCTACCGCCACAGTCGTCGGCAACGGTACGGTCACAATGAAGGGCGCGGCCCGTGTCACAACGTTTGTGCCGCCCCCGGTCTCTTCCACAAGATACGCTCCCCAGAGGCCGTCGAGCGTTGCGGTGCCGTAGTCGGCCGAGCTTTCGTCGTCTTCAGTGGTAATCGTGCCGGCTACCGAGCCGAGCACGCCCGCGGCTGGAGTCGCGTTGCCCGCTGCGGTGACTGCCTCGCTCAGCGCTTTTGCCTGCTCCCAGCCCTCGTTTGTCGCGAGGTCAATATCGAGAGCGGTCACCTTGAACGTCACCCCGCCGAGCTTCGGCAGACTCGGTTCAGGGCTGATCTCGCCACCGTTGTTCGGCAGCTCGGGGTCGCTTACTGGGCTTACGAGCTTGTGAATAGTGAGGCTGCCCCCGTCTTCGGGACGCTGGGGCAGGTTCGGCCCCACTGCCTGTGCAGGCACTGCGAGCGCCAACACCGTGGCCCCCGCGAGCATGAGTGCTCCGAGAGCAGACGCGAGGCGCCTGATGCCCCGTTGCTGTGTGTTCATGATGAACTACCTTTCTGAGAAACGCTTCATCGCGTCTCTGTCGTGAGATCGAAAAGTGTGAGGTGTTCGTACGGTGCCGTCAGACCGGCCGCTCCCCCAACCGCAAGGTCTGAAAGTCACCGCACCTCCGCTCTTGCCCTGAACGGTGTGCGCCGCGTGGCGTATAGGCCTGCGCCCACGGCGATTGCGAGAATCAGTAGTCCGGTGATGCCGAGCAGATCAGCTGGCATTCCGCCGGTAAGCGGTACCGTCACCGCTGGCACCGAATCGTTCACGAAGCGGTACACCGCGCTCTGCCCGAGGGCAACCGATACTGTGGTGCCATCGATCTTGCGCCAGCCACCGACTGCGGTCGGATCAGCTATCTCGATGCTGAGATTGCGAAATGCGATGGTGCTACCCGGCGCAAGCTCTTCTGCGAGGGAGTATTGCTGCCCGGCTGGCACCTCAAACACATTGCTTGAGGCCGAACCAAGCGGCACCACACTCTCAGAGCCGGTGGTACTCAGAACTGCGACACCTGTCCCGGGGTTCACCGGGGTTCCTGTCAGAGTCCAGTCGTTCGGGTGCAGATTTTGGTTACTCACGTGCTTGAGCAGAGTCAGCTTGGTCGAACAGGTCACGGTATTTGTGATCTCGAGCACGTTCGCCCCAGCACCGAGGGCCGGCGTGGTGTAGCCCGCCCCGAGCGCAGTGTTCGGGCTCGTGGTGTTCGCCGTATCACCAAGCTTTTGCGAGGTAACCGCCTGGGTTGTCAGCACGCATCCCGGCAGCTTGCTCGCGTCAACGATTGCCGCCTGGCCGGCAACAGGTGACTCGCTCAGGGTCGGAGTGTTGCCTGCAGCGTACCCCGTTCGGGCGGTACCCCAGGCCTGGGCGCTCGCGCCGGCCGCCGCGGGGCCCGTCAGGTTCAGCACAGCAGCCAGACCGGCAGGAAGCGTTGCGGTGTTGGGTGGCAGAGCCGGGTCGCGCACCGTCATGAGGGTTTGGCCTGCGGGGTTTTTCACGACCCACACCTTGTTCACTTGCACGGTCGCCGCCCTGAGCTGATTCTGCAGCACGCAGTTGATGCTGTCCCGCCGCGTAATCCCGGTAAGAGTGAGGCTCGGTTCTCCTTGGGTAAAGTTCACCGTCGTCGGCGTGGTGCCCGTACCGTGAGAGATGGTGCAGCTTCCGCCGTACAGGCGATAGCCGGGCTTAGCCGCAAGGTTCTCAGAGATGGTCACGCTCGCAGTCCCGTTGGGGTTGTCAAAGCGGAGTGTCCAGTTGGCCCGCCCGGTAGAGCCGCCGCTGCCCGCGGTCGTCTGAGTCTGGATCGGCCCGATTACTGCGGTGCTGCCGGCCGGCGAGAACGCGGACGCGGTAGCGTTGACATCCCAACCATTTGCGGCGGTCGGGTTGCCGCCCGACGCATCCACAATCTGCTTCGTCAGCTGGATGGGCGCCTGGCAGGTGAGGTCTTGCGCAATCGCCGACATGCGCTGGTTCAGCGCCTCCCAGCTTTCCGAGAAGTAGTCGGTGTTTGCGACAGTGCCAGAGATCGCTTGCAGGTTGGTCACCGAGCCACCGGGCAGGGCCACACCAACCGCCCACACGGGGGCGCCGTTCGCCTTCACCGCGTTTGCCGAGAGCACCGCCTGCTCAATGTGCGCGAAGCGTACCGAGTCGGCCCCGCTCGATGAGCGACTCATCGTGGGGGCACCGTCGGTGACCATGAGCACCAGGTCAAGGCTCGAATCTGCTGCCGCGAGACTCAGCGCCTCGTCCCAGTTTGTTGCCGCTTCATAGTTGCTGTAGTTGTTGAGATAGCTTTCAATCGAGGTTGCGAGTGACGCCGAGGCGGTTCCGCTCAGTCCGGCTCGCACCGCGGCCGACTCGTTAAACGTGATCGTCTTGATGTTGATCAGGTTCGCCGAAGTGACAAGCGAGTTCACTAGGTTCTTCATCGCCGTCGCATATGCCCCGCGCTCCGCGTTCGTGTTGTCGATCGAGCTCGAGAGATCGAGCACCAGACCGATGTTGAGGCTGACGTTGCAGGTCGCACCGAGCGTCGGGTTCGACAGCGAGTTGGTTGTTTTGCCGATGCTTCGAATCTCTTCAGCGACCGAACCCGAACTGCGCGGCACGCTGACGTTGCTTCCGAGCGACAGACTTCCGGTCTGCCCCGGATAGCGCTGATCACTCAGCGTCCCGGTCGCGCTGCCCGTCGCAAACTTACCCAGCGCGAAGGTACTTGCGGCCGGGCTTCCCGGTGTCGGCGGGCCCTCGACTACCCAGTAGCCGCTCGCGTTTGGCGTGCCCTGCACAGTAATGATGCACGAGGTCGCGGGCGCTGCACCGATCGTGCAGCTCGACCACGTTGCACCGACCGCGCTGCCTATTCCGCCACCGCCAGTCACGGTGTAGAGCGAGAAAGTCGCTCCTTCAAGGTAGCTGTTCTGACCCCGCAATACCTCTTTATGTACGGTGATCTTCGCGCAGTTCGACGGCGGGTCGACCGTCACTGGCGCTACCCAGGCCTGAAGTTGGCGGTTGCCGGTCCACGAACGAATGTATCCAGTCGAGCCGAGTGTCGAGGGGCAGCCCTGCTGTCCGGTCAGGCTCGAAGGCAGCGTCCATGCGATCTTCATCGTGAAGCCTCCGTCTGGCGAAGACAGCACTCCCGTGAGAGTCTGGCAGTTGGCGAGGCCCGCATACCCGCCCTGGGCGGTCTTGCCGGTGTATGTGCAGAACTGCGTGGTGTAGTTCTGTTGGTTGCTGTTCTCGATAAACAACACAGAGCCACCCTGCGCGCGATCCGGCTGCGGCACCAGCACGCTGCCGCTCCCCTTGCCCCAGCGCTCGGGTGCGACCGTGTACTCGATCGTCCAGCCCTTCGTACCGGTTGCATTCGGCCGGTTCCAGGTGGCACCGAGCACCCACCGTCCCTGCGCGTCCTGCGTGAACGCCGAGGTGAAGCTGTCAATTTTGGTCGCCTGCGCCGGGCTGCCTGCCGAGTACCAAGAGGTCGTCTCGCTGTCGTCGAAGCTCGGCTGGTACGCCCCTAGGGAGTCCGCACCCGCGGGCGCGGCCAGCAGACTCACTTCGGGCGCGATCGTCTTTGCCAAGACTTTCGGAGCCTCGGGCACCGTGAGCAGCAACTGCGTCTCAGGCTCGTCCGTGCTGCTCACGCCCGTTACGAGCACCCAACTCGCCGCGTCCCCAACAGCGAAGCCCTCGGCTACGGCGGCCCGCAGGCGGTAGTGTTCGCCCGCCGCTACATCGTGCACTGACGTTGGATCAGCATCATCGGCGAGCTGCTTCACCGCAAAGTGGCCAGCTCGCGCATCGAGATCTGCCCCGGTATAGTCGGGCTGCCCCGCGTTGTCGGCGACCGTCGCCACCGGGGCCCCGACCCAAAGCGCCTCATCAACTGCATCGCTGACATCGCGCGAACCCTGCACGACCATCGACAGACCATCGATCGTTACCTCGGTGCCGGAGTCATCAACCGCGACCCAGCTCAGGTAGGGCGGCGCTGGAATCGAACTCGCGGCGAGGGGCGCGGGTGGTGCCGTGCTGTCTGCCTGCGCAGGTTCAGGGCCAGCACCACCCGTGCCCCCCTGAGCACCGATATCGGTTTCAGGTGGTGCTGGCTGCTCAGTAGCAGTAGGTGGCACCGGGGCAGACGTGTCGGTCGGAGGTGTTGGGGGTTCCTCTACAACCGGTTGAGGTGGCGGGGTTTCTTGAAGATCCTCGCTCACCACCCCACCGTCTGCCGCCGGTGTCACGGTCTCGACACTTGCCGCGGCGGGATCCTCGCCGGTTGCAAACGCGGGGCTTGTCCCGAGCAACAACAGCGAGAAAACGGAGAAGGCCGCCACCCACATATGTGGGAGACGGCCTCGCGTAGCAGTCAGCCGAGCTTCCTGCCGGGCGGCGTGCGCACCGCGTATGCTGCTGCCTGTCCGAGCGCGGCTCTCCCTGCTGCTTGCTGCATTGCGGCGATACATGGTGTCCTCGATTCCACTTGCGCCAGAACCGAATCGGACAAACCCCCGATACCGAAACACCCCCCGGTAGCAAAGCATCTGTTGAAGCCTCGGCCACAGCGCCCCTTTGTGCCTGCGGTAAGGCTAGAAGCGAACCCCTGTTCAAAACATCCGGGAAAATTACGTAACTTCCCACTTCTGCACACCCGCCTCAAACTGTGAATACCGGAACATTTCTTGTGCATCGGCGACCAGCGAGAGAAGATCACTCACGGGAGCTAGAAAATCGGGGGTGTCTTTGTGGACCTCAAAACACATGCCACAGGGCAAAAACACGGGGGAGAGAACGAGGCGCCGCAGCGCGCATTTCTCGCGGTGAGCGAGTCACGAGCAGAGCATCTCGCTCAAGCACTCAGCGAAGAGGGTGCAAGCATCGTGCTCACAGGCGAGCCCGGCTGCGGCAAGTCATACCTTGCGAGGCAGGCCGCCTACGCGCTCGCCGCCAACGTACATCACCCAGTGCATCAATTGCTTGTGCACCGCTGCAAAGACCTCTTGGAGTTGGCCGGTCTTATCTCAACGGCCCCGGCGCAAGAGGCAAGCCGACGAGTGCTTGACTCGCTTCTCAAACGGTTTGCGCCGGGTGAAGTCATCATCGTGGCTCTAGGCATCGACCAATACCACGGCGAAGATGCCGCCTTTCTCGAACACCTCGTACGGGCACACCGCGTGCGCTTCATCGGCACGGCACAACAGATCGTTGGCGCCGCCGACCGGTTGGCGCGTGATCCTGGCGTGCTGCTTCAGGCGATCGAACCGCTCACGCGCGACGAAAGCCAGCAGTTTCTCTCGAAGCTACTAGGGGTAGACGAGTTCGCGGGGCCCTCACTCGACGATTGGTATGCGGCAACGCTCGGCAACGTGCACGCCCTCGAAACGCTCGCCCTCGCCGCAGATCGCCGCGGTGCCATTCAGCGTGCCAGGCGAATCGCCTGGATCAACCCCCGAGAAAATCGGCCCCCGGCAGACTTTGTGGCCCAGCTCGAGGAGTTCAGCGAGATAGAGCAACGAGCACTCGAGCTCGTCTCGTTCGCTTCGCCCATGCACGAGGCATCGTTGCTGCAGCTACTCGACAGCGACACCGTGTCGAAGCTACTCAATCGGCAGGTGCTTGTGGTGCGAACCGACCGCTCAGGTGTGACCACCCTTGTCACCCGGCTGCCTATCCTCGCGGCGGCAATACGAGAGCACCTCGCACCAGCAACACGCATCGCACTCGCCACGCTCTGCTTCAACGCGCTGCTCTCCGAAGACGCATCGCTCTCCCCCGCCAACCGCAAAAGACTGGTGCAGTTCGGCCTAACGGCAGGTCGTGAGCTACCGGCAGCCTGGATGTGGCAGGCAATGCACGCGGCTGATCGCGCAGGCGACCTGCACTACACGCTCCGACTCGCGCTGGCCGCGATGCCGCATGAAGACCCACAGCGGTCAGCTGAGGCAATACTTCGGGCCTGCGACCTCGCGCACTTTCTGGGTGCGGCAGAGGCACTCGATGAGGCAATGCTCGCGCTCAGGGCACTGATTGAGCACAGCGAAACCTTCGAGGCGCTCCCGTTCGAAATGCAGTTCAAGCTCGCCGCCACCTCGATATGTGTTGCACCAAAGTATGTCGCCGAGCCAGAGTTTGCTCTTGCGGCATTCGAGCAATGGGAGCGGCATTGGGCATCGCGCGGGATCGACGCAAGCCACCACACCACGGCATGCAAAATGCGGGTGCTCACCCTCAACGGACATCTGCGCAGCGCACTCGAGACCGGGGCACCCGCGACGGGCGAGCACGATCTCAATACCGAATGGCTATCGGCCCCGGCGCGCACCTTTGAGGCACTCATCCGCCTACAGAAAGGGCAGTTTCAGGCGGCGCTCACGCTCGCTGAGAACACCCGCAAAATCGTGATGCTGCACGACATCTCACCCACCACCTCGGGCGATCTCGAGGGTTTCGTTGCCTTTCTCGCGCACTGGGCGCGGGGCACCACCATCTCGGCAAGGCACACCCTCGAACAGGTTGCAACGCCCACTCGTGCCGACCTGAGCGCGGTGCAGGCACGCACCGGGTTTATTGATCTCGGCATCGTGCTTTTCTGCCTGCAAGAGGCAAGGTGGAACGACGCAGCGGAACTCTCGGAACGGCTACTCAAGACGATTGCGTCGCACGACCCGTTCGGCATTGTGCCGCTCGTGCACGTCACGGCTGCACTCGCGTTCGCTGCGCTCGGAGAGTCGGACCGCGCCCGCACCTCGCTACAGTACAGCGAAATGCTCTCGCGCCCCGGGGTGGCCTCGGCACTACACGGTTTTGCCGGCAACCTCGCACTGCGGGCGAGGCACTGGCTGCGTGATCCAGAGCTCATCGCTCACGCGCAACAACTCGCTGACTGGGCGCGGGCCCAAGACATGCCACTGGTCGAGCTGAAGGCGCTCGATGTCATCGCTCATGAGTCTGCCTCGCCCGACCCGGCCCTGCTGGCACGGGCTGAGGCGATTGCCCCGCTCATCGAGCAGCCGGTGGGCCCGGCGATCCTCGCCCATATCAAGGCGATGACGCAGCCCGGCGGCGATGCTGACCCGGACGAGCGACTGCTTTCTGAGCTGGGCATCTGGATGCCGCTACCGCCGGTTTCTAAGTTAACGGGTCGCGAACGCGAGATCGCCCTGTTCACCGCACTTGGCTACTCCTCGAAGTATGTTGCCGAGCGACTACAACTTTCGGCCAGAACGGTCGAGACCCACCTTGCGCACGTCTACGGGAAACTCGGCATCGACGGGCGTGAAAAGTTGCGGCGCTGGTTCTCGCGCGGTCGCGAGAATAGCTAGCGCCGCGGTCCACCCCCGAGGCAAATTGCGGGCATTCAGCCAGTTCATAGCAAACCCTCAGAGACTGAGAATATGAACACTCAGCACAAGGGCCCCCGCATTCTCATCGTCGATGACGAGCCGAGCATTCGCGAGCTGCTCAGCACCAGCCTGCGCTTTGCTGGCTTCGGAGTGCGCGCGGTCGGCAACGGCGCGCAAACCATCTCGGCTGTTCTTGAAGAAGAGCCAGATCTCATCATTCTCGACGTCATGCTGCCCGACATGAACGGCTTCAGCGTCACCAAGAGACTGCGCTCACACGGCTTCACCGCGCCGATTCTTTTCTTGACCGCGAAAGACGACACCGAGGACAAGGTGATGGGCCTCACGGTTGGCGGCGACGATTACGTCACCAAGCCGTTTAGTCTCGATGAGATTATTGCGAGGATCAAGGCCATCCTTCGTCGCACCATTCAAGAAGACGAAGAGGCCGTTCTCGAGACAGGCCCGATCGTGCTCGACCAAGACACCCACGAGGTGCGCGTGGCCGGCACCCCGATCGAGCTCAGCCCGACCGAGTTCAAGCTGCTGCGCTACCTGATGCAGAACGCAAACCGCGTGCTCTCGAAGTCGCAGATTCTCGACCACGTTTGGGAGTATGACTTCAACGGCGACGCAGGCATCGTCGAGTCGTACATCTCTTACCTGCGCCGCAAGCTCGACCCTCTCACCGAAGAGTCGCTGATTCAGACGAAGCGCGGCTTCGGCTACATGCTCAAGACCGACGCAAAGTAAGCAGTTGGCTGTTTACCAAGCCACCGAATCCGGCTCCGAGGGCACCGCGCCCCGGAGCCGCTTCGGTGCCCGCTGGAACGACATCTCGCTGCGCACCAAGATCACGGGCGTGACGGTGTTCATTCTGTCGCTCGGGTTGATCGTTGCTGGCATCGGCACGCAGTCGTTTCTGCGCCCGCAGCTCATTGCAACGCTCGACAACGAGTTGCAACAGGTGCTCAGCAACCCGAAGTTTGTGCTGAGCGCGGGGGCCGACACCCGCGACCTGCGGTGTGAAGACGTGCAGTTCGCGAGCCCCCGCTACTACGTTGCCGTGCTCGACGGCACCGGCGAGATTCTCTGCGACAACACGCAGAAGCGTGAGGGTGAGCTATCGCCGAAGCTGCCCACAATTCTGCCCGAAGATGCCGCACAGCAAGTGGGCAACGTCTTCACTATCTCGGGCAGAGATGGGATCGATTGGCACACCGTCGTCGGCCCGATCGTCTCCAATCAGGGCGGCACGCCGAGCGGCACCCTGCTGATCTCGCTGTCGACCGCAGAGGCAAACCGCACCATGGCGGCCTTCGCGCTCGTGTTCTCGGGCTTTGGCATCGCCGTGTTGTTGCTGGGCGCAGCGCTCACGCGGATCCTCGTCACAAATACCTTTGCACCGCTTGCCGAGGTAGAACAAACCGCACTCGAGATTTCTCGCGGTGACTATTCAAAGCGAATACTCGTGGCCAGCCCGCACACCGAGGTGGGCCATCTCGGGCAGTCGCTCAACGTGATGCTCGACCGAATAGACACCTCGTTTGAAGAGCGGCAGCACACCATCGAGCAGATGCGCCGCTTCATCAGCGACGCCGGCCACGAACTGCGCACGCCGCTCGTGTCGGTTCGCGGCTACGCCGAAATGTACCGTCACGGCTGGTTAACCTCGGGCGAACAGCTCGACCAGGCGATGGAGCGCATCGAGAAAGAGGCCATCCGCATGGGCTCGCTCGTCGACGATCTGCTCGCACTCGCCCGGCTCGACGAGCGGCGCCCGCTCGACGCCACCCCGCTCGAACTCAACAAGATCGCTAGCGACGCGGCGCTCGACACACACGCCCAGGCACCAGATCGCGAGGTGACAGCCATTGAAGACGCGGGTGCCCCGGTGGTGATCGGCGACGAGCACAAGGTGCGACAGGTGGTCACCAACCTCATTGGCAACGCCCTGCGGTACAGCCCCGAGGGCAGCCCCATCGAGATTCGTGTGAGCTCCGATGCCGATTCGGGCAGCGCTGCGTTTGAGATCATCGACCATGGTGAGGGCATTCCCGAGCAGTTTCGCACGAAAATCTTCGACCGCTTCTGGCGCGCAGACACCTCGCGCAACCGCGAGACCGGCGGCTCTGGCCTCGGGCTGTCGATCGTGCAGTCGATCGTGGCGGCGCACGGCGGCGTGGTGAGCGTGCACGAAACGCCCGGCGGGGGTGCGACCTTCAAGGTGCAGCTGCCTCTGGCGCCGCTCGGTGACGACACTGTGCCGATCCCGCGCCTCGGCTAACCATCGCAGAACTGCACCCCGCGGCACCAACCGCACTCGCGCCACCCCCATCACGCCCACCGCACCGCACGCACGCCACCCCACCGGCCCCACCCCAGTCCCCCAACCCACTCCGCAAGTCGTCGCAAAGTGGGGTTTGTGACGATTCCGGGCCCCACTTTGCGACGACTTGCGTGGGGTGAAGTTACGACGTCGGGCGAGTTGCGTGGCGCGCGCAGCGGGCACACACGAGCTGCGCAGCGCACGCGAGGCGAGGATCAGCGCACGCAAAAGGCGGGGCCGCACCCGAAGGTGCGACCCCGCCTTTTTAGCGCGAGGGCTTAGAAGTCCATGCCACCCGACGGGTCACCCATCGGAGCCGCAGCGGGCTCAGGCTTGTCGGCGACGACAGCCTCGGTGGTCAGGAACAGGCCAGCGATCGACGCAGCGTTCTGCAGTGCCGAGCGGGTCACCTTGGCCGGGTCGAGAATGCCCTGTGCGACCAGGTCACCGTACTCGCCGGTTGCAGCGTTCAGGCCGTGGCCGTTGGGCAGGTTGCCCACGCGGTCTGCCACAACGCCAGGCTCGAGGCCAGCGTTCAGCGCGATCTGACGCAGCGGTGCCTCGATGGCAGCCTGCACGATCTTCGCGCCGACAGCCTCGTCGCCCGAGAGCTCGAGCGAAGCAAAAGCGGTCTTGCCCGCCTGGATCAGCGCGACGCCACCACCGGGCAGCACGCCCTCCTCGACGGCTGCCTTCGCGTTACGAACGGCATCCTCGATGCGGTGCTTACGTTCCTTGAGCTCAACCTCGGTTGCAGCGCCAGCCTTGATGACTGCCACGCCGCCAGCGAGCTTCGCGAGGCGCTCCTGCAGCTTCTCGCGGTCGTAGTCGCTGTCGGTGTTCTCGATCTCGCGGCGAATCTGGGTCACGCGACCCGCGATTGCCTCTTCTTCGCCTGCGCCCTGCACGATGGTGGTCTCATCCTTGGTGATGATGACCTTGCGCGCGGTGCCAAGCATGTCGAGGGTTGCGTTCTCGAGCTTGAGGCCGACCTCTTCGCTGATGACGGTGCCACCGGTGAGAATGGCGATGTCCTGCAGCATTGCCTTGCGGCGGTCACCGAAGCCTGGAGCCTTGACAGCTGCCGACTTGAAGATGCCGCGGATCTTGTTGAGCACGAGAGTAGCGAGTGCTTCGCCCTCAACGTCTTCAGCAATGATGAGCAGCTGCTTGCCCGACTGGATTACGGGGTCAACGACCGGCAGCAGATCCTTGATGTTCGAGACCTTGCTGTTGACGATGAGGATGTACGGATCCTCGAAGACTGCCTCCTGGCGGTCTGCATCGGTGACGAAGTATGCCGACAGGTAGCCCTTGTCGAAGCGCATGCCCTCGGTCAGCTCGAGCTCGGTGCCGAAGGTGTTCGACTCCTCAACAGTGACGACGCCTTCCTTGCCAACCTTGTCGATTGCCTCGGCGATGAGCTTGCCAATCTGCTCGTCTGCAGCCGAGATCGAAGCGGTTGCGGCGATCTCGTCGGTGGTCTCGATCTCCTTGGCGTTCTCGAGCAGCTGTGCGCTGACGGCTGCAACAGCCTTCTCGATGCCCTTCTTGATGGCGATGGGGTCAGCGCCAGCGGTCACGTTGCGCAGACCCTCGCGCACGAGTGCCTGAGCGAGCACGGTTGCGGTGGTGGTGCCGTCGCCCGCGACGTCGTCGGTCTTCTTTGCGACCTCCTTGACGAGCTCAGCGCCGATCTTCTCGTAGGGGTCCTCGAGCTCGATCTCCTTGGCGATTGAAACGCCATCGTTGGTGATCGTGGGGGCGCCCCACTTCTTCTCGAGCACGACGTTGCGGCCGCGCGGGCCGAGCGTCACCTTGACGGTGTCAGCGAGAATGTTCAGGCCGCGCTCGAGGCCGCGGCGTGCTTCCTCGTCAAACGCAATGATCTTTGCCATGTGTGCGTCCTCCTGGGACATAGTTGGTGTTGCGGCGCCACAGTGATGCGGCACCCCACATGAGTAGTTAGCACTCAGGTTTCCAGACTGCTAATGCAATTCTGGCACTCGCACCCTGAGAGTGCAAGAAATGGTGCACGCTCGCGGCGAACACGGCGCCATATTTTTAGGTGCGACGGTAGGCCCCGCCGATCCCACGCAAAACGTTACTGGGCAGCTGCCTCTGGCAAGACGAGCTGGTCACTGCCGGGGCCCGCATAATCTGAACCGAGCAACACGATCAGCTTCGCGCCATACTCGTCGTAGTCGGAGCTTTGGAAGGTTGAGACGCCGCCGAGCTCTTTCGCAAGTGCGAGCGCGGCGGGCTCGTCTTCTGGCTTCGAGAAGAACACCGCCGAGATCTGCACATCGCTCGACGCGGCGGGGGCTGAAAAGAGAATCTGGCCCCAGCCGTTCTGCGTGATCACGCCATCGACGATCGACTCGAAGCCGCTCATGCCCGTACCGTTCAGCACCACAACCGGCGCGGTGGGGTCGAGCTCAGCCTTTACCGAGGCTGGCTTCGATGTCGGCTTCGACTCAGACCCGGTGCCTGAGCCGGTGACGTTCTGAAGACTTGCCCCGGTCACCTGCAGCGCGATAATGCCCACGCCCGTGAGCAATGCAATGCCGACAAGGGCGCTCACCAGGTAGATCCAGAAGCGGCGAGGGGCACCAATGACGCGGTGCGCTCCGACGCGGTTGCTCTTCGCGAGCGCGTCAAAACGATCACCAGCGGGCTGAGTGCGCTGCGACTCGGCTTTCGCGCGAGCTTCGCGCGCAGCAACTCGTGTCTCGTGCTCTTCGGCCACGCGCCCTCCCCCACTCAATGAGCAATCTGTACACAGCGTCGAAATTACGTGCACTTAAGAGTACACGCGCCAAGCTGAGTGCGATCCGCGCCGCGAGGGGTTCGGTCGCTTAAAGCGAGCCCCTCCGCGGTTCCCACGTCGGCTTGCCCGTGAGCAAGCACCAAACCACAGCGATGCGATGCATCGCCTATAGCGAGTCCCTCCGCAGTTCCCGCGTCGGCTTGCCCGTGGGCAAGCACCAAACCGCGGCGATGCGATGCATCGCCTATAGCGAGTTTGGTGCATAAATAGCGCGAGCGAGCCCGTCGAGCACATCGGGGATGCGCGTGCCACCCGCGAAGATCAGCGTGTCAGGCACATCGACCACACGGCGGTGCTTGCCCGCGTTGGTGAGCGCGATGCTCGGCTGGGCCTCGATCAGCCCGTCGACGCCACCAGCGCTCGCAAGCCCGTCGGTCATCACGAGTAGCACGTCGGGGTTCAGCGACACGAGCGCCTCATCGGTGAGTGGCTTCTCGCCGACCCACCCGATCTCTTTCGCAACGTCGATCGCGCCAAGCGAGGTGATCATCGAGTCAATGCCGCTGCCCTCGCCAAAGAGGTAGTAGACCCCGGCCGAGCCTCGAATGTAGAGAAACGCGACGCGCGGTCTAAGCTTCGGGTCGGCGGGCAGCAACTTCGCGATCTCGGTTTCCTTCGCGGCAATCGCCTGTTTCAGCTGCTCGTTGAGCGTGTCAGCGAGCGGGGCAACGCCGAGCGCGGCGGCCACCTCGCGAGCGAGCTCATAGGTGCCCTCGGGGTTCGTCGCACGCGACACAGTGACCACCTGAATGCCCGCATCGCGCAGCTGCAGCACCACGTCGGTGGGGCCGATCGAGCCATCGGTGATGATGAGGGTCGGGTTCAGCGCGAGCACACCCTCAGCATCGATCGAGTGACCCTCTTTAGTGACGACCGGCAGATCCTCGTAACCAGGAATCTGGGTAGAAATATCGCGACCTACCAGGTTGTCGGCGAGGCCGTACGCGTCGACCAACTCGGCGATGGTACCGGTAATTGACAGCGCAAGCAGGCGCGAGGTGTCGGTGACCTGCACCTCGCGGTCGCCCGTCACGTCGTGTGAGATGACGGTCGCGGGCAGCTGCGCTTCTGGGTGATCAGCCACCGGCTCGAGGCTCGGCCCCCCGATCACGGCAGTGGTCGGACCCTCCCATGCAGTCGGGTCTGCGATGGGGGTCAGCGAAGAGATCGGGGGCAGCTCGGAAGCCTCGGCAACGTTCGCAGAGCCCGCCGGGCCAGCCGTCTGGCATCCGGTGAGCAGCAGCGCGGCAGCCGTTACGGCCGCCGCAGCGAGCGCAATCCGGCGTCGCGGCGCAGAAGTTCGCATGTGAAGCACCTCAGAGAACCTTTCATCAGATGTTACTAAGCGTAGCCGAAGAGATAAGATGGATCCTCGGAACAACATGAAAAACTCAGCCTCGACACCGTCATCGCTGCGCACGACCAAGGGCGTACTCTTTATCGCCCTCTCGCTCGCGCTCGCGTTTGCGCTACTCGCATCGGCGGGCACCGGCCAGTTGGCGATTCCGCCGCAAGAGGTGCTGGGCTCGCTGCTGCACAAGATCGGCATCGAGTGGCTGCCGCTCCCCTCGCACGCGGCGGGCGATCAGACGCTCTGGGCGATCCGCTTTCCGCGCGTAGCCATGGCCGCGCTCGTGGGCGCTGGCCTTGCGATCTCAGGCCTGCTCATGCAGGCGATCTTCGGCAACCCACTCGCAGAGCCCGGCGTCATCGGCATCTCGTCGGGCGCCGCGGTCGGCGCGGGTCTCTCGATCGTGTTCGGCCTCACCCTCTTCGGCCAGTGGACCACTGCCGTGCTCGCCTTCGCCGCGGGCCTTGTCGCGACGTTGCTCGTCTACTTCATGAGCCGCGCCGAGGGCCGCACCGAGGTCGTTACCCTGGTGCTCACCGGCATCGCGATTAATGCGATCGCCGGCGCCGCAATCGCCCTGCTGACATTCCTGGGCGATACGCAGTCGCGCGAGCAGATCGTGTTCTGGCAGCTCGGCAGCCTCGCGGGCTCGCGTTGGAGTCAGATCGCGATCGTCGCACCGATTCTCGCGATCGGCATGATCGCCGCCTACCTCGTCGCCCGCAAGCTCGACCTGCTCGCACTCGGCGAGCGCAACGCGCGCCACCTCGGTGTGAACGTTGAGGCGCTGCGCATCGGTGTCATAGTGCTGGTTGCCCTGCTCGTCGGCGCCTCGGTCGCGTTCGCGGGCATCATCGCGTTCGTGGGCCTCGTGATTCCACACCTCATGCGCATGATTCTCGGCCCGGCGCACCTGCCGCTCGTCACTGCGAGCGCGCTCGGCGGCGCACTGCTGCTCACCCTCGCAGATCTCGGCGCGCGCACGCTCGTGCCCATGGCAGACCTGCCGATCGGCATGCTGACCTCGCTCGTGGGCGGCCCGTTCTTCTTCTGGCTGCTGCGCCGCACGCGCAAGCGTGCCGGAGGGTGGGGGTAACCATGGCAGCTCAGAAATTTGTGGCGGTGGATCGCGCCCCGGCTGGCACGGTCGTCGCTTCTGCGCGCGGCATCACCCTGGTGCGCGGCGGCCGTAAGCTGCTCGACGATGTGTCGATCGAGGTGCATGCGGGCGAGGTGCTCGCGCTGCTCGGGCCAAATGGCGCCGGCAAGTCGACGCTGCTCGGTGTGCTCTCTGGTGACACCGCGCCCGATGGTGGCGACGTGGAGTTTCGCGGCCGCTCGATTGGCGACTGGTCGCTGCCCGAGCTCGCCCGCCGCCGTAGCGTGCTGCTGCAAGACAACCAGATCATGTTTCCGTTTACGGTGCATCAGGTGGTTGAGATGGGGCGCGCGCCCTGGCGGCGCACCCCGCTCGAAGACGACGACAACGAGGCGATCGCTGAGGCGATTGCCGCCGCAGACATTGCGCACCTCGGCAACCGCCGCGTGCCCTCGCTCTCGGGCGGTGAGCGCGCCCGCGTGGGCTTCGCCCGCGTGGTGGCAGGTCGCACCGGCGTGCTGATGCTCGACGAACCGACCGCCGCGCTCGATCTTGGGCACCAAGAGACGCTGCTACAGCTGACGCGCGAGCGCGCTGCTGCGGGCGACGCGGTGCTCGTCGTGCTGCACGATCTGAACTTGGCGGCTGCCTACGCAGACCGCATTGCGCTACTGCGCGAGGGCCGAGTATTCGCCTGCGGCACCCCGGCCGAAGTGCTCACGGCCGAGACCGTGAGCGATGTGTATCGCACGCCCGTCGAGGTGATCGAACGCCCCGGCTCGGCTGCGGGCATCGTAATGCCCCTGCGCGGCTGAGCCCCAGCAGACACGCAACCCGGCAGGCAAGAAACCCCGCCGGCGAGCAAGCAACGAAGGGGGCGCTAGGTGTGGGTAATCTTGTGATACCCACACCTAGCGCCCCCGTGCGCATTGGCGCAAGCTAGCCCCACCGAAGGTGGGCCGACAGCAAGCCCTTAGTCTTGAGGGCTTGCGTTGCCTTCAGCGTCAGCCTCGGGCTCATCGCCCCCAGCAACCGCACCGTCAGCACCCTGCCCTGCGCCCTTCTTGCGGCCAACGATCAGCATGACCGCAGTGGCAGCGATCACGATCAGCGCAATCGCACCGATCGCGATAGGCAGAATGGGCACCGCAGCCTCTGGCTCCTGCGTGATGACCACGGCATCCTCGGCCTCGTCTGGCGCGTCAACGGGCTTTGCCGGCGTGCCCTCGCACGGCCCCAGCTGCAGCGAGAGCGACACAGGGTCGAGCTCATCGCCGCTCGCGTAGAAGTCACCGAACGCGGCGGCGCCGTCTGAGGTCAGCACCGTGGGTGCCTTGTCGAGCGCAATCGCGCCGCTGGCCGGGTCGAGCTGCCCAAAGCCCTCAACTTTGCCAAGGTACGCCTGCTGCTCGTCAACGACGAGCTCACCCTGCGCGTTGTTGCTCTTCGTGTCGAGCAACAGCTGCGCGGTGCCGTCGCCACCCAGCACGATCGTGGGGTTCGCAATCTGTAGATTCAGCACGCCCTCGTGCCCGGTAAAGTGCACCGACCCGGTAAATGAGATGCTGCCCTCGCCGGTTTCTGCATCGATCTGCCCGGTCGGGTTGGTCCAGCTGAACAGCGGCGTCTCGTAACTTGCGCCGTCTGCGACCTCCCACGACCCATTTGCGATCGTGCCTGAGATGTACGAGCGAAAGCCCTCTTTCACGCCCCACTTCAGCTCGCCCCCGGTCACCACACAGTTGCTGCTCGCAGCGGTAGTGGCGAGGATCGGCGCAGCCTGTGCTGTAGCGGGAACCAGCAGGGCAGACGCCGTAACAGCGGTCGCAGCAACAGCGGTAACAAGTCGTTTCATGGGTTTCATCGTAACGTTCTCTCTTGGGCGTACGGTTTGATCGAGCCCGGCCATCAAGCTTGAAGGGGCAACCCCCGCACCCTGAGCCATGTCGAAGGGAGCGGGGGCGGTCCCACTTCTTAGAGGTGTGTCGGGGCGTCTACTCTGCGACGCTGCGCGACCACCAGCGCAGTGCCGGTGCCCGCGATCACGAGCAGCGCGAGCGCACCCGTCCACCACACCCAGGCGGGGAGCCCGCTGGCGTCGCTACCCTCAGCAGCCTGCACCACCGGGGCGGTGGTCTCGGCCGCGACAGCGGTGGTCGCCTTCTTCTTCACCTCGGCGGCCTTCGCGATCGTGATCTCTTGGCCCACGTTGATGCTGCCCTGCAGAGTGATGGTGTGCTTACCGGCGAGATCCTTCGGCAGCGTACCGATCCAACGCACTACGCCGTTCTTATCAGCCTTGGCATTGGTATCGAGCACTGTCGGTTCAGAGTACATGACCACCAAAATGCTCTGCTCGTTCGGCTGAAAACCGCTGGCCGTGATCTCAATCTCGCCACCGGGCACAAGCTTTGCGCCGGGGGTGACCACGGTGAGGCCGGTGCTCGCGGGTGCCTTCTCTGCAGCCGTGCGGGCCTTCGCGAAGGGCGAGACCGTCGAGGTCGACCCGAAGCTCATGCCGCTCGCCGAACCAACGGTGAAGCTCAGCGAATCCATGCCGAGCGAACCGCCCGCGCCTGCGCCGTCGCCACCGCTAATGCCGCCGCCAACAGAGACGCCGCTCCAGGTGACCGAGCCGTCAGAGTTCACGGCGAACCCTGCGCTTGCCAGGTTGAGCGAGAAGGTTTGACCGCCGGCCGAGATGGTGCCCGAGGCGGGGCTTGAGACGGTGATGACTGGGTTTGCGAAGGTCTCGCTCAGCAGGCCGCTGTGGCCCGTGAAGGTTACGGTGCCCGAGTAGCGAACGGTGCCGGTGCGGGTCTCGGCGTTCCAGCTGCTGCCGGTTGCCTGAGGGAACACGTAGCCGCCGCGGCCGCCACCGACGCCGCTGGTCGAGATCGAACCCTTTGCGATGGTGCCCGTGACGTAGTTCGCGAACGAAGACGAAACACCCCAGGTCAGCGAACCCGCGCCCGGTGCGGTGGGCTGTGGCTTAGTCGGGGGCACCACCACGGGGGGCTTGATGCCCTGCAGTTCGTCCCACTGTTTGCTCGTTACCTCAACGTCGGCCTGGCCGTAGACGTTGTCGCTGGTGGGCAGCGAGTGCTGCTTCCACACGAGCACCTCGTACTGCTTCTTGCGGTCGAGCTTCGTCATCGGCGCGGTCAGCGAGAAGCTTGCCGCACCGTCGGTCACGGTCGGGAAGGGCATCGCAAACGCCGCGTAGCTGTCGGACTTGCTCATGTCGATGTCGGCGGCGGTGCCACGCTCGATGAGTGCGGCGTAGATCTTGCCAGGCAAGCTCGTGGCGTTGACGTTGACATTGAGCCCGGCATCAGTAACCGAGCTCGTGGCGGTCACTCGGGCTGCAGTCGGAAACACTGAGGCCCATTGCTCAGGAGAAACACTGATGTCGCTCTGTGCAAGCTTCGAGGCATCGGTCAAGTATCCGTGCGCAAACCACGAAACCACAACATACTGCTTTGAGGCATCGAGCGAGCGAATGACCTGCTGTTTGCTGTCCTTCTTGTCCTTTGGCACGTTGAGCACAGCCGTGGCAGACCCGTCGACGAAACTCTTGGTCGGGAAGTAGTGCTCGACCATGCCCGCACCGGCATCACGGCCATATTCGGCAACGCGATCCTTTTCGATCACGCCAACGTACGCACCGAACTTGCCAGCGGGAATCGTCACGTTATCGAGCTGCACCGAAAGCGTCAGACCGTCAGCCGACGCACCAGTCACCGTGCCCACGATTGATGGACCAGTGGGTGCGGGGAACACCTTGCCCCACTGCTCGGCAGCCACATCGAACGGAATAACCTTCACGATATTCGAGGCAACCGGGTTCGTGCGACGAGGCCACACCACCAACTCATACTGCTTCGTACGATCAAGCTTCGCAGCAGGAATCACCACTTCTGCCGAGAACTCAGCCGACGCCGGAATCGTCTTCACCGAGGCAGTCGCACCCACGAAGTCAGCCTCCACTGCGCCGTCTGCGGTGCCACGCAACACCACACCCACATGCACGCCAGCGGGCTGCGATGCGGGGGTGACACCGGTGAGGCTGGCGGTTACGGTCAACCCAGCCTCTGAAGCAGCTGTCACGGTCGCGGTGCCCTGCGCTGCGAAGCTCAGCGCAACCTTGGCATCTTGTGTGCGATCGGTCATGCCTGTGTGATTTGCCGCGGTGTAGACCGAGGTAGCCGCCCCATTCAGCTGACGAATCGGCAGGTCAACGGTGAACGAGCCATCCGTATTGAACTTCGGCGACCGCGAAGATGTTGCTGCGTTGATCTGCTTTGCGCCAGTTTGGCACCCCAGGGCCAGCGTCCACAGGTCTGCCGGCAAGGCGGTATCAGCGCAGTAGAACACGTAGATGGGTTGAGCTGGGTTGTAGCCCGTACCGGAAACGCTCACGGTCTCGCCAGCCGAGTCAAGCCCGGTCGTCTTCGAAACCGTAAGCTGAAGTGCCTGCGCAGGAGCGACCGCGGGCGCCACAGCTGCAGCAAGACCGGGTACCGACGCGGTCTCAGCGGCAGAGCTCTGCACTACTACTGCAGAGAGGTCGGCTTCGGGGGCTGCCGGACTCTCTGCCGTGGCCTCTGGTTGCGACCCCGCAGCATCGCCGGCGGGCGCCTCAGCGGCGGGAGCTTCAAGCGCCGGCGCCTCGGTCGCAACCGTCTCAACGACCGGCGCAGCTGCTACAGGCTCCTCGGCACTCGCAGCCGGGGCAGCAAGCAGCGCCCCACTCACAATCAGGGCAGCAGAGAGTAGCGTGGCGACTCCCCCACGCATCCGCGTACCAAATGCCTTCACGGCGACACCTCTCGGTCGATACATACACACAAAATGGGGGCGCAATGCTCCCCCATCGGATCTAACCAAGGTCTACCTAACCTCGATCACATCTATTAGTCTGACGAATATCATCTGATGTTGCAAGTCTCATTTGAAAATCCTGCGATTCTCGGGGTTTCAGGGCATACTCGCTGCCCGCAATTACACGTAACAGCACCCCACACCCCCGAGAACAGGCGTACTGTTGAAACATGAGCGAGAACAGCGCGGCGGGCAACTACGAGTTTCAGCTGAGCGACACCGAGTGGCGCGAGCGACTCAGCCCCGACGAGTACGCGATTCTACGGCAGGCGGCAACCGAGCGTGCCGGTACCGGCGAACTGCTCGGCGAATGGGGTGACGGCGTCTACAGCTGTCGCGCCTGCGGCAACGAGCTCTTCAAGAGCGGCACCAAGTTCGAGTCGCACTGCGGCTGGCCCAGCTTCTATGAGAGCGTCAACCCCGACGCGGTCGAGCTACTCGAAGACAACAGCCTCGGCATGAGCCGAACAGAAGTGCGGTGTGCACGCTGCGGCTCACACCTCGGCCACGTGTTTCCCGACGGCTTCGGCACGCCAACCGGTGATCGGTACTGCATGAACAGCCTCTCGCTCAGCTTTTCACAGAGCGACGAAGCCGCATAGCGTTCACGCCGGCAGGCGGGTTGGCCGATCCCGCGCTATGAAACTTTCTTGCGTCGCGGGATCGCGGCAATCGCCACCGCGACAAGCGCAACGGCCGCGCCCGCGAGCAGGCCTGCGCTGACGCCCCCGGCGAGCGGCAGCCCAGCCTCGAGCGCAACCGAGGCGATCAGTTGGCCCGCAACGTTCGACATGCTGAGCAGCAGCACCCCTGCCGTGCGCACGAGCATCGCCGCGAGCGCGATAAACACGATGCCGAGTGATCCGCCGGCGTAGTACAGCGGGTGGGTGGGCCAGTTTGTGGGCCAGCCCTGCATCGCCACCGAGATCACCGCGATCACGACGAGGATCACCGTGCCGACCAAGAAGCTGATGAACGTTGCGGTGAGGGCGCTTTGCGCGGCTGAGCGCAGCAGGCCGTTGACCGCCGACTGCATCGAGACGCCAGCGCCCACGAGCACCGGCACCACCATGAGCCAGATCTGCCCGGACTCGCTCGTCGGGTTTGCCAGATCGGCGATCACCGAGAAGACAACCGCGAGCAGGGCGAGCACCATGCCGGTGACGCGCGGCAGCGTTGGGTCTACCCTGCCAGATGGGCCGAGCCCGATTCTGTCGATCACGAGGCCGCCGAGCACTTGGCCCGCAACGATGCCAACGGTAAAGAGCGCGAGGCCGAGCACAGTGGCGACGAGGCCCTGACCGAGCACAAAGAAGGCACCAAACGTGCCGCTCAGAAGCGCCCACCAAGGCAGGTGCCCGCTCTGCACCTCTTGCTTCACGAGGGAGAAGCCGCGCTTGGCTCGCTTGCTAAGGCCGATTACTAGGCAGAGGATCACCAAGCCGCTCCCAAACGACACCGCGGCGGTGAAGTAGCCGTTGCCGAGGTGCTGGCTGAGGCCGCCATTTATGCGCGACTGCACCGCGGTGAGAGCGCCAGCGATGCCGCTGCCTACCAATGCCACCCAGACGGGCAGGCTCGGTTTGGCGGAGGTCACCCCACTACCCTACTCGCTTGGTCACGCGGCCTCGGCCCGGGTGATCCTCGCACGCCGCATGCTCGGCCGCTCGGCCGCTCGGCTACGATCCACGGCGCCCGGCCCAACCGATCCCGATCCCGATCCCCGCCCGACGATCCCTGACCCAACGCAAACCCAAGCCCAGACCCACGACCCACGACCCACGACCCAACCGATCCCACTCCCCCCATTCCCCAGCCGACCCCGATCCCACTCCCCAAAATTCGGGTCACAAATGGCCGGTTTCAAGGCCCGCGCACCGGGCTTTTGTGACCCGAACTTGATGAGAGGGGCTGCGCAGAGGGCCAGCTGGGCCCCAGGAGCGGATCGGTTTAGGGTCCGACAGCGGGCGAGCAAAGCAAAAGGCCCGCCGAAGCGGGCCTTTTGCGCGGCGAGCCAGTGGGCTCGCGGGCACAAAATACGCAAAGCGATGCTTTGCGTCCTGAATTTTGAGCCCCCTGTCGGACTCGAACCGACCACCTGCGGTTTACAAGGCCGCTGCTCTACCAGATGAGCTAAGGAGGCGTGATGACCGATCGAAATCGACCACCCAGAAGAGACTACCGGTTTTTCGCTTGCTTCGCTCGCAGGGCGACCCCCTGGCGAGCGAAGCAAGCGGCGCAAACCGCAGTCAGAGAAGTAGACTTAGCCTGCAGACTCTTCGGTCTCTTGCTTCTTCTTGTCGGCGCTGCCGTCGAGGTCGCTCTTGATCTTCAAGATGTACTCCTCGAGCGATCCGTCGCGGCCTTCAACCCACTGCTGGCCGTTGACGATCACGGTCGGGGTGCTCATGAGACGCTGCGGCTCATCAGCAGGCACAAGCTCGTTGGTGCGCGGGTTCATCAGCTGCGCGCCCTTGGCGAGGCCCTGAATGCCAACCTCAGAAACCGACTTGTAGTTCGAGCTGATGAACGACGCGAAGGGCTGGTCCTTCACGCACTGCTTGAACTCAACGTTCGCGTCAGCGCCAGCTGCCGCTGCGTTCTCTGCGAGCTGGTCGTCGGTGAGACCGGTCGTGCCCTCGCCAGGCTGCACCTCTTTGCTGAGCAAGCGGTTGTGGAACGCGAACGCGCTCTCTGGCTGCTGCTCGACCAGGCAGCTAAACGCATTTGCCGCGCGGGTCGAGTACTTCGTGCCGAGCGACTGCTCGTCGAGGAAGTTGATCGGGAAGACGGTGAGGTTCACATCACCGGCACCCACGTACTGCTCGAGCATGGTGCCGTTCTGCTGCTCGAAGTTGCCGCAGGCGGGGCACATGTAGTCGACGTACACGGTGACGTCGACCGGAGCCTTGGTCCAATCCTGCTCTGGTGCCTTACGCGCCTGGCCGTCTTTCAACGCTGCAGTCTTTACGACCTCAAGGTCTTTGGTGAAGGTCACGCCACCCGAGACCATGTTGAGGGGGCCTGGGCCAGCGGGCTTCATGCTCTGCGTGAGCACGAGCGCCACGACGCCGAGCACAGCGATCACGACCAGCGCGATGCCGCCCTGTAAGAACAGGCGGTTGCGCTTCTCGCGCTTCTTCTCGGCGGCACGCGCAACGCGCGCCTGCTCGCGCGCCTGCTCGCGGCGCTGGTTCTTGGTGAGTTTCTCGTTCATTAGATCTCCGTATAAGCCCGAAGGCACGTTTGAATTCGTGTGGCGACAGGAATCACCCCGCCGTGAAGGCCACTACTTCTTCTTGCGTCGCTCTGCGCGGTTCGTGGTGTCGGGCTGTTCGCCCTCAACCTGCTGACCGAAGGCACCGCGTGCGGCCGGCTCTGCCTTCGCGGCCTTCGCCGGAGCAGCCTGCTGGGCGGCAGCCGAAGCGGCAGAGGCCTTCGCCTTCTTGCCGCTCTTCGCGGGGTTGCCGCTCTTGCCAGCCTTCGCTGCACCACCGCTCACGGTCGCGCCACCGTCTTCGCTCGGAGCGGTGTAGCTGAAGTTCGAGTCGTCGACGCTCTTTTCTTCTTCGAGCCCGCCGCCCTCAAGGTGCACGTGGTCTTCGGGGCCCTCTGCGGGGCGCACCTGCACCTCAAGGTTGTAGAGCATGCCGAGCGATTCTTCTTTAATCTGGCCCATGGTGCTCTGGAAGAGCACGAAGCCCTCGCGCTGGTACTCGACGAGCGGGTCGCGCTGCGCCATCGCGCGCAGGCCGATGCCCTCCTTGAGGTATTCCATCTCGTAGAGGTGGTCGCGCCAGCGGCGGTCGATCGCGGTCAGCACCACGCGACGCTCGAGCTCGCGCATTGCGTCTGTGCCGAGCGCCTCTTCGCGCTTCTCGTAGGCCAGCTCGGCATCAGACATGATCTCGCGATTCAAGAAGTCGCGAGTCACGCCCTTACCGCCGGCCTCGGCAACGATCTCGTCGGGAGTGATGCTGATCGGGTAGATCTGCTTCAGGTCGTTCCAGAGCGAGTCGAGATCCCAGTCACCGTTATCATGCGAGTCGAGGATCGCGGCAATAACCTGCTCACGGAACACGTCGACTCGCGCTTCAATGTCTTCGCCGTCGAGGATCTGCGCGCGATCCGTGTAGATCGCCTTGCGCTGGCGGTCGAGCACGTCGTCATACTTCAGCACGTTCTTGCGAATCTCGCTGTTGCGCTGCTCAACCTGGCTCTGCGCGCTCTGAATCGCGCGGGTGACGACCTTCGACTCGATGGCGAGGTCGTCGGGAAAACTTGCGCGGTTCATGAGAGCCGCGGCGGCGCCCGAGTTGAAAAGGCGCATCAGGTCGTCGGTCAGTGACAGGTAGAAGCGGCTCTCGCCGGGGTCGCCCTGTCGGCCTGAGCGGCCGCGCAGCTGGTTGTCGATGCGGCGCGACTCGTGGCGTTCGGTGCCGAGCACGTAGAGACCGCCGGCGTCGATAACCTTTTCGGCCTCGGTTGCAACGGCCTCTTTCACCGCGGCAAACACTGCCGGCCACTCGGCCTCGTAGGCTTCGGGATCGTCTTCGGTCGAGAAGCCGCGGCTCGTCATTTCCTGCACCGCAAGGAACTCGGCGTTGCCGCCGAGCATGATGTCGGTACCGCGACCCGCCATGTTGGTGGCGACGGTCACGCCGCCGAGACGGCCTGCTTGCGCGATGATCGAGGCCTCACGCGCGTGGTTCTTAGCGTTGAGCACCTCGTGGCGCACGCCAGCCTTCGCGAGCAGGCGCGAGATGTACTCGCTCTTCTCGACGCTGGTGGTGCCGACGAGCACGGGCTGCCCCTTCTCGTGGCGCTCGGCGATGTCTGCCACGGCCTGCACGAACTTCGCCTCTTCGTTCTTGTAGACGAGGTCGGGCTGATCCTTGCGCTGCATCGGGCGGTTCGTGGGAATCGGCACGACGCCAAGCTTGTAGGTCGACATGAACTCGCCGGCCTCGGTCTCGGCCGTACCGGTCATTCCCGAGAGTTTCGCGTAGAGGCGGAAGTAGTTCTGCAGGGTCACGGTCGCGAGCATCTGGTTCTCGGCCTTGACCTGCACGCCTTCTTTAGCCTCGATGGCCTGGTGCATGCCCTCGTTGTAGCGGCGGCCGGCCAAGATGCGGCCGGTGTGCTCGTCGACGATCAGCACCTCGCCGTTGAGCACGACGTAGTCCTTGTCGCGGGTAAACAGGGCGCGCGCCTTGATGCTGTTGTTGAGGAACGAGATCAGCGGGGTGTTCACTGACTCGTAGAGGTTGGTGATGCCCAGGTAGTCTTCGACCTTCTCGATGCCGGGCTCAAGCACACCGATGGTGCGCTTCTTCTCGTCGACCTCATAGTCGACGTCGACCTCGAGAGTCTTTGCGATGCGCGCGAACTCTGCGAACCAGCGGTTCGCGTCGCCCGAGGCGGGCCCCGAGATGATGAGCGGCGTGCGGGCCTCGTCGATCAGAATCGAGTCGACCTCGTCGATGACGGCAAAGAAGTGGCCGCGCTGCACACGGTCGGCTGCGGTGCCTGCCATGTTGTCGCGCAGGTAGTCGAAGCCGAACTCATTGTTCGTGCCGTAGGTGATGTCTGCGTCGTACTGCTTGCGACGCTCAGCCGGGTTCTGCCCGGCGATGATGCAGCCAGTCGTCATGCCGAGCGCGCGGAAGACGCGACCCATGAGCTCGCTTTGGTAGCTCGCAAGGTAATCGTTCACTGTGACGATGTGCACGCCCTTGCCCGCTAGCGCGTTGAGGTACGCGGGCATCGTGGCGACGAGGGTCTTGCCCTCACCGGTCTTCATCTCACTGATGTTGCCAAGGTGCAGGTTTGCCCCACCCATCACCTGCACGTCGAACGGGCGCAGGCCAATGGTGCGCTTCGCGGCTTCGCGAACTGCGGCAAACGCCTCGGGCAGCAGGTCATCGAGGGTCTCGCCATTAGCGAGTCGCTCGCGAAACTCTTCGGTCTCACCGCGCAGCTCTTCATCGCTCAGCTGCTCGAAGGTTGGCTCGATTGCCGCGACTGTCTTTGCCAGACGCTCAAGCTTCTTCAGGGTGCGACCCTCGCCTACGCGAAGGACTCGTTCGAGGACTGTCGCCACGTCGTGTCTCCTGGGGTTGTACGGGGTGCATCTTTGCGGCTGAGCCGCGAGCGCGCCGTGCTTACTGTTGCCAAATTGTGACAACGCCCCAGCTTAGCAAGCCTGGCCGGGGCGATTCCTCTGAATTTAAGGCACGAGGATCAGCCTCACCCCGCAGACATGGTTGTGGGTGGGCGCCCCTACCCGGGCGCCCACCCACAACCCTTGGTCTCGACAAACTCGACCGGCGGATTAGCCGGTCATCAAGCCCCACCTGTCATCGAGCCCTTCGACAGGCTCAGGAACCCTTATCGAGATGCCCAGCGACCAGTTAGTCATCAGACAGCGAGATCACGCCGTAGTTCCATCCCTTGCGGCGATAGACCACGCTCGGCTTACCTGTCTCGTGCTCAATGAAGAGGAAGAAGTCGTGGCCGACGAGCTCCATCTGGTCGACCGCTTCGTCGGTCGAGAAGCGCCCTGCCGGAAACTCCTTCTGGCGAATCACAACCGGGTTGTACTGCTCTTCGCTCGCCTCTTCGGCGACTACCGGCACCGCACCGGTTGACACTGCCTCGATCGTCTCGAGCGGCGCCGGCGCGATGTCGACCACGCTGAAGTCTTCAGCGGCGGCCTCACCGAGCGAGGTGCGGCCCTTGCCGCGACGGTCGTGGCGGCGATCCTTCAGACGACGAATGCGCTCAAGTACGCGGCCGTAAGCGATGTCGAAGGCTGTGTACTTGTCATTGCCCGTGCTCTCTGCGCGAATCACGGGGCCCGGGCCAATCAGCGTGATCTCGACGCGATCGCCGTTCTGCGGGCTGCGATCGCTCAGGCGTGAAACCTTGACCTCGAACGCCTGTGCTTTGGGGAGCAGGTGCTCGACTTTTTCAGTCTTCGAACCCACATAGTTCTCGAAACGATCGGTGACTCCGACGCCCCTGCCGCGAATGCTTACATCCATGGTGACCTCCTTTGGGTTCAGGCGGGTGGCCACATTGGCGGGCGCACCTTTACGCCTTTCACGAACCCTATCGCTGTTCAAGGGTTCACTGCCACCCGGACCCGCGAATCTCACCAATTCATTTCATATTCACTCAGCAACTCCCCCGCCAACACCCTGCGCACGCTCAGCATCTAGCCGCTCTGCGTCTCGCCGCTGAGCAGTAGCGAGCACCACCACCGCGATCACCTCGGCACCCGCTGCGGCGAGCGCGGCGGCGGCACCGGCAAGCGTCGCACCGGTGGTGACGATGTCATCGATCAGCACCACTTCTCGACCGCGCAGGCGGCCACGCATGTGCCACGGCACCCGCACGAGTGCGGCGTTGCGTGCACGCTCACCAGCTCGCAGGCCCACCTGACCGGTGCGGCCCGGCAGCGACTCTAATGCTCCAACCACGAGGTAGGGGCCTGCGCCACTGCGCTCACCCCCACTCTCCCCCAAGCACCGCAGTGCCCGGCGCACCAGCAGGTCGACATGTCGGTAGCCGCGCTGCCGCACACGCGCCGCCCTCGAAGGTGCCGTCACAATGAGCGCCGGTGCACGAGCTCGCCGCAGTTGCAGTGCCGCGGCGAGCGGTCCGCTGAGCAGCTCGCCCAGCGGCCCCGCAAGCCTCACCCTGCCGCCGTGCTTGTAGGCCACGAGCAGCGCCCGCAGCACCCCCTCGTAGCTGCCGTACGCCCACGCCTCACCCACGCTCGGCGAGCGCATCAGCTGAGCCCCGCCGGCCGTCGCCCGCACCTCGGCACGGCACGCGCTGCACAACTCACGATTGGGGGCGCCACAGACGAGGCAGACGCACGGCCAAACAAGCGCGGTGAGGTCACCCCAGAGTTCTCGCACAACGTGCATTAGGCGCATTATGTTCATGCACCAGAGTCTGCACCCCGCAAGCGACCGCCGAGCAGTTACTCACAGAAGTTGTAGGAGCGGTCGCGATCCTCGCCCCTGTGTAAAACAAGTCGCGACTACCCGGCCGCACCCGGCAAACTACCCCAACTTCGCGATGAGATCGACGTCGGCCATGAGCTGCTGCCAGCCCGAGCCTTGCGGCTTGAACATGCGGTGCTGATCGTCGAGCACCCGCAGCATGGAGCGGCTAGAGCCGCCCGCACTGATCGAAAGCCCGCCAGAAACCGATCCCGACGCGATCGGAAAGCGACCGCTGACCTCGCCAACGGTGATCTTGGCTGAGCCGCCGAGCAAGCCGGTCTCGCTGAGCAGCACGAAGCGGTTGTCGCCGATCCAGTCGAGATCGATCGGCGCACCGGGCTCTTGCAGTGGCACCGTGGTTGCCTCGGTGAGTCCCACTGGGGCGCCCTTCTCGTCGCGAATGATGCCGGCTACCCACACCTCGCTCGCGCCATCACTGCTCACGAGCACGGCGAGGCGGTTGCCGCCGGTCGATACGCGCATGGTCTTGACCTTGAGTGACCCGAGCCAGCTCGGTTCGAGCTCTGTGCGGCTCGCACCGGGTTTGGTCACGAGCATCTCGCCCGGTTCGCTCGATGAGTACGACCAGATGTAGCCGAGCGGGTCAAGGCTCGGCGGTAGCAGGCCCTGCCGATTGTCGATCACTACGCTCTGCCCGTCAGCTACCCAGCTCACGCCGCCCGCGTGCTGCACGGCGGCCGCGCCGAGATCGACAGCGACCGAGACCGCGGTTGGCGAAAGCGCGACGACCTGCTCACTCACCCCCGGAAGCGCGCTCAGCGAGTCTCCAACAGAGGCACCGAAGTCGTCATCTTTCAGCAGCACCACGCGCTGAAAATCACTCGCAGAGGCGTCTTCGCTCGCGGCGACGTCGCCGCCACCGAGCACGCTGCCGCTCGCGGTGATCTGAAAGCGAACGACCCCGGGCAGGCCCTGCAGGCTCACTGCGAGCTGCCGCTTGATGGCGCTCATCGCCGTCTCATCGGCGTCAAAGATCTCGGTTGAGAGGTCGATCACGGCGGTGCCGTCAACGACCGGCACCGCGAGACTGGTGAGCGTGGTGCCCGCCGGAAACGCCGTGCCAATCGCCCCGGCCATCGCTGCAGAGGGGCCACCGAGCAGCCTTTGAACAATCTGCGTCACCATCTGCGAGGGCAGCGACGAGCGGTCTGTGATCATCCAGCGCAGCTCAGAGACGAGCCGCTGGTCTGGGCTCAAGAAATAGAGCTGACGGGTCTCCCACACCGACGAGAAGTTGCTGCGATCGATGATGATGCCGTTGGGGGCAGAGGCAATGCGCCACTCCCCTCTGACCTTCGCAAGCTCAAACCGCACATCGGTCATTGTGTCGGGCCCGGCAAGCTTGAGGGTGCCGCCCGCGTCGAGCACTCCCGCCGCGTGCACGGAGAGGCCAGCGACGCCCTCGTCCTTCGCGTCAAACACCGGTGCCCCATCATAGATCAGCGCACCCGAGCTCGGATCCCACTGATCGGCGTAGGTCGGCGCGAGAAACTGCCGCGCGATTTCGTAGTCGTTCAGGTTGGAAGAGGCAGCGCGCACAAAGCCGCGCACAATCGACTCGGGGTCGGCGTCCTTGGCCGGGCCCTGCGGGTTGATGAAGACCCCGCGCTCTGCCTGGGCAAGATTGGGCAGCCCCTCGCGTACCGGGCCAGAGTCTGGCACCGCATCGCAAGCGGCGAGCGAGAGCGCAGCACAAGAAGCAGCGAGCAGGGAGAGGATCTTGCGTCTCATTTGTTTCGCTCCCTTCGCACGCGGCGCCCCGGCCTGCGCAACCAGCCGCCGGTCACCTCTGGGTCGCCCTCGTCGGGTGTGACGTCGTCGGGCACGAGCGGCACGGGCGACACAAACGAGTTCGTGTCGTCGCCGCGAGGCAGGGTCAGCCGAAAGTTGCTGCCCTCACCAAGACGCGACCACACCTCGAGCAGGCCGCCATGCACCGCGGCGTCTTCGCGGGCGATCGCGAGGCCGAGGCCCGTACCGCCGAGCGTGCGTTTGCGCGAGGGGTCGGCTCGCCAGAAGCGGTCAAAGACGTGCTGCGTGTCTTCGGGCTTCATGCCGACGCCCCAGTCGCGCACCCCAATGGCAATGGCCGAGGCGTTCGAGTCGATCGTCACCACGATGGGTCTGCTCTCGCCGTGCTCAATCGCGTTGCCCACCAGATTCGAGACGATGCGCCTGATGCGCCTCGCGTCAACGTCAATCGGGCTGAAGCCACCGAGGGGGCGCAGCTCGATGATGCCGGGCGAGAGCGGCCGCAACCCCTCGACCACCTGCTCAGAAAGCACTACGAGGTTTGTGGGCTCGGTCTCAAGGGTCACCGGGCCAGCGTCGTAGCGCGAGATCTCGAGCAGGTCGGCGAGCAGCGACTCAAAGCGGTCAACCTGATCGTTCAACACTTGCACCGGCCGAGCCGCGCTCGAATCTTCGTCGGTGACCTGGCTGCGCAGCACCTCGGCCGCGAGGCGAATCGTGGTGAGCGGCGTGCGCAGCTCGTGCGACACGTCTGACACGAAGCGCTGCTGCATGGTCGAGAGTTGATCGAGCTCATCGATGCGCGCCTGCAGCGTGTCTGCCATGTGGTTGAAGTTGTTTGAGAGCTCGTCGAAGTGTTTGTCGGCCTGCAGCGGAATGCGCGCGTCTGTCTCGCCCGCGGCGAGCCGATGGCTGGCAGAGGCGGCGGCACGAATTGGGCGAAACACCAGGCTCGAGATCACCCAGACCAGCACGGCGAGCAGCAGCAAGAGCAGCAGCGCCATGATGATGAGGGCTCGGGTGATGAACTCAATACTCCTGGCAACATCGGCGAAGCTGTAGCCGATGAACAGGTCGTAGCTACCGGCCCCCGACGGAAACACGATGGTCGAGGCGACGAGCACGCCCGGCACCGCCTTGCCCTCGTCGTCGACCAAGCGCACCGATTGCCAGTACTGCGGCGCCTGCCCCTCAAGCAGCGCCTCGCTCAGGTCGGCAGAGATGACGTCGCGTATCTGCTGCGAGGTACCGGCGTCGTCGGGCGCAATCGGCGAGGCCGGCTGGTTCACCTGTCTGCGCACGTAAATCAGCTGGCTCGCCGAGGTGCCCTGCACGGTGCTGCGCACCGACCCGGCGAGCGCGTTGAGTGCGCCGATGTCAGACGCGTCGGACGCGTCAAGCTGCTCTTGGGCGGCAAGGGTCGCGCGAGCAGAGTCCTGCAGCGCCTGGTCGCGCTTCGACGAGTACAGGTCGGTGCTGATACGGTCGAGCACGAGCGCGCCCATGATCGACACCATCGTGATTGCGATGACGCCAGTGATCGCCATGGTGCGAAGCCTCAGCGAACTTGCCCAGGCCGCCCGCAGCGGGCCGAGCACGGGCAGCGTTGCGCGGATCCACCGCACCCGCATGCGGCGCAACCACAGCCCGAACGGTGATCGACCGTGCCTCTGAGCGGTCGACAAAACGGCTACTCCGTGGGGGCACCGGCGCGGTAACCCACGCCGCGAACGGTGCTCACAATGGTCGGGTGGTCGGGATCGCGCTCAATCTTGGCGCGCAGCCGCTGCACGTGCACGTTGACGAGGCGAGTGTCAGCCTTGTACTGGTAACCCCACACCTTCTCGAGCAGCACCTCGCGCGTAAACACCTGTTGTGGTTTTCGGGCGAGGATCACCAAAAGATCGAACTCGAGCGGCGTCAGCGAGACCACCTGGTCGCCCCGACGCACTTCGTGCCCCGTGACGTCGATGTCGATGTCGCCGACCCGCAGCTTCTCGCCTGCCTCTTGCTTTGGCTCGCGCAGGCGCGCACGCACGCGGGCGATCAGCTCGACAGGGTTGAACGGCTTCACCACGTAGTCGTCGGCGCCGGCCTCAAGGCCACGCACGACGTCGCCGGTATCGCTGCGCGCGGTCAGCATGATGACTGGCACGCCCGACTCTGCGCGAATGTGAGTGCAGACCTCGATGCCGTCCATGCCGGGCAGCATCAGGTCGAGCAGCACGAGGTCTGGCCTCGACTCACGAAACTTCTCAACCGCCGATGGTCCGTCGGCTGCAAATACGGTCTCAAAACCCTCACCCTGCAGCACCATACCGAGCATCTCGGACAGCGCGCGGTCGTCGTCAACCACCAGAATGCGTGCGCTCATGCTCCCATTATGGCCGAGCCAGCTGGGTTCGCCGCGCAGGCTGGTGATATCGAGCGCGTTTGCCCGGTCATCGAGCTTGTCGAAGGGCTCGGCCGGTGGGCCACGCGCCCGCGTTCCCCTCCGCTCGCCCGGCAACCCCACTTCCTCCGGGCAAGTCGTCGCAAAGTGGGGCCTCACAACTCCCCAAACCCCCATTTGCGACGACTTGCGGCGAGGTGCAAGGGTGGGGCGGCCTAGAAGTGATCGAAGCGCCCCGAGGCGATCTCCCACGGCGCGCGCCCCAGGTACTCGCACACCGCGCGATGCACGCAGTGCCCAATGAAGAGGCGCCGGTGCTCGTCATCATCGACGTGCAGCCCCTTCGCACGCTGGATCGGCATGCGGTAGAGCACAATGGTGCGCTCGGCGCGATCGATCGAATAGAACAGTGGTTGTTCGCTCGTGCCAACGCCCATAGGCGCGGTCGCGAAGCCAATGCGCACCCCGCGCAGATCGTTGCCAACCTCGTGCCGCAGCACCTCAAGCGCGGCCCGCGCTGCCAGCTCGAAGCGGGCAACCCTGGCGTCGGGGTTTGGCAGCTGGGGCCCGGTCATCGAAGAACGAATGGGCCTGCGCCCGTGGCGACGCATGGGCCGCGCGGGTGGCTCTACCCTCGACTTCTTCTCTCTACCGAACACGCACCCAGTCTACGCGGCGCCAGAACCAGCCCGTCCTGACCCTCATCCCATCCCCCCCCTTCACAACCTCACTCCCAATCCCCCCTCTCAACCCGCAAGCTCCCCCCCCCCAACCCCCAACAAAGAATTCGGGTCACAATTGGCTGGTGCAACGGCAGTTTGACCGTGTTTTTGTGACCCGAATTTCACGGAAGGGCGCATCTAGGGTGCGTCTCCCAAATCGGTTCGTGGCGAGGATGCGGCCGAAGACTGTGATCGCAAGGCGGAGGAGGAAGGCTTTGCTGGCGCCGACCGCACCACGCAGAACGCATCGCGTTCTGCGCGGGAAGCGGTGACGCTACTGCGTCAGAAGCCAACGACGACAACGCAACGAGCGCGGCCTTCGGCTGCACCGCAGCACGGATTGATTTGGGAGACGCACCCTAGCCAGCTTGGGCCGAGGATCAGCTCTCGCGCAGAGGGTCGTGCCGCATGAGCCGCCAGCCCTCTGGCGGGGTCAGCGCCTCACTGTGCCGCTCGCACAGGTCGAGCGCGGGCGGGGTGCGCTCGGGGCTCAGCGGCCCCACCGCCATCAGCCGATCGGTGTAGTCAGCGGTAAGCGTGTGCACCGCTACCCGGCCGCAGCCCACCCTGGCACAGAGGCGCGCATCGATGCGGCCGTCGCCGGGGTGCTGATCCTCGCCCAATATGCTGACCGGTTTAGCGCGGAAACACGGTGACCGCAGCGCGGCGCTCAATCGGGGCAAGCACCGGGTAGCCCGCCAGGTTCGCACCGCTCGCCACCCTCACCCCCGCAGAAATGGGCTGCGAGCTGGTCACCCAGACCTGCCCGGTCGCGGCGACGGGCATTGCGGCGCCCGCGGGCACCGTGACCGTCTGCTTCTTGGGGTCGCCCTCAATCTCGAGGGTCACCGTCGCATCGGCGCCGCCCGTGTTTGCGAGCACCAGCTTGCCACCGAGCACCACCGAAGCACCCACCCGCGTGTCGGCGGGCAGCGGTGCGGCCGGGGCAAACCACGCGTTATCGTGTGACGGCGGCGCATCGGCGGTGCCGAGCGCTCCCGCGATCACGGGCGCAGTCGCTTCGATCGCAATGGCCTGGGCATCTTTCGGCCAGGTTGGCACCTCGAGTTCGGTGACCGCGCCGGCTTCGAATTTGATGGTGCCGAGGCTCTGCGAGGATCCATCAGCCTTCATCGCGCTCACCGTTGCGGTGCCGCTCGCTTCTGGCGCCAGCACCCGCACTTGCACCGGGTATGGGTCGGCGTCTGGCGCTGCGCCGTCGTGCACGTGCTCGTCTGAGCTGAAGTTCGTGACGCCGGGAATGACGATCGAGGTCGCGGGGGCGAGCTGCCTGGTCACGGTGTCGACCGAGAACGAGCGGATGTCGATGGTCTGCGAGATGCCGAGCGACGCGGTCACCGCAGCACCGGTGCTCTCGACCCGCGCCGCGAGACTCTCGCGTTCGGGGGCGTATCCGCCGAGCGAGACGATGCGCTGCGAATTTGCGGGCACGAGCACGCCGGTAGTGCGCGAGGAGTCGACCTTGCCGTTTGCATCAAACAGCGTGACTTGCACTGTTGCGGGCACCTCGAATGGGTTGCCGAGCACGAGCGTTACCGATTGGCCAAGCGTGGTGCCGCCGCCCACAAGCCACTGCTCGTGCACGGGTTCGGCGCAGCTTGAGGCGGCGAGGCCGCGCAGCGTCGTGGTCTCGACCTGCTGCACCTGGGCGGCGGCGAGTGTCTCGTCGGCGGCACCATCAACCACGAGCGGCGCGGTGCCGTCTGCAATCTCGCGCGCCAGCTCGCTCTGCTCGAGCGGGGTGCCTGTGACGACCGCCGCTGCGGTGCCGCTCGGAATCGCCGCCGTGGGGCGCGAGGGGTCGGCACCAAGCTCAGCGAACGCGCCCGTGCACACAAGCGAGAACTTCGCGTTCTGACTGGTGTCTGCAGCGACCGAAACTACACCACGCTCAACGGTGGGCACCTCTACGATGCCCGAGCCGAGCACAGCAGCAGCAGCGACAGAAGCTCCGATAATGGCCACGCCGGTGACCGCGCGAGCACCGCCACGCAGCATACGCTTCGACTGCTCGCTCATCGTTCGCCCCCTTCGTTCGTCGCTTGGTCTTTCGGCTGCAAGAACTTGGGCAGCTTGCTCATCGGGTCTTCAGAGTCGGGTTCATCGAGCTTGTCGAGATGAGCTGGCTCTTCAACCTCTAGCTTGGTCTCGACGGGCTCGGCCGGCGCGGGCTCGACAGGCTCGTCACCCGCAGGCTTGATCTCGACAGGCTCGACCGACGCGGGCTCGACAGGCTCGACCGGTGCGGGTTCGGTCCGCTCATCGAGCTTGTCGAGATGAGCTGGCTCTTCAACCTCTAGCTTGGTCTCGACAGGCTCGGCCGGCGCGCCCTTCTTGCGGCGGCGCTCTGGGCGCTCAACGACCTCGCCCGTCGGCAACGCGAGCAGCAGCATGGCGCCGAGCACCACGATCTGCGCCCACCACAGCAGGTTCGTGAAGAGCTTGTTGCTCATGCCCGCTATCCACGACGGGCCATCGCTCGGCTCGGCAGCTGCCCCGCCAGCGGCCTCTGCCGTCACGCGCCAGAGCAATCCGTGCGAGGTCTGACCCGCGCCTTCGAGTGCGGTCTGCTGGTCAAACGCCGACTGCAGCTGCGACCGCTCTGTCGACTCGCCTGAAGACGCAAGCAGCACGAAGCCGATCTCGTTCGCCGCGAGCACCTCTTGGGTGCGCGCCTCGTCGCCGGTGCTTGCGAGCGCCGCAACGATCTCTGCGAGCGCCCGGTCTTGCTCGGTGGCGCTGCTCGGCACCGCGGCGGTGCGAAGCTCGTCGAGGCGCACGCCGGGGCCGGTCACGATTTCTGCGCGCACCGCCTGCGGGCCGGCGGCCGACAGCACGAGAGTGCGAAGCTCTGGGTTTTCGGTGCCCGCGGCCTGTACGAGTGCGGGCATCTGCGCGTCTCCGGCCACGATCCCGGTGTTGGCCGTGGCAAGTTTTACCGCGAGCGGGGCGACGGCCACAAGCGCCATCACCAGACCGACGGCGACCACGGGGGCTGCTGCCTTACGCAGCGTCGCGGCACCGGCGGCGGCGAGGCCAAGCACGGCGATCCAGTAGAGCGCGAGTCCCGAGCCCGTCCACAGTGTGACCGCCTCAGCGCCGATGCTCAGTAGCTGCAGTTTCGAGGCACCCACCGCGGTGAGCAGGCCTACGCCGCCGAGCACCGCGTGTAGCAGCGTAAAGTGCACCCTTCCGGTGATGAGGCCCAGTGCCGCGAGCAGCACGATCGGCAGCATCAAGAAGCCGACAAGCAGCGTCGCGGGCAGCGCGTTGAAGCCGAGGCTATCGAAGATGCCGCCCCAGCCTTCGAGCCCGAACTCCGGAAACCCGAGCAGCAGGTGCCAGGTCGTTGCGGGCACAAACGGCGCCCGAATGCCCGGGTCGAGCAGCAGGTCGAGGGGGTCGGCGCCGCGCAAAAGCATGAGCAGATTGGGCGCAAACAGCGCAAGCGGCGCAATGGCGATCGACAGTACGCGGGCCGTGCCGCGGGGCGAACCCGCGATTCCGACGATGAGCAGCACGATTGCTGCCGGGATCAGCACCGGCGCGCAGGCGAGCGCAATCGCAGCGAGCAGCGACGCGGTGCCAGCCCAGCTCCACGACTCGCGCGCCCTGGTCGCGGCGAGCAGCAGCCACGGCAGCACCACGGCAAGAATGAGGGTCGAGAGCCGACCCGCACTGAGCGAGCCGAGCAGCACCGGGCTGAACGCCCAGGCGATCGCGAGTAGCGCGCGGCCTGCCGAGTTCTTGGTGAGCTGCGCGGCCCAGATCCAGCCGCCGAGTGAAGCGAGCGGGATCGCCGCGATGAGCATCAGCACGACACCGTGCGAGGGGTTCCAGAACGTGAGGGATCCGAGCAGCGCGAGCACCCACGTAAAGGGGTCCGCGGGCACGCCGCCCTCTGTGCGGGTGTTTGCCCAGAGCTCACCGAGCGGGCTAAGCGGGGCAAGTGCCCCGCCGCTCAGGCTCGTTTGGGTGAGCACCCACCAGAGCAGGCCAACGGTTGCAAGCACGCTCGTCAGCAGCACCGCGAGCCCGCCCGAAGAGATGAAGTGCAGGTCGTCGCGCAGGCGGCCCTGCGACACGAGAATCGCCTCGCGGTCGATCATCTTCGCCGTGCGCACGGTCTTCGCGTCGACCCGAAGCGGCTTGACCGCGCCCCAGCCAGAGCTGTTCGCGTCTCTCACCCTGCGGCGTGAGGCAACGATTGATCCCGGGGCAAAAAACACTCGCAGCGCCGACGCAAACTCGCCCCACATGTGCCCGGGCTGCTCCCTGATGAGCGACCATGCCACGCGCAGCACTGCGAGCAGCGGCAAGCCGAGCCACATGAAGAAGGCGGCGAGGGCTGGCGCGTAGGCGATGCGGCGGTGCAGTTGCGCGGTTCTGGCCTCGCGGTGCGCGGTGCGCATCACGCGGCGAGAGCGCTCAATGCGCGGGCCGGCAACGCCGAGCTGCGCAAAACGCACCCGCGAGGTGGGCGCCACAACCACGCGGAACCCGGCGAGGCGAGCCCGCACGCTCAGGTCGAGTCCGTCGTCATACACCGAATACGCGGGATCAAAGCCGCCGAGCTGGCGCCACACGTCTGCGCGCACGAGCATGCCGACGGGGCCGACGCCGAGCACGTCTTGCAGGTGGTCGTACTGCTGCTGGTCGCGCTCTTGCCGGCGCAGCAACCAGCGCTCACCGCGCTGCGTGAGGCTCTGCCCCAGCTCGATGATGCGGTCGGGATGATCCCAGCTGAGCAGCTTCGGGCCAGCGACCGCAACCGAGGGGGCGCGCTGCACGGTCGAGAGAATCTCGGCGAGTGCGCGGGGCTCTGGGGCCGAGTCTTCGCTCAGCAGCCAGAACCAGTCTTGGGTGGGTTCGTTGTGCGCACTCGCGCCGACGCCTGCAGGCTCGCGCGAGGTGCTCGGCTGATCGGCCGGAACCGCCGCAACGCCCTGTTGCACCGCGGCACCGAACGGCACGATGTTCTGGGTTGAGACGACCCCCGAGATGCCCTCTCGAGTGCGCAGTTGGTGCGCGAGGCTCTCGCGACCGCCGTTGACAACCGCGATCACACGATCAGGCTGCCGCGTCTGCGCGGCAATAGCCGCAAGGGTCTCGTCAAGCCATTCGCCGCCGTGCCTGGCGACGAGAATGGCGGTCACTCTGGTGCGCATAACAACGTCAGCCTAAGTGTCGGCGCGTGCTCTGGCCCCGCGGCGTGCCGCGCAGAAGCAAATAAGGATAGCTAGCCGGCTTCGCGGCGCAGCTTGCGGCGCTCGCGCTCGCTCAGGCCGCCCCAGATGCCGAAGCGCTCATCGTTTGCAAGCGCGTAGTCGAGGCACTCGCTGCGCACTTCGCAGCCCTCGCAGATGCGCTTGGCCTCGCGGGTGCTGCCGCCCTTTTCAGGAAAGAACGCCTCGGGGTCGGTCTGCGCGCAGAGCGCGTCAGCCTGCCAGGCGAGCGCCTCGTCATCGTCGTGCTTACGCACCCCTGGCACGCCAAGAAAGACGGGATCGACGAACCAGTTGCTAGGAACCTGCGAACCGTTGGAGTATTGCGACATCGGCACGGTACTCCTCTCAGGTTGGGTCGAACAACTGGCCTTCACCAATTACACCGGTGTAGTTCGCTCAAGTCAAGCTGAAGATCATAAAGCCTCAAGTAGCACTTGAGAGTTAAGACACGCGCGGCCAGCCCGCTCCAACTGTCGCCAAAAACACGTCGGCAACCCCGGTAAGTTCGATGTCTTCGCCCGCAGATACATACAGCGATTGGCCTCGACCCACGCTCGCAACCTCCGAGAGCTCGGCACCGACACGCTCGACTCGCACGCGACCCGCCGTCGCCACCAGCACCGTCGGGTACGGCACGCCCACCACCACGCGCTCGGCGCACACGCCCTCGTACACCGCCTCACCCTCCGGCTCACCCAGCCGCGCCCGCAGCAGCGCAAATTCGGGCACCTCGGGCGCCCAGGCCACAAGACCCGGGGCAAGCTGCGCGGCTTCGATCCTCGGTGTTTCAAGCTCTGCAAAATCAACCACACGCAATACCTCGGCCACATCAATGTGTTTTTCGGTAAAGCCGGCGCGAAGCACGTTGTCTGAAGCGGCCATGACCTCAACCGCAATGCCGTCGAGGTAGGCGTGCAGTTGACGGGCCGCAAGATAGATCGCCTCACCCGGCTGCAGCGTGACGAGGTGCAGCAGCAGCGAGATCAGCACACCCGGGTCGTCCGGGTGCGTCGCGAGTAGCCGCAGCAGGGAGCACTTTCGCTCCGCAGAAATCGTCGGGCCCGCGTCGCCAGGCCCGGTCAGCGCCGCCTCGATCGCACGCACTCCCGCAACCACCGCGTCGCCGCCACCCAGCACCCAGTTCAGATACGAGGATCGCGCCTCGGCCGCGTCGCCGCCCACACCTGGCGCGCAGCACTCGGCGACCCACAGCAGCGCGTCACGGCCTTTGCCCGCGGGAGCCGCTGCGGCGAGCGCCACTAGATCGGTCCGCGCCTCACCGAGCGCCCGAAACCCGCACAGCGCCGACACCTCGCTGAGCGCAACGAGCAGTTCGGGCTTGTGGTTGTCGTCGCCGTAGTTGCGCTCGCGCGCATCGAGCGGCACCCCCGCGGCCTGTTCGCGCGCAAAGCCGTCGAGTGCCTGCTGCTTGTTCGGATGCACCTGCAGCGAGAGCGGGGCGCCGATGCCCAGCACCTTCAGCAAGAACGGCAGGTTTCCACCGTCGACCCCGTAGCGCTCAGGGTCGCTCTCGATGAGTTCAGGGAGGGTCTGCGAGGTCGGGCTCGCCTTCGCGATCGACGCGGGCGCGCCGGGGTGATCGCCAAGCCAGAGTTCGGCCTGCGGCTCACCGGTGGGCGCGGTGCCGAGCAATGCGGGCAGCGCATCGCGAGAACCCCACGCATACGCGCGCGGAGTGTTCTCAATGAAGATCAGCATGTTCAAAGCTCCCTGGTCACCAGATACCATACCCACTATGACCGAGAGTAAGACCCGACTTGGCGTGAGCGCCTTCGCAATTGTCGCGTTTGTGCTGGCATTTGGCAGCAACGGCGTGCGCTACATCGTAGGTCTTCCCGCGTTTTTTGTGATCGCGGGGCTGCTCACCGTGGCGAGCGTTGTGGTGTTCATGCGGCTCAAGCCCGCAAGGTTTCGCTGGTATCGTCTACCGGCACCCATCTATTGGTTCTTGATTCTCGCGGCCCTGTCGATCTTTTGGAGCGCCTACCGGCTCGAATCGGTTGCCGGTGTTGCCGCGCAAATAGCAACCACGGTGGTCGCAGTGGTGCTCGCCTTCGTGCTGAGCTGGCACGAGTTGCTGCGCACCCTCGCCTCAGCGATGCGGTGGTTGCTCGGTATTTCGTACCTCTTCGAGCTCATCGTCGCGATCTTTGTGCGCGAGCCCCTCATGACCTGGTGGATGGAGCAGCCCGAGGGCAAAACGCACAAGATTCTCTTCTGGAGCCGCGACCTGCTGTTTTCGGGTGGCCCGATTCAGGGCATCGTCGGCAGTTCGGTACTGTTCGGTTTTCTCGCGCTGCTCGCGCTCATTCTGTTTGGCGTTCAGCTACGGGCGGGGCTCGTGCGCCCGGTCTCAGGTTGGTGCTGGGTTGCGGTCGCGGCGCTCACGCTTGTGCTCACACGCAGCGCCACGATCTGGGTCGCGCTGCTCGCTGTGCTCGTAGTGCTCGCGTTCGCGCTCTGGGGTCGCCGCCTAGGCCAAGAGCGGCGCGCACGCGTCTACTGGGTTGCCGGTGGTCTCGTCGCTGTGGCGCTCGCCGCCGTGCTCTTCGCGCGCGATTTTGTGTTTGGCCTGCTCGGCAAGAGCGGCGACCTGACCGGTCGCGGCGAGACTTGGGCAAAGGTCTACGAGCTCGTCGAGCAGCGCCCGTGGTTTGGCTGGGGCTGGGTCAGCTACTGGCCAACCTGGGTTGAACCGTTCAAAGGTCTCGACACGAAGGCCGGCATCGCGGTGATGAGCGCCCACAACGCGTGGCTCGATGTCTGGCTGCAGCTCGGCATCATCGGCGTGCTGGTGTTTGCACCGATCGTGTTTCTTACGCTGCAGCGAGTCTGGTTTAGGGCGGTGGATCAGCCCCGGCGCGGGCCGGGGCCAGCCCTGCCGTTTGCCACGAGCGCTCTCTGGCCGCTGCTCGTGTTCACTGCGCTGATGGTGCAGTCGCTCACCGAGAGCCGCATTCTGATTGAGAGCGGCTGGTTGTTGCTCATCATTCTCGCGGTCAAGACCCGCTTCGACTTCGAGCTGCCTGCCCAAGACACTGAGCCGACGAAGCGCCCGTGGCGCGAAGTGCCGATTCCGCGTGACACTCGCGGCCGCGCGCCGAAGTAGGCCCAGCATCTGCGGATCATACGCTCGGCGGCGGCCGAGCCTCGGGCGGTGCTACGCAGAGAGCACCTCTAAGAATCTATGGTTGATGAATAGGCGTTCCCGGCCAACCCGAACATCAAGCAGTTTTTTCGCCTCGACGAGCGCTCCGAGCCACTTCGCCGCTGTTGGCCTCGAGACCTGACATGCTTCAACCACGTCCGCTATGCGGCAGTATGGCTGTTCAAACAGCAAGTCCAGCAGGTCTGCGTTCGCCCCAGCGCGCGTGACTTCTCGAAGTTCTTCACGCATAACTAGCTGCAGTTCTTGAATTTGATCAATAATCTCCAGGGTCTCAAGCGACGTCACTCGAACCCCTTCCAACATGAACAGCAACCACCCCTCCCAGTCTTCGTCTCGGGTTACGGCGAGCAGCCTCTCGTAATATTCGTCTTTGTTGCGAATGATATGCCTCGAGAGATAGAGCACAGGCTCCCGAATCAGTCCCGCCTCCACGAGCAGCAGCACGTTCAAGATTCTGCCTGTTCGCCCGTTTCCATCTGAAAAGGGGTGAATGGCTTCGAACTGATAATGCGCTGCGGCCATCACAACGAGAGCATCCAACTGCGCTTCTGCATGAATGAACTTTTCCCATGCTGACAGCTTTTGCTCGATCACAGCTCGCCCCTCGGGCGGCGTGTAACGCGCCTCTTTGGTAACCGGGTTTCCGATGTAAGTCCCTGGAAGTTCCCGTATGCCCATTTGCCTCCCTTTGATGTGGGTGCAAATCTCGGCCGCTGTGGAAGCAGTGAGAGGCCGCTTCTGCAAGCTTTCCAGCCCGGCAAACAGCGCAGAGCGATACCGCAATGTTTCTTTCGTCTCCGGTGTTGCTTTCTCTTCCGCATCAGACGCGAAGCGAAAGAGTTCGTCAGTCGTCGTCACGATGTTTTCGATCTCAGAACTGGCTTTTGCTTCTAGTAGCGGAATAGCGCTGACGAGCACTGCCGGGTTCGGGATCCTGCGAACAGCTTGATCCAGCGAAGCAATCGCAGCCCGGGCCTCGACTGTCGCTTTGAGTACCGCTACAGACTCAAGCGCGGTCGCAGGCGGGTCTGGTAGCTGATTGTACGGCTGGTATGGGCTCCACATATGGAAAGCATATTGCCACGTTCGCAAAACGTGTAAAAAAATTGCCAAATTTTTTCCACGTTTAAGCGAAGTGGTAAATAGCTTTACAAGTCAAGAACCTTCGAATGTCACGCCCCGAGCCAGTGCAGCACCCGCTCGGCCGCGGCTTCTCCCTCGGCGATCATCGCTTCGTGGCCCGGCCCGCCGAGCACGGTGAGCTCAGCATTCGGGAGCGCGAGGGCCACCTGGTAGCACCACTCGGGTGGGGTGACACGATCTCGGCTGCCCACCAGCACTAGCGCCGGCTGCTGCACGCTGGGCAAAACGTCTTCGATGCTGTGCTCTAGCGTCGGCCCGAGTTTCTTCAAGAACCAGCGCGGCCCGGTGCGCAGGTACTCGTAGACACCGGCTGCGAGCGCTATGGGTGGCTTACCCGCGAAGAGATCTTGCACCATGCGCCGGGCCTGCTGCTTCAGCGTGCGCTCCGCGGCATTCACCGAGGGGGCGAAGAGCACGACTCCCCCAACAAGCTCGGGGTGCGCCGCGGCGAGCTCAGCGACCACCTGCGCGCCCATCGAGTGGCCCACGGCGATGAGTGGGCCGATCCCACGCTCGGCGGTAGCCGCCGCCAACGCATCTGCAACGAGCGAAGCGGTATCTGGGATACTCAGCGGGGTCTCAGGCTCGGTTGAGTCACCAAAGCCGGGCAGATCGACCGCGATGATCTCAGCGTGCGGCAGCATCGCTTCGATGAAACGAACGAAAGTGAGATGCCCCATGCCGATGCCGTGCACGAGCAGAAAGCGCAGCGGCTGAGTGTCGTCATCAGCGTCAGACGCCGGCCCAGCCCAGCGAAAGCAGCGCAGTTCGTGGTCGCCCTGCGCATATGCCCAACGCTCGGGTTCGGGCAAGCCGCCCGCATACGCACTCTGATTTCTCGCCCGCTTCACCACGAAGACGAGTGTACCGGCGGCATGAGATACGTTAGGGCGCCAACGCGCTCAGCGGCACCACGTGCACCCCGTTTGGAAGCGTGTATGCGTATTGACCAGCAGTAATCACCACAAGCGCAGCGGGGGGTACCGTCTTCTTCGGGTCAAGCTTCGCGCGGAATCGCAGCAGCGCTTCAGCGGCTTCCTCGGCCTTGCTATCTGCAAGCTTGACCTCGAAAGCAGCCCAGGCGCCGTCATACAGCTCAACGATCGCATCGACCTCAGTGCCAGCTGAGTCACGATAATGCGAGACTGAGCCGCGAAGTGCACTCGAGTACACACGTAAATCTCTCACGACAAGAGACTCGAAAAGCTGCCCGAAGTACTCGAGATCACCAATCAACCTCTTGGCACCGGCACCGAGTGCCGCCGCGGCTAGCGAGGGGTCAACGAAGTGTCGCTTTGCGGCCTTTCTTACGGTGTCTCGGCTGCGAAGGTGCGCGCTCCAGCTTGGCTGAGGCTCGGCAACAAAGACGCGCTCAAGCTCTCGCAAGTACCCAGACACCTGATCACCCCGCACTGTGTCGCCGCTGTCGGAGAGATCGGCGGCAATGGTTGCGTGAGAGGCTTCGGTGGCGATGGATCGGCCGAGCGCTCGGAACAATCTGCGAATACGAGCAGGATCGCGTCTGGGTGAGCCGTCTAGCCGAGCAAGGTCTACCCTCGATACGTCATCGAGGTACGAAATTAGCTGATCTTGGGCGGCCTCTGGGTCAAGCTGCTGCAGGGCCGGCCAGCCGCCGATCACCGTTCGGTCAATGAGCTCTGCTATCGAGAGCGCACCTGCCCCGCTCGCCTCAAAGCCATCGCTCAGCAACGCGCTTAGCGAGACCACACCGGACGAGAACCCCGCTTCATGTAGCGACATCGGTCGCATGCGCAGACGCATGAAGCGCCCGGCACCCGCGTGCCGCGTTTCGTCATCGGCTGGCACCGAAGACCCCGTGAGTATGAATTGGCCGGGGCTGCCCATATCGTCTACCGCATGACGCACGTGGTTCCACAGCGAAGGGGCCAGCTGCCATTCGTCAATCAGACGGGGCTTCGCACCCTCGAGCAGCATCGCAGGTGCTACAGCAGCTAGTCGCTGCGCATTCTGGTCGAGATCAAGTCGCACGCTGCTTTCAGCGCGATGCATAGCGGTCGCGGTTTTACCGCATGCGCGAGCACCCTCAATAAGCACCGCGCCAGATGACTGCAGAGCCCGATCTAGTTCAGCATCGGCAACTCGAGGCCTGTATTCACGCGGGTTCATGCAGCAAGTCTACGCTGCAATAATCCAAGCCAGAAGGCTTTATTGGTAATTTGTGACATCTTAATTTGGTAATTTGTGGAGTTTTTTCTTGGCATTTTGCGAAACGCCCGACCGGCGGCATACCGAGCAACCGGCACGGTGCGAGTCGCCCATCGAGCCCTTCGACAGGTGGTCCCTGATCCTGTCGAAGGGCTCAGGAACCCCTGTCGAGATGATCAACCACCCACCGAATTACTCGAACTTCTCAACCCCAAAGAGCATGTGCCCCTGTTCTTGCAACAGCGTGTAGGCCTCCAAGAAGGTCTGCGGCATCTCTGACTCGGGCATCCCTGCGCGGGCGAGCAGCAGACCGAGCAGACCCTGCGCGGGCGGGGTCAGAGGTTTGTCTTTGTGCGCGTGGGCCGGGTGCGCCGGCTTCTCTTCGGGGTTCGGTGGCGCAAATGCCGGGAAGGTGACGGGCCAGTCGGCGGGGTGCCTCGGCTCATTGAGGTTGATCAGGTTGAGCATGTCGTTCGCGGTCGCGTCGCGCCTCGTGAGCGGCTCGAGGCCGTGCAGGCGGTTGAGCGTCGCGATGACAGACCCGTGGTGCATCTCGTCGTTAATCACGGTGCCTGCACGCGTGTATGCCGACACCGCAACCGCCGGCACACGGCAACCGAGGCGATCAAACTCGAAGCCCATCTCGCCGGGGCCAGAGTCGTCTGGCGGTGTGGCCTCGGGCGGGGGCACGTGGTCGTAGCAGCCCCCGTGCTCGTCGAAGGTGATGAGCAGCAGCGTGTTAATTGCGTTCGAACCGTCGGGCGTCGCGCTGGTGCGAATCGCGTCATAGATGTCGTGGATCAGCGCATCGCCGTCGCGCACGTCTGAGTAGGCGCTATCGCGAATCAGCTCGCCGTTCACCTCGCTCTGCTTGCGGCTGCCGAAGGGCGGGTGAAAGTCGTTGTGGTTGTAGACCATGCGGGGTTCGATGAAGGCGTACTCGGGCAGGTTGCCGTGCTCGGCATCCGCGTAGAACTCTTCCATCGTGCCAAAGCGGCCTGAGCTCCAGAACTCCTGCAGCACTGGGGCGTGCAGCACGCCCGTGAACGACACCATCTGCAGCTTGTCGAAGTAGACCTTCCAGCTGAGGCCCGCTTCTTCGAGCCTGTTAAAGATCGTGGGCGAGGCCGGCGCGTCGATCCATTTGTCGTAGCCGCCGCCGTGCTTGTTCGTGACGAAACCGTGCGAGGTCGATGCGTGAAAGAACGAGCGGTTGCAGAAGGTCTGCGAGGGCACACCGCAGAACCAGGAGTCTTAGACGGCAAACTCGCTGGCGAGGGTCGAAAGGGTGGGCAGCATCTCTGGCGAGAACGAGCCCATAATCTGCGCGGCCTCGTCGCGCGTCGGGGTTCTGCCCTTGTTGAGCCGCTCGTAGTTAATGATGTAGTCGCGCAAGAACCCACTCATGTCGGGGCGCGCACCCTTGGCCGGGCTGTTGTAGGGGTGCTGCATGTGCTCGACGTAGAGCTTCGAGTTGCCCGGCGGGTTCACGTGATTGAAAAGCTGAGTGTTGACGTGCGGGTACTCTTCACCGGGGTCTGGGTTGGGCTGCGCCATGATCACATCGGTGGGCCCCGAATAGACGTGCGCATCGATGCGTTCACCCTGTTCGGTTTCGTTGAAGTACTCGCCAAAGGCGAGCCCGTCAAAGACCTGACCCTCTGGCAGGTTGGTCTTATCGTAAAGGTACCCAAGCAGGTTGTCGAACGAGCGGTTCTCGCCCATCACCACGACGATGTGATCGAACCCTGGCGCGTGCCGGGGGCTCAGCTTTGCGTAGCGATCCTCGCCCTGATGAAAGCCCTCACGGTCGCGGCCACCGACGGCGCTGCCAACTACCGCACCCGCCGCGCCACCAGCGACGGTCGCACCGAGCGCGCCGGGACCCCGAGCCTAAAGAACCCGCGTCTCGACTGGGTGGCTTCACCCTCGCCCGCCGCATCTGCTGCGTCGCCCGTTGATCGCGTTTCATCGCTTGCGCTCACTTCGTGTCTCCCCGTTGAAATGACCCCGATACAACCGAATGTATCGTGCGTGGCGAACTTGCCGAAATGCGAGCACGCTCTATTTTTGAGCTGCTTGACCGATATATACTGCGAATCGTGGAACGGCGACAGTTTCTCAGCGCAGCGATCGTGGCATCGACGCTCGGCCTGCACGCGTGCACTAGCGCCGCAGCGCCGGCGGCAACACCTACGCCCACGCCGAAACCGTCGCCGACTCCGACACCAACGCCCACGCCCACGCCCACGCCCGAGCCCATCCCGACGCCCGAGCCGCCACCTGCCCCGCAGTTCGTGCCGCAGTTCGATCTCACGGGCGAGCCACTGTGGGGGCTGCCCGATGGCGTCGGCAATCAGCTCGCTTGGACTGTTGACGACGGCTCAAGCCCAGAGGTGGTGCAGGCCTACGCAAACTTCGCGCGTGACACCGGCACGCGGCTCACCTTCTTCGTAAACGGTATGTATGCCGACTCGTGGGCGCCAGCTGCGGCGACGCTTGCGCCGATGATCGCTTCGGGTCAGGTGCAGATTGCCAACCACACGTTCTGGCACCCCTCGCTGCTCAACTGTGGCGATGCCGAGATTCAAGACGAGCTGATGCAGAACCACGAGTTCATTCAGAACACGTTTGGCGTTGATGCCCGCCCCTACTTTCGCCCACCCTACGGCGAGCGCGACGCGGGTACCGACGCCGCGGCGGCTGCGGTTGGGTATACCGCGCCGGTCATGTGGTACGGCTCACTCGGCGACTCGGGGCTCATCACCCCTGAGGTGATGATGCAAGAGGCAGACAAGTGGTTGCAGCCCGGCCACATTGTGCTGGGGCACGCCAACGCGCCGACCGTGACGGGGCTGTACCAGTGGCTGCTCGACCTGCTGGCGGCGCGCGGCATTGTCACGGTGACACTGAACGACGTGTTTCGGCGTTAGCTCGTCGCCCATCGAGCTTGTCGAGATGAGCGACGCCCACCCCCATCAGCTAAACTTCTTCAAGTGATCTTGACCCCAGAGCGCCTCGAACAGCTCAGAACTTTCGCTCGCATCGAGCGCACCGCGGTGCTTGAGTTGCGAGGTCGCGAGGGCGAGGATCCGCTGGTCACCCTGGCGAGCATTCCGGGCGTTGACGAGTTTGTTGTGTATGAGCTTCGCAACGAGCTGCTCGAGTCGCGAGACCAGCTCGCGGAGTTCGCGATGGCCCGCCTGGCCGGCCAGGGCACCGGCGAAGAGGCTGCGGCTCATCGCCTCAATGCTGACCGTGTCGAGTTCGAGCTGCTGCGCGAGATCGCGGCAGACTGCCCCGAGCTCACGCCGGCGGTGTGGCTGGTCGCCGATCGACTCGAGCTGGTGGCGAGCCACCGATCCTCATAGCAGCAAAAGATCGTGACCTGGGCTTATGAAAGCACCCTACCGCTACCTACCGATGAGCTCTGGTGATCGCTCTTCGACGCTTGCTCCGGGTCGCTCACCTGCTGGGTAGAGCCAGAGCCAGAGGCCGACGAGCATCAGGGCGAACGCGCCGCTGCCACCAAGCCACACGAGCATGGGTGACACCGGAATGTTCCACCACCACTCGATATTCGCGTTGAGGTTGAAGCCGCCCTCGTCGGTCCCGGTGATGTAGCGGCGTAGGTTGTTGCGCAACGCGAGCGAGTTCGCGAGGGCCACCGACGCGAACACAACCGCGGCCTGCGTGCGGCTGAGGCCGACGTGGTCTTTCGCGAAGCCGAACAGCGAGACGCCAACGAAGATGAGCAGCAGCGGCATCAGGTAGCGTGGCTGCACCCAGTCGCCGACCTTCGCGCCCTCGCCGTGCAGCACGTAGAGCGGAATCACCACGAGTGCGGCGAGCGCAATGCTGAGCACAATCGACTTGCGCACCGTGCTAAGGCGAAGACCCCATAGGATGAGCGCGACGAGCATGCCGATCATCAGCACCCAAACGGTCTTGATAAGTGGCGTGTCGAACCAGCCGAGTCCCCAGGTGCCGGTGCCGCCCGTCCAGAGCCACGGCAGCTCAAGCAGGTTGCTGAAGATCAGGCCAAGACCGCCGCCAGCCGCCGGTGCAGCAGCATTCGCCGCTCCGCCAACCGCAGGGGCCTGTGTGACCGTAGCCACAGCGGCGCCCGTCGACTGCCCAGAAGTCAAAAAGAAGGCCGCGCCGATCACAATGAGCGCGAGCGGGAGGATGGCGAGTTTCAGCCATTTGCGGCTTCGTTCAAAGGTGAGGACCATGGCTACAAGCCCGGCGAACGACACATAGACCGCCGAGTCGCCTCTGGAGCCAGCCCCCATGATGCCCATCGCAGTTGCGAGTACCCCCAGCGCGATGCGCCTACCGCGAGACTGCGCGGTGAGATAGCCGTAGCAAGACGCCCAGACCAGCAGCCCCGCAAGCAGCGCCCAGGAGCTTGGGTTCACACTCGGGATCAAGAAGACGCCGAGCGGCACCAGCGTCACCACTGCAGCCCACAGCACAGGCCCGCGCTGCCCGGGCCGAAGCAGCGCGACGACTGCCGCGAGCCCGGCGACGAATAGCGCCGAGTTGACAAGCCTCATTAGCATGGTCGACGCCGCGACGTCTTCGCCCGCAAACACCCCCATGACAGAATAGAAGACAGGAGGGTAGGCCCCCGCAAAGTTGCCGCGCGTCGTGGTCACCATTCGGTCATCTTCTAGCGGGCACTGAGCACTCTGTTCGGGGTTCTGCGCGAAGCAACCCGAGCTGTGAGCGACACGCTCAGACACGAGCCGCTCGCTCTCGTTCTCGCCCGGCTCGCAGAGCCCGGCACGGTCGCCGAGCGAGCACCAGATGCTCGCGAGGTGATAGTCGTCGTCTGGCGCAGCCCCGACGGGCGATGCGAGTGCCCACGCGCCAAGCCCCGCGAATGCGAGTGCGGCGGTCAGCACCGCAAGCACAATGCGCTTTGTTCGTTGCGGCATTTGACCGATGATCCTCTCAAATGTTCGTGTATGATGAGCTGCTGGCCAGCGCCCTCGCGAGCCACGGGCCACACCCGCTAGCGGCTCGGAATGAGCTTGCGTACGAAGACCCTGAAGCCATCTGTGCGACGCCAGACGCTGGTGTGACGCAGCCTGCCGATGGCACGCCGCACCTCTTTGCTAACGGGTGACGCGCGCCGCCCGCGGTCTGCCGCAGCGTGCGGCGACACGCAGAACTCGATAAGGGCCTCAAGGGTGTGTTGCCAACGCATCGTCTCACCGAAGGCGCGCACCCGCTCGCTCGTCGCCGAACGGTCTGCCCCGTAGAGGGTCGATACGATGGCTGCGGCGAGCGCGGCGGTGTCTTCGGGCGGCACCACAGTGCCCAGATCGTGCTGCTTGATAAGCCCCGCGAAGGTGTCGCCGTCGGTCGAAACGATCGGCAGGCCAGCCCATAGGTAGTCGAGAATCCGGGTGCGAAAACTGAACGCGGTTTCAACGTGTTCGAAGTGGGTACTCACGCCCAGGTCGGCATCAAGCAGATAGTTCACGCGATCCTCGTAATCAACCCATTCGGTATTGAAGAACACGTGAGTGCCAGTCAAACCCAACTCGTCAGAGAGTTGCATTGTATCGGCAGCCATGCGCATGGCTGGCACATCGGGGTTCGGGTGCTTGACGCCCAAGAAATAGAGACGCAGCTTCGGGTGCGTGGGCACCAGCTGCGCGACCGCGCGAATCAGCGTGAGAGGGTCGAACCAGTTATAGACGCCACCGCCCCAGATGATGACCTGGTCGTCGGCCGCGATGCCAGGCACCGTGCCCTTGATCGCACGTCGGGTTTGCTTCGCGGGATCGTTCGCGATGCCGAAGGGCGCAATGTCAATGAGCGAGCGTAGACTCGGGTCGCGGTCATAGACGAGCGGGTTCACCCTCGATACCGCTGAGAGCTGACCCAGCCAAAAATCACGCTGCTTTTCTGACGCGCACAACAGGTAATCGGCCCGCTCGAGCTGCACATTGAGTACCTCGGAGATGTATTCGGTCATCTTCGTGCGCTTGCGTGCGCTGTTGTCTTTGCCCTGCTCAAGATATTCGAGGTGCATCGGATCATAGATGTCAGCGACGATGATCTTGTCGGTCTTCGCAATCCACGGAAACGTAGACAGCGTGTACCCCTGAAACACGAGCACATCGCACCACTCGACGTGGCGCCGAAGCTCGTTGTCGACCGCAAACTCAACGTGAAAGTCGTTGTGGCTGAGCGTTGAGGCTTGTGTCGAAACGAGGCGTACCTCGCACACTGAATTGAGCGCCTTCGACATCTCCCACGCGCGAATCGCGGGGCCCGCCATCTTGGCGCCTAGCACGTCGCCCGTAATCACGAGCACCCTCGTGCGTGCCCCCGATGCCGCCACGTTCGTCAGCTTGCTCATGCGTTCAACCCCGCCAATCTCGCCTGAATCGCGAAGTCGGGCACCTGCGCCACGACCTCGTCGAATGATCCAACGCCACGAATCTTGCCACGGTCAAGATAGACCACCTGGTCGTATTCGCGAATCGTTGCGAGTCGGTGCGCAACAGTGATGAACGTCACTTCGCCCTGCAGTTCGCGCATCGACTCGGTGACCCGGTTCTCGGTGGCGGTATCGAGCGAGCTAGTTGCCTCGTCCATAACCATAACGAGGGGGTCGGTGTAGAAGGCGCGTGCGATGCCGAGACGCTGCTGCTGGCCGCCCGAGATCGACTCGCCGCGCTCGCCGATGCGGGCGAGCAGGCCACCCTCGCGCTCGCCGAGCGCCTCAAGGTGTGCGCGCTCGAGTGCCTTCTGCACGAGGGGCAGTTCGTAGTTGTCTTCCCACGTCAGCGCAACGTTCTGTGCGATGCTGCCGTCAAACAGCGCAACCCGCTGCGGCACGTAGCCGACACGCTTGCGCCACTCACCCAATAGGTCTTCGAGCGGCACGCCATCGACAAACAGCCCACCCGAGGTCGGCTCGCTAAGACCGAGCAAAATATCGATCAGTGTCGACTTTCCGGCACCAGAGGGTCCAACTACGGCGAGACTTGAACCGAAAGGCACCGCGAGCGAAATACCGTCGAGCACGTTGACGTCGGCACCGGGGTAACGAAACTGCACGTCGCGCAGCTCCAGCCGCTTCGGTGATTCGGGCATCGGCACCGCATCAGCGGTGTGCTCGTCACCCGCGCGCTGCGCTTCGGAGTCGCGAAGTTCGCGAATTACATCGCGCGCATAGACCTCATTGGCCGATGCCGACGAGAGGCACGACTGAATCGCGTTGAGTGCCGGCACGACCCTGAAGCCTGTCACCGCGAACAGGCCGACGGCAACGGTCGCGCCGCCGAGCCCGCTCATCAGGTAGGCGGCACCACCGACGAGCAGCACTCCGCCAATGAGGGCCGTCTCAAACGCGTATTTCGGAACCTGGCTCAAGTAGGCCATGTCTGCTCTCGCGTTTGTCGCCCGCACTCGATCCTTTGATATCACTCTGCTGATTTCGCCGAGCTTGCCGCGCAACGTGACTTCTTTGAGCGCATCAACCATTTCCGTCATAATCGTCGAGATGCGATAGACCAGGTCGCGATTGGCCTCGCCCGCGCGTTTCGCGGCGCGACTGACCACGCGGTTCATGATGAGCGCGATCGCGAGCAGGTAGACCAACGCGATCAGCGCCGTTACTGGCTGCGCAACAACCAGCACCAAGATGGTCGCGAAAAACGTCATCGCATTGCCAGGGATCATCGAAATTTGCAGCAGAAAACCCAGGTTCGTGTTCGCCATCGCGGTGTCGACAATGCGGGTCACCTCGGCGGTGCTCAGCTGCGCGCGTTGCTCCCAGCTGCGGTGAATATAAGCGCTGAAGAGTTTGTCACCCGTCTCAAGCTCGTAACGCGCGAATCGCCTGGTCGCGCGACGGTGCAGCACCACTGCGAACACGCCCTTCAATACGAAGAGGCCGCAAATCATCATGACAAGGATCGGGGTTGCCGACTCGGGTAGTTTGCCGATGACAGGTAGCGTCATGCCTTCGCCCGTCGCGAGTGGGGCGGTAACCACCACGATGAGCGCGAGCGCTAGCGCATCAAGCACCGCGAGCATGCCAGTAAGCACCGAGTAGCCGAAATAGAACCCCCGCGCGCCCTTCGGCAGCACTTTGAACAGCTCATTCAGCGTGTTCCACAGGCTTTTCACCGGGCGTACCTCCGTCAAGTAGTAGCGTCCATGAGCTTACCCTGACAGCTTCCTGTCAACCCGAACGATCCCTCGGCACGCGCGAAAAGCTCAGAATCTCGCAGAAACACCCCGGAGCGATGGGTCCGGAAGCAGCCGGCACGCATGCGCTCCTCGGGGTGAGCGCACGGGTCGTCCTTGTAGAATCGTGTGTGCGGAGAACTACTCCGAGCGTCGACCGCTCCACCAGGATTCGACCAGATCAACCGCCGAGGGTGGCTGATCGCTCCCTATGCGGTGCACGAGTTCGTTGCGGGGCAAGGAGGTGGCACACAGTGCGAGTCATCGTCGCCACTCGAATCTATCGCCCCGAGCCCGCTGCGGCATCGCTCGTGCTCGGCGCGATCGCCGACGCACTGACGGCACGCGGACATGAGGTGGCCGTATACACCGTCACTCCGCCCAAAGGCCTTCGCACGATGCCGCGCGCTGAACGCGTTCGAGGGTTTCCTGTGCTTCGAGACCGCCAGGGCTACGTCCGAGGCTACGTGCAGTACATGAGTTTCGACATCCCGCTCTTCTTCCGCCTGCTTTTCGCCAAGCGCCCGGATGCGGTATTCGTTGAACCGCCTCCGACCACGGGCGCGGTCGTGCGATTCGTATGCGCACTCCGCCGGATTCCCTACGTCTACGACGCGGCGGATATCTGGTCCGATGCTGCAGCCCATGCCACGGACTCCTCACTCGTCATACGTGTGCTTCGAGGTATCGAGAGAATCGCACTGCACGGCGCGACATCGCTCGTCACCATCTCTCAGGGAGTGGTCGACCGGGTCCGTGCGCTGGGCGTCGCGACATCCGCAGAGATCACTGGTTTCGGCGCAGACACCGATTCCTTCTTCTACCGTGAGCAAGAGTCCCTCGAACCGGTTTTTCTCTACGCGGGAACATTCTCCGAGTTGCATGGGGCCTCGATCCTCATCGATGCATTCGCGGAGTTCCACAAGACCCATCCAGAGTTCCGACTTGCCTTCCTCGGCAACGGCACCGGGCAGGACGAGATGCTCGCCCGCGCTGCGACATATGGGATCGAAGAATCCGTGACGTTCAATGCGCCAGTCTCATCCGCCGAACTCAATGAGCGTTTCTCTCGAGCGACCGGGTCTCTCGCCACGCTGCTCCCGGGAGGCGGATACGAGTACGCGTTCACGACGAAGATCTACTCCTCACTGGCCTCAGGCTGCCCTGTGATCTTTGCCGGACCAGGACCGACACGCGATTTCCTGCTCGGAGCCTCTGCGCACGTCCCCGCCGGGGCAGCCACCGACTACGACCCGAAGCAGATCGCCGACGCCATGAGTGCCCTCGCGGACGCCCCGCCGCGGCCTGATCTCCGAGGGCAGATCGCCGCATGGACCAAGGCCAACCACTCCATGGCCGCAGTGGCGAGTCGAGTTGCCACAGTGATCGAACGATCGATCGAAGGGAAGGCGAGACGATGAGCGGACTGTTCGAGCGGATCGCCGGACAACTCGTCAACAATCGGTCGAAGCTGCCTCGGTGGGCGCGGAAGATGATGGAGCTTCCGGCACGGAAACCCGACGGGTTCGTCGGGCGCCTCGCGGCGTTGCTGCTCGGAAGCGGATCGGCACCGGTGACCAGTGTGCCTGACTCCGAGATCCGCGTGTACATCGCTCCCACCAATTACGCCGGACAAGGCTACCTCTGGGCGCGAGCCCTGGAGCGAGCGGATCAGCGCATCGGGGCGCAGAACATGGCGGTGCGACTCCCCGGAGGTTTTGCGTTCGCCGCAGATACCTCCGTACCCATTGCGGCGGTCAATGCATCTCAGACCTGGGCAGAAGCAGAATGGGAGGCGGCCCGACGGTTTACCCACGTCCTGGTCGAAGCGGAACGGTCGATGTTCGGTCAGCGATTTGACCGCAATGTCGAACGGGAGATCGAGGCGCTCGAACGATCCGGTCTCTCGGTCGCGTTCCTCTGTCACGGAACCGATATCCGCAACCCGGCCGCGCACCGCGCACGCACACCCTGGTCCCCGTATCCGGAAGATCCGAGGACCGAGCTACTGCAAGGAGAAGCCGAAACGAACCTGCAGTTGCTCCAGCGTTCGCGGCTCGCGGTCTTCGTCTCGACCCCGGACCTGCTCCTCGACGTGCCGTGGGCAAGCTGGTGCCCCGTCGTCGTGGACGAGCAGCGATTCGCCAGCAGCAATCCGGTCCTCCAGAGCGGCTCGGCACGCGTCATTCATGCTTCGAGCGACCCCTTGCAAAAGGGCAGCGATCGCATCCAACCCGCTCTTTCCGGACTGATCGACTCGAAGCGAATCGAGTTTGAACTGGTTTCCGGGGTCGCTTCGGAGGCGATGCCGCGCGTGATCGGCGCCTCCGATATTGTACTGGACCAGTTCCGGCTCGGATCGTATGGGGTTGCAGCATGCGAAGCGATGGCGGCCGGTCGGGTCGTCGTGGGCCATGTGCTGCCCGAAGTACGTCACCACATCGAGGTTTCCACCGGATGGACCTTGCCAATCGTCGAAGCAACGCCCGATACCCTCGGCGAGGTCATCACCGAGTTGATCTCGGACCCTGCACGCTCCCGAGAGATCGCCGAAGAGGGAAGAGCGTACGTTTCTGCAATTCACTCGGGCGAAAGAAGCGCGCAGGTGCTCATCGACGAGTGGATAGCTGCCCCCAACAACGTGTGAGTGGGGGTCGGGCAGCAGCACTGCTCGAGGATCCGACAAGACCGCGTATGCCCTCCGGCAACGACGACATCGTAGCTCACCAGGTGAGTGTCAGTCCGCCCCAGGAGAGACCGACACCGAATCCGAGGAGCATGACCCGCATCCCACGAGTCAGTGCGCCGGCACGTTCAGCTTCGGCGAGAGCAATCGGGATGGTTGACGAGACGGTGTTGCCAGAATTCTCCATCGAAATGAAGAACTTTTCTTCATCGATTCCCAGCTTCTTGCGCAAATGGCCGAGCATGAACGCATTGGCCTGGTGGAAGACGAAGAGGTCGATGTCTTCGAGTCTCTCGTTCGATCTCGCCAACACCTCGGTCACCGTGGGTGGCACCACGTCGAGAGTAAAATTGAAGATCGCCGGACCATCCATGTACAGGTCGTACCGCGAAGGTGTTAGGGACCGAGCTTCCGGCGCAGACTTCGGCTCAATTTTCGTTCCGTCGCCAAGGCCGCCGCGCGGCACAATAAGTGAGCCTGCCCCGCTTCCATCGGTACCGTAGACGGGCGCCTGGATCCGCTGTTCCCCGTTCGTTGCAGCGATGATTGTCGCCGCAGCTCCATCCCCAAAGATCGTCCGGACGCTCTTGTCTTCCTCGTTGAGGTACTTAGTGTAGGTGTCCACTGTGATTAGGAGCACCTGGGTTGCGATCGAGGTCTCAATGAGCCCTTTCGCGAGGCCCAGCCCGTAGATGTAGCCGGAGCAGCCAAGGTTGAAGTCGGTGGCCCCTATTCCGTACCGCAGCCCGAGCTTGCGATGGACGATGCCCGCGGTAATCGGCATGTAGTAGTCGGCGCTCTGCGTACAGACGATCAGGAAGTCGATATCGTCAGGCCCGACTCCGGACTCGCTGAAGACCCGCTCTGCCGCGGCCGCGGCGAGATCTGACGAGAAGGTGTCCTCACCTGCAATGTGTCTCGTCTGAATGCCGGTCTTGGCTCCGATCTTCTCCACACTCCACTCTGGGAATGCCTTCGAGAGGTCATCGTTGGTCAGCTCCGTCTCCGGAAGAAAATAGCTGACAGCCTTCACATATGCGTTTACCATGTCAGCACCGCTCCTCCCCATGACAAACCGACTCCGAATCCGACGACCAACACCTTATCGCCTCGCGAAATCTTGGCGTCCTTGAGCGCGTCGTGCAGCACGATCGGGATGGTGGAAGAACCCGTGTTTCCGTAGTCCGCCATCGATATCAAGAACTTCTCCCGTGGGATCTCGAGCTTCTTTCGAAGGTGCTCAATCAAGAAACCGTTTGCCTGGTGGAAGATCACATGATCGATTTCGTCGAGGGTCAGATTTGCTTTCGAGAGCACTTGATCCACACAGTCCGGAACGACTCTCAGCGTAAAGTTGAATATCTCCGTTCCATCCATATACATGTCATAGCCATTTGACTCAAGCTCTCGAACGGATGCAGGTGAACCTGCCGAGATTCGTTTGCCATCCGCCAGACTGCCAGCGGGAACCACGAGGTGTTTACCGCCTTCACCATCGGTGCCAAGCACGAAGCCATCAAGGAAGTCTCGCTCTGAAGGATCAGAACTGACAAGCACCGCAGAAGCTCCGTCACCAAAGATTGGACGTGTAGCTTTGTCATCCGGGTTAGCAAACTTACTGAAAGTCTCGACGGTAATAACGAGCACCGTGCTGGCCTGACCTGTCTCGATCAGCCCCTTTGCGAAGGCCAAGGAGTAGACAAACCCGCTGCAACCCAAATTGATATCCACGGCTCCCACGCTGGTTCGCATCCCGACTGCGTTCTGCACCACGCATGCGGTGGTCGGAAGTGGGAAATCTGGGCTCTGTGTACAAAGGAGCAAGTAGTCGATGCTTTTCGGATCGATGCCGTTTTCTTCAAATAGACGCAACGCAGCCTGTGCTGCGAGATCGGAGCTCATAACCTCGTCGCCCGCAACATTCCGATTTTTGATACCGGTCGTCCGACCTAGCTTTCGGACATTCCACTCCGGATGCTCCTGCTCGAGCTTCTCATCCGAAAGCTCGGACTCTGGAAACGCAGTAGCAACTGCCTCAATACGTGCTTTCATACGCACTACCACCTATTTCGAATGTGCAAGACCAATTCAACGACTCATGTCACTGAGCTGTATAGCCGCCATCAACCGAAAGCGTAGTCCCAGTCACCCATCTCGACGCGGGGGACAGAAGGAATAGTGCAGCATTTGCTACGTCCTCGGGCGATCCGAGACCAAGCGGGTGCGCCTCGGCAACCCGGGCAAAATTTGCTTGACCGAGTGTTGCACTGAACTTTTGTGTCATTTCTGTTTCAACGACTCCAGGGCAGATTGCATTCACCCGCACGTCTTCTCTGGACAATTCCAAGGCAAGTGAACGCGTCAAAGAAATGATGGCACCTTTGGAAGCTGAATACGCGCTAACACCGGCTTGCCCAACCTGCCCGAGAACGGACGCGAGCAAAACCAACGAAGTTTGGGGAAGTCGAACTTGTCGATGTCGAATGGCACGAACAAATGCGAATGCGCTGGTCACGTTAACATCCATCAAGCGTTGCACAGCCGAGAGCTCCAGAGTCCGCAACGGCGTGGTGGTCTGCACTCCAGCAGCATGTACGAATCCGCGAATTCCGCCTAGCTCGTTCGAGGCCTGCCTTACTTTGTCGGCAATGCCGTCAAGATCAGTCACATCATGCTGAAAAACAACATGACCTTCTCCGGGCATGGTGACAAGCGTTTCGTTCAGTCGATTGAGGTCCCTGCCAAAAAGGGCAACTCGTGCCCCTTGCTTCGCCGCAGCGATGGACACTGCACGACCAATACCGCTTGATGCCCCTGTCACCAGAACTGGTGCGCCCTCGAGCGAGAGGAACGACACTTTATCTGGCTTCATCAATCAAAGCGCCGAGATCCCTCACCGTTTTGCATTCGTTAAGTGCATCTGCTTCGACAACCCGACCCAATCGAGAATCGATTTCAGCGATAAAGGTGATGTTCGCGAGCGAGTCCCATTCGATGCCCTCGAGCAGATCATCGAGCTTCACGGTGCCGGCTTCGAGCTCGAGGATCTCTTCAACCAGCGCGGTCAGTTCAGTATCCTTCACGGTCAGCCTCATTTCAGTTTCACTGTCAACTTGAACCCACTAAGACTAGCACGTAAGACCAATCGTGCCTTGGTAACTAGAGTTGAATGCATGACCATTTCAGTAGCTGCTTCTCAGATCGCCCACCTCCTTGATTCTGCACTAATTGGCGCGGATATTACCGTAACGAATGTACAGTCGATCGGCATGGCAACCAAGGGCTCGCTGACCTTCGCCACCTCCTTCGAGAAGTACGCAGATTCGATTGTGCGGGCACTGAGCGACTCCGCACTCGTGCTCATTCCTGCAGGCGGATCCTCGGTGCTCCCGGCGCTCGGCACCATGATCGAAGTACAGAATCCGCGCTATGCATTCGCGATCGCAGTTGCAGCATTCGCCGCTCCTCCTGTGACACCGGGAGTTGCCGCGACGGCGCGCGTGCACCCGAGTGCCTCAGTTCATCCGATGGCGACCGTCGGCGAGTTCTCGGTCGTTCGCGAAGGCGCGAAGCTTGGTGCGTTCTGCGAAGTGAGAGACCACGTGGTCATCGGCCGAGAAGTAGAAATCGGCGAGCACTCCCTCATCAAAAGTCACGTGGTGATCGGCGAAGAGGGCTTCGGCATAGAAAAGGATCCCGAAGGAAACAATTTTCGTATCCCCCATATCGGCTCGGTGAGGATCGGCCGACACGTCGAGATCGGAGCCTTCAGCACCGTCTGCTCGGGTACCATCTCACCCACGGAGATAGGCGAGTACACCAAGACAGACGACCATGTTCACGTCGCACACAACGCAAGAGTTGGTAAGAATGTACTCATTCTCGCCGGCGCGAAGATTTCCGGTTCAGTCGTCGTTGAAGACGAAGTATGGGTCGGACCGAACACTGTTACGATCGACGGCGCAACTCTTGGCAGAAATTCACAATTGGGAATGGGTGGGATTGCACTCAAATCCATACCCGCAAACGAAATCAGAATGGGCAATCCAGCACGCCGTATCGGGGATCGACTACCTCGAAGCGATACGTAGTCCCGGTGATGAGGAATTCGCGTCGATCAGTAGTTCTCGGCGGGAACCTTCTCGAACCACCAGAACGGATGCGTGAGGACCTGCATGAGCGGTTCCTTGCCCACCCAGAGACCGAAATGCCCTTCACGCCATCTCCCGCTGGAATCGCTGAGATACTTCATCTGCGGAGTCATAAACCGCTCTTGGTAGGCATGATAATCAACTGAGTCCGACCAGCGATCAAGCAACTGATTCGCAAACTCAAGTCCCCCCATTCTAGCGGGCTCGTGCGAGCTGAAGCCTCGCATCGGTCGACCGACGGCGGCTTCGAACGCCGCACGCTGACGGTCGGCCCATTGAAGGTTATCGCCGCCGAGCCACTCGCCGAGACCTCCTTCGAGGTGGAGCTGAACCTCATGACCCAACTCTTCTATTTCCTGGAGAATTTGCATCGATTGGAGGCTCAAGAGATTGTAGCCGCGTGCGTGCACTCGCAGGAAGAACGTCGAGCTGCACCCCGCTTCCGCGTCGATATACGCGACGCGCAGTGCCTGCTCGATGGAGTTGTCGATATCGTGACGAAGGATCATGTGCCGTGCGGAGGGCTCGCGAAGATACGTATCGAACGAGGTGACTTCGTATCCGGCCTCGCGATATGCACGCAGCGTGTCTGCGTACGATTCGAACGAGTAGTCAAAGCGCGGTTCATTGGCGGCTTGCATTCCAGAGCTTTCTTGCGATAATTCACTTGTCCCGGCCACTCGGGTGCCCGGTAGACCTTAAGTGTAATATGCTGGCTCCGAATCGCCCGATTCAGATAAAGCCGCGACGGGATGACTACTATTAGGTTCCATGCCGGTCACATCCGCGAGGCGGTCGATTCTTCCATGAACCGCAACAGACTCCCCCAGTGGCTGAACTCCCTCATCGATCGGATCGCCGATTCCCCCACCAGCTGGGTCGGCAGGATCGCTGCCAGGAGAATGGGACGCCCGGCGCCCGCCGGGACTGTACCCGTGACCGTCTTCGAGGATCTCCCCAAGAGGGTGCTCATCGCTCCGGTGAACTACTCCGAACAGGGCTTCGCCTGGGCTCGCGCGCTGGAGCGCGCCGACCCGACGATCAGCGCGCGGAACATGAGCATCGAGGTACCCGGGGGCTTTGCGTTTCGGACTGATCTTGAAGTCCCGCTCGGCACCTACCACAACGACAGAGACTGGCAGGAACGGCAGCTGCGCGCTGCCGGAGACTGCACTCATTTCCTGATCGAGGCGGAGGAGCCGCCCTTCGGCCGACTCTTCGGCCGCTCGCTGGAGGCCCAGGCGCAGGCCCTCGCGCAACGAGGCGTCGACCTCGCATTCCTCGCACATGGAACTGACGTACGCCTGCCGTCCAGGCACGCCGCCGAGAATCCGTGGTCCTCGTTCCACGATCCACTGATCTATCTGCCTCGGGCCGAGGTCCTCGCGCGGCGAAACATCGACTATCTGACCCGCGCAGGAAGGCCGATCTTCGTCTCGACGCCCGACCTTCTTCTCGATCTCCCGGAGGCGAGCTGGTGCCCGGTCGCAGTTGAACCGGCTCGATGGAGGACCGAACGCGCAGGCAGTGACGCGAGAGCCAGGCCGCTCCGCGTCGTGCACTCCCCGTCGAACTCGATACTCAAGGGCACACAGTTCATCCTCCCGATTCTTCAGCAGCTGGAGCAGGAGGGCATCATCCAGTTCAAGCTTCTGCAGGGAGTTCCGTCGTCCGAAATGCCTGCTGAGTTCGCTCAAGCGGACGTGATGCTCGATCAGTTCAGAGCGGGTTCCTACGGGGTCGCGGCATGCGAGGCGATGGCGGCAGGCTGCATTGTCATCGGACAGGTCTCGGAGCAGGTCAGAGCAGCGGTTTTCGATGCAACCGGAGTCCGCCTTCCCATCGTTGAGGCAACCCCCGACACCATCGCAGACCTTTTGCGGGCACTCTCGATGCACGGAGATCTCGCACCGCAACGCGCGCAGTCCATTGATTTTGTGCAGCAGGTGCACGACGGACGTTTCTCGGCTCGCGTACTCCGCGACCGCTGGATCGACAGCCACAACCCGGAAGGTTCTTGATACGATGCACCCGCTCGCGGAACGCCTTTGGCACACAGTCCCGAAGATCGGACAAGATCTCGTGGCCTCGAGCATCGACCGGCTCAGGGGAGTCACCCCGCCACCGTTCCCCACGATCCAGAGCGAAAAACCGATCCGCCTGATGGTAGGCCCCGTCAACTACGCCGGGCAAGGATTTCGCTGGTGCCGTATTGCTGAGACCACCGGCAAAGTCTCAGCGACCAACTTCGTGCATGTCGAGAACAATCCGCTGGGATACCCGGCCGATTACACACTGACCTGGCGCACTGCCGAGCACTCTCGCGCCTGGCAGAAATCGATCCTGCAGGAGCTGAGTCAGAACTACACCCACGTGCTTATCGAGGCTTGCTTCCCGATTCTGGGTGGGCGATACTCTGGCGATATGAGGCGGCAAATCGCCGAGATGCAGGAAGCAGGTCTCCGAGTCGGAATCGTCGGGCACGGCAACGACGTGCGGCTGCCCTCGCGCCATGCGGCTCGGGAGAAGTGGTCGCCGTTCCATACCGACGAGTGGGTGCCGCCCGAGCGACTTGAATCCGTGGTCGCCGCGAACCTCGAACTCATCGAAGAGTTACGGCTGCCCACCTTCGTTTCGACAGCCGGCCTGCTCGTCGACATTCCCTGGGCTCACCTTCTTCCGGTCATCATCGATCAGGATCGTTGGGCGCCCCACACGCAACCGCTCTTGCGGGATCGCATCCGAGTGGTGCACGCTCCGACGAACCCGATCGCGAAAGGGACGACGTTCATCGCTCCCATCGCCCGGAAGCTGCACGACGAGGGCCTCATCGAGTACGTCGAGCTGCAGGGAATTCCGAACGACCAGATGCCGTCGGTCTTTGCTGAAGCCGACGTGGTGCTGGACCAGTTCCGCGGCGGCGATTACGGCGTCGCCGCATGCGAGACCATGGCATCAGGGCGAATCGTCGTGGCGCACATCGACGACCAGGTCCGAGGCGAGGTGGAACGGCGTGCCGGAATGCCGCTCCCCATCGTCTCGGCGACGATCGACCGTGTCGAGGAGGTCATCCGCGACATCGCCCGGAATCGCGCGCACTACCAGTCTGTGGCGGCGCAGGGGCCTCGCTTCGTGGCAACGTTGCATAGTGGGAACTATTCTCGGGATGCCCTCATGCGCCACTTCCTCGAAGCGGAGTGACACGGCCTAGGCCGGAGTGGCAGTCTCCAGGCGAGGCGCGTCTCTCCGGTCTTTCCACTTTCGCAGAGCCTTCTCGGCAGGACGCTCGACGAACGCGTGTAGCAGCCAGGCCAGCAGCAGATCGATTGCAAACACCAGTGCCATCCAGGCCAGGTTGGTCCATGATGCTTCCTGGGGGCCCAGTAATCGCAGCATGAGGTAGATCACGGTCGCATGGACCAGGTAGAACGCGAACGACCACTCGCCGAGCTTCACCTGGACCTTCGAGTCGAAGATCGAGGATCGTCCATTCAGCTTCGCGACGGAGAGTGAGACGATCGCGCACCCCACGGCAGCGGTGAAGAGCTCGTTGTTGAAGTAAGCGATCGGGGACAGCGCCGGGATCCGCACGGCGACGACGATCGCGAGTACCACCGCGGCGATGGAACCTACCCCGAGAATCGGATGAAGTCTCGGGCGCCATCCCGAACGAATCGCCCACGCAAGCGCCATGCCGAGCACGAACTCGGGAAGCCGGTAGACCGGCCCGGGAACCAGCGCAAGCCAAGAAGTTGGCCAGATGTAGAGCGCCAGCCTGAATACAAACATCGACGAGATAGCTCCGAAGGCCAGGAAAAGCGCTCCCCGTTTTGACCACGAGGTGAGCAGCTTTGAGATCCAAGGGTGCAGTGCGTAGAAGAAAGCCTCGAAAGTCAGTGTCCAGGCCGCCGGGTTTCCCGAGAAGAAGATGACGGGGTTCGACCACCAACCCTGAATCAGGACGACCGAGAGAAACAGAATTCCGATGTCGAACGGCTTGAGTTCGAACTCTGGTGTGCTCTGCCCGAATCCCAAGTAGTAGAAGACGGGGATCGCGAACAGGAGTGCCGCCATCGTCGCCGGCCAGATTCGAGCGAACCGCCGCCAGTAGAAAGTGGATATCGAGGTCTGCGGCCGATACGACCAGGTCAAGACGAACCCAGAGAGCACGAAGAAGAACGTGACACCCAGGTAGCCCTGGTCGAATATGCCCGCAACGGGTCCGGGCAGAGGCGCGAACACGCGCATGTGAAAGAGGAAGACCATGAATGCGGCCCACCATCTCAGGCCGGTCAAGGAGTCCAAGCGGACGTTGATATCAGACGCCGGGGACGATGTTCTCAAGTCTGGTACCTCAATCTCTGCAACCCCATAACATTACCCGAATTACCCGAATTACACGCGACACACTTGCGCGGATAGTCGACCTGCTGGCGGACCCCGCAAACCTCAGCGCGCACCCACTAGGATATGACCGATGAATCAGCATGAAGTCGACTTGATTATTCCGGTGCACTCTGCCACCCGACCGGTTCGACGCGCGGCAAAGTCAGTGCTTGATCACACAAAGCTTTCAGTTCGCGTGACGGTCATCGCGCACAACATCGATCAAAAGGTCATCGAAAAGAACCTCGGCGATCTGACTCAAGATGCCCGGTTGCGTATTCTGCACCTCTCCGACTTCATCGCGTCTCCTTCCGGACCGATGAACCTGGGGCTCTCGAAGGCATCCGCACCCTATGTATCGCTGTTGGGCTCAGACGACATGTTGAGTCCAGGTGCACTCGATTCATGGCATCGGATCGCAGTCGAGACGGGGGCCACGACCGTGATCCCGCGCATCGAGGGAGGCGTCAGCGGCGTACTCCCCCTGCCACCCACGCGTCGCGCACGCGCTCGTGAGCTCGACGCAGTAAAAGATCGCCTCCTCTACCGGTGCACGCCTGTAGGCCTGATCTCCAGGCTCCACTTCCCGGATCTGCGATTCGCCCCCTACCTGAGTTCGGGCGAGGATCTGGCGTTCACTGCGGAACTGTGGTTTCGGGGACGACACATCGCCTACGATCGGAGCGGGCCGAGCTATACGGGTCCGGAGGATGAGCTCGATCGGGTGAGCAGCATTTCCTCTCGCTCGATCGAGGAAGACTTTGGGTTCCTGGAAGCGGTAGAGGGCGCCGCCTGGTTCCCCTCGCTTTCCAAGCAACAACGACTCGCATTCGGCGTCAAGACCTTGCGCCTGCACGTCTTCGACGCCATTGCCGGTCGTCTCGCGGGAGAAGGCGGAATCGCACCGCACCTGCAAGCGCTTCGCAACGTCATCGAAAGGATCGAGGCGATGGCCCCGGGCAGTAGAGCGCTCCTGTCGCGCGCCGACCGGGGCGTACTCGATGAGCTCAGCAATGAGTCTCCCTCACCGGAGAACATCGTCGCGTGTCTCGGTATGCGATGGTCGGGCGACCGAAACGCGCTTCTCCCCAGGAATCCGCTCCTCGCGCTGCATCCGCAAGCGCCGTACCTGACGCTGCGTAATTCACGCCCCTGACCGCATGCCGATTGACCGGATACTCTGGAAGCATGAGCGAGCCCGTAGCTGACATCACAATTGCAGTGCACTCGGCCACTCGTCCGATCGCGCGCGCCGTTTCATCCATCCTCGACCATACCCAGACCGACGTTCGTGTGAACGTCGTCGCCCACAACATCGATCCGGAGGTTATCCGAGCGAACCTGGGCGTGTATGCGGATGACCCTCGTGTTCGACTCCTGGAATTCACAGATGGGATCCCCTCCCCCGCGGGTCCTATGAACCATGGCCTGGACTCGTCGACCGGTCAGTTCGTCGGGCTGCTCGGCTCCGACGATGAGTTTGCACCCGGGGCAATCGATTCCTGGGTTCGTGTCCTTCGCGAATGGAACGCCGATGTCGTGCTCGCGAAGATTCGCCTCGCAACCGGGCTGGTGGACCCGTATCCTCCGGTTCGGTGGAGCGCTCGCAGCCGCCTGCTCGACCCGGTCAAGGACAGGCTCTCCTATCGCAGCGCCCCACTCGGCCTCGTACGAAACGAGAGGTTTGGCGGGCTGCGATTGACGGAGGGACTCCCCTCGGGCGAAGACCTCGCCTACTCACTCACGCTGTGGTTCACCGCAGATCGAATCGTCTATGACCTGGACGGACCCGCCTACGTCATCCACCCCGATGCGACTGATCGAGTCACCTATGCCCCCCGACCGATCGATCAGGACTTCGCTTTTCTCGATGCGATCGCAGCACTCCCATGGTTCTCGAGCGCCGCTCCGCGGATCAGGATCGCAGTCACGGCCAAACTGATCCGAATCCATCTCTTCGACGCCATCGCGGCAAGGACACTCACACAGTCGGGTCTTGAAAGCAATCGCGGAGACCTGGTGGAACTGATCGGGAGATTCGAACAGATGGCGCCTGGCGTCACACGCCTCCTCTCACGGGCCGACCGGAACGTCATCGATCTGATTCACAGACCAGACCCTTCCGCCGATCAGATCCAAGACGCAGTGGGCGCGAGGCACAACTATCTGGCCTTTTCTACTCTGTTTCCGAGGGAACTCCGTTTTTCTTTGCACCGTCAAGCTCCGTTCCGCACCCTCTTCGCGGGCTATCGGATCCAGAGGGAGTCGAAGTAACCTCGGTTATCGAAGCCCCGCATCGCAAGGGCCTCGAGAACCGGCTCACGATCCGAGTTTGCCGTCGAGCCCGGCCAATGCGACCTGCTCACCGAACGCGCTGTGCGTGCCGGCAACCTCCGCGAAGGAACCTTGGGCCTCGATGACGCCATCATCCAGGTAGCAGATCTGATCGTAATCCTTGATGGTCGACAAACGATGCGCCACGGAGATGAGCGTCACCTGTCCCTGGAGATTCCTGATCGCCTTGGTCACCTCGTCCTCGGTCTTGGTATCCAGTGAACTCGTGGCTTCATCGAGCACCAGGACCAGGGGATCCGTGTAGAGCGCACGAGCAATACCGAGGCGCTGCTGCTGGCCCCCGGAAAGTGAAACGCCTCGTTCCCCGATCTTCTCGTCGATACCACCTGCACGCTCAGACACCAATCCATCCAGTTGCGCCCGTTTCAGGGCATCCATGACTCGTTCCCGGTCAATATCATCGGTCCAGCTCAGAGCAACGTTTTGCGCGATCGACCCATCAAACAGTGCCACGCGCTGCGGGACGTATCCGACACGTCCTCGCCACTGACGCAGCACAGATTTCAGTGGCTCGCCGTCAAGCGCGATATTTCCGCTCGACGGCTGGCTGAGGCCGAGAATCAGATCGATGAGGGTGGACTTTCCGGCACCGGAGGGTCCGACGATGCCCACTGAACTCCCAAGCGGAATGCGCAGGGAGAGTCCGCGGATCACATCGTGATCTGCCCCGGGATAACGGAATCGCACATTCTCGATCTCGTACACCTTCGGAGATTCTGCCAGCACTGCGGTGTCTTCCGGCACCATCGAGGTCAGCATGTCGCGTTCGGTGGAGGTGAGGTCGCCCACGACATCGCGGGCTGCCGGACTCGAGGCCGCGGCTTGGACCAGACCTGCCTGCATCCCCGTAAGCGCAGGGATAAGCCTGAAACCCGTCGCCGCAAAGAGCGCCACCGAGGCAAGCGCAGTCTGCATGCCGCCCTGCAAGAAGGAGACCGCTCCGATCAGCAGCACACCGCCGATGAGCGCTGCTTCGAAGGCGAACCCGGGCAGAACCGAGAGGAAGGAACCGTTCGCGCGGGCTCGCACAGCCCTGGACCGATTAGCGCTCACGAGCCCGGCAACCTCTTCGAGTCGATTCCGAAGGCTCAGTTCCTTCAGCGCGTCGATCATCTCGGTCATCAGATTTGCGACCTTATAGCTGAACTCTAGGTTGACTTTTCCGGCTTCGAGCACTCGCTTCGTCACAACCTGATGCACGAGCAATGCGACGAGCCCCAAGTAGACCAGGGCGATGAGCGACGTCACCGGATCCACGACGACCAGCACTCCCAGCACCACGACGAAGGTGAAGAAGGAGCTCGGAACCCGCGAGAGGGGAAGCAGGAACCCCGCCATCGTATTTCCGATTCCCGCATCGGCGATACGCGTGATCTCCGCGACCGTTCGCTTGGATCGCTCTTCCCAGCTCGAGTTGATGTAGGCACTGAAGAGACGATCACCGATCTCCTGCTCGTATCGAGCGAATCTGCGAGTCGCAAACCAGTGGAGCACAATGGAGAGCACGGACTTCAGAATGATCGAACCGAGCGCGATCAGCACCATCAGCGGAGCGTAGTCGATGGACATCTCGCCGATCACCGGCAGCTTCATCGAGCTTCCCGTGATCGCCGGGCCGATCACGATGGCGAGCAGTGCCATCGCAACGGCGTCAAGCGCAGTGATCGCCGTCGTCGCCACCATGTAGCCGACGAAATAGCGCTGCGCGCCCTTCGGCAACAGGGGGAGAAGCGCTTTGAGGATTCCCCAGATCTGTTTCATACCCGCGACGAATCGAGACTAGGCGCCCGCACGCGTCACAGCGGCAACTGCCGTGACGATGCGTTCGAGATCTGCGGCGCTCAACGACGGATGCACTGGCAGGGAGAGAGCCTCGCGCGCCGCGCGTTCGGTTTCCGGCAGGTCGAGTCCCGGTGCGAAGTGCGCGAGGGACGGGAGGCGATGGTTGGGGATCGGGTAGTAGACGCCCGACCCCACCTGGTACTCGTCGAGCAGAGCCTGTCGGATTCGGTCGCGTTCGTCCGCATCGAGGCGAACCGTGTACTGGTGATAGACGTGCACGGCCTCAGGCGCCACCTTCGGAGTCACCACACCGGAGACATCGGCGAGTCCCTCGTTCAGCACTGCCGCGTTCGCCTGGCGCTGCGCAGTCCACGCATCCACTTTGGTCAGTTGGACCCGACCGATCGCGGCGTGAATGTCGGTCATGCGCGTGTTGAATCCGATGACCTCGTTCTCGTACTGCTTCTCCATGCCCTGGTTCCGAAGCACCCGTAGGTTTCGAGCGACCCCGTCTTCAGCGAAGCTCACCATGCCGCCTTCGCCTGCGGTCATGTTCTTTGTCGGATAGAGGCTGAACATCGCAAAGTCGCCGATCGTGCCGACCTTGCGTCCGTTCCAACTCGCGCCGTGGGCCTGTGCGGCATCTTCGAAGATGGCAAGACCGTGCTCGTTCGCGATCTCCTCGATCTGGTCGACCAGGAACGGGTGCCCGTAGAGATGCACAGGCATGATCCCCTTGGTCCGGGGAGTAATTGCTGCTCGCACCGACTGGGGGTCGAGGGTGAAGTAGTCGGGCTCGATATCCACGAATACCGGGGTGGCGCCGGTCAGGGCGACGGAGTTTCCGGTCGCGGCAAAGGTGAACGACGGCACGATGACCTCATCGCCAGGTCCCACGCCTGCAGCGAGCAACCCCAGGTGCTGACCACTCGTACCGGAGTTCACGGCTACGGTGGGCCGTCCATCGACGAAATGCGCGGCGAACTCATCCTCGAACGCAGCAACTTCAGGCCCCTGCGCGATCATGCCGGAACGCAGCACGCGGTCGACCGCCTCACGCTCTTCGTCACCGATAATCGGCTTTGCTGCAGGAATGAAATCGACCATAAAACGAACCTCTTTCGCGCGTAGAACGCTGAAAATTACTCGCTCAGTCTACCCGGTGCCAGCTGACACTCGCCCGCTAAGGGTTGAGTATCGTGTTTACGCCACCGCTGGGTGTCCACAGCATCTTTCCTTTTTGAAAAAGTTGTACCGATTGCCCAGAAGCACGCATTTCCGGGCCGATAGGCAAGCCAAGAGACCCTTGGGGTCCACCGTTCTCGAGGTACGCAGTACGGATTGCTCCGTTAATGATTGCAGCACCCGTTCCCGCGCTCCAGAAGGCTGTACCTGACTGGAACTCCTGACGGGAGACCCCGTTCTCACGTTTCTCTGGCCCGATCGGGTATCCGAGATACCCAGCAGGGCCACCCTCTGCGAGATAGAGACCCCGGATCGCACCGTTGATCACAGAAGCACCAGTCGCATTCGTCCAGTAGGCCGTGCCACCCTGGAACTCCTGACGCGACGCACCATTCGCACGAACCTCGGCCCCAACTGGATAGCCTAGGTACCCGCCAGGGCCGCCTTCTTGGTAATAGAGAGTTCGGATCGCACCATTGATTACCGACACCCCGGTCGCATTCGTCCAATACGCCGTGCCACCCTGGAACTCCTGACGCGATACTCCGCTAGCACGCACCTCTGTTCCAATGGGAAAACCAAGGTACCCTGCGTGGCCGCCTTCGGCCAGATAGAGATCTCGAATGCCACCGTTTACCGCACCGAAACCGACTGTCGGATGCCAATACAAGTACCCGCCGGCAAATGGCTGCGCAATCGCGCCGTTGCTCATTACCGAGGCAGCGCCTGCAGGCACACCAAACAGCCCGGCGGCGCCACCGTTTTCATCGTGGAATGGTTTGAGCGCCGGGTAAACCTCAAAGGTCTGCTGCATCCCGAACCAGGTGGAATAGAAGAGGAAGAAGTTTCTGTTGCCGTAAGACGAGCACCCATCACCCGTTCCCCAACCTGCGTTCAATGCTGCGACATTCGGCCGGTAGGGCGTATAGATGTAGAGAGCCGCGGTTGCCCAATTTTCGATGTACACATCAGAGGTGCCACAACCCGCGTTCGGATGCCACTGGATGCGATTTACCTGGAAAGGTTTGTAGTTGAACGAGTTCGGGTTGCCCTTGTAGACCTTAAGCTGCCGCGCTCCGAGGTAGAGTTGAAGCGAGAATCCAGCACTTGCGGCATCGCAGTTCGCAGAGTTGCCCGGCCCACTGTCAGGACAATTCATTCCAAGCGCGTAGTTGTACTGCCTCGTCACGGGCCAGCTGTCAGTGAGAAGGCTCTGTTCTTTCTCTAGCATCACCATGAGCACCTTCTGGCTGATCCCGCACGACTGTCCGACCTTTGTGATGATCTGCGCCGCTGACTCATTGACAGCACCTACGTACCCGTTGCAGTAACGGTCAGAAAGCTGACTGGATGTACTCTGCCGGAAGTCCTTCAAGCAATTGTTCGCGATAGTGTTTCCCGATCCACTCGGGGAAGGCCATCCAGGCATATACGGAGGAGTCCCGATGCGGCAGCTTGCAAGTCGCTGGTTGAGAAAGGCCTGCACCTCGCCCGCATTCATCGCGTTGCCGTTGTAGAAAAGTTCGTCGCTGATGATGTTTCCAGGTTGAAACCCAACGACCGGTGCCGCTTGTGCAGGTGCGGGAGCTGCGATCACCGGGACAATCGCAGTGGCAAGCGCGATACCGCCGGTGAGAATAATCCGACGCAGCCTTGATGCCCAGGTGCGATTCGACACGTATGACCCCTTCAGGAAATGTTTCAACCAATGATTGAGACTTTGCGATAACGCTACCTGCTCACCGCAGCCACGGCAAGCTGCATCATGTGCACTGCAGCTCGGAATACATTTCATCAAAGACCGACCGAATGCCTCACATCTGAAAGAATGGGAGCATGACCGTTGTGCCCGCAGAGCCCCCCACGCACGAAGCGACCACCTCGGGCACCCCTGCAAGCAAAGCCAACATCTGGGTCGTGATCCCTCTGTACAACGAAGCGACCGTCATCGGCGGCGTCATCGAAGGCCTGCTGCCCACCTTTTCGAACGTCGTCTGCATCGACGATGGATCGAGCGACGGCAGCGGCGAAGTTGCGCGCGACGCGGGCGCTCACATTGTGTCGCACCCCATCAACCTCGGGCAGGGCGCAGCACTGCAGACCGGCTTTGACTACGCGCTCGAGCGCGGCGCCGAGTTCGTTGTCACGTTTGACGCAGACGGGCAGCACCGCGTGGCCGATGCCGCAGCAATGGTCGAGCGTGCAAGGAACGAGGACCTCGCGATCGTGTTCGGCTCACGCTTTCTCGACGACCGCACCAACCCCGGCATGCTCAAGAAGCTCGTGCTTAAGACCGCGGTCACCGTCACAAACTGGACCACCAAGACGCACCTCACCGATGCCCACAACGGGCTTCGCGTGATTCGGCGAGACGCACTCAGCCGCATCCAACTCAAGCAAGATCGTATGGCACACGGCACAGAAATCATCGCCCAGCTCGGTCTCACCAAATTGCCATATGCCGAGGAACCCGTCGAAGTGCTCTACACCGACTACTCAAAGGCGAAGGGTCAGTCTCTGCTCAACTCGGTCAACATTCTCATTGATCTAATCATTCGGTAGGCACTCATGACCGCGTTTCAGTTTTTGCTCATTCTTGGTATCGTCGCCATCGCGATGCTCTCGATCCGCTTTCTCCGTGGTGAGAGTTCGCTCGCCATCAAACGCATCTTCGCCCTGCTCGCAGCACTTGCCGCAGTTCTCGCGATTCTCTTTCCGCAATTACTCACCCTAGTCGCCAATTTCTTCGGCATCGGTCGCGGCGCAGACCTGCTGCTCTACGTGTCAATTATTGGCGCCTTACTTTTCGCCGTAGCAACGGTGCGGGCAAAAGCCCGCAGTGATGCGCGTGTCACCCAGCTTGCTCGTTCGGTCGCCCTGCTTGAGGCGCGACTCATTGAGAATCAAGAAACCACTCACCAATCTTCAGAACAAGACGGAGAATCAGCATGACCCTCAGAATGGGAATTATCGGCCTAGGCATGATGGGAAGAAATCATGCTCGAGTGGCTCGCGAGATTGCTGGCGTCGAACTCGTCGCCGTTGCCGACGCTGTTGGCGACCCCCATAAGGTCGCGGGGAGCCTGCCGCTCTACGACTCAATCGACGGCTTGATCTCACACGGAATCGATGCCGCTGTCGTAGTGGTTCCGACTCAGTTTCACGAGGAGGTCGGCCTCGCGCTGGCCGAGGCTGGCGTACACGCGCTCATCGAGAAGCCGATCGCGCACTCGATCGAGGCGGGTGAACGCCTCGTTGAGGCCTTCGACAGTCGCGGCCTCGTCGGTGCTGTCGGGCACGTCGAGCGCTTCAACCCTGCTCTCATCGAGCTGCGCAAGCGTCTCGAGCAGGGTGAACTCGGCCAAGTTTATCAGATCCACACCCGCCGCCAGGGTCCATTCCCGGCACGCATCGCCGATGTGGGCGTCGTGAAAGACCTCGCAAGCCACGACATCGACCTCACCGCGTGGCTCGCAAACTCGCCATACACCGAGATTGCCGCGCAGACCGCGTTTCAAAGCGGCCGCCAACACGAAGACATGATCACCATTTCCGCGAAGCTGGCCAATGGCACCATCATCAACCACCTAGTGAACTGGCTCACCCCATTCAAAGAGCGCCTCACGCTTGTCACCGGTGAGCGCGGTGCGTTCATCGCAGACACGCTCACCGCTGATCTCACTTTCTATGAGAACGGCACCATCGATTCGGACTGGGATGCAGTGATTGCGTTCCGCGGCGTCAGCGAGGGCACCGTCACTCGCTTCGCGCTCGACAAGCGGGAACCGCTCAAGAGTGAGCATGAGGCGTTTCGCGACCGTATTCTCGGCAAGCCGAGCGAGGCTGTGTCTCTGAGCGAAGGCCTCAACGTGCTGCGTGTCTGCGAAGCATCAATTGAGTCGGCCAAGTCGGGCCAGAGCATCAAGATGGGCGCATAGCGTGAGCGACCTCATCAGCCCGATGGCGTTCATCGGCGAGGGTGTGCAGATCGGCCAGAACGTATCGGTCGGCCCCGGCGCAGTCATTCTCGGCCCCTGCGTGATCGAAGACGACGCCTGGATCGGCCCGGGCGCGCAGATCGGCGCTCCCCCAGAGATGACCGACCATATGCAGAACACCGCCTGGAGCGGCGACCTCGCGCACGCGGGCGTGCACATCGGTAAGGGCACGGTCATTCGCGAGGCTGCGGTCATCCACCAGGGAAGCTACCGCGCCACGACTGTCGGCGCCGGCTCGTGGGTGCTCACCCGCGCCTACCTGGCCCACGACGTGCTGCTCGGCGAAAACGCCACCGTCAGCGCTGGCGTCAGCGTCGGCGGTCACTGCGTCATCGGCGACCGCGTCAACATTGGCATGAACGCCTCGGTTCACCAGCGCACGTTTATCGGCGCGGGCTGCATGGTTGGCATGGGGGCGCCCGTCGCGCGCGACCTGCCCCCCTATGTCAAGGCGTTTGGATCGCCCGTGCGCCTGCACGGCGTCAACACCATCGGCATGCAGCGTCAGGGCATTGAACCCGAGCAGATCGAGGCGTTGCAGGCCGCCTATGTCGCCGGTAACCTGCTGCTCGAGCAGACCGACTTCGAGTGGCAGGGACTGCTTGCCGCCGACGTCGCGCAGTGGCGCGAGCGCGAAAACCGCCGCCCCGCCGCCTCCGCGCTGTAGCTTGCGCTAGTTCGCGAGGCTCACCAGGTACTGGCCGTATCCGCTCTTAACGAGCGGTGCGGCCAGTCTTGTGAGGTCCTCCTCGCTAATCCAACTGTTGCGCCACGCAATCTCTTCGATGCACCCGATTTTGAATCCCTGGCGCTCTTCAATCACACGAACATACTCTGACGCCTGCATCATCGATTCAAAGGTCCCCGTGTCGAGCCAAGCGGTGCCGCGCTCGAGCACCTGCACGCTCAGCGAGCCCTCTTTGAGGTAGTGCTCGTTGATACTCGAGATCTCAAGCTCACCGCGGGCGCTCGGCTCGATGATCTTCGCGATACGCACCACGTCGTTGTCGTAAAAGTAGAGGCCGGGCACCGCGTAGTTGCTCTTCGGGTGCTCCGGCTTCTCTTCAATCGAAAGCGCCTTCATCTGATCGTCAAACTCGACCACGCCGTAGGCCCTGGGGTTTGCCACATGATACGCAAAGACCACGGCACCCTCGATCTCGGTGTGCTTGCGCAGGTTTGTGCCGAGGCCAGTGCCGTGAAAAATGTTGTCGCCAAGCACCAGCGCGACACTGTCGTCCCCGATGAACTCTTCACCCAAGATGAAGGCCTGGGCCAGCCCGTCTGGCGACGGCTGCACGGTGTACTCGATGCGCATGCCGAACTGCGAACCGTCACCTAGCAAGGCCCGAAACTGCTCGCTATGTTCAGGCGTCGTGATAATTAGCACCTCGCGGATGCCAGCCATCATGAGCGTCGATAGCGGGTAGTAGATCATCGGCTTGTCGTAGATCGGCATGAGCTGCTTCGAAATACCCTTAGTGATCGGCCAAAGTCGAGTGCCCGAGCCGCCAGCCAGAATGATGCCCTTCATCCGGCCAGTCTATCTCGGGCGGTTCTCTAGACTTGTTCTATGCCAGCAGCCTCTCCCATTAAACGCCCACGCGTTGGTGTCGTCACCGTCAGCTACGGATCAGCCGAGGCACTCGAGCCGTTTCTTGTCAGCTTGCGTGACCACCACGGCGATTCCGTGGCAGTGGTAGTCGCCGACAATAAGCCCGAGGGTGAAGATGGGGTTTCGAGGATCGCAGCGCGCCACAATGCACTCTACGTTGCGCTGCCTGCAAACCCAGGCTACGGAGCCGGCATGAACGCTGGGGTACAAGCGCTGTCTGCGTCGCTCGGCTCCGCTGACCCAGAGTTCGACGCCTATTTCTTCTGCAACCCCGACGTGCTCTTCACCGCACCTTCAATTGCAGAGCTTGCCGACTCGCTGTTTGAAGACCGAGCAGCTGGCAGCATCGGCCCGCGCACGCTAAACGAAGACGGCTCGGTCTACCCCTCGGCCCGCAACATTCCCTCGATCGGCACCGGGGTGGGGCACGCACTCTTCGGGCGCATCCTGCCGAGCAACCCGTGGTCGCGAGCGTACAAGAATGCGAGCGACTACGACGAGCGCCGCGCAGCGGGCTGGCTCTCAGGCGCGGCCGTGATGGTGAAGCGAGCTGTAAACGACGAGATTGGGGGTTGGGACGAGGGATACTTTCTGCATTTCGAAGATATCGACCTCGGCTACCGCATCGGCCTCGCCGGGCACACGAATGTGTTCGAGCCCGCAGTGACGGTGGTGCACTCGGGCGGCCACTCGCTCAAGAAGCACAGCGCAGTCGCCGAACGAGCAATGACGGCAAGCGCGATTCGGTTCATGAAAAAGCGCTACTCTGGCGTCTGGCTTGCCCCCCTGCGCTATGCGATCATCGCTGGACTGCGCCTGCGAGGGGCGGTCAAGAGCCGCAACGCGTAGGCACGCGCGACCAAACTACTGATCTCGCTCGAGTGCGCACAGACCGACCATATACGCCATCGTCGGTTACAGTTGGAAAGTTGTCTAGCTAAAGGATCATTACGTGACCAGTACCGCAGTGGGCACCGCAAATGTGCGCCTCGATGCCCTCACCGGCCTGCGTTGGTGGGCAGCATTCATGGTGTTTCTGTTCCACATGCGAGTCTTTGCGCCTGTTCCACAGCCGCTTGCTGCGGTCTTCGACCAGGGTTATCTTGGCGTCACGTTCTTCTTCGTGCTTTCCGGTTTTGTGCTCACTTGGTCACTCAAACCAGGCGTTTCGACTTCAACGTTTTACTGGCGCAGATTCGCCCGCATCTGGCCTGCGACGATGGTCGCCCTGCTACTCGCTATTCCTGTGTTCTATTCCATTGGACTTGGTCAGAGCACCCCGGCCCTAGAGCTCAAGCCGTTTGATCTGGGCATTCTCGCGCTCTCAGTGTTGTTGCTATAAGGCTGGTGGGCGAACCCAGTAATTCTGTTCTCAGGAAATCCCGCAGCGTGGACCCTCACGTTCGAAGCCTTTTTCTATGCGCTGCATCCTCTGATATCAAAGGTGCTCGGGGCCTGCACCAAGCGCGGGGCTCTATGGATCGCGTTCGGCTCATTGGCGCTCATGTTTGTCTTGCGCGCCGGAGTGCTCTTTTGGCCAAACTCTCCGATCGCGATGATTCCTGGGCCGATCTATCGCCTGCCCGAGTTCGTCATCGGCATGGCACTCGCTTGGGCGATTCGTTGCGGTTGGCGCCCCAGGATTCACCCAGTTATTGGTGTTGGATCGCTCATAGCCGTCGTACTGATCGTTGTGGCTACTATCGGCAGGCCCCCGCTTCACCTGCTGCCCTCATTCAACAATGAACTCTTCACATTTGCCGTCGGGCTTGCGCTCGTATCGCTCACGGTTGCGACCTTGAACGGCAAAAAATCGTTCTTCGTGATGAAGTGGCAGGTAAAACTCGGTGAGTGGTCGTTCGCCTTCTATCTTGTGCACGCAACGGTGATCTACGCGCTGCTGCGCGTCGTTGGCCCGCAACCCCCGAGCTGGCGAAACCTCGGCTGGGCGCTTGTCGTGCTCGCTATAGACGTGGCTCTCTCCTGGGCCCTGCACTCATTCGTTGAGCGCCCGGCCGAGAAAAAACTGCGCCGCTGGAAGGACGCTCGCGACCAGCGCAAACGCGAAGCGGCGGCGGCCAGCTAGCCACCCAGCTCGCCGCGAATAACACCGGTACGCTTAGTAGGAGACATGCCCTGCCCCGCACCAGCGCGGCATCACCTTGGAGGATCCTCGTGGCCCGCAAAATGCTTGTGACCGGCGCTGCCGGCTTCATCGGTTCGAACTTCGTGCACTACCTCGTCGCACACACAGACGACGTAGTCACTGTGCTCGACAAATTCACCTATGCCGGCAACGAGGCCTCGCTTGCGGGCCTTCCCGAAGATCGCGTGACCGTGGTTTGCGGCGACATCTGCGATGCCGAACTGGTCGATGGCCTCGTACGAGACCACGACATCGTCGTGCACTACGCAGCAGAGTCGCACAACGACAACTCGTTGCACGACCCGCGCCCATTTCTCGACACCAATATCGTCGGCACCTATACACTGCTCGAGGCGGTGCGCCGCCACGAAAAGCGACTGCACCATATCTCGACCGACGAGGTCTACGGTGACCTCGAACTCGACGACCCCAACCGCTTCACTGAGTTCACCCCCTACAACCCCTCATCGCCGTACTCGTCGACCAAGGCTGGCAGTGACCTGCTCGTTCGCGCTTGGGTCCGCTCGTTCGGCCTGCAGGCGACCATCTCGAACTGCTCCAACAACTACGGGCCACGTCAGCACGTTGAGAAGTTCATCCCCCGCCAGATCACGAACATTCTGGTTGGCGAACGCCCAAAGCTCTATGGCGAGGGACTCAACGTACGCGACTGGATTCACGCAGACGACCACTCGAGCGCCGTGCTGCGCATCATCGAGGCCGGTCGCATGGGCGAGACCTATCTGATCGGCGCCGACGGCGAGAAGAACAACAAAGACGTGCTCGAGTTGATCCTCACGACGATGGGGCAGCCCGCCGACGCATACGACCACGTGATCGATCGGCCGGGCCACGATCTGCGCTACGCGATCGATTCGACCAAGCTGCGCGAAGAGCTTGGCTGGCAGCCCTCGTTTTCTGACTTCGAGCGGGGCCTTACCGCAACCATCGATTGGTACCGCCAGAACGAGGCATGGTGGCAGCCGCAGAAGGCTGCCACCGAGGCGAAGTACCGCGAGCAGGGGCAGTAAACGCGATGGCTGCGAAATCTCTGGCGATTCGCGAGACCACGATTCCAGGCATGGTGCTGATCGACCTTCCCGTGCACGGCGACAACCGCGGCTGGTTCAAAGAGAACTGGCAGCGCGAGAAGATGGTCGCGCTCGGGCTGCGCGACTTCGGCCCTGTGCAGAACAACATCTCTTACAACGACAAGCGGGGTGCCACTCGCGGCGTCCACGCCGAGCCGTGGGACAAATACGTCTCGGTGGCTGCCGGCCGCATCTTCGGCGCATGGGTCGATCTTCGCGAGGGCGAGTCGTTCGGCACGGTCTTCACCGCCGAGCTCGGCCCCGACACCGCGATCTTCGTGCCGCGCGGCGTTGGCAACAGCTACCAGACCCTCGAAGACAACACTGCCTACGTCTACCTGGTCAACGACCATTGGAGTGCCGAGGCGCAAAGCGAATACACGTTCTTGAACCTCGAAGACGAGACTGCGGCAATCGAATGGCCGATCCCGCTTGCCGAGGCCGAACGCAGCGAAAAGGATCTCGCGCACCCGCGGCTTGCCGACGTCACTCCGATGAAGCCGCTGCGCACCCTGGTGATCGGGGCGAACGGGCAGCTCGGTCGTGCACTGCAAATCGCAATGCCAGACGCCGATTTTGCCGACCGCTCACGCATCGATCTGTTCAACGAGCAGACCCTCGACGAGGTGCGCTGGGCAGACTACGACACCGTGATCAACGCTGCTGCCTACACGGCAGTCGACCTGGCAGAGACCGGTGAGGGCCGTCGCGACTGCTGGGATGCCAACGTCACCGGCGTGGCCCGCCTCGCCCGCCACGCAGCGGCTCACCGTCTCACCCTCGTGCACGTGTCGAGCGACTACGTCTACGACGGATCGAAAGACGGCGCCTACCTCGAGACCGACCCGATCGCTCCGCTCGGCGTCTACGGGCAGTCGAAGGCCGCTGGTGACGCGGCCGTCGGGACCGTGCCAAAGCACTACATCGTACGCACCAGCTGGGTGATCGGCGACGGCAACAACTTCGTGCGCACCATGGCCTCGCTCGCCGAACGCGGCATCAGCCCCAGCGTGGTCGATGACCAGTTCGGTCGCCTCAGCTTCACCGAAGACATCGCCGCAGGCATTGCCCACCTGCTCGCGCAGCGCCCCGCGTACGGCGTCTACAACCTCACGAACGAGGGTGATGCGATGAGCTGGGCGCACATTGCAAAGCACGTGTACGCCGAGACGGGCCACGATCCAGCTCGCGTGACCGGCACAAGCACCGCCGAATACTTCGCGGGTAAGCAGGCTGCCCCGCGGCCGCTCAACAGTCTGCTCTCGCTCGACAAGATCAAGGCCACCGGGTTGATACCGCGCGATGCGAGTACAGCGCTCTCCGCATACTTGCGCGGGCTCTAGCCGTTCGCTTCTAGGCGTCACTCGCTGACGCGGGATGCTTCCAACTCACCCGGCCCGAGCGTCGCATGAGCTTCTCAGGCATCTTGCCTAGACGCCCGCTGAACCCAGCGCGCCACCCGGCGAGCATGAGCGACAACAGCGCAAACTTGCCTCGCGCGCTCCAAATCGCCACGGCGTAGTCGAGCAGCAGGTCGTTGCGGGCGTCACGACGCAGCAGCGGTCGAAGTTCGGCGGCACCACGATAGGTACGATTCAAAACGACACGATTGCGTGCCCGGTAGAAGTAGCGAAACGGGCTCGACACTGCAACCATGCGCGGGCGACCGTCGCCTTTCGTGAGGCGCTTGCCCAGAAAATGCACATAGAGACGATGCCCGAAGCCGTGCGGTAGCGTGAGGCCCGGCACGCACAGCGACACGAAATCGGCGACCCGAGCGCGAAGGTAGTATTCAGTTTCAACGAGATCGATGAAGAAGTCTTCACGCTGCGGGCCAAGCTCTCGCAACACGTCTGCGGGCATGAGCAGGCCCGACTGAATCGGGGCGTCAGACACCAGAAACCCATTAGTGAGCTGTTCGCCGGTCTGCCTGGTCTGCGAGTAGAACTCCGGCGAGATCATCGCAACGCGCAGGCCGGCAGCGGCCGCGCGATCGGCCTCGCCAATCAGCGCATCAACAAACCCGCCCGGCACATTCGAGTCTTGGTCGAATGCCACCACGAACTCGACACCGACGGCGAGCGCGGCGTCAATGCCGCGATTCATCGCGGCCGCGATCCCCGAGTTCTGTGCCTGCCGAAGCACTGTCACTCCCCCGGCTTCAAGTTGCTGCAGCACAGGCTCCGCTTGTTCACCGCTGCCATCATCGACGACGATCACCCTGCAGACCTGTGGGGCAAGCGCTTCGCAGTGAGCGATCAACGCCGGCTCTGGCCGAAACGCAGAGAGCACCGCAACGACGCGCTCCCTGTATGCTCCGTTACTCGGCATCGATGATGTCGGCATAGAGCCCCCGCAGTCTCTTCTCAAAGGCGGCCGCGCCGTATACGCCCTCGGCCCAGGTCTGTGCTTTCTCGGCGAGTGCCTCGCCCGCTTCTGGCAGCTGAAGCACTCCGATGACGGCATCGGCGAACGTAGCCGGGTCGTCGGTCAGCGCGCCGAACAACTCTGAAGCCTCGATGCCCTCAGCGCCGACACTGGTCGTCACCACTGGCACCGCGCGCAGCATCGCATCGATCGTCTTGAATTTCACCCCAGCACCCGAGCACAGCGGTGCCACGAACACGCTCGCCTCGGCGTACCAGGGCTCGAGAGAGTCGACGAAACCTGTCAGCTCCACTCGCGGCGCCTGCGTCACCTTCGCCGCAAGCGTCTCTGTCGGGTTCGCCCCGGCGATCACGAAGCGCGCGTTTGGAACGGCACGCAGCACGATCGGCCACATCTCGTCAATGAACCAGGTGACTGCACTCGAGTTTTCCGGTCGGTTCATCGCTCCGGTGAACAACACAATGGGTTCGCCAGGGTGCGGGGTGCGGGGAAGAGGATCAGTCGGCCCGAGCCCGGGGTGCACCACCTCGACGCGCACCTCAGGAGCAAGCGTCCTCGCAAGCTGCGCATCTTTCTCGCTAAACACGATGAGCAGGTCGACCGCGCGGAAAGACTTGGCTTCGCGCCGACGGCTTCGCGCCGCGGCCAGACGCAATAGCGCTCGGCGCAGGGCGGATCCTTGTCCCTGTGCTTGACGATCAAGACGCTGAGTGATGATGTCATGCGCGATGCCGATGAGTGGCGTGTCGGGCAGCCGGCGCCGAATCGCAGGCGCGAGCGCAATCATCTCCGACCACTGCAACTCGATCGCGTCGGCGGCTTCGAGTTTGGCCCACGGCGCGCGGTCGCCTCGAAACAGCCGACGCACCTGCCAGTAGATCGAGCTGCCCGCCCACACAGACTCCAGGCGCGCGAGCTTGAGCGTCAGACCGTCGAGGCGTGCACCATCGAGCAGAGAGGCAGCCGGGCCGCCGGCAACGAGCGGCAGTGCTTCTCGGTTGAGCGGAATGTCTGGCGCGAGATTCTCAACGGTCGCAAACCCCTCGAGCGCGCGGTCGTGCGCGAGCACATACTGGCCGCCAGCGTGGGCCACTGAAGGGTACGGGATATACTTCGTCAGACTGAGCACCGACCGCTCCCGATGCTGCGTCGGGTCGTCAGATCGGTGTGCAGCGGCCATTTTTCTAGTCTAGACGGGTCAGGAGTTCACCATCAGCGGCACCACCTCGAACCCGCCCTCCGAACGCGGTTACATCGGCCTAGTCATCGCGTATCGCGATCACGACCTCGTGCGCGCGGTGCTTGAACAGCTCGATGCGCAAACCTCACAGGCACGCCAGGTGCTCATTGTCGACAACGGCGGCACCCTCAAAGACGCTGATCTCACCGCAATGCCCCTCGCCGATCGGACCGTGCTGATTTCCCGCCCTGATAACCCAGGCTATGGCGCCGCGGTCAACGAGGCTCGCGGCCGACTTCGGGGCGACTCGCTGCTCGTACTCACACACGACGCGGTGTTCTCAGACCGACTTGCCGAGCACCTGCTCGACGCGCTCGACGGCCGCGAGGGTTGCGCAGCTCCTCTGCTGAAATTCGCGTCAGATCGCTCGCGCGTCTTCTCAGCCGGCGGCAGCCTGACCCGTGGCGGTCGCGCATTTCATCTGAGCGCCCCACGATCGACCGCACCCTATCCAGTCGAGTGGGTCGACGGCGCAATCGCGATGTACACCGCTGAGGCGCTCGATCGCATCGACTGGATCGCTGAAGAGTACTTTCTCTATTTTGAGGACGTCGACACCGGTTGGCGGCTTGCCGGGCAAAGCCTCGACTGCCTAATAGTGCCTGACGAGGTCGCCTACCAGCAGCCGGGAGCGCACCCCATGTATCTCGGGGTGCGCAACATGGTGCTGTTCGCGCGCAAGGCAGGCATCGGGGCGCTGCGCAGCGCCTGCGCAGTCGCCTACAGGGTCGGGCGCGAAGGGCTCGGACGTTTGCGCCGCGGCAAGCCCATGGGCATTGGTGATGCGCTCAGAGGTTGGCGAGATGGCCGCCTGGGCCTCACCGGCAAACCCTAGGCCGCACAGTCGCTACCCCTCTTCGGGAGGTGGAGAAGCGGCAACAACACCATTCGCGACAAGTTGATGAATTACTGAGTAGTCCGGATACTCGGGATCTATGTCTGGCGGGGTCAGCTGAACTGTCACCGGAGTGTGTGCTTTTGCTTTATCCGCAAGCGTCACAAACCGCCCAAGCATCGACTCTGGGATGTCTGTAGCTACGAGGTCTACACCGGCCGCTGCGATTTCTTGGAATCGCATAAGCACGTTAGCAGGGCTCATTTGCGCAAGAATCGCGGCCTGCAGCTCACGCTGCCGATCCATGCGCGCATAGTCACCGCGGTCTGAACCGTGACGTGACCGCGCGTACCACTGCGCGTTCTCACCGTCGAGCGTCTGCACCCCGGGCTCGATGTACCAGGCCACATCTACCCACTCACCAGTGTCTTCATCTTCGCGACCACCCACTGGCACTCTTTCTTGCACATCAACGGTCACGCCGCCGAGTGCATCGATCAGGGCTGAGAAACCATGCATATCGATCAACACGTAGAACTGAACGGTCAGGCCAGTAGCACCCTCAACCGCATCCTTCGTTGCTTCGATTCCAGGCTCTGACCCTTGGGACACGGCATCAGGGTAAATTCCCTCATAGGATGGCGAACCTGAAACTTCCACCTCCGTGTACAGCGCGTTCAGATAGCCCGTAGAAAAACAGTCATAGCCACCATCGACAGGCTCGTAAAGGTTAGGTTCGACACAAAACCCTTCTGGAAAGATCGGGTACATCGGCGAATCTTCAGGAAACGGCATCTCGATCAGCTCGCGTGGCAAACCGACGATTACAGACTGGCCAGTTTCCGCGTCAACACTCACTAGTGAGATGCTGTCGGGCCGCATGCCCTCACGGTCGATGCCAGCGTCGGTGCCGAGCAATAAGATGTTGTAGCGCCCGTCGACAGGTTCAACCGCGGGCGCACCGCCGCCAAAGATGTCGCCGATCGCACCTCGTGCTGATCCCACGGCGGTCGCGGCCCAACCCGCGCCGAGCACGGGGGCAAAGGTGAGCAGTACCGAAAGCACCGCAACTGGCACCCGCCACTTCGGTGAGATGCGAACGAGCTTTGTGAGGCGCAGGGTGTCGAGCCCGAGCACGAGCCAGAGCACGGCATACGCGAGAATCAGCCCCTGCAGCACGAGCAGCACGAGCGAATTCGTAAACACCGAAAGAGTAAATTCGCGCGCCGCCTGCAGGCCCACAAGCACCAGCACTCCGAAGACCAGCATGGTGATAGTCGCGGCCAAGCCAAAGCGACCGAGCTTTCGGTTGCCCGCCAGCAGCTGCGCACTGCCCGGCAGCAAGAAGCCGAGCACCACGAGCCAGCGAGCCCGCTTTGTCATGAGCGGCGCCGAGCCGGTGTCTGGGTTGCGAATGGGTCGCTCGAGATCGAGGCTCATGCGTCAAATCCGCTCGGGTTTGCCGACTGCCAGGCCCAGCTGTCACGGCACGCCTCGTCGAGACTGCGGCTCGCCTGCCAGCCGAGCTCGTTATTTGCCAGACGAGGATCAGCCACAGCCTCTGCAAGATCACCAGCGCGGGCGGCGACGATCTCGTAGGGCACGGCGATGCCTGTCGCGCCCTCGAAGGCACGCACGACCTCGAGCACGCTCGATCCTCGCCCCGTACCGAGGTTGTACGCGGCAACGCCCGCAGCAATGTGCTCAAGCGCGGCAACGTGGCCCTCGGCCAGATCCATCACGTGAATGTAGTCGCGCACGCCGGTGCCGTCGACGGTCGGGTAGTCGCTGCCAAACACCATGAGCTTCTCGCGGCGACCGACGGCCACCTGCGAAATGAAGGGCATGAGGTTGTTCGGAATGCCGCTCGGGTCTTCGCCGATGCGGCCCGACGGGTGCGCGCCCACTGGATTGAAGTAGCGCAGCAGCACAGCGCCGAACTCGGGCCACGCGGCCTGGGCGTCGCGAATGATCTGCTCGTTCATCGCCTTCGTAAACCCATACGGGTTGGTGATGCCCTGCCCGACCGGGTGATCCTCGGCAAGTGTGCGAGTCTGCGGCGTGCCATAGACCGTCGCGCTCGAGCTGAACACGAGGCTAGTCACCGCGCGTTCACGCATCATCTCGAGCAGGTTCAGGGTCGAAACCAAGTTGGTGCGGTAGTAGCGCGTGGGTTGCTCGGTCGACTCGCCCACGGCTTTCAACCCAGCGAGGTGGATCACCGCATCGAACCTCTCGCCCTCGAGTGCGGTGCGCGCCGCCTCGAGATCGGCGAGATCAGCCCGCACTACCGCGATGCTGGCGCTGGCGAGCTGCTCGACCCTGCGAATTGCCTCAATGCTGCTGTTCGAGAAGTCATCGAGCACCAGCACCTCATGCCCGTGCTCGAGCAGCACAAGCGCGGTGTGTGAGCCGATATAACCGGCGCCGCCGGTGAGAAGAACACGCATGGGTTCAAGCGTAAGAGGTCGCCTGGTGAGAGTGCTGGTAAACCGCCGAGGGGGCCGTGCAGATCACGCAAAAAGCGTTCACTGGGTGCGGCCGGGGCCCTACTCTCACCTTTTCGTCAGGCGTCAGGATTTCTGACGCGTAGACTAATCTCATCTGACTGTTTCGCATCAACATTCGAAGGAGGGTCGTGGCTACACTCACCCTCATCGGAGAGCCGTTTCCGGATTTCGAAGCACGCACACAGGCCTCAGCGGCCCGCAGCCTCACCGAGGCACTCGCCGGCACCGCACCTCGCGGCTGCTCGTCACGACTGCTCGTAGCCCGAGACGCAGTGCCGCCAACGTTTAGCTCTGCCCGAGCGAGCGCCGAGGCAGTGCCAATGAACACGGGCTCGCTGCCCATTCTCTGGCGCACCGGCGCGACCGCCCGGCCCCTCGACGGCGAGTTCGTGCATTCGAACACCCCGATGGTGCCGCTGCGCTCTCGCACCGAAGACGACGGCTCGCAGACCACGGTCTATATTCCCCACACCCTGGCGTGGAGCGCACCCGAACTCATGGGCACCTCGCACGCGAAGACCTACCGCGCCTTTGTGAAGCGCGCCGCGCGCTTGGCCGACGTGCTGCTCGCGCCCACGCACGTGGTGGCCGAAGAAGTGCGCGACCTGTTCGGCGTCGACGTGCAGGTGCTGCCGCTGGCGACTCCCGTCGAGTACCTACAGAACGCGGAGTCGGCGGGCACGCGCGCGGCGCTTTCGCTTCCCACCCAATACGTGGCCACGACGGCTATGCCCGGCGCAAACGGCCGCCTCGACTGGTTGCTAAACGCGATGGAGGCAAACCCCGCACTGCCGCCGCTCGTGGTGATTCACCTCGGCGCCGAGGCGCTGCCGCCGGTGCGCGAGTCGCTGCAGGCCCGCGTGCGCGTGGTGCAGGTAGAGCACCTCTCAGAGGTGGGTGCGATTCTTTCGGGCGCGATGCTACTCGCTCTGCCGCAGCGCGCGCTTGGCGCCGGCTACGAGGTGCTTGGAGCACTCTCGGCCGGGGTGCCCGTGCTGCACGGTGAGTGTGAAGCAGCGGCAGAGATCGCGCTCGATGCAGCTGTCGCGGCCCCCAGCGAGGCCGAGTTTGCGGCGACGCTTGAGCGGCTTACGAGCGAGGCCGGCGCACCCGAGCTGTCACGCTTGCGCATTTTTGCCGAGGATCGCAGCCGCACCTACGGCTGGCACAGCACCGCGTGGCAGCTGTGGGAGATCCACGCCAACATGTAGCCGTCTGCGCTCATCGAGCCTGTCGAGATGAGCGCCTGCGCCCTCTTAGTCGAGCTTCGCCTTCAGCGCCGCGTTCTTCGCCTCGACCTGAGCCTCGAGATCTTTCGCATAGGCGTCGAGTGCTGCAGAGAGCTGCGGGTCGAACGATCCGATGATCCTCGCCGCGAGCAAACCAGCGTTCTTCGCACCGCCGATGCTGACCGTCGCAACCGGAATGCCGCCGGGCATCTGCACGATCGAGAGCAGCGAATCGAGGCCATCAAGCTTTGCAAGCGGAACCGGCACACCAACCACCGGCAGCGTGGTCATCGAGGCGACCATGCCGGGCAGGTGCGCGGCACCGCCGGCACCCGCGATGATCACCTTCATGCCACGCTCGGCAGCACCGCGCGCGTAGGCCACCATCTTGTCGGGGGTGCGGTGAGCGCTCACGACCTCGACCTCGTGGGTGATGCCAAACTCGCGCAGCACCTGCACCGCGTCGCTCATCACCGAGAAGTCGCTGTCGCTGCCCATGATTACGCCGACAAGTGGCCCTGCGTTTGTACCATCGCTCATGGGGTCAATGTTACTTGCTGGCGGGCTCCGTCACGGTCGCCCGCGTCGGGTGAGTAACAGCGTGGGATCAGTCGAAGAGCGCCGCAGCGGCGCGAGCCTCGGCGAGCGTCGACGCGAGATCCTCGCCGGTAACGGTGACGTGACCAACCTTGCGGCCGGGCCGTGGCAGTTTGTCGTAGCTGTGCACCTTCGCGCGCGGGTGCTTCGCGAGCACCTCGTCGTAACGCACCGGCATCGGGCCCTCTGCGGGGCCGCCGAGCACGTTCACCATGACGGCAGCGGGTGCGGTCATCGCGGTGTCGCCGAGCGGCAGGTCTGCGACGGCGCGCAGGTGCTGCTCGAACTGGCTCGTGACCGAGCCCTCGATCGAGAAGTGGCCCGAGTTGTGCGGGCGCATCGCGAGCTCGTTCACGAGCACGCGACCGTCGGCGGTCTCGAACATCTCGACCGCGAGCACGCCGGTCACGCCGACGCCCTCGGCAACGGTAAGACCAATGCGAGCGGCGTCGCCGAGCGTCTCTTCGTGCTGCACGGGTGCGGGTGCGAGCACCTCAGCGCAGACGCCGTCTTTCTGAATCGTCTCGACCACGGGCCAGGCCCGCACCTCGCCGCTCGGGCGGCGGGCGACTAGCTGTGACAGCTCGCGCACAAAGTCGACCAGCTCTTCGACGAGCAGCGCTCCCCCGCGGCCGTCCTCTGCAAGCGCGGTGAACCAGTCACGCACCTCGCTGGCGCTCGAGATGACGCGCACACCCTTGCCGTCGTAGCCACCGCGTGCGGTCTTCGCGACTGCGCGGCCGCCGTGCGCATCGATGAACTCCTGCAGCTCTTGCTCGTTCGCGACAGCCGCCCAGGCGGGCACGGGCACACCGAGTTCGGTGAGCTTCTCGCGCATCAAGATCTTGTCTTGGGCAAACTGCAGCGCATCGGGGCGCGGATGCACGCTCACGCCGCGTGACTCGAGCTCGCGCAGAATGCTCGGCGGCACGTGCTCGTGGTCGAAGGTCACGACGTCGACGGTCTCAGCAAATGAGAACACCGTCTCGGGGTCACGGTAGTCGCCCACACGGTCTGCGGCGCGCTCGGCACTCGATCCCTCGGCCTCGGCGAGCACACTGATGCGCAGGCCGAGGTGCACCGCCGGTGGCACCATCATGCGCGCGAGCTGCCCGCCCCCGATAACGCCGATGCGAATGATGCCTGAGCCGTCTCCGAGAGCCATGCCTCTATTCTCGCATCTCCCACGCGTCGCTGACCCCCGCGAGACGCTTTGCCCTCGAGACGCCCCGCCCGCGCGGGCCCTCTCCCTCACGCTACACGCCGCTCCCCACACCCTCCTCCCCCGCAAGTCGTCTCAAAGTGGGGTCTCGAACCTCGCGACAGCCCCATTTGCGACGACTTGCGCGAGAAGGAGATGCACGAGGGGGTCCCAGCACCAACCTCACCAACACACATTTAGTTGACGAAAATCAACCAATCACATATAGTTGATCGTCGTCAACTTATTTGGCGCGCCGGGCCGATGCATTCGAGCCCTCGTGACGCGCCGCGATCCTCGCCCCAAGCAACAAAGGCACCACTGCGCAACATGAGTCAACCCACCTCAGCACCAACCACGAAGACCGGCACTGTTCCTCTCGCTCTCAGCGGCCGCGCCAAGAACTGGGCGCTCGCCGGCATCTTCATGAGCACCTTCGTCTCAATGCTCGCGATGAACGTCGTCGGCACCTCGATGCCGCGCATCATCGCCGACATCGGCGGCACGCAGGCGACCTTCACCTGGGTGGTCATGGCAACCTCACTCGCCTCTGCGATTTCGACCCCCATCTGGGGCAAACTCGCCGATCTCACCAACAAGAAGGTGCTGCTGCAACTCGCGCTGATCATCTTCACCCTCGGCTCGATCTTCGCCGGCATGGCACACGATGCGACGTGGCTCATCTCATTCCGCACCGTGCAGGGCCTCGGCGTCGGTGGCCTCGGCGTGCTCGGCCAGATCGTGCTCGCCGAGATCTTGAGCCCGCTCGAGCGTGGCAAGTACATGGGCATCATGGGCGCGATCATGGCGGTCGCAACCGTCGGCGGCCCGCTCATCGGCGGCCTCTTCACCGACACCATCGGCTGGCGCTGGAACTTCTACGTCGCCGTGCCCTTCGCCGTCGTCGCTCTCATCATGCTGCAGCTCACCCTGCACCTCACCACCACCAAACGCAAGGTCAAGCTCGACTACGCTGGCGCGGTGCTGATCTCGGCTGGCTTCTCGAGCCTGCTCATCTGGATCACCCTGGTTGGCAGCGACTTTGACTGGGCATCGTGGCAGACCGCACTGATGGTCGGGGCTGGCGTCGCGCTGCTGATCATCGCCGTGTTCGTTGAGCTGCGCGCGGAAGAGCCGCTGATCCCACTCACCCTCTTCAAGAATGCAACCTTCACAATGTCGGTCGTCGCGAGCGTCGCCGTCGGAATCGCGATGTTCGCCACCGTTGTATACCTCGGGCAGTATATGCAGATTGCCCGCGGCCGCAGCGTGATCGAATCGAGCCTGCTGACGCTACCAATGATGGCGGGCGTGCTCGGTTCGTCAACAATCGTTGGGCAGCTGATCAGCCGCTTCAACAAGTGGAAGGCCTTCGTGGTCGCGGGATCCATCGCGCTGCTCGTCGGCATCGCACTCATGGGGCAGATTCGCTACGACACCTCGTTCTGGTACGTGGGCGTCTCGATGTTCATCATGGGTTGCGGCATCGGCATGACGATGCAGAACCTCGTGCTGGTGGTACAGAACACGGTGCCCCCCACGCAGATGGGTGCCGCGTCGAGCGCGGTCACGTTCTTCCGCACGCTCGGCGGTAGCGCCGGCATGTCGGTGATGGGCACCGTGCTAGGTCACCGCGTCACCGAACTGATGACTGAAGGGCTCACCGAACTCGCCGCCACAAACCCGGCTGCATTGGCCGGGGCCGAGGCACTCAAGAGCGGCACGATTCCAAAGGTTTCAGAGTTGGATCCCGCGCTGCGCGTAGTGGTCGAGGCCTCGTATGGGCACGCGATCGGCGACGTGTTTCTCTCGGTCGCTCCGGTTGCCGCGATCGCAATTATCGCCGTGATCTTCTTGCCGAACATTCCGCTCGGCACCAAGAACAACGCACAGCGCATGGCGGGCAAGCGCTCGCCCCGCACCGGCACAATCGAGCAGATCGGCGAGTCGGTCGCGCTGAGCGTCGACACCGGATCGATCCCGGTGGCTACCGCAGCTGACGCCACCTCGGCCGCCGGGCAAGGTGAAGCCCGCCGCGAGGCATAGGCTTGCTTCATGTATGACCACTCCGACGAGGCGATGATCACCGAAATCATCGGAGAGTTTTCGCAGTCGTTCGCGGCGATGAGAACCCGCTGGGCCCGCTACGCAGAAGAGGTGCACCCCGATCTGCGCGGCCCCGGCATGATGCTGCTGCACACCATTTTGCGGCAGGGCCCGGTCACCGCGACTGGTCTCACCAGCATTCTCGACATGGACAAGGCGATGGTCAGCCGCCAGGTCTCGAAGTTGCGCTCGCTCGGTTTGGTCGACGCGAAGGAGGCCGAGTCGGATCGCCGGGTCATCTTGCTGACTGCCAGCGAGGCGGCACACGTCGCTATTGAGAGCATTCAGGCTCGCACCTCAGCCGACTACCGCGCACGCTTCGCGGATTGGACTCCCGACGAGCTCGCGCAGTTGCAGTCGCTGCTGCATCGCTTCAATGCGAGCGGGCAAGACGTTCGGGCTGACGGACCGGCGCGCCGCTGCGCCCGCGAGGAGCACGCCGCCGAAGAGCGCTAGCCTGCTGCTGCGCGGCCGTTCCCTGAGCCTGTCGAAGGGATCGGGCACCCGCCGCGCGCACCCGGGCAACCCTTGGTCTCGACAAGCTCGACCGGCGTTTTAGAGCCCCGAGTAAGCGTGCAGGCCCGCCCAGCCGCTCAAAGCGACGCATCGCGTCGCGCGGCGATGGCGCCGAGCTCCGCTTGCGGAGTCGGCCCATGCAGCACGACGACCTTTACAGCCCCGAGTAGGCGTGCAACCCCTTGAAGAACACGTTCACGATCGTGAAGTTGAAGATCACTGCGCCGTAGGCGACGATTGACAGCCACGCCGAGCGAGTGCCGCGCCAGCCGCGCGTCGCGCGAGCGTGAATGAAGCCTGCGTAGAGCACCCAGATCACCAGGGTCCAGACTTCCTTCGTGTCCCAACCCCAGTAGCGGCTCCAGGCACGCTCTGCCCAGATCGAGCCGGCGATCAGCGTGAAGGTCCAGAACACAAAGCCGATAATCGCCATGCGGTAGGCCAGGTCTTCGAGGCGAATCGCGGTCGGAAACCCGCTCAGCATGCGCAGCGTTCCGGTCTGGCCCGCCTTGAGCGCTGCCTCGCGCTTCGTTTGCATCAGCTGCAACACAGACAACCCGAACGAGAGCGTCAAGAAGCCAACGGCGAGGGTTGCCACCAGGATGTGAATGACGAGCCAGTAGGTATCGAGGGCAGGCGGAAGCGGCACGATCTCGCGGTAGAAGTTGACTTTTGAGACACCAAGAAACAGCACGGTCATGCCGGTGACGAGCGCGCCCAAGAAGCGCACATCAACAAAGAGCTGCGTGATCAGATAGATCGCAATGATCATCGTCGTGGCAGTGAGCGCGAACTCATACATGTTTGAGAACGGCACGCGGCCGGCCGCGATCCCGCGCATTAAGGTCGCGGCGAGGTGCAACGCAAAACCGAGCACCGTGAGCGCAAAACCGATGCGAAGTGCGCGGCTGCGCACCACGGTCTTGCCCGAGGCCGTCACCTCTGGGGTGACCGCATCACCGCTTCGGTTGGCCAGATCGACCACAAAAAAGACGAAGGCGATCGAATAGACGGCCATGGCCGAATACAGTGCGATCGTTGAGTATTGTTCGAGGTGTTCGAGCGATTGCAGCACAGCTACTCAGCCTAGCCAGGTGCGCTCACGGCTTGCTGTGAACTAGCGGTGCTTCGAAGTACGAGGCCGGCAGGGTTTGGCAAGGTTTGGCGCGCAGGGTTCGGCAAAGCAAGGCCGGCAGGGTTTGGCAAGGCGCCAAGTGACGAGATCTCGGCGAGGATCAGACCGCAGCCGCGGGCAGCGCGAGTTCGAAGGGGTACCGCCCTGAGCGCACCTTCTCAAAACCGCCAGCAAAGCGATCGCCGGTTTCATACTCGTGATGCGCCGAGACCACAACGCGCCCGCTCGAGTTCACGAGCGCGGCACCCTCGAGGGTCTGCAGCAGCGGCAGCAGCAGGTTCTCGAGCGACGCGACCAGCACGTCAGCGCAGAGCACTCCCGAGAACTGGCCGTCGAGCATCACCGGAATCGCTGCGGTCAGTGTGATTTCGTTCGAGCAGAGGTAGTCGACAAACGGGCCCGCAATGTGGCGCTCGTGCGTCTCGGCTGGCACCCGGTACCACTCGAGGCGCTGCAGATCGATTGCCGCCTGCCCCGGCCCAAAGGTCGACGATGCGAGCAGAGCGCGATCTGGCCCCTGCCACCAGGCGAGTGGGTTGCCCTCTGCGACCACGGCGTCTGCGGCGCAAAACCCCGCCCCGTAGAGCGGGCGATCAGTCGATTCGAGCACCGCGTGTGCCTCGTCTTCAACCATGGCTGTGAGCTGGGCGCCGGTAATGGGGCCCAACGCGAGCCGCTCGGTGAGCTGCTGTTGCAGACGAGGCAGCCAGGCCTCAAGCGGAGCGAAAATGCCGTCAACAAAGTCGTCGAATTGCGCGATCAGCGCCTCGCACCGTTCGTCTTGCCCTGCACTCACGCGGCCTCCCCCTTGAAGCTCGCGGCGCCAGCCTGGCCGCGATATCTCTCAAGTGTGGCACGAAGCTCAGCAGAACCAGAAGCGCCGAGCAACTCTGTGCGCAAACCGCCGAGCCAGCGCACCGAGCTTCTCACGCTCGCGCGCACTACCTCTCGGGTCTTCGCGATGTCGCCCTCGCGGGTCGCCTCGATCTGGGCGAGCAGCGCGTCGTGGGTGAGGTGCCGCTGCTCCACCTGCATGTCTTGCAGCGCGAGCAGCGGGGTGAACTCGGTCTGCATGCGCACGTGCTCAGAGGTCAGGCGCACCGACTGGCTCAGCGCCGCAAGCTCGAGCTGCACGTCGGTGATGCGGCGTCGCCAGGGGCCGGCTGGCAGGTCTCGCGCCTCGACAAGCACCCGCTGCACCACGTCGAGCTCGTCTTCGGTCGCACGCAGGCAGGCGTATTCGGCGCACGCCGCCACGATCACTTCGTAGAGCACGCCGAGGTCGGCGAGTGCGACGCGCGGCATCGCAAGAAGCGCCTGCGCGTTCACTTCTTCGACCACGCCCGGGCTCGATCGCACGAAGCTGCCGCCGCCGCGGCCGCGTTTGGTGTCGATCAGGCCTCGGTGCCGCAGCGTGCCGAGCGCCTCGCGCACCGTCACCACCGCCACGCCAAAGAGCTGCGAAAGCTCGTTTTCGCTTGGCAGCCGCTCACCCTCGATGAACGCGCCCGTCGAAATCGCCTGCATCAACCTGGTCTCCACGAGCTCCGCCCGACCCTCATCGCCGATGGGCGCGAAGGCCGCGGTGCGCAGCCGACTCGACGCGGGCGCGACAGATGCAAACTCCATCTTCGCTCCTTTCGCGAGTTCGTTGAGATCTAGATTTTCATCCGAGGATCACCGTTTCTTATGCAATTCTCTCGCATTCGGTGACCTGATTTTTGCGCGGCTTTCATGCGCCGTAACCAAATCGTAACCCTCAAAAATCAAAGCTACTTGCAAAACATCTAATTTCCTATGTTAATGTTTCAGGCATTCCGACAGTGTCGTTCGAGGAGTAAGCAATGACGCAAGAAAACCCCCTGGCCCCCACCGGTCTCGACCTTGGCGAGTCCCGTGGCCGCCTGCATGAAGAGCACACCAGCATGCTGAAGACCGCCGACGTGGCTGTCTCCCTGCAGGGCCTGGCCAAGCACTTCGGCGACATGACTGCGGTGAAAGACCTCGACATGGATATTCGTGCCGGCGAGTTCTTCTCGATGCTCGGCCCCTCGGGCTCGGGCAAGACCACGGTGCTGCGCATGATCGCGGGCTTCGAAGAGCCGAGCGCCGGCAAGATTCTGCTGCACGGCACCGACGTCACCCGCTCGGCACCGTTTGACCGCGAGGTCAACACCGTGTTTCAGGACTACGCACTGTTTCCGCACATGTCGATCGCCGAGAACGTCGCCTACGGCCTTGCCGTGCGCAAGATCGACAAGGCCACCCGTAAGAAGCTCGTGGGCGAGGCGCTCGAGCAGGTTCGACTGAGCCACGTCGCAGATCGCCGCCCCTCGCAGCTCTCGGGCGGCCAGCGCCAGCGCATCGCCCTCGCTCGCGCCCTCATTCTGCGCCCGAAGGTGCTGCTGCTCGATGAGCCCCTCGGCGCCCTCGATAAGCAGCTGCGTGAGCAGATGCAGATCGAGCTCAAGCAGATTCAGCGCGAGGTCGGCATCACCTTCATCTTCGTCACCCACGACCAAGAAGAGGCGCTCACGCTCAGCGACCGCGTCGCAGTCTTCAACGACGGCAAGATCGAACAGGTCGGTGCCCCCCGCGAGGTCTACGAGTTTCCAGAAACCGAGTTCGTCGCAAGCTTCTTGGGAGTCACCAATCTGCTCAGCGCAGAGGTCTCGCAGCAGCTGCTCGGCGACGCTCGCGCGCACAGCTTGCGCCCCGAGCGCGTGCACCTCGCCGACCCGACCTCGCCCGCAGAGATCGGCAGCGTTGATGTCGCCGGCACCATTGCCGAGACCGTCTACGCGGGCGCACACACCCGCTACCTCGTAGACACCGCGGCGGGCATGCGTTTTATCGTTGAGAAGCAGAACTCGCACACCCCACGCACCGAGCCCAGCGTGGCCCGCGGTGACAGCGTGCGCCTGCGCTTCCAGCGCGATCACGCAACCGCGATCCCGGGCACCGCGCCCGCCCAGAACCTTAGCGCCGCCTAGCACGGCCGCGATCCTCTTACCCAAATAAACCAACCCGCCCAACAGGGCACATCACCTACTAAGGAGTAGCGATGAAGAAGATACTGGCAGTTCCCGCAGCTGCAGCGGCAGCTCTGGCGCTGGCGCTCACCGGCTGTGCTGGCGAGGCATCGCCCGAAGCAGCAAGCGGAGCACTGAAGATCGACGTTCCCGAGATCCCGATGATGGACAAGCTCGGCGACAACGAGAAAGAGGTCAACATTCTCGCGTGGTCGGGCTTCGTTGAGCCGGCCTGGGCCGACGCGTTCACCGAAGAGACCGGTTGCGTTGTCAACCGTAAGGTCTTCGCTACGAGCGACGAGGCAGTGCAGCTCATGCGCACCGGCGAGTACGATCTCGTGTCGGCCTCGGGCGACGCAAGCCTGCGCCTGATCGTTGACGGCAACGTGCAGCCGCTCAATACCAAGCTGATCCCGAACTTCAGCGACGACATCGTGCCGGGCATGAAGGGTCAGCTGTACGACACCCTCAACGGCAACGTCTACGGCATTCCGATCGGCCGCGGCGCCAACATTCTCGAATACAACAGCGAGGTTGTGAAGGAAACCCCCACCAGCTGGGATGTTGTGTGGGAGAAGGACAGCCCCTACGCAGGCCAGATCGCCGCATACGACAGCCCCATCTACATCGCTGAGGCTGCTGTGTACCTGATGTCGGCTCAGCCCGATCTCGGCATCAAGAACCCGTACGCGCTCGACGAGAAGCAGCTTAAGGCCGCAACCGACCTGCTGAAGCAGCAGAACGGCATGGTCTCGGAGTACTGGTCGCCCGCAACCAACATCAGCTCGTTCACCGGAGGCAACTCGGTCATCGGCACCTCGTGGGAGATCCTGCGCAAGGCAACCGCTGACGAGAAGTTCAAGAGCGTGCTACCCAAGGAGGGTGGCACCGGCTGGTCAGACGCATGGATGCTTGCCGCTGAGGCAAAGAACCCCAACTGCGGCTACCAGTGGATGAACTACACATCCTCGCCCGAGGTCAACGGCGCAATCGCCATGAACTTCGGGATGGCTCCCGCCAACGGCGCATTCTGCGAGACCAGCGAAGAAGCCAAGGCACACTGTGACTACTTCAATGCAACCGACGAAGAGTACTTCAAGAAGGTGTGGTTCTGGACCACCCCGATCGATCAGTGCCTCGACGGCCGCACCGATGTCAAGTGCACCAACTACCAGGACTGGACCAACGCCTGGGCAACCGTAAAGGGCTAATAGCGGCACGCCGCTAAGTGTGGGTGCCCGGCACCCGGGCACCCACACGATCCTTTTCTCTCAAAAACCCAACGATCAACCGGCGTGGTCAGCGCTCTGCCAACCACCGGTTCACCAACTTTCACCGACTTCGTCAGCGAGGACACACCGTGAGCACCAGCACCGTTCGGTCGCGCAAGCCCCGACCGATCTCGACCGCCCTATACCGGCACCCGAAGGGGCGCCTTGCCGCGCTGCTGTCGCTGCCGATGGTGTGGCTCGTAGGCGTCTACATCTTCTCGCTCGCCATGATGCTCGTCACCGCATTCTGGACGACCGACCCCTTCACCTCACGAGTGAAGCCCGGCTTCACCCTCGAAAACTTCACGCAGCTCGCGACTGTGTCTGCGTACTCGATGACCGCGCTGCGCACACTGCTCATCGCGATCGCCGTCACCGTCATCTCGGCGCTCTTCTCGGTTCCCCTCGCGGTGTTCATGACCCAGGTTGCCGGGCCGAAGCTTCGCGCCGTGCTCGCGGTGCTCATCACCCTGCCACTCTGGGCTGGTTACCTCGTCAAGATCATCGGCATGCGCCTGGTCTGGACCGAAGAGGGCTTCTTCAACTGGCTACTCGGCCCACTCGGCATCTCGGGCCCCGGTCTCGGCGTGCTCACCGTGACGCTCACCCTCGTATACCTGTGGTTCCCGTACATGGCGATCCCGGTATACGCTGCTGTAGCGCAGGTACCCGCGAACCTCTACGACGCATCGTCAGACCTCGGCGCCCGGGGCCTTCGCACCATTCGCACCATCGTGACGCCGCTGCTGATGCCCTCGCTCATCGCTGGCTCAATCTTCACCTTCTCGCTCAGCCTCGGCGACTACATCGCTGCAATGTACGTCGGCGGTTCGACCCAGATGATCGGCAGCATCATCGCACAGAACATCAACCTGAACCCGCCGCTCGCCGCCGCGTTCTCGTTCGTGCCAATCGTGCTCATCGTGATCTACCTCACCGCCATTCGCCGCACGGGCGCCCTCAACAACCTCTGATCTTTTACCCGGGAGTCACACCATGCTTCGCCTCAACCGCGGAACCAAGATCGGTCTCGCAATCATCACCCTCATCGTGCTCGCCTTCATGTACGTGCCGATGTTCGTGATCGTCATGAACTCGTTCAACTCGGGCAAGGTGCCCGGGTGGCCCATTCCCGGTTTCTCGCTCGTATGGTGGGAGAAGACGATCGTGAACCCCGCCGTGCACGCGGCCCTGCTGAACTCGGTCATCGTCGCCCTCGTGGCAACCGCGTTCGCGCTCGTACTCGGCACGCTCGCGGCCTTCGCTCTGCAGCGTTTCAAGTTCTTTGGTCAGCACGTCGTGAACCTGCTGATCGTGCTGCCGATCACCCTGCCGGGCATCGTCACCGGTGTTGCCCTGTCGAACACCTTCTTCCAGGTGCTGAAACCCATGGGCATCCAGGTCGGTTACTGGGGCATGATCATTGCCCACGCGACGTTCTGTGTGGTCATGGTGTTCAACAACGTCATCGCCCGCCTACGGCGCATGAACCCGAACCTCGAAGAGGCATCAGCCGATCTCGGTGCCGGGATCGGCCAGACGTTCAGGCTCATCACGTTTCCGCAGTTTCGCCCTGCGTTCGTAGCCGGCGGCCTGCTCGCGTTCGCCCTGTCATTCGACGAGATCGTGGTGACCATCTTCACCGCACCGGTCGGCGTCGAGACCCTGCCGCTGTGGATCATGAACCAGATGGCTCGCCCGAACGAGGTCAACCAGGTGAACGTCGTGGCGACGATCATGATCGTGCTCTCGCTGATTCCGGTTTACTTTTCGCAAAGGGCTAGCGCTGCGGCCGTTTCGAAGTAGTATGGATGTGGGCGGCAATCTGGCTCCCCGCTATCAGCCGCCCCGTCACTCTTAGAGTGGCAACCCCCCGCTGCCCCCAAAGTTCGCATCAATGGCGAGCTTTGGGGGTAGCTCTTTTTTGCGCGCAGGTTGGGGCCGCCAGGCTAGCGAGTTGCCCGTCTGGGCGCGCCGCGGGAGCCCGCCGCGGGGTTACCGGCCAAAAAGAGTGGATGGCGTTGGGCGTGTCTAGCTCCTACCGCCCCACCCGGACCTTGTCCAGAGTCCTTCAGCGGCGCTGAGCCCGG
>JAIUOH010000062.1 GCA_020161315.1 Actinomycetota bacterium | reverse complement strand
CGGTAGTGTGCAGGCAAGGAAGCGCAACCCTCCGGGTCAAGGTGTGAACAACCACAACCTACGAGGTGTTGCGCTTCCGTTTAGAATCCGGGGGGCGGCGCTCGCCACATACAAACCCGATACGATTGGTTAACGTGAAGACATTCGACGAATTGTTCGCCGAGCTGAGCCGCAAGGCCGCCGAGCGACCCGAGGGCAGTGACACCGTGGCGCGACTTGACGCCGGCGTGCATAGCATCGGTAAGAAGATCGTCGAAGAGGCAGCCGAGGTCTGGATGGCCGCCGAGCACGAGACCGATGAGGCGTGCGCTGAAGAGATCAGCCAGCTGCTCTACCATCTGCAGGTGCTCATGCTGGCAAAGGGCATGAAGCTACAAGATGTGTATCGATACCTCTAAATTGCATTTCTCCTAGACAAAGGATTTTCACATGCTGCGCGTAGCAGTCCCGAACAAGGGTTCGCTCTCAGAAATCGCCGCAGAAATGCTCGCTGAGGCGGGCTACAGCGGCCGCCGCGACAGCCGCAAGCTCGTGCATCGCGACGCGCGCAATGACGTCGAGTTTTTCTACCTGCGCCCACGTGATATCGCCACATACGTGGGATCGGGCGCGCTCGACGTCGGAATCACCGGTCGAGACCTGCTGCTCGATTCGGGGTCTGAGGCTCGCGAAATCGCACATCTCGACTTTGGCGACTCTACCTTTCGCTTCGCTGCCCCCGTTGGCGCGGGCATCACCGAGCTCTCGCAGCTCGAGGGTAAGCGCGTTGCGACGAGCTACCCGAAGCTCGTTGATGATTTCTTGAGCGAGCGTGGCGTCACTGCGAAGACGGTGAAGCTTGATGGTGCGGTCGAGTCGGCCGTGCAGCTTGGTGTTGCCGATGCGGTGGCCGACGTTGTCTCAACGGGTGCGACTCTTGCCGCGGCGGGCCTCGAGATATTCGGCCCGGTTATTCTCGAGTCAACTGCGGTGCTCATCGGTGGCCCGAAGCAGCACGAGGGCATCGCGCGCCTGCTGCGCCGCCTGCGCGGTGTGCTCGTGGCTCGCAAGTTTGTGATGGTTGAGTACGATCTCGAAGAGTCGCTGCTTGCCGATGCAATCGCGATCGCTGGCGGCATCGAGTCGCCTACGGTCTCGCCGCTGCGCGAGAGCGGGTGGGTGGCCGTGCGCGTCATGATTCCCGCCGACGAGGCGAATGACGTGATGGATCAGCTCGCCGACATGGGCGCGCGAGCCATTCTCGTGACCGCGATCCACGCCGCAAGACTGTAAAGGAAGCTCGCATGTCTGTTGCAGTGCGCGTGATTCCGTGCCTCGACGTGGCCGCCGGTCGCGTCGTGAAGGGCGTCAACTTTCTCAACCTGCGCGATGCGGGTGACCCCGTCGAACTTGCCGCGCGCTACGCTGAGCAGGGAGCCGACGAGCTGACCTTTCTCGATGTGACCGCCACAGTCGACGATCGCAGTACCACATACGACGTGGTGCGCCGCACCGCCGAGCAAGTGTTTATTCCCCTCACTGTCGGTGGTGGCGTGCGCAGCGACGAAGACGTGGCCAGGCTGCTCGGCGTCGGTGCCGACAAGGTTGGCGTCAACAGCGCAGCGATTGCGAGACCCGAGCTGATCGGCGAGATCGCCGAACGATTCGGTTCGCAGGTGCTCGTGCTCTCGCTCGATGTAAAGCGCAGCGATCGCATGCCCAGCGGCTTCGTAGTCACCACTCACGGTGGTCGCCGCGAAAGCGACCTCGATGCGCTCGAGTGGTGCCGTGAGGCGGTTGAGCGCGGGGCGGGCGAATTGCTCGTGAACAGCATGGACGCCGACGGCACGCTTGCGGGCTTCGACCTCGAGCTGACGAGCCGCGTGCGCGAACTCGCCTCAGTGCCTGTGATTGCCTCGGGCGGCGCTGGCGAGCTCGAGCACTTCGCTCCCGCGATCGCAGCTGGTGCAGACGCTGTGCTTGCTGCCTCGGTGTTTCACGACGGCACGTTTACCGTTGGTGAGGTCAAACAGGCGATCGCCGATGCAGGCTACGAGGTAAGGCTTTGAGCGAGATCCTCGACGAACTCGTCTTCGGCGAGGGCGGACTGCTGCCCGCCATCATTCAAGACGACGAAAACGGCGACGTGCTGATGCTCGCGTGGATGGACCGCGAGGCGGTGCGCCGCACGCTTACTACCGGTCGCGTGACGTTCTGGTCGCGCTCGCGCCAGGAATACTGGCGCAAGGGTGACACCTCGGGGCATCGCCAGTACGTGCGCTCGGTCGCGATGGACTGCGACGCCGACACTCTGCTCGTGCGCGTCGTGCAGGTCGGCGCGGCCTGCCACACGGGTTCGCGCACGTGTTTTGATGGGCGCGACATCGACGCAGTGCAGGGCGACGCCGCCGAGGCCTAGACCGCCCGGTAGGCTTGACGGGTGAGCCTCACCACCACGCGCGCCGCCTTCGACGCGGCCAGATCGACCCACTCCGTTGTCTCAGTGTGCCGCGAGGTGTTTGCTGATGCAGACACGCCGGTCAGCATCTATCGCAAGGTCGCTGCAAGCAGGCCCGGCACATTCCTGCTCGAGAGCGCCGAGCAGGGTGGGGTCTGGACTCGCTTCAGCTTCGTCGGCGCGGGCAGCTTCGGCGTGCTTACCGAGCGCGACGGGCGCGCCCACTGGGCGGCGAACGAGGCAAGGGGAGTCGACCAGCATCGCCTACTCGAGGGCGGTGTCGATGGGCTTGCTCCGGTCGAGGCGCTGCACGCAGTTGTGGGTCGCTGGCAGCAGCAGCCCGCCGAAGGTCTGCCACCGCTGTCGAGCGGTTTCGTTGGCTACCTCGGCTGGGAGTCGGTGCGCCAGTTTGAGCGTTTGCCGAACGGGCCGACCGAGGGGCCTGGGTTGCCGACGCAGGGTTTCAGCTTTGTGAGCGAGCTCGTTGTGATCGATCACCGCGAGGGCAGCATCGTGCTGCTCGCCAATGTGCTTAACGACGACGCTGCGGCAGACGCCGATGCGCTCTGGGCCGACGCACAGACCAGGCTCGACGAACTGCAGCGCTCGCTCGCCGCGCCCGTGCCGTCGCCGCTCGGCGCACTCGACCGCAGCGCGCTGCCCGAGCCGCAGCGCATCTGGGGGGCCGACGGCTATCAGTCGGCCGTCGAACAAGCAAAGCGCTACATCATCGACGGCGACATCTTTCAGGTTGTGCCGTCGCAGCGTTTCGACCAGGAGTGCACCGCAGACCCGCTCGACGTCTACCGCGTGCTGCGCCACCTCAACCCAAGCCCGTACCTCTACCTGCTGCAGTGCGAAGACGCCGACGGCAAGCCGTTCTCGGTGGTCGGCTCGAGCCCCGAGGCGCTCGTCACGGTGCAAGAGAGCGGCCACGTTATGACGCACCCCATCGCAGGCAGCAGGCCGCGCGGTGCAACGGTCGACGAGGATCAGCAGCACGAGCGAGACCTGCTCGCCGATGAGAAGGAGCGCGCCGAGCACCTGATGCTTGTTGACCTCGCCCGCAACGACCTGCTTCGCGTGTGCGAGCCGTCGAGCGTCGAGGTCACCGAGTTCATGCGCATCGAGCGCTTTAGCCACATCATGCACATCGTTTCGACGGTTGAGGGCGTGCTGCGTGAGGGCCAGAACTCGGTCGACGCCCTACGCGCGACGTTCCCAGCTGGCACGCTGAGTGGTGCGCCGAAGCCGAGGGCACTGCAGATCATTGACGAGCTCGAGCCGGTGCAGCGCGGCGTGTACGGGGGAGTCGTCGGCTACTTTGGCCTCTCGGGTGCCGCCGACCTTGCAATCGCGATTCGCACCGCGACCATTCGCGACGGCGTCGCAATGGTGCAGGCGGGTGCGGGAGTCGTGGCCGACTCGGTTGCTTCGCTCGAAGAGCAAGAAACCCGCAACAAGGCGGCGGCGCCGCTTCGTGCCATTGCGATCGCGAACACGCTGAGGGAGTTGAGTGCTCATGAATAGCAAGCTGTGGTTGCTCGCTGGCATCGCTGTCGCCGGTGGTGTGTCGCTCTACAGTGCGACGCAGATCTGGGTGACACTCTCGCTCACTGAGGGGGCTGCCGCGTTCAGCGAGCTGGCCGTGACCGGTCAGCAAATGAACCAGTCGCTGTCTCCGGTTGCGATTGCTGCCCTCGCCTCCGCGCTCGCGCTTACTATCGCAGGCAAGGTGTTTCGCCGCGTGCTTGGGGTGCTCGTGCTGCTGCTTGGCGCCGGCCTCGGGGCTATTGCGCTCGCCGTGATGCGCGATCCTGCTTCTGCGGTAGCCGGAAGGCTTGCCGAAGCCACTGGGCTTGCCGGCTCCGCCCAGGCGGGCCTGATCACCGCGGTAGCGGTGTCGCCGCTGGTGATGCTGACGCTTGTTGCGGGTGCGGTGCTCGCGGTGCTCGGCGTGTTGGTACTGGTGTTTGGCGGGCGCTGGAAGACCGCAGGGCGCAAATACGAGGCCGAAGCAGGCCCGGCTCGGCCCGCAACCGCTGAGCCCGATCGCATCTCAGACTGGGAAGCACTGAACTCCGGTCAGGACCCCAGCGACAACTGAGTCGAATAGTTACGGGTAACGCAGCCTTGCGGCGCGGTAATTCGCAGCGTTCGCCCAGCTCGCGATAGACTGTCACCGAACTGTTCGCCTTCAAGGAGATTCATGAGCAACCACCCCAATGATCCCGGTCACGGAGACTCGCCCGCTGCATGGACGGCCGTAATCGTCATGCTGCTCGGCTTCGCTCTCGGCACGGGAGCTTTTATGGCACACCAGGCATGGTTGGTCTGGGTTGGCGTTGGCGTCGTCGTTGTTGGCGCGCTGCTTGGCTGGATTCTCGCTAAGGCGGGCTACGGCGCTCGGGGCCCGAAGTACACCCCGAAGCCCAGCAACCACTAACGTGCTCGATCAACTGCTCGCTGGCTCGCTCGAAGACGCCCGGGCGAGAAGGCAGCTGCGCCCGCTCGAGGCGGTAGAGGCCGAGGCGCTCGCGCGCCCGGCCGCGCTCGACGCCCTTGAGTTTCTCGCACCCGCTGATCACATTAAGGTGATCGCCGAGGTGAAGCGCGCGAGCCCGTCTCGCGGTGACCTCGCAGAAATCGCTGAGCCGCAGTCACTTGCAGCGCAGTACGAAGCTGGCGGTGCAAGCGTTGTCAGTGTGCTCACCGAAGAACGCAAATTCAAGGGATCACTCGAAGATCTTGAGGCTGTGCGTAAAGCGGTGAGCATTCCGGTGCTGCGCAAAGACTTCATCGGCGAGGAGTACCAGATTCTTGAGGCTCGCGCCGCGGGAGCCGACCTCGCGCTGCTGATCGTCGCCGCGTTGCCACAAGAGACGCTGCAGCGACTCTACGACTTCACCCGCGAGCTCGGCATGACCCCGCTCGTCGAAGCTCACAGTGCCGACGAGGTTGCGCGAGCCGTCGACCTCGGTGCGCAGCTCATCGGCGTGAACGCACGAGATCTGAGCACCTTCGAACTCGATCGCGAGCTCTTTGGCCGCGTCGCAGATCAGATTCCGGCGGGCGTGATTCGCGTCGCCGAGTCTGCCGTGCTCGACGTGAGCGATGTTGAACGGTACCGCGAGGCAGGCGCAGACGCGATCCTTGTCGGTGAAGCGCTGGTTATCGGGGGCGACCCGACTGCCACGCTGCAAAGCTTTCTGAGCGTATAGTTGCGGCCTCCGGGCTGCAGACGGAGAGAACAATGACAGAAGTGCAAGCACCCGGAGCCGACGCGGCGACCATCACGTCGCTGCGCGACCAACACGGCCCATTCTTCGGCGAGTACGGTGGCCGGTTTATGCCCGAGTCGCTTATCGCGGCGATTGACGAGCTCACCGCGGCGTACGAAGATGCGAAGGCCGACCCCGAGTTTCAGGCCGAACTCATCGATCTGTTGCGCGACTACGCTGGAAGGCCATCGCCAATCACCGAGGTGCCCCGCTTTGCCGAGCATGCCGGCGGCGCGCGCATCTTCTTGAAGCGCGAAGATCTTAACCACACCGGGTCACACAAGATCAACAACGTGCTCGGCCAGGCGCTGCTCACCAAGCGCCTGGGCAAGACGCGAGTGATCGCCGAAACCGGTGCCGGTCAGCATGGTGTCGCGACCGCAACCGCTGCGGCGCTCTTCGGGCTCGAGTGCACCATCTATATGGGCGAGGTCGACACGCAACGCCAGGCGCTGAATGTCGCCCGCATGCGCCTGCTCGGTGCCGAGGTGATCGCCGTCACCGCTGGCTCGCGCACGCTGAAAGACGCGATCAACGAGGCCTACCGCGACTGGGTCGCGAGTGTCGAACACACGAACTACATCTTCGGCACTGCCGCAGGCCCGCACCCGTTCCCGGCAATGGTGCGCGACTTTCAAAAGATCATCTCTGAAGAGGCGCGCGCGCAGCTGCTCGAGAAGGCCGGCCGCCTGCCCGACGCCGTCATCGCGTGTGTCGGCGGCGGCTCGAACGCCATCGGCATGTTCGATGCGTTTCTCGACGACGCTGACGTGAAGCTCTACGGGGTTGAGGCCGCAGGTGACGGTGTCGACACCGAGCGTCACGCCGCGTCGATCGAGCGGGGTCGTCCGGGCGTGCTGCATGGCTCGCGTACCTATGTGCTGCAAGACGAAGACGGTCAGACCATCGAGTCACACTCGATCTCGGCCGGGCTCGACTACCCGGGCGTCGGCCCCGAGCACGCGTGGCTCGCCGACATCGGTCGCGCAGAGTACATCCCGGCAAGCGACGACGAGGCAATGCAGGCGCTGCGCCTGCTCAGCCGCACCGAGGGCATCATTCCCGCAATTGAGTCATCGCACGCTCTCGCGGGGGCGCTGCGCATCGGTCGCGAACTCGGCCCAGACGGCATAATCGCGGTGAATCTCTCCGGTCGTGGCGACAAAGACATGGAGACGGCCGCGCACTACTTCGGTCTGATCGATGGGGAGGCCACCAAGTGAGCCAGCAGCACTCAACCGTCGCCGAAGCAATTCGCGCGGCAAAAACCGAACGCAAGGGCGCCCTCGTTGGCTACCTACCAGTCGGGTTTCCTGATCTCGATACGAGCGTAGACGCGGCCATTGCGATGGCGCGGAGCGGCGCTGACGTGCTCGAGTTTGGCGTGCCCTACAGCGACCCGGTGATGGATGGGCAGGTGATTCAGGAGGCGACGCAGACGGCACTTGCAAACGGCTTTAAGCTAGGTGACCTCTTCGCGGCGGTGCGTCGAGTCACCGAAGCAGTTGATACGCCGGTGCTGGTGATGACCTACTTCAACCCGGTCATGCAGTATGGGGTTGACCGCTTCGCAGCCGATCTCAAGGCTGCCGGGGGAGCCGGCCTCATCACCCCAGACATCACGCCCGATGCCGCAGGCGAGTGGATCGCTGCGAGCAAGAAGCACGGCCTCGACCGCGTCTTTCTCGCGGCGCCGACGTCGAGCGACGAACGCCTCAGAATGATCGCCGAGGCGGGCACCGGGTTCGTCTACACCGTTTCAACGATGGGCATCACGGGCGAGCGCAGCTCGCTTGACGCGGCCGCTCGCACGCTGACCGAGCGGCTTCGTGCAGCAGACGCCGAGCTGGCGTGCGTCGGCATCGGCATCTCCACCGCCGATCACGTTGCCACCACCCTCGACTACGCCGACGGTGCGATTGTTGGCACCGTCTTCGTGCGGGCGCTGCGCGACGGGGGAGTCGAAGGGCTCGCCGCTTCGGTGCGCGAGCTTGCCGCAGGCACGCGGCGCTGATCCCGCGTAAACGAGATACGCAGCCCGATAAGATTGACTCTACGCGTGCCTAATCGGCACTGATGTGTGTGAAAGTGCAGTTCATGGTTCTTCCTCTTCCGATGAGTATTCCCAGCCCCGACCTTCAGTTCTTGCAGATTGGGCCGCTGAAGATCTACCTCTATGCCCTGTGTATTCTGACCGGCATTGTGTGCGCCGCGATCTGGGCAGGCAGCCGCCTCTCGAAGCGCGGCGGTGAGCGAGGCGCTGTGATTGACTTCACCGTCTGGGCCGTAGTGCTCGGCATCGTAGGGGCCCGCCTCTACCACGTGCTGACGCACTGGGGTTTCTACTTCGCCGAGGGGCGTCAGTGGTGGAACCCGTTTGAGCGCGACGCAATCTGGAACATCTGGGATGGCGGCATCGCCATCTTTGGTGCGCTCATCGGTGGCGGCATCGGCGTGTGGGTTGCTTCTCGCATCACCGGCATCAAGTTCTGGTCGTTTGCAGACGCGCTCGTTCCCGGCCTGCTGCTCGCACAGGCATTCGGTCGCCTCGGCAACTGGTTCAACCACGAGCTCTTCGGGGGCCCGACCACGCTGCCCTGGGGTCTTCAGATCGAAAGCAGCAACGCTGCGTTTCCGATCGGTCTGCCAGAGGGCACGCTCTTTCACCCCACCTTTCTCTACGAAATTCTCTGGAACCTGCTCGGCCTGGTCGTGCTGCTCTGGATCGAGCGAAAGCTGCGCCCACGCTGGGGCTCATTCTTTGGCATGTACCTCATCTGGTACGGTGTTGGCCGCTTCTTCATTGAGGGCATGCGCGTCGACCCCAGCCTCATCTTCTTGGGCCTGCGCAGCAACCAGCTGACCGCGCTTCTCGCAGTGCTTGTTGGCATCGCGATCATTCTCGTGCAGCGCCGCCGCCACGTTGGACTCGAGAACACGATCTACCTGCCGGGGCGTTCGAACCCCAGCGATTCGAACGAGCGCCTCACAGCGAACCCCGACGAGTACTTCCACGTACTAGAAAAGAAGTAAGTCATGCGCCACGCCAAGATTGTCGCCACCTGGGGTCCTGCTGTCTCGAGCTACGACCACACACTCGAACTGATTCGTGCGGGCGTCAACGTGGCGCGGCTCAACATGTCGCACGGCACGTACAACGTGCACGAGGGCATCTATCGTAATATTCGTCGGGCCGAGAACGAGGTCGGGCGCCCGATCGCAGTGCTCGCAGACCTGCAGGGGCCGAAGATTCGCCTCGGCAAGTTTGCTGAGGGCCCGCACGAGCTTGAGGTTGGCGATGAGTTTGCGATTACCACGCGTGACATTCTTGGCGATCGCACGATCTGCGGCACCACGCACAAGGGCCTTCCGGGCGATGTGAGCCCCGGCGACCCCCTGCTCATCGACGATGGCAAGGTTGGCCTGCGGGCCACCCGTGTAACCGAGGACACCGTCTACACGGTCGTTGAGATTCCGGGTGCCGTTTCGAACAACAAGGGCATCAACCTGCCTGGCGTCGCCGTGAACGTGCCCGCGCTGTCTGACAAAGACGAAGAAGACCTGCGTTGGGCGCTGCAGCTTGGCGTCGACTATATCGCTCTCTCGTTTGTGCGCGATGCTGCCGACGTGACCCGCGTACATGAGATCATGGCCGAAGAGGGCCTCAAGGTGCCCGTCATCGCGAAGATCGAGAAGCCGCAGGCGGTTGAGAACCTCGAAAGCATCACCGACGCCTTCGACGGCATTATGGTGGCACGCGGCGATCTCGGCGTCGAACTGCCGCTCGAACGCGTGCCGCTCGTGCAGACCGAGGCGATTGCCATTGCGCGACGGCTCGCAAAGCCCGTGATCGTGGCGACCCAGGTGCTCGAGTCGATGATCGAGAACCCTCGCCCCACGCGCGCTGAGGCGAGCGACTGCGCAAACGCGGTGCTCGACGGCGCAGACGCGGTCATGCTTTCTGGTGAGACCAGCGTGGGTGCGTTTCCGGTGCAGGCTGTCGAAACGATGGCACGCATTATCGAGGCAACCGAGGATCACGCGCTCGATCGCATCGAGCAGCTCACCGTGCGCCCCCGCACGCAGGGTGGTGCGCTGACGCTCGCCGCCGCAGATGTGGCCGAGTTCATCGGTGCGAAGTACATCTGTGTCTTCACGGAGTCGGGCGACACGGTGCGTCGCTTCTCGCGCCTGCGCAAGCCGATTCCCATTATTGGCTTCACCCCGAGCCGCGCTATTCGCCGCCGCATGGAGTTGACCTGGGGTGCGCAGAGTTTCGAAGTGCCGCGCGTGTTCAGCACCGACGAGATGTTCGAGCAGGTCGATAAGGTGCTGCTTGACACCGATCGCATCGAGATCGGTGAAAAGGTGCTGGTCATCGCCGGTTCGCCCCCCGGGGTGATTGGGTCAACAAACACCCTGCGCATTCACCGCATGGGTGAGACCACGGGTCTGCTGCCCGAGGCTGGGCCTCGCAAACACACCATTGGGCGTGGCAGCGTTCCGCTGTAACCAAAAGTTGCAGTAGGCTTGTAAGTCTGAGCCGGATTGGCGGAATTGGCAGACGCGGCGCACTCAAAATGCGTTGCCTTCGGGCG
>JAIUOH010000003.1 GCA_020161315.1 Actinomycetota bacterium | reverse complement strand
ACTCGAGGGCGTGGTCGCCGGTGCCCTCCACCACGGCGGTGGCTCCGGATCCTCGCACGAGGAAGCGCTCGCCGACGATGCCGGCGATCCACAGCCCGCCGCTCGTCGCGCCGTAGCCGATCACGTTGCCCGCGATCACGTTGCCCGCGGCCTCGTGCCCCGAGTCGGGGTGCGGCCGCACCGTGATCTCGCCGCCAGAGAGGCCCTTGCCGACGTAGTCGTTCGCATCGCCGATGAGCCGCAGCGTGATGCCTGCCGGCAGGAAGGCGCCGAGCGACTGGCCCGCCGAGCCCGTGAGCGTCACGTCGATCGTCTCGGGGGCGAGGCCGGCCGAGCCGAAGCGCTTGGTCACCTCGTGCCCGAGCATGGTGCCGACGGCGCGGTCGATGTTGCGGATCGGCACGTCGATCACGACCGGCTCGCGCCGCTCGAGCGCGTCCGCCGAGTCGGCGATGAGCCGGTGGTCGAAGTGCTCTGCGAGATCGTGCTCCTGGTCGACGCCGTGGCGGCGCGGCTCGTCGTCGGCGAAGACCGGGCCGCGCAGGATGGGCGTGAGGTCGAGCCCCTCCGCCTTCCAGTGCCTCACCGCCTCGTCGAGGTCGAGGGCGTCGGTGTCGCCGACGGCCTCGTCGAGCGTGCGGTAGCCGAGGGAGGCGAGGATCTCCCGCACCTCCTCCGCGACGAACGTGAAGAAGTTCACGACGTGCTCGGCCTGGCCGGTGAAGCGGCTGCGCAGCTCGGGGTTCTGCGTCGCAACGCCGACCGGGCAGGTGTCGAGGTGGCAGACCCGCATCATGATGCAGCCCGACACGACGAGCGCTGAGGTCGCGAAGCCAAACTCTTCGGCGCCCAGCAGGGCGGCAATCACCACGTCGCGGCCGGTCTTCAGCTGCCCGTCGACCTGCACGATCACGCGGTCGCGCAGACCGTTGAGCATGAGTGTCTGCTGTACCTCGGCCAGCCCGAGCTCCCACGGTGCACCCGCGTGCTTCAGCGAGTTCATTGGGCTCGCGCCCGTGCCGCCGTCGTGACCCGACACGAGCACCACATCGCTGAGAGCCTTTGCGACGCCCGCCGCGACTGGGCCGATGCCCGACTGTGAGACAAGCTTCGTCGAAATGCGCGCAGCGGGGTTTGCTCGCTTCAGGTCGAAGATCAGCTGCTTCAGGTCTTCGATCGAATAGATGTCATGGTGCGGCGGCGGCGAGATGAGGCCGACGCCGGGAGTTGCGTGGCGGGTCTTCGCGATCCAGGGGTACATCTTCTGCGGCGGCAGCTGGCCGCCCTCACCGGGCTTTGCTCCCTGCGCGAGCTTGATCTGAATCTCGTCGGCGTTGGTCAGGTACATCGAGGTGACGCCGAAGCGGCCCGACGCCACTTGCTTGATCGCGCTGCGCCGCTCGGGGTCGAGCAGCCGCTCTTCGTCTTCGCCGCCCTCGCCAGTGTTCGACTTACCGCCGATGCGGTTCATCGCGATCGCGAGCGTCTGGTGCGCTTCTGGCGAGATCGAGCCGTAGCTCATCGCGCCCGTCGCGAAGCGGCGCAGAATGCCCTCGATCGGCTCGACCTCGTCGAGCGGCACGGCGGGGCGCTGCGGCGAGAAGCGAAACAGCCCGCGCAGTGTCATCAGCCGCTCCTGCTGCTCGTTGACGCGCGCCGTGTACTCGGCGAAGATCTCGCGCTTGCCGGTGCGGGTCGCGTGTTGCAGCTTGTAGACCGTGTCTGGGTCGAAGAGGTGCGGCTCCTCGCCGCGGCGCCAGCGGTACTCGCCGCCGGTTTCGAGCCTGCGCGATGCAAACGCCGCCTGATTGTCAGGGTACGCGCGCCGGTGGCGGGCCGCGACCTCGGCAGCGAGCACGTCGAGCCCGACTCCCCCAAGCTTCGACGCGGTGCCCGTGAAGTAGCGGTCAACCACATCTTGCGAAAGCCCGATGGCCTCAAACGTCTGCGCGCCGCAGTAGCTCGCGACTGTCGAGATGCCCATCTTGCTCATGACCTTGAGCAGGCCCTTGCCGAGCGCCTTGATGAGGTGGTGCACCGCCTCGTCTTCGGTGACTCCCTCAAGCTCGCCCGATCGCACGAGCCCCTCGGCGCTCTCCATCGCGAGGTACGGGTTCACCGCCGCTGCGCCGTAGCCGATCAGCGACGCGACGTGATGCACCTCGCGCACGTCGCCCGCCTCGGCGATCAGCGCAACCCTCATGCGTGCGCCCTGCCGAATGAGGTGGTGGTGCACCGCCGAGATGGCAAGCAGCGACGGCACCGGCGCCAGATCCTTGTCGCTATCTCGGTCAGAAATAATCAAGAACTCGGCGCCGGCTTCGATCGCGGCGCTCGCCTCAAGGCACATCGCTTCGAGGCGATCGGCGAGGCCCTTCGCATGGTAATCGACCGGGTAGAGCCCGCGAATGGTGACGGTGCGTTCGCGCTCTGGGTCGTCACCGAAGTGCTGAATTCTTGCGAGAGCATCGTTGTCGATCACAGGGAAGTCGAGGATCACCTGGCGCGCGTGCTCGGGCCCCTGTGAGAGGAGGTTGCCCACGGGGCCAATGCTCGTGGCGAGGCTCGTCACGAGCTCTTCGCGCAGCGCGTCGAGCGGCGGGTTGGTCACCTGCGCAAACTGCTGCACGAAGTAGTCGAACAGCGTGCGCGGGCGATCGCTCAGCACCGCGATCGGGGTGTCTGTGCCCATGGCAGCGAGCGGCTCGGCGCCGTCTTTCGCCATGGGCGAGATCAGCACGCGCAGCTCTTCTTCGGTGTAGCCGAAGGTGCGCTGGCGGCGCACGATCGAGGCGGGCGGGTGCACAAGGTGTTCGCGCTCGGGCACGTCGGCGAGGCGAATGAGACCTGCCTCGAGCCACTCACCCCAGGGCGCGGCGGCGGCGAGCTCGCCCTTCACCTCGTCGTCTTCGCGAATCGTGCCCGTGGTGAGATCGACCGCGATCATGCGGCCAGGCTGCAGCCGCCCGCGGCGCACCACCTGCTCAGGCGCAAACTCGAGTACGCCGGTCTCGCTCGCGATCACGAGCAGGCCATCAGCCGTGATCTGGTAGCGGCCGGGCCGCAGGCCGTTGCGGTCAAGTAGCGCGACAATCTCGCTGCCGTCTGTCGCAATCATCGCCGCGGGGCCGTCCCACGGCTCCATCACGAGCGAGTGATACTCGAGAAAGTCGCGCAGCTCGGGGCTCAGTCCGTGCTCAAGCTCCCACGCTTCTGGCACCATCATCGCCATCGCGTGCGGCAGGCTACGGCCCGACAGCACGAGCAACTCGAGCACCTCGTCGAAGCTCGCAGAGTCGCTGCCGCCCTCTGAACAGATGGGCAGCAGCTGCGTCAGATCGCCGAGCGCGGGGCTTGCGAGCTGCGCCTCGCGCGCCCGCATCCAGTTTCGGTTGCCGCGCACCGTGTTGATCTCACCGTTGTGGGCGACCATGCGCAGCGGCTGCGCGAGGTGCCATGATGGGAAGGTGTTGGTTGAATAGCGCGAGTGCACAATCGCATAGCGGGCTTCGAATCGCTCATCGAGTAGCTCAGGGTAGAACTCCGAGAGCTGCAGCGTCGTGACCATGCCCTTGTAGACAATGGTGTGGCTGCTGAGCGACGGCGCGTACGCACCCGTCTCGTGCTGCATGCGCTTGCGGGTGCGGTACGCCGCACGCTCAAGCTGCTCGCGGCTCGGCGCTGATCCCTGAATGAAACTCGTTGCCGAACTGTTCGCCGAGGCCGACCCGGCTGCCGCACCCTGGCCCGCGGCCACCAGCACAAGCTGTTCGATGCGCGGCGCCGCTTCTCTGGCAGCATCGCCGAGCACCTCGGGTCGCACCTCGACCGGGCGCCACGTCAACACCTCGAGGCCCTCTTCTGCGGCGATGGCCGCGATGCGGTACTTCACTGCCCGACGCTCGGTGCTCTGCTGCGGTAAAAAAATAAGGCCGGTCGCATAGCGGCCGGCCTGTGGAAGATGCACCTCGGGAGTGCGCTCCAGCAAGGTGGAGCGCAAGAAGCGATCCGGCAGCTCGCAAAGCACGCCAGCCCCGTCACCGGTACCGGCGTCGCTGCCCACAGCACCGCGGTGCTCGAGGTTTTCGAGTGCCTCGAGTGCGAGCTCGACAATGCGGTGGCTAGCCTCGCCGGTCAGCGAGACTACGCTTGCGAGGCCGCAGGCGTCGTGCTCTTCGGCTGGGTCATACAGACCGGTACGGGCGGGCTGCTGGTGCGAGGTGGCGGGTAGCTGCTCCATCGACGTCCTCTCGGGCACAGAAAACTGCGTTTTGCAGGGTGCCACGGCTGCAACCCTTGCAGTTTAGGAAATTTGAGACTAGCACAGCCCTCAGGCGTTGCCGCGCAAACTTTCCGCAAATTAAGCTGAGTTACCAGATCGTAATCGATTCGTGCGCAATCCCTTTACTGCCGCAGGATTGCGCCGAACCCGGCGCTAGACTTGCGGCAGACATCACGAGTTTCGCTCGAGTTTTGTTTGGGCATTATTGCGGTTTTCTTTCGATATTTGTCACTTCATAGGGGGTCGGGAATGGGCGCTGAACGCGACGAGGCTCGCGCTCATGACGGCTTCAGCGACAGCAACGTTGACGGTGGCACCGACGCCAACTCAACCGGTGCAGTCTCAACCGGTGCCGTCTCAACAGAGACTGTCTCAACCGGTGCCGTCTCAACAGAGACTGTCTCAACCAACACCGTCGCCATCGGCCTCAACGTCGCCCCGCTCGAGAGCCGATTCGCCGAGTTCGGCACGTTTCTACTCGATTCGGGTCACTCGGTAACCGACACCCGCGACACGCTCGAGGCAGTCCAGCGCACCCACGCACCCGATGCGAAGCTCTCGTTCGCGGTGCTGCCAGAGGCTGTGTTCGTGGGCAGAAACGCGGGCGCCGCACCCGCAGCGATGGGCATCTCGGCGGCTCCGTTCTCAATGACGCAGTCGGCCGCAGCAAACCGGCTCACCCGCGCGCTGCGGTTCGGCGAGGTGGGTCTCGACACTGCAACCAGAAGGTCTCGCTCGATTCGCCTGATGACCCCGCGCTTTCAGTTTCTGCGCACGGTGCTCGGCAGCGCCCTGCTCGCGATCGGGCTTGCGGTGTTGTTTCGTTGCCCGTGGTGGGCAATCGCGTTTTGCGCAATAACCGGCGCGGTCGTGGGTGCGTTAATCGCGTTTGCTTCGAAAGTGGGCACCGCCTCGTCCATCCTGCCTTTCTTGGCCGCGTTCGTTTCGACGGGGCTCGTAGGCGTGGCCGCCCATCTCTTTGATCTTGGTGAGGTGCCGCTCTTCGCGGTATGTTCGCCGGTCGCGATTCTTGTGCCGGGCGCACTCATCACGAACGCGCTGCTCGAGCTCACGGCCTCAGACATCGTGACGGGTGCCGCGCGCCTCGTCTCGGGTGTCGTGCTGCTCGGCTTCATGGCTGCCGGCATTATCGCCGGTGCAGCCGTCACCGGGCTTCGCCTTGACCCTGGCTCGGTCGCTCTGGTCGGCGAGATCTCTTCGGCATCTACAAGCGCAGTCGGCTGGTTTGCGCTGCCACCGTTCTGGGCCGGCTGGGGCGGGGTGGTGCTCGTCGCCGTCGGCATCGGGCTCGCCTTCGGCGCCGATCGCAGGCTGCTGCCGGTGACGGTGCTCACGATGGCGTGCACTTACATGTTGCTGGCTGCGCTCGGCCCTGTCACAGGCAGCATCTTTGCCACCGGCGCCACCGCAATGATCTTGTTCGTTGCCTCGCGACTGCTTGAAGGCATGCCGAGCGGCATTCCGTCTGCCGTGTCGTTTCAACCGGCCTTTCTACTGCTCGTGCCGGGCACAATTGGCCTGGTGGCGCTCACCTCGCAAGACCCTGAATCGCTGTCTTCTACCCCACTCACCTTCGTAAGCCTTTGCATCGGCACCAAAGTGGGCGCCGCGATCAGTGACGCCGCAAAGCAGTTGCAAGAGCGACGCCAGGTGCGGTAACTTCCTCGATCTCGACAGCGGTTCCTGAGCCTGTCGAGGGGCTCGATCGGCGCTACGGTCACCGGCCGCCCCGCCAGCCCGCCAGCCCGCCGCCCCCGCTGCCCCGCCAGCCCGCCGAAACAATACAAGTTTGGTGAAACGACACGAGATTCTTGTATTGCCTCAGCAAACTTGTATTGTTTCGGCGTTGCCGCGATCCTCGTAAAGACAAAACCGCCAAAACAAAGCGCCGAAACATAACTTGCCACGAACGGTTACTGGCGCGTAACAAAACCGCACTCGTTTCGAAACGAACGTCGCACAGACTGAGGCTGTCGGCGGCGTCGCCGACCGAACCGAAGGGCGGCCACCGTGCAACTCACTGCCTCAGATGTCTGGACTCTCGCGAGCACCGCGCTCGTGCTCATCATGACCCCGGGCCTCGCGCTCTTTTACGGCGGCCTCGTGCGGGTGCGCTCGGTCGTCAACATGATGCTTTTCAGCGTCAGCGCAATGGGCGTGGTTGGCGTGCTGTGGGTGCTGTTCGGCTACAGCATGAACTATTTCGCACCCGGCGAGAGTGGCTTCGCGGGCAACCCGTTCAAAGATTTCGGGCTCATCGCGACGGCACCCGCCGACTACATCGGAGTCGGCTTCGGCGCGGCGTTCGCGATGATCACGACAGCGCTCATCTCGGGCGCCATCGCCGACCGTGTCGGCCTCGGCTCCTGGGTGCTGTTCGCGGGTGTCTGGGCGACGTTCGTGTACTTTCCGGTGGCGGCTTGGGTATGGGGAGGCGGCTGGATTCAGCAGCTCGGCTCCGTGCTCGGCACCCCAGACGTGATAGACCTCGCGGGCGGCACCGTCATTCACATCAACGCGGGCGCGGCGGCCCTCGCCCTCGCTTTGGTCGCTGGCAAGCGCATTGGTTTTGGCAAAGGATCGCACCGCCCTCACAGCGTGCCGCTGGTCACCATTGGTGCCGCGCTGCTTTGGTTCGGGTGGATCGGCTTCAACGCCGGGCTCGCAACCGAGGCGGGCGAGGCGGGCCTCATTCTGATCAACACGCTCGCTGCACCTGCAGCGGGCATCGTCGGCTGGCTCGCTATCGACGCGCTGCGCGGCAAGAAGCCCGGCGTCATCGGCGCCATGTCGGGTGCTGTCGCGGGCCTCGTCGGCATTACCCCGGCGGCGGCGAACCTCGCACCGCTGTGGGCGCTGCTGCTCGGCCTGCTCGCCGGCATTGCGTGTGCGTTTGCGATCGATCTCAAGTACCGTCTCGGCTACGACGACTCGCTCGATGTGGTCGGCCTGCACCTCGTCGCCGGCGTGCTCGGCTCACTCTACCTCGGGTTCTTCGCCTTCGATGACGGGCTCTTCGTTGGCGGCGATGCCGGGCTGCTGCTCGTGCAAACCATCTCGGTGGTGTCGGTGGTCGTCTACTCGTTCGTGGTTTCGCTGCTCATCGCACTCGCGGTGAAGCTCGTGACCGGGCTGCGAGTGCCCGCTGAAGTCGAAGAGGCCGGCATCGACGAGCACGCGCACGGCGAGAGCGCGTACGAACTCGAAGAGGGCTTCGAAGCTGGTTTCATCGAAGAGGATCGCCTGACCCTCGCTTCGCGCTAGCCGTTCATCGAGTCTGGCCTCCGTTCATCAAGTTTGTCGAGATGAGCGGAGGCCAACTACCCGAGCGACGCCCGAATCGCCTCGGCAGGCGTGGGGTGCTCGAACTCGAAGCCGCTGCTCAGCAGCGCATCAGGCCGCACCGCAGCGTCAGCAAGCAGCAGCGACTCGCTTGCGTCTTTGCCCAGCGCAAGCTTCAGCGCGAAGCCAGGCGCGGGCATCAAAAACGGCCTGCGCAACTCGGCCGCGAGTTCGCGACCGATCTCGTTTGCCGTTGCCAGGCTGGGCCCGGTGAGGTTGATCGGGCCGCTCAACCCGCGGTCGAGTGCGTGCACAATGCCACGCACCTCATCGGTGAGTGAGATCCACGGCCACACCTGCTGGCCGCTGCCGAGCGGTCCGCCCAGCCCCAGCTTCGTGAGTGTGATCATGGGTTTCAGCACTCCCTGCGGGTGCAGCACGGGCGCGGTCCGTAAGAGGACTACCCGCGTGCTCGATTCAGTCACGCGGGCAGCAGCCTCCCATTCAACACAAAGCCTCGCGAGAAACGAATCACCAGCGCTCGAGGCCTCGCTCAGATCTTCGCCCGGCCGATCGCCGTAGTAACCAACCGCAGAAGCCGAGAGCCACGCCTTTGGAGCACCGGCTCCAAGCTGCCGCACGGCGCGCGCGAGCGCGCGGGTCGAGTTGAGACGTGAGGCGAGTAACTGTGACTTGTACGACTTCGTCCACGGGAGGTGGCCAACGCTTGCACCGTTGAGCGAGATGAGCGCGTCAGCGCCCGAGAGTACACGATCGCTGAGCACGGTGGCGTCGACTTCGCCGATCGAAGGGTTCCATGAGTGCTCGTACTGGCCTTGTACTTCACCGCGAACGAGCAAATGCACCTCGTCACCGCGATGACGCAGCGCCGCAGCGAGCTCGCGCCCAATCAGGCCCGAGGCCCCCGCGAGCACGATGCGCCTAGTCATGCATCGAGTCTGTCACACGGGTAGGCGCGGCACACCTTTGATTTGCTCGTAGGCGGCGAGTGCCCGCACGCGCGTCTCAGCGAGGTCGGCGATCGGTGGCACGAGCAGGCTATCCGGCGCCCAGCGGTAGACATAGCTGCCGTCTGGGTCAAACTTCTTTTGCTGCGTCAGCGGGTTGAACACCCGAAAGTAGGGCGCCGCATCGGCCCCGCAGCCCGCGACCCACTGCCAGTTGAATGGGTTACTGGCACGGTCGGCGTCGACCAGCGTGTCCCAGAACCAGGCCTCGCCGTCTCGCCAGTCGACGAGCAGGTTCTTGGTGAGAAACGAAGCGGTGACCATGCGCACTCGGTTGTGCATGGCTCCGGTCTGCCAAAGCTCGCGCATGCCTGCGTCAACGAGGGGGTACCCAGTTTCTCCTCGACGCCAGGCCTCGGCCTCCGCTTCAGCGGCAGTGTCTGCGCGCCACGCAAACGCGTCGAAGCGACGGTCGAGCCCGTCTAGTTCGAGCGCGCCCCGATGAAATAGCGTGTGCCAGGCGAACTCCCGCCAGCCAAGCTCAGAGAGAAATATGCCTACGCCAGCACTGCCTGACGCTCCCGCTGCTGCTGCGTCGAGGGTGCGCCACCACACGGTGCGCGGGCTGATCTCGCCCCAGCGCAGGTGCGGTGAGAGGTTCGAGGTGGCTGCCCGGCTCGGCACGTCGCGGGCCCCAGCATAACCGGCGACGCGTTCATCGAGAAACGCCTCGAGCCGTTCGCTTGCTGCGGCCTCGCCTGGCTGCCACACCGCGTCGAGCTTGCCCGACCATCGCAAGTCGATCAGACCCCAATCGCCGAGCGCTTCGCTGCGTGGCTGGGTGGCAGCGGCCTCGATCGTGTCCGGAGCAGGTCGCGGGCTCGCGGGTGCCGGCCCGCGCAGGCAGGCTCGCCAGAAAGCCGAGTAGACGCGATATGCCGCGCCCTCGCCCGTGGCCACCTGCCAGGGTTCGAAGAGCAGCCCGCCAGCAAACGAGCGCGCGTCTCGACCGTCTGCCCGCAGAGCGGCCTTCGCGCGAGCATCGATCTCGCGTTCGGGGCCGTAGCGGCGATTCCAGAAGACGCCCTGCGCATCGACTTCGCTCGCCACCTCGAGCAGCACTCGATCAGCAGGGCCGCTGCGCAGCACGAGCGGCACTCCAAACTCGGCGAGCGCGTCACTCAGTGTCTCCAGCGATCGGTGCAACCACCATCTAGCCGCACCGCCGAGCGGTCTCGCCTCTGCAGACGCTTCGTCGAGCACGTAGAGCGCCACGACTCCGCCCACATCGCGCGAGGCTTCGAGCAGCGCAGCGTGGTCAGCGAGCCGGAGGTCATCGCGAAACCAAACAATCGAGGTCACGCCATCAGCCTAGCGACCACAGGTCGCACATCGGGCACCTCACGCCCGCGTCACGAGCCCGTGTTCGAGCGCGGCGAGGCGGTCAGCGATCTCGCGCACCAACGATTGCATCGCCGCGGCGGCGTGTGTCGGCACCATGTCTGAGCGACGCGCGATGCTGATGGTGCGCGTGAGTTCGACACCGCCCACGGGTGACATCAGGGGCGTGGCACGAAGCGTCGGCCGCCCCACCGCCACCATCGCCGGCACAACTGCGACCCCAATGCCTCGCTCGGCGAAGCTCAGCGCCGCATCCATCTCTGCGCCCTGCACCGCAACCGCCGGGGTGAGGCCGGCGGCACCAAAGGCCGCGTCCATCGCGACGCGCAGGTCATAGTTCTCAGGGAAGACGACCTGCGGCACCGCCGCGAGCTGCGCGAGCGACACCGGCGCTTCGGCTTCGGCGGCAGCACCTTCGCTCGCACCAGCACCAGCGCCAGCACCAGCACCAAAAGGATCAGCGCGCCCCGCAGACGACACCACCACGAGGCGCTCGCTCAAGATCGGTTCGCGCTCGAGCACGGCGCGCGCCCCCTCTGGTGAGACGCTCGTCACAATGAGTGCGAGGTCGAGCCCGCCTTCGACGAGTGCCGCAATGAGGCTGCGCGATCCTCGCTCCAAAATCTCAATATCGATGCCCGGGTAGCGCGCTCGGTACTCGGCGAGCACCTCGGCGACGAGGCTAGTGCAGAGCGTCGGCGTCGCACCGAGGCGAATGCGGCCGCGGCGAAGCCCCGCAAGCTCGGCCATCTCGTCGCGGGCAGTATCAGCGTCGGCGAGCATGCGTCGCGCGATGGGCAGCAGACGCTCCCCCGCAGCGGTCAGCGTGACGTTGCTACGCACCCTATGAAACAGCTCGACGCCGAGCTCGCGCTCGAGCGTGGCGACCTGACGGCTGAGCGAGGGCTGCGCGAGGTGCAGCCGCTCGGCTGCCCGCGTGAAGTGACCGAGCTCGGCGATCATCGCAAAGCCCGTGAGCTGTTCGAGATTCATACTTAATAGCCTATGCGCATCATTACGATCAAATCTATTCATTGGAGTTATCGTCGCTGCGAACCTAGCGTGGTTCACGTGAACACAACAACACACACCTCAGCCCACACTGCCGCAACAAACGCCACCACCAACCGCAGTGCCAGCACCACCCCCACCGAGCGACTGCTCTCAACCTCGGTGCTCGTGATCGGTACCGGCGGTGCCGGCCTTCGCGCCTCGATCGAGCTCGCCGAGCGCGGCGTACAGGTGCTCGCGGTAGGCAAGCGTCGCAAGCACGACGCTCACACGACGCTCGCCGCGGGTGGCATCAACGCGGCACTCGGCACGATGGACCCAGAAGACAGCTGGCAGCAACACGCGGCCGATACGCTGCGCGAGTCGTACTTTCTCGCCGATCCCGCGATTGTAGAAGTCGTTACCAAGAATGCGAAGCAGGGCATCGAAGACCTCGAGCGCTGGGGCATGCCGTTTGCGCGCGAAGATGACGGACGCATCAGTCAGCGTTTTTTCGGGGCGCACACCTACCGCCGCACCGCCTACGCCGGCGACTACACGGGCCTCGAGATTCAGCGCACTCTGCTGCGCCGAGCGCGCGAGCTTGAGGTGCCCATCGTCGACACGATCTACATCACCAGGCTGCTCGAGACCGACGGCCGCATCTTCGGCGCATACGGCTTCGACATTGTCGACGGCACCCCCGTTGTGATTCACGCAGACGCGGTCATTCTCGCGGCGGGCGGGCACACCCGCATCTGGCGCAACACATCGTCGCGGCGCGATGAGAACACGGGCGACTCGTTCAGGCTGGCGGCGCTTGCGGGTGCGAAGATTCGCGACGCTGAGCTCGTGCAGTTTCACCCGTCAGGCATTCTCGAGCCGGCCGAGGCCGCTGGCACACTCGTCAGCGAGGCGGCACGTGGCGAGGGCGGCATTCTGCGCAACGCCCTCGGCGAGCGCTACATGGCAAAGTACGACCCAGAGCGCATGGAGCTTTCGACCCGCGACCGCGTCGCCCTCGCCAGCTACACCGAGATCATCGAGGGTCGCGGCACCACTAACGGCGGCGTATTTCTCGACGTGTCGCACCTGCCGCGCGAGACAATCATGCAGAAGCTGCCGCGCGTCTACCGCACCATGATCGACCTGCAGATGCTCGATATTACGCAGCAGCCCATCGAGATTGCGCCGACGGCTCACTATTCGATGGGAGGGGTTTGGGTCAGGCCAGAGGATCACGGCACAGGCGTCGATGGGCTCTACGCCATCGGCGAGGCATCGTCGGGGCTGCACGGCGCCAATAGGCTCGGCGGCAACTCTCTGATTGAGCTGCTCGTCTATGGGCGCATCACCGGGGCCGACGCCGCCTCGTACGTGACGGGACTCACCGAGGTGCGGCGGTCGGCTTCGGCCGTCGCAGAGGCACGCGCCGAGATGCGGGCGCTCCTGGGTCGAGGGGGTGCCGCCAGCGACGGTGCCGCGGAGCCCGCCACCGAGCACGAGAGCCCGCGCCTGCTGCAGCGCGCGCTGCGCGACCTCATGACCGAGCACGCGGGCGTGGTGCGCAGCGAGGCCGGGCTGCGCGAGGGCCTCGCCAAGCTCGACGCACTTGAGGCCAGGGTCGCGCGCGTCTCGGCACACCCCGACATCGCGGGCTTCGACGACCTCGCCCACGCATTCGACCTCTACGGGTCGATGCTCGCCGCTCGTGCCACCCTCGAGTGCGCGCTCGAACGCCGCGAGACCCGCGGCTGCCACAACCGGTCTGACTACCCCGAGCAAGACGACGCGCTGCGCGGCAACTTCGTGTGGAGCCCCGACACGGGCGCGGTGTTCGAACCGCTGCCCGAGGCACCCGAATCGTTTAGGGCGCTGGCACACGCGCACCTCGACGACTCGGTCGATGGCAAGCTCGTCGAGTAGTTGGATTGGCCGTGGCTGGCCAACCCAACCGCTCCAGCCGCCCACGGCCCAACCTTTCCCCACCGCAAGTCGTCGCATATGGGGGCCTCAGCTCACCGCAAGCCCCAATATGCGACGACTTGCGCGCGATGCAGCGGTAGATCTGGGCGCACGTCTCGGGCACGACACCAGGCGAGAGCCCCGAGCATCAAACCCTACTCGAGCACGAACGTCGCCTCGGGGTCTTCGAGCAGGCGCATGGTCGCCCGCGCGTGCTTCACCACGGCCTCGCGTGAGGCATCTCCCTCGCCGAGCGTCGCGGCCAACAGCGCGGGCAGCCCGGCCTCGCCGAGCTCCACGAACGCGCGGCTCAGGCTGCGCATCACCGTAAGATCACCCCGCCCGAGCTCCAGCACGAGCGACCGCGCGAGCGCCTCACGCTCGTCGTAGGGCACAAGCCCCGCGGCGGTGCGCCAGGCGGCGCGGGCAACCTCGTCTTCGGCGTCGTGCAGGTGCTCGGCAGTGATCACCTCGTAGCCGCGCTGGTCACCGAGCTTCGACAGCGTGTGCAGCGCCTGGCTGCGCGCCTGCGGCACACCTGAGCGAGTCTCGTCAATCACTCGCGGCAGCACATGTTCAAGCGGCAGGCGCGTCAGCGCCCATGTCAGCATGTCGCGCACGTAGAAGTCGGGTTCTACCGCGCAGCGCTCAAGCAGCGGGCCGAGGTACGAATCATCAGGGTGGGTGCCGGCGGTCAGGGCCGCCTGCAATCGGTCAGACGATTCTTCTGCCGAGAGCGCCCGAGAGAGGGCGAGTGCGCGATCGTTCATGCGATCCATCTTGCCAAAGCATCACCCGCGCCGCCCGAACGTTACGCGCCCAGCCACATTCAACCGAGCAGCAGCCCCACCACAAGCGCTACTACCGCAAGCCCGGGCAGCGTACCCTGCGTCAGCGCGGCGCGCGCGAGCCCGCCACCCGAGAGCAGTAGCACGAGCGCTGCCGCGAGCATTGATCCGGTGCCGACAAACACGAGCGCGAGCCCGACGACCGAATAACCGAGCGGCAGGAGCAGAATGCCGAGCACTACCACGACGGCGAGAAAGAGATTGTAAAAGCCCTGGTTGAACGCCAGTTGCTTCGTCACCCGCGCTTCGTCTTCGCTCGTGCGGAAGACTGCTCGCACGCGCGGTGTGGTCCACGCGATCGACTCCATGTAAAAGATGTATACGTGCAGCAGGGCGGCGAGGCCGGCCAGCACGAGGCCTACGACTGTCATGCACTCATTCTGCACCCGATTCACGCTTCGCGTCATGCGGCGAAGACAGTTCATCGTTTGACTCTCGGTAAAGCGAGAGCAGACTCGCCACTCCCCCGGAGCCGAAAGCTGCGAGCTGCCTGCTTGCCGGTGTGCCCTGTTCACGCAGATATTTCAGGTAGCGATCGATTCGACTACGGTCACCGAAGTAGTCGAGCTCACCCTCAACTGTGCCGAGCATGCGGTCGATGAATTCGAATGCAGGCAGTCTCTCTGCAGTGACCGGGTCAACGAGATCAGACGAAAGCCCGTTGCGTGCGGCGATCCAGTCCGCTCCGTTCACGAGACCGGGCGTCACAATAGGCCGCTCGATTCCAGCAGCGAAATCGCTCAACGCGCGATCAACGAGGGCGCGCACGAGGGCGGCGAAGGCAACAGCATCGGCGGCGCGCAACTGCGAGTCGGCAATGCGCAGTTCGACAGTCGGATAGTGACTCGAGAGGCGAATCACCCACGACACGAGGCCGGTGTCAAGGATCACTCCCGAGTCGATCAGCCGGGCGACCGCCTGCTCGTACGCCGCCCCGTCGGCAAAGGTCTGCGGAAACCCAGCCACGGGCATTGTGAGCGCCATGATGTGTCGCCAGCTTGCGAAGCCGGTCGGTTCGCCGCACCAGAGTGGAGAGTTCGCGGTCAGAGCGAGCAGCGCCGGCACCCACCTCGCGATTCTCGCGATCACTTCAACGCCCGCGTCAGACGAAGGCACCGCGACGTGCACGTGCGTGCCCGTCAGGTACTGGTGCGCGCCAACACCACGAATCTCGGTCTCAATGCGGCGATAGCGCGGCTTGGGCGTCACCGTGCCAACGGTCTCGCCGCCAGTCGCTGGCAATCCCGTGCCCGCGAGAACCACGCCGCAACGATCAGCCGCCTGAGCGACGATCGACCGAAAACGAGAGAGCGAAGCTTCGGCCTCGTCTGCCTCGTGGCAGATTGACGTCGAGGTCTCGAGTTGGCTTGAGAAGTACTCGCGTTCCGTCTGCTCACCAAGCTCGGGTGTAGCGAGGATCAGCTCAGCCGCACTGTCGGTGGGGTCGCCGGTTGCGGCGTCGAGCAGCAAGTATTCCTCTTCGATGCCGAAAGTTCTGGTGACTTCCTCGTTCGGCATGGTGCCCTCCCTCGACAGAACCAGGCATCCGAGCAACGCTCCGTGCTACTCAGCTTGCGCCGAGGGCCCGATGTTGTGCCGAGAACCCGATGCGAGCATCTCTGCAAGACCGAGGCCGTTCGCCCAGTTACCCTGAGCATACGAGCATGTCGCTCCCCGCGAAAGGGCTTGTCAGGGCTCACCCGCTCAGGTTAGGGCAACACCCGAAACGCGCGATCGATGTAGATGAGCGCCTCGGCCGAGTCGCCCTCGATCACGTCGAGCACCTCGGCGATTACTGCTGACGACGCACCGACGGGGGTCACCTGCAGCGCACGGCAGCGCAGCGCAGCGCGAACGCCCGGCAGGTGCGGCTCACCGGTCGGCAGCGTCTCCCACCCCTGCGCCTCGGTAAAGCGTTCGCCGCCCGACACTGCGAACTGCTCGGCAACGGCGAGTTGGCGCGCATCGAGCAGGTGCACCAAGAAAGTGTCGGCCGAGAGCAGTGCTCCAGCACTTCCCGTGGCCCGGGTCACCGAGAAAGTGAGGGCGACCGGATCAAGGCCGACCGATGCCACGCTTGAGGCGGTGAGGCCCACTGGCCCTTCTGGAGTCGAGGCCGTGATCAGCGCGATCCCAGCAGGGTGCTCACGAAACGCAGCCTTGAACTGCTCGGCGACGCTCACTCCTTCGCCCACGTGCTCGCCGCTCATCGAGCGTCTCGCGAACGCAAACCACGGAGCGAAGGAGCGGGGTTCGGCGTGCCGCCGATCACAGAAATACGCATACTACGACGTTACAACCTCAAGTGAACTTGAGGACAAATCGGGCGATGCGGTGCGACACAGTACGACACGAAACGACACAGTGCGGCATCAAGCAAGTGATGCAGCACTGTGTCGCAATGGGATATCTAGTCGTTCCACGACCAGACATCGTCACCGCGCAGCGTGGCGTCGGCGCCGCCGTCGCAGTAAATGGTCTGGCCGGCGAGGTGCGAGTTCTGCGGGCTCGTGAGCCAGATCAGTAGGTCTGCGACCGTCTGGGGCGACTGGTGGTAGTTGAGCGGCATCGGCACCGACTGGTCGACCATCGCGGCACCCTCGGGTGTGGCGAGCAGCGGGGCAGTCATGGGCGTGATCACGGTTCCCGGGCCGACTGCGTTAAGCGGAATACCGCTCCCCGCCCAGGCCTCGCTGATCGACTCGCGACGCACCCAGCGCGAGAGCGCGCGCTTCGATGACGGGTACATCAGGTAGCCGATCTCGGGCCCCTGCGCCTCAAGGCCCGCAGCAATCTGCAACGCGCGATCCTCGTCACCCGCGAGAGCCGCGTCAACGAGTTCAGCCGAGACCGCCTGCAGCGACGCCATCGACGACACGACGGCGACGCGAGGCGCACTCGATGCACGCAGAGCCGGCAGCAGCGCAGTCAAGAACTCGGTCACGCCGAAGAAGTTGATGGCGATCGTCTTGGCGATGGGCGCGGCAATGCCCGCGCACGCGATGACGGCGTCGACCGTGCCGCCCGCGAGCTTCGCAGCCTGTTCGGCTGCGGCGATGCGCCCCTCGTGCGTCGAAAGATCGGCAGTCACCTCAACGTCTTTCAGGTCGACACCGATCACGGTGTGGCCCTGCTCGCGCAGGGTCTGCGCGGTGGTAGCCCCAATGCCAGATGCGGCTCCGGTGATCACATAGGTGCGAGTCATGTTTCGCTCCATTTCTTTCTTGAGTGTGGTGTTTTTGTTCAGCCGCGAGCTTCTGGCCGCGGTTGGTTCTCTGGGCTGGCGTAGCGTCGCAGCGCGCGGGCGAACTGCGCAATAGACGCGGCCTCGCTGGATCCCGGATGCACCTCGGCGATCGCCTGCTCGACCATGGCAATGCCGGCGGCCACGAGGCGCTCGTAGACCGCGAGGCCGTCGGGCGTGAGGGTGATCTCTGCGGCGCGGGCGTCGTCGGTGGCGCTGCGACGCTCGATCAAGTCGGCGCCCGCGAGGCGAGCGAGACTCTTGCTGGTGGTGGGCCGCGTCAGGTACAGCTCGGCTGCGAGCTGCGCAGGGCGCAACGATCCGAACCGCCCGATCGTGTGCAGTGTGCGCACGTCGGCTTCGTTGATGCTGAGGCCCATTCGCTTCGCGATTTCGCCCTGCACGACCGGAGACGACCAGCTCGCAACGAGCGACACGAGCGCGTCAAGCAGGTCTGCCGCCTGCGGCTCGTGCACCTCTGCCGGGACGTGATCATCGGCGTGACGTTCGGTCATGCCCCCAGTCTACGCAGTTGATTGCCAAAGGCAACTAGTTTCTCGGCGGGCGTACTCACGTCGCGGGCGTCACCGCGCGCCGGGCGCCTCCGGGCGTCGCACGTCAGCACCAATCGGGCGTCACCGCGCGCCGGGCGTCAGCACCAATCGAGCGTCAGCACCCGTCAAGCATCACCGCGCGACGGCCACAAGTGGCACCGTGACCCGAAACTCGGTGCCCTCGCCCTCACCGCTCGTCACCGACATCGTGCCGCCGTGCGCGAGCACGATCGCGCGAATGATGGTGAGCCCGAGACCGATGCCCGGCACTGCGTTTCTCGTTGCAGTAGAGGCGCGAAAGAATCGCGTGAAGAGCTTGTCTTGCTCGGCTTTTGGGATGCCGAGGCCAGTGTCGCGCACCCAGATTTCGACGGCGCCGTCGAGCGGCCTCGCTCCAACGGTCACTTTGCCGCCGCTCGGCGTGAACTTAATGGCGTTCGAAAGCAGGTTGTCGACCGCCTGACCTATGCGCACCGGGTCGGCGGTCACGATGAGCGGTTCGTCGCCCAGTTTTTCGATAACCTCGACTTCGCCACGAACTGCATTCGGTTGCGCCGAGCGCACCGCGGCGGCGACACTCTCGTTGAGGTCGACCTCGCGCAGGGCAAGCGGAAACGAACCCGCCTCGACCTGCGCGGTGAAGAGCAGGTCGCCGACGAGCGCGAGCAGGCGGTTCGCGTTGCGCTCGATGACGTCGACGAACTCCTGCTGGTCTTCGCTGAGCGGCTGCTCGGGATCGTTCTGCAGCAGGTCGAGAAAACCGAGAATCGAGCTCAACGGCGTGCGCAGTTCGTGCGACACCATGCCGACGAACTCGTCCTTCATGCGGGCGACCTCGGCGGCACGCGTCTCGTCGGTGATGACGAGCAGGTAGCCGAGATGTTTGCCGTCGCCGTCACGACGCTGTGTCACGGTGACTCGTGCCGGCACAGTCACTCCGGTTGCTGTGTTTACCTCGAGATTCGTTTCGAAGGTCGACGTCGCGTCGGTCGCAGCAAACAGCGCACGAATACCTTCAGGCAGCGACTCCGACCCAGCCAGTTCGCAATCGGCGGGGCGATCGCTTGCGAGCGTATCGAGCACAGACTGTGGAAAGAAGCGCTCGATCGTGACAGTATCGAGCGCCTGTTGCACGGTAAGGCCGAAGAGATTCTCGGCTCCCGGTGTCCACGCCTGCACCTTGCCTGCGGTGTCGGTCGCGAAGATCGCCTGCGCCGTAATCGACGACCACAGGCTTTCGAACGATTCGAGCAGCGCTCGATATTCTTTGCGACTCTCGTTGAGCCGCTGGATCATCTGCTCGTTTTGCTTGATCGCCTGTGTGCGCTCATCGAGCAACTGTTCGGCTTGTTCAGTGCGGCGGCGCTGCTGCCGCGAGAGCTCGTTGATCACTGCGGCGACCACCGCGAACACGAGCGGCGCGACGATGACGCGCACCCATTCGACCGAACTCGTCGGAGGGTCGGTGAAGAACTGGATCGAGTAGTTGAACGACGAGAGCACCGCGACGAAGACGACGTAGCGAATGCCTGGTGCCGCCGCGAGCCATACGACGGGAATCAGTAGCAGCGATCCGAAGAGCGATGAGGTACCGCCCGTTCCGGTTCGAAACAGACCGAACGCGATAATGTCTGCCATCGGAATGAGCATTACGATGAAGCCCTCGTAGCGGCCTCGCGAACTCAGCCATGCGGCGTAGAGCGTTGCGAAGAAGACCAGCAGCACGCCCATGCTCACCAGCCAGTGGCTGCTGATCTGCATCTCGGCGACCGAAAGTGTGAGCCCCCAAGCGATCAACATCGCCGCAAGCGACGGCATCTGCTTCAGCAGAGGGCTAGGCCTCCCGAAGAGGCGTTGCAGCCTCGACTCATCGGTCACGCCGCGACCCGCTCGATCGCAGCGTGCAGCGACGCGCCGGTTACAGGTTTTGGCAGTGCCGCATCTGACTCGGGGTAGCCCTCGGCGTCGAGCACCGAGCTGATGACAATCGCGCAATCGGGAAACCGGCCCCGAACGAGCCGGGCACATTCGGCACCAGAGACGCCGGGCAGCAGAAGATCAACGATCGCGACGCTGGGCGAGATGGTGTCGAACGCGGCGATCGCGGCTTCAGTGCTCATCGCCGCAAACACCGAGAACCCTTCGCGCTCAAGCATGCGTTGCAACAGCATGATCTGGTCTTGACTGTCTTCCACGACCAACGCGAGCCGCGTTTTTCGCTCGCCAAGCTGCTCGTCCATGCGGATCCCTTCGCCCTCTCGCCCCAGCGACAACTGTGTCGTGCTGGCCGGCGTTTGCCCGTGGCATATGTGTCAACAGTAGCGCCCACACGTTGCAGGCGGTACTTATTTGTAACGTTGGATCGCGGCTACGCCATGCCGAGTTGCTGCCTGCGGCGAACCGCAAACGCACCGATCCACTCGACCATGAGCCAGATCCAGCCGACAACCCATGCGACCGCGGCAATATAGGCGAGCACCGTCGTGAGGCCGTCGGTCGCAGCGTGCACCGCCTCGCCGTTCTCGCCGTAGACGCCGAGCCATACCTGCAGAGTTGACCCCCACCCGGTGTCGCCACCATCGGGCATCGTGACACCGAGCACGAGCGCCCCTGCGATGCTCACCCAGGCGGCGATCGTCGCACGCCTCAACCGCGCAGCATCGAACAGGCCTTTCTTCGAGAGAAAGCCCTGGGCCGCGATGATGATCTGCAGCACGTAGCCGATCGCCATGACGAAAATCGGGCCGAAGATGATAAACACCATCATCCACCCAAAAGAGAAGGTCTTCAGCAGCAGCGCGATGAGCGGCAGCACGATGAGCGCTATGCCGGTGATACGCGCCGAGGTCGGGTGAGTGTGCATGCGTTCATTCTGGCAGTGCTCTGGCGCTCGAATGAAACGGCAGGCCGAGCCTCACCCCAACTTGCTCGCCCGCGAGACCACCGCGTCGAGCAACACTCCAAGCTCTTTGACGTGACGCTCGTTGGGAGCGAAATCGCCGTTCTTGTCGAACTCGGTAAACGTCGACATCGCGACCTGGGGCGCCACGTCGACCATGCCGAACGTCGCGACGATCTGTCGCCACTGCTCGACGGCGCGCGCCCCGCTCACCGAGCCGTACGACACGAATCCGACTGCCTTGTTCGCCCATTCTGGCCCGATCGAATCGTAGGCGTTCTTGAACGCCCCGGGAACACCGTGGTTGTATTCGGCGGTCACGAACACGAAGGCGTCGCAGAGATCGATATCTCTGCCCCAGCGAGTGCGCGCTTCGGAGTCGTATTGCCGGTTTGCGCCCCCGGGCACCGTCGCGTCGGTCAGCAGGGGCAGCTCGTAGTCGGCGAGTTCGAGCAGTACGTACTGGGCATCGCCCCGGTCTTCGGCGATGTCGGCAACCCACCTGCCCACTTTGCTCCCCTTGCGGCCCTCGCGGATCGACCCCACGATGATGCCGACCTGCAGTTCGCCTGTTGCACTCTCAGCCATGAGCGGCTCCCTTCGCTGCGGCGCCGAGCGGCGCGCTGGTGTCATTTCAGCTTGACACTCGAAGCTTGGGTTGCCAAGGGGTTGTGCGACTTAGCCGCGCTTTGGCACCATGGCTTCGGCAGATTGAGGATCGCCGTCGCCCCAGGGGGTGATCGCGAGTCGGCGCGCGCCCTCTGCCGGCGCGCCGTGCTCGCGCTCGTAGTTCGCGAGCGATTCTGGGCTGTCGTGGGTCACTCGCAGGTACTTGCCCGACCACGCGTCGAGTTCACCGCGGTGAATCGAGAGCACGAGATTCGTCGTCAGCTCGACCGGTGTGAACTCTTTGCGCCCCTGATGCAGCTCCATCGACCCGGTCATGTCGGTGCGCACCGTGCCGGGCGCTACGGCGAAGGCGCGCAGACCTAGGGCGTAGCCGGCCTCGTGCAGGTGACCGGCTACGCGAATCAGCCCAGCCTTGCTCGAGGTATAGGCCGAGGCCTTCGCCCAGTCTTTGGCGCCAGCGCCCGAGGCGAGCTCGACGACGCGGCAGTACTGTGCGTTCGCGGCGTTCACCGCGTCGAGCATGTGCGGAATCACCGCGCGCGACACGTTGAACGAGCCGACGAGGTTCGTTTCGACGATCGCACGCCACTCGGCGGGGTCTGCCTCCCAGAGCGCGACCTCGCCGTCGATGCGCCCTGCGGCGTTCACGAGCAATCCGACGGGCGCGCTGAGCGCGCTGAGCTCGTCTGCGAGAGCCGATACGGCTGCCATCGTCGCCTCGGCATCGGTAACGTCGACTGCGCGGAAGATCGCGTGGCCTCCGTCCGCGATGATCTCCGCCGCGACGGCCTGCAGCCTGGCCTCGTCGCGCGCGATCAGACCAACGGGTGAGCCTGCGGCGGCGAGCGCGAGGGCAAGCGCCCTGCCGATCCCTCTCGATGCCCCGGTAACGATTGCTGCCCGAATCTCACTCATGCGACCAGCCTAGCCATGCCTCATCGGCGCATGGCGCGCGCCGGGCGTACACTTGCGGCATGGCCAGGTTGCTCGTTGTGCACCACTCCCCGACGCTGCCCACGCGCGGCATCGCGGACGCAGTGCTGGCTGGCGCGCGGCTCGACGAGATCGAGGGCGTCGAGGTCATCGAGCGCGCGGCCCTCGAGGCGACGGTCGACGACGTGCTCGGCGCAGATGGCTATATTCTCGGCACGACCGCGAACTTCGGCTACATCTCTGGCGCGCTCAAGCACTTCTTCGACACGACGTTCAACGCCACGCATGAGGCGACGAAGAAACGGCCCTTCTCATATTGGATTCACGGGGGCTACGACACGACCGGCGCCGAAATCGCAATGAAGTCGATCACGGCAGGCTACGGCTGGTCACTCGTCACCGAGCCCCTGATCTTCACCGGCGAGGTCGACGAACAGTACGTGCAGCGCGCGGCCGAGCTGGGCTCGACCGTCGCGGCGACACTCATGGAGTAGCTGGCGGCGTTTCGACGCGGCCTGGATCGGCTGCTGCGACCCTTCCCTCGCATGCGCAAGAATTGACGCATGACCTCACTGCACGATAGAGCCTGGGCGCTGCAAGACCGCCTCGCCACGGTGGTTCGCAAGCTGCCGTGGTGGCTTGTCACCGTTCTGGGTTTCGTCTCACTGGGCGCTGGGCTCGTGCTGCTAGCGCCGCAGGGCGACGTCGAGCTGCGACTGCGCTTCATGGTCGGCCTCGGCTTCGTGCTCTCTGGCATCGACGATCTTGTCTCTGGCCTCAGAAGCGAGCGGCGAGGCAGGGGCTGGATGCGCATCTCCACAGGCTGCCTCGCGATCGCCGGCGGCCTGGTCGTGCTCTCGGGCCTCGTTTCGCACGATGGGCTGATTGGGCTCGCAGCGCTCATTTATCTTTCGAGTGGGGCGGCGAGGATCGCGGCAGTCGTGCGGCGCGACTCCGAGCGGCCGCGGGCCGAACTCGTCTTCGGGCTGCTCGATGTGACGCTTGCGCTGGCGTGCGCGTTGCTACCCGCTCTCGGCGAGATCGCGCTCACGATCGTGCTCGGCCTGCGTAGCGTGCTCGTCGGCATCAGAATCGTGCTGCTCTCAACCACGCAGCTGCGGCGCGCACAGCGCACCGCACGCGAGCCGCAGGTCACTCTGCCCGAAACTGCGCCCCAGCCTCGTGAAGCAGGCGAATAGCCTTCGGGCCGAAGCCGTGCAGTTCGAGTAGCTCCCGTTCGGTGTGCCCCGTCAGCTGGCTCATCGCCGTCACGCCGATGCCTGCGAGCGCCCTCGTCGCGGGCCCGCCGATCTTGGGCAGCTCTTCGCCCACGGTCTGTACCCGGTAGGCGATGACCCGCTCGATCAGGTGGATCGGCAGTGGCTCTGTGAGCGGAAACTGCACCGATCCCTTGCCTTGCTTGTAGCGCGCGAACTCATCTGCGAAGGCCTCGTGCCCGTTCGGAGTCGCGTAGAGACCCACGTGGTTCTTGAACCCGCCGAAGTAGATGAGCGGGTGACCGTGCAGCTTGTAGCCGATCAGACCGTAATTGATGCCCTCGATCGCATCGGGGCATTGCGCACGCACCATGTCTCGCATCTGTTGCAGGCGGTTCACTGCCTCGTCTGGCAGGTCGCTGAGGTAGGCGTCAATGTCTTCGCTCATGCAGCCAGCCTATGCAAGTTCGGCGAGTTGGTCACGGGCTCGATGATCCTCGTGCCGAAGACAACCGTTAGGCGCGGTCGACGAGCTGATGCTCACCCACGTGTCGCGCGCAGCTCGCGCAGCAGAAGATGGCACCGTCGGTCTCGACACCGTGGCCGAGAATGCGGCAGCCGCAGTGATGGCAAGCGGGTGCCATCAGGTGCGCCGCACACTCGATTTGCCACCTCGTCAGCCAGCGCCGCCGAGCGTGGCAGTCGCCGCGGCCGCTTCAATGTAGGCGCAGATCCAGACGCCGATGAGCGATACCGCCGCCATGGTGAGCAGACAAGCAGCGAGCAAACGCAACCGTTTCACACCCGCGCCGACGACGAGGCGCACGAGCACCATTGCGCCGTAGAGCACGATGGCGATGGCCCCGCCGGTGATTGCGAGCGGCGTGGAGGCTCCGCTGCCGCCAGCCATCACAACCCCGAACGAGAAGAGGCTGGCGAGCAGAAAGAGAGCACCCATCACGAGCCAGATAGTGCCGCTCGAGCGCCGCAGCGACGGCTGGTTCAGCACCTTGGTTGGGTCGAGTTCGGGCTCGGTTGGCTGCATGGGTCACCTCCTGATGTGCGTCGTTCCCTCAGTTCTACGCTCACCGACGCAGCGCCACTACCCCCTGGCCAGGGCAGCGACTCTGCCCTACCATGCGAAGTCATTGCACATTCGCGACCGGCGCCGCAAGGGTCTGCCCCGCGCCCGGCTCGCGCAATACGCTCGGCCGCATGAAGACAATGTTCTGGCTGTGGATGGGCATGGCGGTGGTCGGTCTCGCCGCGATGCTCACGCTGGTAGCGATGGGCAGATGAACGATGAAGCTCAAGGATCACGCCCTCTCCCTCGCGTTCGCCGCCGCGTTTGTGGTGTGCTTGTTCGGCCAATCGCTCGCGGTGTCTGCGTTGGAGGCCGAGTGATCCCGCGCTCTGCCTGCGCCTCAGCACCGACACCGCGTGAGGCCACGAACCAACTCCCCCGAAAGGAACATCATGAATCAGCAATCTGAACACCGGGCCCAGCCCGAGCACGACGCCCAGCACGACCCCGCGCACCCCACGGCCACTGCCCCCGAGCCGGTCGATCATTCTGTCTACGAGGAGGCAGAGTATGCGGGCAAGCAGGGGCCTGACGCGAACGACGCGCCCGAGGCCGCGAAGAAGAGCGAGGGCGATGGTGCAGGGGTCGGCTCTGATCCCGCGCCCGATCTCGACGGCATGCCGGGGTCTGATCTCGACCCCGACGAGAGCGCCGATGTGATGGAGACGAGCGAAGAGGCGCACCGCATCAAAGAAACGCGAGATGACCAGCGCGAAGACGGAGGAATAATCTCGCTCGATCCTGGCGACTGAGCGGGAGTTTCTCCGATACCCTGCACTTATGCGGGGGCGCTTGGTTTGCGGTGAGCCGGCGCGCACTGCGGGGATGGAGGGGAAGTGCGCGAGCTCATCTTGACGCGACACGCGAAGTCCGACTGGGGCGACGTTCGGCTTGCCGATCACGATCGCCCACTGAACGCGCGCGGCCTGCGCGACGCGCCCCGCATGGCAAGGCATCTCGCGGCCGACGGGGTGACGGTCGAGCGTATTCTCGCGAGCACCGCGCTTAGGGCGCGCAGCACCGCCGAGGTGTTTGGCGCGCAGCTCGGGGTCGCGGTCGGGCATGATGCCGAGCTGTATCTGGCTCCCGCTCAGACGCTGCTGCGCAAGGCCGCGGCGTCTGGCTCCTCGTCGGTGATGATCGTCGCGCACGATCCCGGCATCTCCGATCTCGCTTCGTTGCTTTCGAACGACGGCATTCTGCACATGCCCACGTGCGCGGTGGCGCGGTTCGTGTGGAGCGTCGACAGCTGGGCCGACGCGATCACCCACTCGGTCGACGAATGGAGCTTTGCGGCGCCGAAGTTGCTTGCGTAGCGCGGTACCCTGAGCGAATGGCGATTCTGATTGATCCGCCCGCGTGGCCTGCGCACGGCACGCTGTGGAGCCACCTCGTGTCTGACAGCGACTACGACGAGCTGCACGCGTTCGCCGCGCTGCTAGGCGTGCCAAGGCGCGGCTTCGACCTCGACCACTACGACGTGCCGGCGTCGCTGCACGCTCGCGCCGTTGCGCTCGGTGCGCGGGAGGTGACCGCGAAAGACGTGGTGTTCTCGCTGCGCGCGGCCGGACTGCGGGTGCGCGGGGTCGAGCGCGACGCGGCGCGACCCGTGCGGCGGCGGCAGTACTTGGTGGCCGAGTGGGATTTGCTGGGTGATGCGGTTGGGGTTGCTGGCGTTCCTTCTGGTGCTTCTGGTGCTTCTGGTGCTGACCCGTGGCGCGAGCTCGGCAACTCGCTGATCGCGAGATGGAACGAGGATCACCGCCGCTATCACGACGAACGGCACCTCGAAGACGTGCTGCTCGCACTGAATCATCTCGGGGTGCGCGGTGAGCACATCGAGGTCGAGACGCTGCTGGCGGCATGGTTTCACGACGCGATCTATCTCGGCGCCGCTGACGGTGCGGACGAGCGCGACTCGGCCGGCCTCGCGGTAGCTTCGCTGGGCGCGCTCGACCTTAACCCCGGCCTCACCCAGCGAGTTGGCGATCTCATCGTCGCGTCCACCCCGGGGGTCGACGTTGGTGATGCTGCTCCCCCGCTTGCGCACCTGCTCGATGCGGACCTTTCTATCTTCGCTTCCTCGCCCGCGCGCTATGCCGAGTACACGGCCGCGGTGCGCGAGGAGTATGCGCACGTGTCTGACGTGGACTTCGCGGCGGGGCGCTCGCGGATTCTTTCAGCGTACTTGGCGCAGCCAGCGATCTATCGAACCGGCGCGGCATCCGAGCTGTGGGAAGCTCGGGCGCGGGCGAATCTTGAGCTGGAGATTCACGGGTTCGGAACAGGAAACTCGGCTTCTATAGGTGCGACTCGAACTAGGAACAACTGACGAGCTCCGGGAAAATCTCTCCCCTGCCAAAATCTGGCCAGAAACCGCGTGTTTCTGCGGGTTTCATGGCATCAGTCTACCGGAGGTTACCGGCCGGTAGCGGCCAATCTGGTGACCTCGAAGGCGTTTCTGGTGACCAATTTGGTGACCTCAGTTGTTCAGGGTTGAAGAGAAAACAACGTCGTTGGATGCAACGTCGAATCGGCATCGCCGGTGCAAGATCCGGCTCAGCAACGAAAATGTCGGTGGTCGCATCCATACTCAGAGAGGCAGCCTCCGCAGCCTGGTGCAAGAGCAGAAAACCTCGACCGATAGGAGCGAATTGATCGACGAACGAGCAGCGGTGTCCGACCGAGAACCGTACCTACTCGCGCAGGTGCGCGAGTCATTCGGACGCGTGGTGTACAGCCATAAGACCCATGAAAAGCAGGCGGACATCTGCTTCACTAAGCACCGGTGGCAACAGAGCGTACTCATCGGCCTGACTGCGGTCAGCTCCGGTACTTTTCTTGCCGCAGTATTGGGGCTCGTTGGCGATCCGGTGCTGGCGAGCCTCGTGACTTCGTCCATCGCTCTGCTGGTGACTTGGATAAGCCTGGGCGCTAGAACCTTCCGGTTCGCTGATGAGTCCGATGGGCATCGAGACATCGCCTCCCGGCTCTGGGATCTCCGAGAGTCGTACATCTCCCTGATCGCAGACCTGATGGCCGGAAGCGTCTCGGAAGCCGAAGGACGTCAACGTCGCGACGAGCTCCAGGAAGAGGTGCGGAACGCCTACTCCAATGCACCCAGAACCAGTTCGAAGGCCTTCACTCGTGCGCAGGGTGGGCTCAAGGACAACGAAGAGATGACGTTCACGTCGCGTGAGATCGACCTGTTCCTCCCGGAAGCGCTTCGGCTCGATGAGGGCGAGGCATGACCATGAAAACGTCAGAGATCTTCGACACGCTGCTCGAAAACCTCAAAGTCGGCGAGACAGCCAGCATCGTCCTATCGCGTAGGGACGAGATCACCAAAGCGCTCAATAAGGACTTTCGGGACAAGGACAGATGCACTGACTACAGGCTCATGGTTGGCTCGTTCGGTCGGCACACCGCCATCAAAGGCGTGTCCGACCTTGACATGATTTTCATCCTTCCGCCTGAGATCCGCTCAGCTTACGATGGCGGCACCGGCCCGCGTCGGATTCTTGAGCGCGTCCGCGACGATCTGAAGGCGCGGTACACGAACACCGACATACGTGTCGACCAGTGCGTCGTCCGGGTGCAGTTCAGCAGTAACGCCTTCAAGTTCGAGGTTCAGCCGGCGTTCGAGAATTCGGACGGCAGCTTCGACTACCCGGATACGAAGGCCGAGAAGTGGAAGGTCACCAAACCGCGCGAGGAGATCGCGGCGACCAAGGAGTGTAACGATCGTACCTCGGCGAACATGCGGCATCTGGCGCGGATGGCGAGAGCTTGGAAGAACCAGAATGGCGTCAACATGGGTGGGCTGCTCATCGACACTCTCGTGCACAGGTTCTTCTCCCAGACCGACGACTACGACTCGGCGGGAACTGGTTCCTTCGATCTAATGGCCCGAGACTTCTTCGAGTTCCTTAAGAATGAGCCGGACAAGGACTACTACCTGGCGCTGGGGAGCAACCAGCGCGTCGCGGTGAAGGCTCGGTTCCAGCCAAAGGCCAAAAAAGCCTACAACCGCTGCCTCGAAGCGATCGAGGACGCTGGCAAGGCGGCGGCCAACAAGAAGTGGCGAGAGGTCTTCGGGACCTCCGTGCCACTCGCCACGAGCACGAGCGAGGCTTCGCGGTCGTTCACGAACACCGAGCAATTTATCGAGAGCTGGTACCCCGTGGATATCTCTGGGAACGTCACCATCGACTGCGAAGTAACGCAGGATGGCTGGAGGCCCACCAGACTCAGGGAGATGTTGCGAACGGGTACCCTACTCAAGGCGGACAAGAGTCTGGCCTTCCGCCTCGTCGAATGCACCATCGCTGAGCCGTACGAACTGAAGTGGAAAGTACTCAACCGGGGAGCAGAGGCCGAGCGGCGCAACAAAATCCGGGGCCAGATCGTAGACTCGAGCGGATCAGGCGTCCGCATCGAGCACTCCGACTTCAGGGGAGAACACGTCGTGGAGTGCTACGTCGTCAAGGCTGGGGTCGTTGTCGCCCGGGACCGCATCGACGTTCCGATCAGCAACACGAGCGCCAGGGCACGGAGTGCCACCTAGCGTTGTGGCGAACGCGAGGGTCTAGGCCAGCAGTGGGCTCGAAGTAGTCACCGGGCCATGCTTCGGTGTTCTATCTCTCCCAGATAGGCATCCCAAGTCGGTCGAGCATCTCGATAGCTTCCAACTAGATCGCACCAATGTCGCTACGGAGAGCCTGGTTGGCGCGCACCGATTCGTTCACGCTATCGATCTCTCGCACAGCAGACCCGTTCGTTGTTGTCATCGGGCCCCCTCTTGCTCGTTGATGTAGGTGACGCCGAACGCGAAGACCTGACGGAACTCCTGGCGACGGGAGCCGAGGTCGAACTGGCTCCCCGAGCCCTTCTGGAAGATGTCAAGGCCTCGTCCGAGGAGGAGCTTCCAGCCGTGATCCGTGCGGATCGACCGGTCGTGGATAGTCTCATCCCAGTTGACGGAGAACTGGATGCCGACGGTGGCGGCACTGTCTTGGATGTCCTTGAGCATGAGGAGGTGCTGCTGGGCGTACTCGCCGCGGTCTTCCTTGGTCACCAGTATCACTGCGATCTCGTCGGCAGGGTCTTTAGCGGCCGCGAGCAGGGCCAGAAGGTCGACGAGGTTGCGTCCCTGGTGTGGGAGCCGGATGTAGGGGTCAACGATGGTGATGTTGGTAGCATCGCGCAGGTAGGGCATGAGCAGCGTCTCGTACGAGACTCCACGCTGGTTCTCCTGGAACTCCCGGTGCCCCTCGAACAGGGGCGCCGCCACCTCTGGTGCCACTGGAGCCACAACATTGGCTTCTTCTTGCGCGAGCTCGGACTCCGCCGACGGCTCTGCCTCATGCTCGGTCTCGGGGCGGCGAGCTTGGTAGTAGTCGGGGTACTCGTCCTCTTCCAGCGTGGTGACGCCACGCCAGGTGCCGGTCTTGTCGGAGTAGCCGAAGTTGACGGCGGCCATTGTGGTGTCGATCCGGAGAATCTGGTCCTTGACGCGCTTGCGTCCTTCGACGGCGAAGCGCAGCAGTTCCTCGATCTCCTCTCGCGTGGCCTCGCCGCCTGGGTAGATGAGCTTCATCAGGCCGGAGAAGGTCTTGTGGATGCCGTCGCGGTCTCGTGTGGAGATGTCTGAGCTGAGCGTGAAGTGCGGCTGGTATCGGTCGGAGTAGTCGGTGTTCCGCAAGGATCGCAGCACTTCGGCGATGTAGTCGACGACGAAGCCGTACCCGGAGGAGAACATCTCACTGCGGATCGTGTCTACCTCCCAGCCGGGGATGTAGAAGTGGAGCCGGTCGAGGTAGGCGGAGTCGTGATAGGCCTCCGGTAGCTCGTCGAACAGGTCAGAGTGCTTGAGCATGTAGGGCACGTTGTGCGAGGTGTTGCCCACGAACACCATCGACGCTTCAGCTCCGAGAGTCTCGACCCCACGGGAGAACGACTTGTTCGCCATGTAGTTCTTCATGATGTCGACGAGCGCCTTGTCGGTGCGCTTCTTCTTGCCGGCGAACTCGTCGAAGGCCACCACGTCCCAGTAGCCGACAAGGCCGATGCGGCCGTTGGCGTTGTTCACGAAGAGCTTCGGGACGGTGACCTCGCCACCGGAGATCAGCATGCCGTGGGGTGAGAACTCGGAGTAGATGTGTGACTTGCCGGTGCCCTTCGGTCCCAGCTCGACCAGGTTGTAGTTCCGCTCGACGAACGGGATGAGACGGACGAGTTGCAGCAGCTTGGCCCGTCGTCCGAACATCTCAGGGTTGAACCCGATGGACTGGATCAGCAGATCGATCCACTCTTCCGTGTTGAACCCCTTGCGCGACGCGAGGTAGCCCTCGTAGTCGAAGCTCGACATCTGGATGGGCTTCAGGCTCCCCAGAATCCAGGGCACGACGCGGTCGTCATCGCTGTGGAAGTACTCGATGTCGCAGATGCACCAGACGCCGCCGACCAGCAGCTTTGGGTTCGCCTTCACTGTTGCAGGTTCGACGATGACGCCGGTGAGCCCGAGGTTGGCGAACGAGGCCTGGTACACGTCCTGCTTGTCGTTCAGGGTCACGGTCACCTTGTCGATGATCCGGTGGCGGCCCTTCTCACGGATGGTGGACTTCACCAGTTCTGACTCGTTGCGGTGTACGTAGTGGTCGGCGAGAATCTTGCGTACCGCATCGATTCCAGCCTGGATCGTTGCTTCGTCATCGGAAGCGGCGTACTGACCGAGCAGGTACTCCAGCACATAGGAGGGAACGATCGCGTTGCCCTTGACGGCCTTCACAAGGTCTTTGCGCACGACCGAGCCACTGAACAGCAGGTTGATCTTTCGGTCGAGTTCGCTCTGCTGCGGTGAGTCCAGATCGGCCGACTGCTCCGCACTTGAATGGTCTTCAAAGATGTTCATGGTTCTACATTCCCCGTGGAGTCGCCGGAAGAGCCTGTCGCAATTTGCTTGGGATGAATCCATCAGGCAAAGGTTTGAACATGTCACTATCCGGGGAGTGAGAATTGTGGTGTGCCCGAAGCGCTGGAATATCAAGGTCAGTCATGACCACGTAGTTCTCAACCCCTCCCCGAACACGGAGCAGGTCTCGCCGCCATTCCTCTCGCATCGGCGCGCGAACGCGAGAGTCCCCGTACGCACGATCGTTGGCGACGAAGACATATGCATGCATGTCGAGGGCAGCGGATTCGACAAGCGCACTAAAAGTGGTCAAGTCGCGGTTCCACGCGGGAGAAACAAGGGCATCGACCCGTCCACGCAACTGCGATCGGTACTCGATATTCGTTAGTTCGCTACACACAAGCAAGGCGAAGGTGAACCCCTCGTGATGGATGACAGGAACCTCGTCCCATTCCACTTCGGGAACGAGCGTTTTTCCGGCCACCTGATACAGCTTTTCTCGTTCGTGGAAAGCAGCCTTTTGCTTGTCCTGCCGGTGCAAGAAAGTGACTGGAAATTCACCACTTGAAATCGGGAGTGAAGCCCAAACCTGGTTCCGAACGATATTTCTTTCAGCATGGAGGTACTCCACACCGGCGATGAATCCGACATTCAGAGTGCGGAGTTTATACGCGTATCGCCGAAACCAAGGCGCAGGCACAGAAAGCTCCGGCAGAACGAGGTAATCAACGCTTCGAGGCGATCTCAGGACATCGCTCAATGTGTCATTTAGAGCCTTGTACCTGGTGTGACTACGATCTGGGGTGCCATTTACGGCAGCGGCCCATGCGCTACCAGAAGTTTTGATCATACCCAGCGCTACTCTCTTACGTCTGCCAAGAATCTCTCGCGACAATACGAGCTCGTTCCTCAGGAAATCCTCCCTGGGAGTCTTGGGCAGCAAGCCATTGACGTCATAACCCCGAAGCGCAAGTATGGCGCTCTCGATTAACCGGAGATCGGAGCCGTAGCGCTCCCAATCACCGTGGAATGGTTGCGCTAAGAGAAACAGATCGAAAAGGCCGAATGGACGTGTTGCAAAGGCGAAGGCGCTGGGAATTCCAACTTCATCTCTACGTCGCGAGGACGGATAGCGCCCGAGGAGTTCAACTAAAGCACGCAGATGTGTCTGAAGACCCTGCCCGAGCATCGCCGCAAGCTCCGAAGGTTCATCAGCGAGCGAAAAGTCCTCGAGATTCATCTCAGCATCACTCATGTATCTCGAGCGGAACGGCAGCTGCGCGAGATCGGACATGAATAGACTCTGAAAGAGGGCCCCAAGGTCTTCTACGCTTCGAGCGATCGCTGGGCTCGGCGATAAGGTAGCTGCTGCATCACGTATCTTCTGCAAGTCTCCGGGCGCGGGAGCCACGAACGCTGCGGCAGCGAGGTCTTCACCGAATTGATCGGCTACCTGCTTCGCCCAACTATTTGCAACTCGGGCTGCCGAAAGATTGTCCTTTCGAGCGCCTTGCACCTTGACACTCTTCGCGTTCTTGATCTCATCACGCACTTCCGTCAGCTGCTTCAGGATCCTTTCGACATACTCGTAGTCTTGACAGGCGACGGCCATCCGAAGCACTCGCGGCACGTACTGCGCAAGCTCGAAGTATCCTGGCAAGCTGACAACGTAGTCGAGGACTGCGTCAAAGAAACTCCAACGGAGTTCGGACCACGTCGAGGATTCGAGGTCTGATGCATAGGCTTCGTAGTCCCGTAGTCGAAGTGCAAATGCCGAGCGCCGAGCAGTCATCAAGTCCGCACCTCTAAACGAGTCAGCACGCTCGCCGTCGGACTGAAAAACTTGAGCAATGTCAACAGAGATCTGAGAAGGCTCGTCCGGTATTGAGGGCAAAGACCGCCACTCGCTTGAACGCTCTTGAATCGCGGCCTCTATCGAGCCAATCAGCGCGAGACCAGAGCTACCTGACAGGTGAAAAACCTTGGTCTTTTGCCGGGATAACTCAATACATGAACCTTGTAGGTAAGATCTTTCAATTCTCTTGACAGACGCAGCCATAGCCAACATACCGTCGAGTCGGGCATGGAGCCAAAGCCAAGGATCGGATCCATCAACCCCTTGGGGTCCGTCTCTCATGATGAGAATGATGTCATCAACGTATCGCCCGTAATAGAGCGGTCTTACCTCTGCTTCTATAAGTCGGTCGAGTTCAATAAGCGCGAGGTTGGCTACGACCCCTGAAGCAGGAAGACCGACAGGCAGCCCTTCAACTATGAACCCGAGTGCCGCACGTGCGGCTTCCGGCCAATGGATCAGTGCGTCAACGAACCGCTTATGGAGGAGTTCCTCGCCAGCATCCAAATCTATGCCCAGGAGAGCTCGATAATCTGGCTGCAGCAGAAATCTTGGATCAATGCTGTGGTAGTAGGATGCAATGTCGGTGGTAATGACCACGACGTTTTGCTTTCCGCCTAGCGCATTGCGAGCAGCTTCGAGGCCTTCATCGCGCCAGTTTCGGTACGGCTGAAGATAGGGTCCGAAGCTTCCCGAGGCCCAAAGATTGAACTCCTGCTTTGCGGTCCGACGCAATCGGTTGCCCCGCGCAGACTCCGGCAGCATCGCTTCAAACTTGGATCCCACTTTCATGATCCATAACGAAGAAAGCACATGAAAGTCGATACTGCACTTCGCCATGACTCTAAAGGACAGCTCGGCCGTGCGTGTGGAAGACGTCGCCTTCTGCCAATCTTGCAGAGAGTCGGACCAACGGTCCGTCACAGTATCATCAGTAGCCCCACCTGCATATCGTTGGCCCCGTGCGGCAGCGCTCTTGGGCACAAGGTAGGCGCCTCCAAGGAACTCGTGGCTCGTGAGCCAGTTTTCGTCGTCGGAGTCGAGTCGATCGAGTAATCGATGGAGATTCCTTTCAAGATCCGATTCGTAGGCAAGAAGATCGATCCTACGTGCATTCGATGAGTAGAAGATGTCAACCTTTGCCTTGCGATAGGCCATTGCAAGGTCTTCAATCGTGAAGTTTGTCACGCTCATCTCCTAGAAATCGAAGTCCGATGTGAACGAGCGTTTGAGCAGGTACTGAGCCCGCTGGTAGACGCGCCACTGGGTGGTGTTGGGTATCTGCTCTTCGAGCCGGAACTCGACCGTGCGGTTATTAAACTCGTTGGCGTCCTTGCTAAGGAGCATCCGTGCACTCTGGTAGCGGTCGCGCTTGTCGTCGGAAGGCTGGTCGAAGAGCAGCTCGGGCTGGTTCGAGATCAGGGTCTCGCCGACGTAGAGGCCAGCCCGTAGCGTGCGAGCCTGGATCTTTTCGCCGACCGGCTCGGACTGGAAGAGCTTCACGACGAGCTGGCCCGTGGTGATCTTGTCCGTCTCAGGCAGTACCTCGACGTTGACGGGCCGAGTGTCGCTCTTGCGCTTCTTGTTGACGGTAAGTACAGGCACGACGACTTCCTGGAGTGCGGCGCCGCCGTGGACGAAGCGGGAGCCCGCTCCCGGCAGCTTGAGTCGATGGATCGACTTGGGAAGCTGCACCTCAAGGTCGCTGCTCAGCGCGAGCTGTTCAGGCTCGAACTTCCGGAACGCGGGGTCATCCCTGAGTCCCCGGCCGAGCACGTATCGACGGTTCGTCACGACGAGCTCGTCGCCCTGCGGCTTAGTCGAGAGGTAGGAGGCGTCGGCGAGCGCGGTGTCCTGGTAGAGGAAGCCGTGGTCAGCAGTCACCAGGATGTTCGTGGCGTTCGCGTTCGTCAGTCGCTTGATCAGGTCGACCAGTTCGCGCAGTGCGTCGTTGGCGGCCTCGAACACCTGACGTTCGGTGCGGGCCTTGTCGCCTGCCGCGTCGATCCGGTCGTGGTATACGTACAGCACTTGGTGCGCGCCGTAGAGCTCGCGCAGCTCGCCACGCGGCATCGCGAGAACGTCCTCGGCCTGGATCGCGAACCCGTCCACCGAAGCCAGTACCTTGTTGCGGTTCGCTGTCCCGTCGGAACGCTGGCCGTCCACGAGCACCGGGTCTCCATCGTGCGAGTGGGCCAGCGTCTTGTGCGGAAGCAGTGCCGCCATGCCGAGTTGGGTGTAGCTCGGCAGCACACCGAGCATCGCGTCGAGCTCCGCGTCAAAACGGTCTTCCTGCCGGATACGTGAACCCAATTCTTCGGCGACCTCGTAACGCAGCGCATCGGAGATGATGACCACGGCCTTCCGGTTGCCCTTCCTAATGATGGGCTCAACGTGATCGGCGAAGAACCTCGTTTGCGGGCGCAAGGCAACCGATTGCCACTCCGTCACGGCATCAACCTGTTGCTGCCAGGCGTTGCCTAGCTCGTAGAGGTATCGGTTCGCGTAGCGCTTCTCTACCTCGCCCCGGAGTGCTTCGAGAGGGCCGGCGTACTCCGTTGTGCGGGCGGCAAAGTGGAACTGCCGGTAGAGCTGGTCGATGCGGAACCAGTGCTTGCGGTACCGGTCGAGTCCCTCATCGAACGACGCGATCTCGATCCTCGCAGTCGCGAGATCACCCAGTAGGTCAGAGGCAGCGGCAAGCGCCGCGTAGAGTTCCCGGTATCCATCAACCCAGATGCTGCTTTGACGGGCACGGATGATCTCGGACACCTCGCGTGCGCTCATTGTTCGCTCGACGACTGCCTGCGTCAGCACGCTGATGATCTTGCGTTCCACGTACTCAAAGAGATCGTTGCCCACAAGTTCATGCAGTTCGGCATTCTCGATGCTGCTGGCGTAGTCGAGGCTCTCCGCTGCGCGCCGAGCCAACGTGGCGAGCGCATCGGCGCTGCGTCGGTCGTTGCGTAGGCTCGCGAAGTCGAGCTGGATGTTGCGCAGGGCCCCGGGCGAGTCCGACGCAAACCCGTTGACCGCGTGGCGGAACATCCACAGCACGAAGTCATCGACGCTGGGCTCACTTGCTTCATAGCCGTAAATCTTGGCAACACCGGCCCAGTGGAAACCGTCGAGGCTCTGCTCGGCCAGCGCGGCGTACTTCGTGTGCGCGCCCTGCGCATTCTCGATCAGCAACGCGCGTGTGAGCTCAAGCATGCTGTGCTCGTGCTGACCAAGCACCACCGCCGACATCTTCGCTTGCAACCTGTCGGCGTCATCGCCGGTCGCGAGGAGCGCCTTGAGGCTCTGGACTCGCTTGGCAGCACGGAAGAACTTTTCATGCTCCCGCACCACATCGTCGATCCCGCTACCGCTGAGACCGAGGTCTTGGCTCACAAGCGCGGTTCGGTCAGCAGTGAAGACTCCGTAGGCCAGCTCAAGATCGAGTAGCCAGTTGCCAGTGCCCGGAGGCACAGGAGCGCCTCGGTACAGGAGAAACTTGCCCGCCGGCTCGTCGCGGAGCACGCGGTTCTTCACGGCATATTCGTTGTTCTCCACGCGTACGGTGGTCACGCCGCTGAGGCCAAGCGCGTCAAGCTCGCCGGCGTATTCACCGTCGGCGTCGTGCCAGAAGACCAGGCGCTGTGAATCGAACCTCCGCTCCAGGTGAGGCAGGACAGCGCTGAGCGAACTCATTCGGCGTCCTCCTGCCCAGCTAGCGCGGCGAGACCGAGCTCCGTGATCCGATAGCGCTGGTCTCGACTCGTGGGTTTGTCAGGGAGTGTGCGCTCTAGTAACCCTGAGTCAAGGAGTGGCTCGATGTGTCGACGGAACGCGCGGGTCTGGTTGGTGATGCCCAGCGCCGCCATGAGATCCGCGCGGCTCGCCGGATCGACTCGGACATGGCGAAGAACTACAACCTCGGTGGACGAAAGGCGGGCTGCCGGCCGACTTGGTGCCTCATCTTGGTGCCTTAGTGCCTTATCTTGGTGCTTAGCGCCGGCACCAAGGCCCGCGTCCGGGGCATGGGACGGCACGTAGATCGTGAACCGGAGCCGATCCATGACCTCTTCGACGTCCGGCTCGGGAAGACCCGCCGCAGCGATCTGGTCGTAGACGCGCTGGACACCGGTACCCCACTGCTCCATGATCCCGGCCTCACGGAAGATGCGCGCGAGCGAAGGGTTCCGCAGCCGAGAAGCGCGCCGCATCGACTCCACCGTCATCCCCGGCAGGAGCAGGCCCGGGCTGTCGACCTGGATGCGATCGTCGTAGAACGCGACCCGGATGGGTGTCCCGCATTCGGCATAGCTGGCATGCACCAGAGCGTTAACGACAACCTCGCGGATCGCCTCAACCGGGATCGAGTAAGCATCCCGCCGACGCACCTCGCCGAACACCGCGGACTTGTAGGCGTGCTTCAGGAGGAACTCCATGACCCGATCCACGGCGAGCGGCATCGAGCAGTGAATCTCGGTCTGATCGAAGATGTCGGTCCCGCTGGCACCACGCAACCGGCCGCACTGCACCCATGCGGAGGGCAGGAAACGGGTGGGCTCGGGGCACGCGGCGAGAAGGCCTGCATACGTCGGGACGATCTCGCCTCCCTGCTTGACGGCGAGCCCCAGCGCGACGAGATCATCGACATCGGTTCTGCGCCCGCGCAGCTCCGACAACGCCTGCAGGTCGAGATCATCCAGCGAGGCTAGTGGCTCAGGCAGGTCTTCGAATGCCACGCCGCGCGCGTTGCGTTCAAGCTCTGACACCAGGGCGGGGTCGGCTTGGCGCGTCGTCGACCCCAGACGAACATAGATTCCGTGCTCCGCGCCCTGACCGGTCATGAAGTGCGGACGGCGGGTGCTCAGCGGCACATCCACCACGAGGATCGTCGCTTCGCTAACGGTCACGAGATCGACGGCCGGAACCAGCTGCGGCGAGATGCGATCCGCGATCAGGCTGGTGATGCGTTCCTCCTCAGCGAGGGGGTCAGCCACGCCGACCACCGTGCCGTCATCGTCTACACCGATGACCAGACGGCCACCAGCGGAGTTCGCGAACGCGACAATCGTGCGCAATGGCTTCGTGGGAGAGGACAGGTCACGCTTAAACTCCAGCGTCTTCCCTTCACGCGCGCGCACTCGGCCGTGCTCGTCCAGCTCAAACTCGCCAGACATAGGCAGCCTCCACAGAAACTCGTCCCGGCGAGACGACAGTCTCCTCGCCTACCGAGGGGAAATCGGTCTCAGTCATCGGTAGCCTCCAACCCTGCGATCTTCCTGAGGGCCGGATAGAACTTCGGATAGTTGACCTTCACTCCATCATCGAGGTCGATGGCGACCTGCTGAGACGCCAGTGGGTACAGCACGTCATGTTCGTACTCGCTGAGTTCCAACAGCACGTTGCGGAGACGCTCGGTTTCCTTCAGCGCCGCTGCCTTCTCGCGAGGCGTACCATCCCCGGCGGCGAGACGCTCCTGGTGCTGGAGATTCGCCTCCAGCTTCGACTCGAACTCGCGCAGGTACTCGTTCAGCACCGTTGAGACCGTGGACGGCGTGTAGCGGTGCATGTAGATCAGCGCATTGAATGATCCCTTCGGGCTGGAGAACAGCCAGTAGATCGGTCGCTTCTTGTACCGCTGGACGTGGTCGTCATAAAACTTTGACGCCGCACCGCGCCCTGTTGTCTTGATGAAGTAGTCACGTAGGTCCCTTACGCCTAGGGCGTTGTTCACGAACCGCAGATTCTCCTCGAAGTGCTGTTCCCCAAACACCGTGCGGAGAAACAGGCGAACCCGCTCGACGACGTCGTCGTCGAACCAGTCGCCGTCGACGATCGGGATGACGTTGTCCTTGTCTGGCATGTACGTCGGGTGCGGCACCTTGGCAAGGTAGTCGTTGAGGGTGGACCCTTGGTCGCCAAGGATGAGACCTGGCTCGTCGAGGCTATAGCGGCCAAACATGCAGCCGACGGCATAGGAGACAAGGTCGACGATGGCTGACTGGGCGAACAGGGCGTCGCGCTCTTCGGGTGTCTTGTTCGGCCAGCGGAAGGCCGAGTTGTTCGTCAAAGACACGCGTTCAAGCGGCACATCCGAAGGAATCTCGTCTTCAAGCCCATACAGCCTCGCGACGGCCTCGTTGTTCTCAATCTCCAGTCGCTGCTGTTCGAGCGAGCGTACTTTCCATTCGTCGCGATGCTGTGCAACGGTCTGCTCAAGCGTCTTCACTAGGTGCCTCACTGTGATGCCGGGGTTCGGCCGCCCGCGAGCCCCGACGCCCCGGGCGCAGGCGGCAAGGAAGCCAATGTATTCCTCCCAGGATATCGGCCAAGTCCAATCATCTCCGCTGAAGCTGTGAGGGCCGCCCGGGTCCGCGTGTGATCGGTATGGAGATATGCCTGTGTGCTCAACACAGATGAGTGCCCGAGCACCGCTTTGATCGTCGTGTCGTCGATACCTCCGGCGAGCAGCAGGGTCGCCGCAGTATGTCGCGCCTCGTAGAGCAGCGGACGGCGTGTTTCGCCGCCCGGAAGTGCAACGGCAACGCCCGCGTTGTCAACGATCTCGTACCACTGCGCACGGTCAAATTCCGCCGAGCGTGGGGCACCATCGTCACGCGGCCATACCAAGTCGTAGGAGGATGGCGGCGCAGCTGACTGCCAGGCAGCGAGCGCCTCGGCGAGCCACGGAACGATCGGGACGACACGGATTCCGGCACGCGTCTTCGGGCGGACAAGGTGGTAGGCTCCAATGAGATGTCGCGATTCGAAGCCCCGCGGCACACGAAAGCCGCTTGTTGGGTCTCGTCGTTCCACGTACGGGAGTGCCTTAAGCTGCCACGCGAGAGTCATGGTCGCTGCGTCCAGATCAACCATGTCCCAGGTGAGGCCAAGCGCCTCAGCAGGGCGCAACCCTGCCACGAGCGCGGCCACCCAACGGGAGACGTCAGAGCGCTCTGCAATGGCAGCGAGGATCCGCATCGCATTCTCGGGGCTGAGCGCCTGCCGCGAAGAAGGACCGACACCGGGCCCGCTTGTTTCGCGGGCACGCTGAGAAACCTGGTATCCCTCGGCGACGGCGTCTGCGAGTATCTTGCCGAGCACTGCATGAGTACGCTGCATCGTGGGGAGGGCCAACCCGGCGGCTTCCTGCGTTGATGCTACTTTTCGCACATCAGCAGGAGCCAAGGCATCGAGCCGGATATGACCAAGCGTCGGGACGATCCAGCGGTTGACTGCTGAGCGATCAGAGACGTAAGTGCCGGGCCGCACGCTCTGCTGTCGTTGCGCGAGCCAAAGCCCAGCCCACCGTTTGATCGTGATGGTGGCAAACGACGTTACCGTCCCCTCCGACACAATCCGCCGCTGGGCCACAGCGAGCCTCTCACGGACTTCAGCCTTCGTCCGCGCTTTAAGCGTGAGGCGACGACGCGTACCTCGTTCTGTCCAGCCGACCTCGATCGCCGCTACCCACTGACCGCGAGAGTTCTGATAGATCGACCCGGATCCTTTACTGCGCTGTTTCTGTACCATCGTTCCAGATCACACTATCGGGAGTCACACAATCGGCATGTGACCGCATGGGTAGCCATCGGGATAGCCTTCAGCCGTTCCCAGTGTCGTTGCGCCGTTGCCTTCCACACACTGCCGAGCGCTGTTCAGGGCAACAATCAAGCCATTCGTTAGGTTCACACGGGTAGCCATTGGGGTAGCCATCTGCCTTGGGCTGCCGGAAGCAGGAGAAAGAAACCTCAACATCTACGGTGCCCACGCATCAGCCGATGGAAGGCCCTGTACGCTCACACCGCCGACGACTGTCAACGACCACAACACAGTTCATGAAGGACGAGTACCCGACCGGCAAGGCCGACCTCATGACGGCGTTCATGCTCAAGGCCGAGGTTCTGACGAAGCCCGGTGGGACGTGGGGAATGATCAACCTCCCGTCATGGATGTCGCTCAAGTCGTTCGAAAACATGCGCCACGACCTTCTGCTGACCCAGCGGATCGCCTCGATGGTTCACCTGGGGCGAGGTGTCTTCGGGTCGGACTTCGGCTCAGTCGCGTTCGTCGTGGCCAACGCCAAGGGTGACGGTGGCCGGGCCGTCTACCGGCGTCTGTTCGAGCAACATGTTGACGTCCGCTCCGTGGCCACCATCGAGGCACTTTTCCTTGACCGCGATTACAACCGCTTCGAGATAGCACAGTCTGACTTCGCGGCGATCCCTGGCTCGCCGATCGTCTACTGGCTCAGTGAAAAGATGCGGGCTGCGTTCAAGGTCTCCGATCGACTGGACTCCCTAGTTATCACCGAGGGACAGCACAAGACGGCTGACAACGACCGCTACCTCCGGTATGGCTGGGAGGTATCAAGGTCACTGGCTGGGCACCAGGCACGCTGGATTCCCTACGCAAAGGGAGGTCCATTTCGAAGATGGTTCGGAAACATTGACCACCTCGTCGACTGGTCCGAGGCCGCGCGAAGCCACTACCGGCTAAATGCTGCATGCCGAATAACAGACCCCCAGTTCTGGTACTTGCCAGGAATCACGTGGACGGACATCACCTCGGGCGGCTCAAGTTTTCGCTGGATGCCCGCCGGGGGAACCTTTGACATGTCGGGCCCCGTTGCTTATCTCGCCTACTCAAACGACTACAGCAGCGTTCTAGGCATCCTGAATTCGGCATTCGCCACTGACGTGTTCCGGATCCTGAACTCGACATTTCATCTCCAGTTGCGTGACGTCAGAGCGCTTCCTATGCCCCCTGAACCAGTCGGGTCACATGAGATCTCGCATGGGGTCGACCGCATGGTCTCTGTCTCGCGTGACGACTGGAACTCGTTTGAGACAGCCTGGAGCTTCACCAAGAACCCTCTGATCAGGACGTTCCAGAGCGCGACATCTGAGCGGCCGCCACGAGTGGACTCGAACTGAAGTTCCACGATGCTTCGGAGTCATCCCAGTCGGACTGCGCCGTCGCCACCAGCGCTTCGATACCTGAAGTCGGCAGGTCTGCCAGCGCGCCGGGGATAGGAGTCTTGGCGACGTCGCCGACCGAAGCCGTCATCGTGGGAGTAAGTGCCTCCAGGATCATCGTTACACATGGGGCATTCATTACCCCCAGAAGGCGGTCGAGGAGCATGTCTGACCCGAAGACGGAGTTGCCCTTGTTGCCATGGATGAATCCCAAGGGGAACCTCCGGAAGGAGGGCGCTCCTGATGATATGTCGGACCACGAGACCGTTGGTTTGAAATAGTAGTCGACGTTCTGGGGTCGAGAGCGTGCCCTACCTCCGTCATCGGTCCCAAACGCCTTGATCTCAGCACCGTCACGCTCCCAGTTCACGACGTACTCCTGGTTGCCATACCACCGACGGAAGTCGCCACCCTTGTTGTAGGGGAACCAACGTCGGCGCGTCTCAGAGGCCTCCGCCCTGGCCTGGCAACTCAGTCCGGTGCGATTCCGTGAGACTTCCCACCACTGTCTCAGGAACCGGTCGTTATCGGCCGTGATTAGCCCTTGGTTTGGCTCGGCGATGTCGCCAAGCGGCCTTCCCGTCTTGAACGCCGCCCGCATCTTTTCACTGAGCCAGTAGACGATCGGCGAGCCAGGGATCGCCGCGAAGTCTGTGTCCGACGCGAAATGGAGGCCCGCTTCCTTGGTCCGCACCTTAAGGGCAGTGCTCAGCGCGGCCAGCTTCTCGGCCTCGGAGGTTCCATCGACGAGGCGGATGAAGGTACCACCGAGCTTGCTGGTAGCACCGAGTCCCTCTGGCGACATGTTCACCAAGACGAAGGCGGTGGAGGAGACGACTTCGCCCCCGACCGAGTCGAAAGCTCGAGCACCGAGATGCAGCATCGAGGTGATGCGCTGCTTGGTAAGAAGCGACGCGCGGAGTCTCTCATACGAGCTGAGAAACATCCAGGATTGCATAGTGATCATTGCTACGGTTCCTCGCGCCCCGGCGAGGTTGGTGCAGCGTTCGATGAAGGCAGCGAACAGGTCGGACTTGGAATTGGGGTACTCGTCCTTCATGAACTGTGAAAGCAGGGCGTTCATCTGCTTGCTGCCCATGTACGGCGGGTTCGCGACTACGACTGCATAGTCTCGCTGCAAAGGCACTGCTTGTTGTACCACTCTTCGAGCCTTTGCGACTGTTGCCTGAGTCCAGATGGAGTCATTGCCCAAATTCGTGGCGGTGAACATCTCAACGGCGGCTTCGGTCATCTCCTGGTTCGGCTGAATTAAGGACCCAAACGTGTCAGCGTGCTCGAATGTTCTCCAATAGCAGTCGAAACCCAACCGCTCATGTTCGTAGTGGCGTTTCGCTTCGACAGACAATCGCGGGTCGCTGGCATCTTCTCCACCCCAAAAAGTCCAGAGGTCGTCCAGTTCCTCCTGGCTGAATGAAATCGGTGCGATCACGGAGACTCTCGGCTCTACAGGCACCTTCAAGAACAGCTTGCGTTTAGCAGCCGCTTTCATAGTCAAAGCGAACGCGGCGAGAGCACCGGCACGCGGATCGATCTCGGTGCCGTGCAGATTATGGGTGAGAATCAAGCTCGGGATCTCTGACGGTGCATAGCCTTCTTCCTCGTAGATCGCGTAGAGAAGATCGAAGGCGTAGGTAAGCATGTGGCCCGAGCCGCAGGCCGGGTCGATGACAGTGAGTTCCTTAGGACTGGCGACCTTGAGGAAGTCGGATTCTTCATCGACCGGCTCGATGTAGTAGTCCATCTGCTCGGCGAGGCGAGACAACGGATGGTTGAGCATCCAAAGACGACCGATGGAGTTCTCAACAAGGTAGCGGACGATCCAGTGCGGGGTGAAGAGCTGGGTAGCGGCGGGGATCTCATCGGCGCCGGCCTTCTTATTCTTCTTGAATCCGGCGAAGACTTCGTCTTTCCGCTCGGAGATGTAGAACTGATAGAGCCAACCGATGACCTCGACGTTCTGGCACACATCCTCAGTGAGCAGCTGGACAGAGCGGCTGAGGACGGAGTCGTCAGCGAGCAGGTTGGCGGGGATGAGGAGTTCAGTGTAGTCACCCTCACGCTCGAACATAAACGGCATTGAGCGGTTCCAGTAGCGGCAGTACTCGGCGAGTAGCAGGGTGTAGGCCTCACCCTGGGCGTCTGCACTGGGGCGGGTTCCGTCGAGGAGTTCAGTGATGGCATCGAGTGTGCGCTTGTTGCTGACAACAGCGGGGTCGATGCTGCCACGCTTGGCATCTGCGAGTATCTCTGGCTGTCCGGTCTGCTGGCCGTGGGCTGGCGAGACCACGCCAGCACTTGTGTACCCGTTGGCGTCCATGAAGCGGAGGGCGATGATGCGGTTGAACCAGGTGTAGGCGACTTTGTCGGCCACAGCATCCTTGCCTTTGGCTCCGCCGCCGCCGGCAGCGATGTCGCGTTCGAGCATGGTCACGGCGCGCTGGTTCTCGACTCGCTCCGGCGATGCTGGTGCGAGAACGGCGGTCAGTCGGGCGCTGACCTGAGTGATGAGCTCGCGTCTGGCCCACGTGCCGAAGCTCTTCAGCGGTGAGGTTTCCATGCGTGTTGTCTCCTACAGCGCGATGCGCTTGTCGTCGTTGAGGGCCTGTATCAGAGCCATGCGCAGCGCGTCGAGATAGCGATCGACGTCCTCCTCGGTCTCCAGCACACCGTGGACTCCTTGAGCGTTGATGTTCTTGACTGAGACAGTCTGCTTCTTGGCCTGTGCTGGGGCGGGCTCACCGCCACCCTCCGCGTCGGTGTTGCGGGGAGAGACGGCGAGCTGGTCGAGGATTGTTGGGTACGTGCGCTCTTCGAAGGTGTTCGCGATCTCGCGGACAACAGCGATCTGGCTCTCTCGTCCGATCCGGTCCAAGATCGAGCTGACCTTCTGACTCACACTGTGCTGCGCCTCGTCGGTTGCTTCCAGATAGATCGTGCTGGTCTGGAGTGGTGCCCATCGGGAGTCGATCTCTAGGAGTGCACCGTCGCGGTTTGCCGCGAGCGTCTCGTCGATGCGGGCTTGGAGTTCGACGGTGGCGGCCTTGAGCTTGGTCATCCGGTTACCGCGGAAGGCGTGTGTGTCGGCGAGGAGCTGCGCCACTTCCTGGTTGCTGCCGGAGGGAAGGTAGTTCAGGTTGTTCGCGTTGTCGGCGAGCAGTTCGGTTGCCTCGTCGTAAATCTTGCGCTGAGCGCCCGGCTGCTTCTCGTCCCCGAAGAAGGCCTGAATGGGGTCGATGAGGTCGCTCTTCACATCGAGCAGATCGTCGGCGATCGCGAAGTCAGTCAGGTACCAGTCGTCGGGTTTGCCAACGACGGACTCCAGCAGCACGATCGGCGCTTCGAGCTGAATCACGAATGGGTACTTTGAGCCGCTGACTCGCGCCTTGAGTTCCTCGCATTTTGCCCGGAGGCGTTCGCTGGTGTGCCGGGCAAGTTCGAGCGGGTCTTTCGGCACAGCAGGTTCGTCGAAGAAGTCCGTGCAGAACGCACGCAGTGCCGCAATCTTTCGTTGGTCGAAGGTCTTCTGTGGGGCGACGACGGTGTGGGAGTGCTTCTGTGTGTTGCGCAGTGCGGAGGCGACTTCGCTGCGCTTGAGGATATTCGAGTCGACAGTGAGGGTGATCTTCGAGGTGCCGACGAGCCAGGCTGTGACGCATTCGATAGAGGCCAGATCCCAGCCGTAAGGCTTGGCCTGGAAGTGTTCGACGATCTTCTTGACGGTGACCTGCTCGCCGAGCCGGTCACGCTGGAGCAGGTACGACAGCACTTCGTCTGCCGGCGCTGCGAGCGCATGGATCGAGGCGTCGTTGATCGCGGTGCCGTCCAACAACGTGGGCTGGTCGGGGTTCGCGAACCCGGCAATCTGCTGTTCGGAGTAGATGCGCCCGTCAAGGAGGCTCAGTTGGGTGTAGGTCCGGGCGATGAGGTCTTGGAATCCGTCGGTGATTCGCGTGACCGCATCCTGCGACGCCACTGTGACGTCTGCGGCATTGATCACGAGGTCGGCTCGTCCCGCAGCCCGTCGGATGCGCTCGACAAGTTCCTTCTCACGCTGAGCGTTCTGAGTCGCCTTGGCCCGCAGAATCTGCTCCTCGACAGGTGACAGCGAACTGGTCTGCTTGCGTTTGGTGTACTTTTCGGTCTTGATCAGCAGCCGTAGGTCGGCCAGCAGCCGGTCATCAGGCGCGAGGACCACACGAAGCTCGTCCTTGCCTGCCGAGTGCATCCGAATCTCTTCTGGACCGTACGGGTACTCGGGAGTGATGAAGTGCAGCGAGAGCTCGCGCTGCTGGCCGAATGCCTGGTCGTCGAGCTTGTACCCGAACGGGAAGTCCTGCCCGTTCTTGGCGTAGCGGAGCTTCGAGGTCTTGACGACATCGCCGGACAGAATCTTGTTCAGCCGGGTGGAGACCTCGGAGGAGTCGATCTCGACGTTCTTGATCTCCTCCTCAATCACCTGCTCTTCGTTCGTCAGGTACTCGTAGACGTTGCCGTTGCGCTGCACATAGGTCTGTGTCTCCAGCAGCGTCAGCGCTTCCTGGACCTGCTTGGATAACGCTGGCAGATCGAGCCCGAATCGGTCGTAGACCAGCACGGTCAGGTTGCGCGGGGTGGCGTGGAAGCTCTCGACGTACTTGACCAGGAAGAGCGCCTTGAGTAGCCGCACCGCGAGCTTGGTGACCGGTGAGCCGCTGTCGGGGAGGTCACGTTCGGCGCGGTCGATCGAGCGCTGTGCTGCGGACTTCAACGATGCGCGAATGCCAGCGAACATCGCGTCGAAGGTCGCCAGCGACCCGACCTCGACATTGCCGATGTCCTTGGCGACCTGCTGGACAACCCCGAGCATGGAGCGTTCACCGACGGAGCTGTTGCGGCCCTCGAACACGTTGTGGTCGGAGATGCCTTCGATCGCGGCCTGGAACAGCGGGAACTGATAGCTCACGAACGGGTAGGTGCCGACGAAGTGGGCTTCGTCGGTGAAGTTTCGGTAGGTCTTGGCGCCATCAACGAAGTCGAACAGTGTCTTGAAGTTCGCTGACTCCTGCGCATAGACCGCGTCGAGCACCTGAGTGCCCTTGTCGTTCTTCTCCAGCAGGCGCTTGCGGATGACCTCTTCCACGTCGGCGGAAGTGAGTTTCACACGGGTCTTGAACCGCGCTTGAATCTTCGAGAAGTCGTTGCCCTGCTGCTTGGTGCGGTCGCCGACGACCTTGTCCATGTCCTCCTGCGAGGTCACGAACACCCAGGCCCGCCCGCCGCACTTCGTGTTCAGCGACTCGGCGATCGTCTGAAGGTTCAGCATCAGGTGCGTGTTGGAGCCGATGAACTGCCCGACCTCATCGACGAAGAAGTTGAGCCGGTAGCCGGCAGGCTGCTTGTCCAGCCAGGCCCGCACCTCGTCGGCGAAGTCCTCGATCGACACCGAATAGGTGTCCTGATAGGTCTTCAGGATGTCGGGCGCGGTAGTCGCGTCCAACCCGTTGATCTGTGCGTATGCCTCGTTGACCTGGCCACGCACGGTCGGAAGCCCGAAGCTCGGCCGACGCTCCACCCAGTCCCGGCCCGACACCGCTAAGAAGGCGTCTTTGAAGGCGTCGAGCTGGCCCTCGTCGTCGAGCTGCCGCTCGAAGCGGGCGATGTGACCTTGGTCGCCGTAGTAGCCGCGGGACTCGTCGAAGACCTTCACGAACACGCGTAGCAGGGCGTCGGTCTGATCCTTGCTGATCAGAGTCGCCTTCTGGTCGATGTTGAACAACAGGCTCCTCGCCGGGATGCGGTCGGCCTTGTCGAGTAGTGGTGGCAAGAACGCATCGGTCGCCTTGGCACGGAAGCTCTCCGACACAGGCTCGCGGGGGAAGTCGTCGCCCTCCACATCGCCGAGAAGATGCGCGAGCATCTTCAACAGGTGCGACTTACCGGAGCCGAAGAAGCCCGAAATCCACACGCCGTTTGCGTTGGTGTAATCCGTGTACGCCTCAAGCAGCAACTCCAGCCCCTTGGCGGCCTCGTTGGTCAGGACGTACTCGTCGACCTCGGTGCCAAGGTGTGCGACGTCGTCGGCCTTGATGACGCCCTCGATGGGCCGCTGGACATCCTTAGCGAAAATCTCGGTGAGCTGCATAACGGTCACGGTTCCTGTTCCAGAATGTTCTTGGCGCGGTAGTACTGGTCGTCCTTCAACCTGCCGAACAGCACCAGCGATGAGCCGAGCGTGTTGGACTGCTCGTAGCGGCCAGGGAAGAACATGAGCATCGGCCGGCCCACCACAACGCTCTGCAAGTTGTTGAGCACGTTGTGAGACCGGATATAGGGGAAGACCTCGCCGATCCCGGTCAGGAACACGATGTCGAACTCACCGTCTGCAAGCAGTTCTCGGATCACAGGAGCCAGGTGCTGCTGCGGGTTGAGCATCGACTGCAGCATCTCCGTGAACTCGGCCTTGTCCAATTCGAGCTCAACCTCAAGCACCTCGTCCCAGTCGCCGCGCTGCTTGATGACGTCGACAGACAGATCGTAGAGGTTGATCTCGCGCACCTCGATGCCCTTGCCGGCCAGGCGGTTCTTGACCCGCTTCTTCGCCTTCGCCACATCGAGCGCGTGCTCCGGCTCGTAGGGGTAGATGAAGAATGGGACCTCGTTCGACAAGCCCTCCATCTTCAGGAAGCGCTCGCCGCTGAGCACCGCGAACAGATGCTCCTCCTGGCGGGAAAGTTCATGGGGCATCACAACGAGACCTCCTTGCTGTCGCGCGCCGGGACGTAGCGGAGGTCACTTGGTAGCTGAGCGTCGAGTGCGTCCCGAACACGCTCTGACAAGGCCGCGTTGACGATCTCGCCGCCTGCAAGCAGTCCAGCCTCGGTCAGCATGCGGAACACGGTCGACCGGAGCTTCTGCAACGTCGAGTCCTTCACCTCTGCGAGCTCGGGGTGCCACAGCGCCTTCCCGCGAACGAAGCTGTCGAAGTCTTCGTAGCCCAAGGTGGGAGTGAGCAGGAGGAAACGCTCGCGCACGATCTCTTCCGCGAAGTCGCCAATGAGCGCGTAGTGACGGCATGCTGCAACCCACATCAGGTGACCTCGTTCGCTGGGGCTTGCGTCTTGCAGCAGGTCCAGTTCGGCGTCCGTGAGCACTGCCAAGCGCTGGGCCACCTCGCGCGCCAGCCGGAACCCCGATGAAGCCGTTCGAGCCTGGAGCAGGTTCTCTGCGCGGAGCCGATCACGGACCATGTTCCAGTCACGAACTTCCAGGAAGAGCGGCGCGGCGATCACCGCCTCCCGGGTTAGGAGGGCACCGCTGGTGAAGGACAGCGCGTAGCGGTCGTGCTTCTGAGACGTGGTGCTCATCTGGTTCCTCCTTCCGGATTTTGGGCAGTGGATCAGGATATGGGGTGCCACCGACAAAAGGTCAGGGACGGCTCAAAGTGAGCAAAGTGCTCATCCGGGTGGGGATGGATCGGAATCGGCCGCTGCGCCGCCTCTTCGCACCCAGTCGTCGATCTCGCTGGCTTGGAACTTCCAGAGGCGCCCGACCTTGTGGGCGGGCATGGACTTCTCGGCGATCCAGGTGTAGACGGTGTCTTTGGTGACTCCGAGGTGGGCGGCGATGTCGTCTGCGGACAGCCACGGCTCAGACATCAGGCCTCCAATCAGGTGTTAGCCGGGTTTCACCGGTTTACTCCGATCCTACCGGGCAACAAACACTTTCAGCATGGACTTGTGCCAGGACACGCCTCGGTGTTGTTCGGTCTGTAATTTCTGCGACGATAATGCCTACGCATTCGTTGATTGCCGATCGTGTGCGGGAGAAACGCTGGCTGGAATCTCAGCAGCTTTCCGTCGCCGACGGTCGTTCCGACGCCGCGAAGGTACATCTGCAGGCAAACGGGCACAGGTGCCTCTGTGTCGCGACGGAAGATGAGGTCTGCCGTGTGTTCCCAGACGGGGCATCGGCGCGGCACGTCGCCGGGGACGGGGCAGCGGAGCATCTTTCCCGGCGACGGCGACGTGCCGCCTGCGTCACTCCCCCGCCAGCGGTTACGCTTCAGCGCTCTCGAGGTCCTCAAGGTATGCGTGGACAAGCCCGGCGGCGTGGAGCGCGTGGCGGGAGCGCTGGTTGAGAGCTTCGCGGCGTTCGGTGATCGCGGCCGTTAGAGCTTCTGTTGATCCGGCCCCGTTGAGGGCGGCGATGACCGGGCGAATGTGGTCGAAGAGGTAGCCGCCCTGTCGAAGCAGATGGATGACGCGAGCAGCCTGAACCTGCACTTCGGTGTACTCGCGATACCCGTGAGCACCGTCACGCATGGACCTGAGGAGACCTGCCGCTTCCCAGACCCGCAGTGCTGAAGTTCGCACGCCGAGCATCTCCGCGAGTTCGCCGATGCTCACGCGATCCGTCGCAGTCTGTACACGAGGTTGCTCGTGTCCGATCGTCTGCAGCGCGAGTGCAAGGTCATCGAGTTCCTCCCGCTGAGCTTGTAGGACGGCGTGCGCTGCGTCCACCTCTGCAATCCCGGTTGCAATGTCTCCTGCAGTGATCGCGACCATGATGCTGCGCGCGGTCGGTGCACCATGCGCGGGTGAGTGCTCAATAGGCATGGAGCGCGCTCAGGTGCGTCGGACCGTATCTGCGGTGGTCCCTCGCGGTGCGCTGGGCAGCGGGGAGCACATTCTGCGCTTCGAGGTTCCGCACAGTCTGCGGCGTGACCTGCGCGGCGCAGGCAAGATCGACGGGACGCATGCCACCTCCATCCCGTCGCACCTCACGAGCGCCACGGAGTTGCTCATGCCAAGTTTATAGAAGCACCTCAATGTCACAGTCGAAGGGAACGGGTTCCACGCACGAAAGGACGACGCCATGCGGTTCCATCTCGAGATCGACCTCGATGCACTCCCTCAGCCCCAGGATGCCGAGTTGGGGAGGATCCTGCGGTACTGGGCCGGAAACCTGAGCCACTATGACCTCACGGCGGAGACGAGCGATTCGATCCGTAACTCCGTCTACGAAGAAGTCGGCTGCTGGCGGGTAACGGCATGAGAAGCCAGCGTTGGCGAAGCTGCACATTCTCGGGATGCGCACAGGAAGAATTTGGCGCGCCAGCAAGTGAATCTTGAACCTAGCGGGGTGCCGATTCGGCACACCCGCTCCGTGTTCCGCCGAAGGCCATAATTTGAGACTTTACGGTGGTGCCGAATCGGCACCACCACCCCATCTCCTAGAAAAATCGTGGATCTGGGCGGCCTGAACCGGTGGCGGTTCCAGAACCTTAGCTCTGTTCCGATGGAACGTCAACCACAAATTCTCGACACCGCAGCTACTTCTGAGCGTCTTCATGACACGCGCAGGCGCGATAACTCCCAGCACGACTACGGAGCCCCATTCCTCCTTTCCGAGAGTGCTCCTCCACTCGATAGGTATGCAGCCCATCTCATGTTCAGGAAGATGCCCTGTTCAACCGCCGTTGTAGCAAGCGGATTTCCCGAATAGCCCTGACTGAACTCGATACAACGCAGCCGTGGTTGTCGGACGTCAGAGCTACCCTCAACGCCATGAACGAAGAGCGATTCGAGCACTGGTGCGAGGCGTGCGGCACGACCGCAATGCTGACCTCCGAGGAAGCCTTCGAAGCGGGATGGGATTTTCCGCCTCGGATGGGCGCGTGGGGTGTGGTGTCCCCGCGTACCTGCGGCGATTGCGGCATCGAGCAGACACTCTGGTGGGCGCTCACTGTTGAGAAGAAGGGCATCAACGACTGCACACCGCAGCAACGGCAAGTACTCGCACGAATACTGAACGAGGTATCCGATTAGGGCAGCAGGTCGATCATCTGCGGTCGAGCTTTCATCGCGTGGATCACCAACTCATTGCCACTGTCGAAGGCGAGAACGACCGTCTCCAAGAGCCGACCACGAGTGTCGAAACCGAGCCGCAACTGCCGTGCCGGGCTGTCCCCATCGAGATCTTCGATCCATACCGCCCACATCGCCGCTTGAATCGCGTCTTCACGGAGAACGCCGTGCTTCAACGCCGAGTCGTGAACGTTCACGCTGCCAACAGATGAAGCGCTTCACGGATGACTTCTGAGCGCGACTTGCCCTCACGTTCAGCGCGTTCGTCGATCGCGGCGATCTCTTCAAGGGTGAGCCGGAGCGCGACTACCTGAGACGGCTCAGCCCCGCGACCTGGGCGTCCGCGACCACGCTTCTTCAACGCCGCAACGTCATAGCCAGCCTCAGCTTCGGCGGCCCAGGCTGCGATCTGCTCCTCGGTGATGGGAACCCCGTTGATCGTCTCGCGCTCGCTCATGCCATTAATGTATAACGAAAATACTGACTGAGCAAGAGAGTTCCTTCGCATAGTCAACTTCCCAGGATCTGGTCGAGCACGTCGACAGTGACCGGGTCAACCTCCTCGGCGCTGACGACGTAGCTGGTTCTCGTGATCTGCTCATTCGCATGCCCAAGCAAACGCGATGCGAGCGTGAGACCCGCAGCGCGCTCAACGAGCGTGGCAGTCGTGCGGCGGTAAATGTGCGTTGAGTAATGATCAACCTCCACGCCGAGCTCTTCGAGGGCATCGCGGTTGTCGTCAACGAAAGAGCGCAGGAGGCGTTCTTAGTTGCTGACGCTGAGGGGGTTGCCGTTCTTGGTCGCGAACAGCAGTGCCTCCTTCCCCTGACCCGCAAGAGAGAGGCGACGACGCACCGCGCCCGCCGAGAGTGCGGGGAGCGCCACGCGGCGGCGTTGCCTCGTGCGTTTGGGTGAGTTCTTCCGATGGATTCCCTGCTCTTTTGTCTGCACGATCGTGCCGCCGATGAGCACCGTCGGCGGTGACACCGTCATATCCACATCACACCGTCGCAGGCCGATGCACTCCCCCACGCGTGCCGAGGTGCCGAGCATGATGTCCATGCCGTCGATGAGCGCGCGGTAGTCGGGTCGCGGACCGTTGCCGGGCTTCACGCGCCACTGCTGCATGAGCTCTCGAATCCCGGCGATCTGCTCGGGCGTGAGGATCGAGGTCTTCTTCTCCGGCAGCGGCAGCCGCTGCACATCCCGCACCGGGTTGAACGGGATCGCATCATCCCGCACCGCGTACCCGCAGATCTGACCAAGTACGGCGCGGGCACGGCGGGCAGCGGAGACGCTGCGGTCGAGCATGATCGCCAAGATGATCCGGTCGCACCGCCCCACCGTCAACGCATCCAGTGTGATTCCGCCGCACTGCGGCAGCAGCACACAGCGCACGGTTCCCGAGTACGACTCGTACGTCGAGAACGTCAGCGACCCCGCGACCGCTCGTGCCCGCACCTGTTCCAGCCATGACACGGACGCTTCGGCGATCGTGTTCGCACCAGCGAGTCCGAGGAACGATGAGGTGCTAAGCGCTTCAACTTTGCGGCGCAGATCGATCCGGGCCGCTTCCTCGGTCGCGGCAACGGCGACGATCTGATGGAGCACTCCGGCATCGTCCCGCGCTCTCGCACGGGCGCGGATCTTGCTTTTCGCAAGCTTCGTGATCTGGACCGTGCCGACCTCTCCGGCGCGGATGCGGGGCCTACCCATGGCGATGCTCCTTCACCCAGACGAGCAGTTCCGCCTGCTCGTAGCGGACATGCCGACCGAGCTTCACCCACGGTGGCCCTGAGCGCGTGAGCCGCCAGTCCTCGACGGTGCGGACAGGCACGCGAAGGAGGTCGGCCACCTCACGCTGAGTGAGGAAAACGGGGGCGAGGGGCGGCAGGAAGTCCATACCGGGCAGGTACCTCTCCCACCAGGAGCGTTCGGTAGCACCCGGCACTCCCCCGCTGAGACGCCCGAGAACAGGGGCGACGGGAGGGTTTCTGGTGACCAAAGTGGTAAAACTGCCCGAATCGGGCTCAGTTACGGAGTGGGCGGATGGGCTGTGTAGCCGCGGAATCTCGCCATTTTTATGGCTGGGGTACCTGGACTCGAACTAAGAACAACTGATCCAGAATCTCAGCGACGGGTACTAAACACCCCCACCGGCAGCCCGCCGAATCTGCTCAGCAATTACGCGCTCCGTCTCGGGCGTCAGTGAGATGAGTGCATACGAGGTCGGCCAGAGATCCCCCTCGTCAAGTTGCGCGGCTTCTTCGAAGCCGAGCGTGGCGTATCGCGTCGTGAACTTCGAGGCGGCCTTGAAGAAGACCACGACCTTGCCGTTCTCGTTGCAGTACGCCGGAAACCCGTACCAGGTCTTCGGCATGAGGTGCGAGGCGACCTCGCCGACGATGCGGTGAATCCCTTCGGCCAACACACGGTCATCTGCCGCCATCTCAGCAATCGCGCCTTGGATCGCCTGCTCCCCTGCAGCGCGACTCTTGCCCGCCTTCTCCTGCGCACGCAGCTCGGCCGCGCGCTGCTTCACCGCGGCGCGCTCCTCTGCAGACGGTCCGCTCGTCTTCTCAGCCATCGCCAGATCCTCTCTTCGCCCGATCCGCGTGTCGGTCAGGGTGTCTACGACCACGATATGACGCGAGGCGCGCGCAAACTTCTTGATTCGTGATCGATTGCTTCGTAGGGCGTCGAACACCACAAGAAGGTCGCGAACGATCCTCGATATCTAGATACGAGTTAGTACCCGATGAGCCGAAACCCGTCTGCTTCGCCGACCACCGGAATACCGTAGACCCGGGCCTTCTTTGCCTTGCCCGATTGCGTGTATGGGTCAGCCGCGATCACAAGCGCGGTCTTCTTGGTGACGTTTGCACCGAGCAGAAAGCCGAGCGCAAGAATTCTCGCCTCAGCCAAGCTTCGCTCGACCGACATCTCACCGGTTAGCACCAGGATACTGCCCGCCGTAAGCACAGCCGAATCGGTCGCAATCGAAGCATCGGGAACTGCGCTGACCGACGCTTCGGATCTCCTCTTTTCGAGCGCGACCCGAAGCGAATCATCGTCGATGCCGAGAAGCTCGGCAAGAAGCAATATGTCAGCCCGCTCTTCTTCGGTGAGCACGCCGTCGCTCCAGGCCTCGCGCACTACCTCGTCGAAGTATCCGCGGTGCAGAGACCCGAGCGTCACTGACTCGAGCCCGAGTTCTTGCGCCTTCTGCACCAGCGCGTCGACCTCATCTGCATCAAGCACACGATCAGCGAGTGCTTCATCGAGCAGACTTGAATAGCGTGAAGTCAGGCCGCGCGAGGGTGCCTCGGCTCCAAGAGCAGTGAGCACGTCTGATACCGAGGCACTCTTGCCCCCTGCCTGCTTCGCAAAGGGCTCCGTGGGTTCTTCGTACACTGCAGCGGCGTCGCCCCTTCGCTTCGCATCTATCTCGACGGGGTAATACTCGGGCCACTTCACTGCCTCAGCACTATCCAGGTGCGATTTCCAAAATCCAGAGCTGTGCGAGTCTTGTTCAAGCCGCGAGAGCACGAACGCTGTCACGAGCGCATCGCCGAATGCGCTGTGTTCCGGTCGCTGTTCGAGCCCGACGTATTCAAATACCTTCTCGATACTAATTCCGAGATGTGCGCCCAGATCGTGAAGCTTGAAACTGGCTGGTGGATCCTCGCGAAGAAGTGTTCGCGCTACCTGCATCGTGTCTATGGCGACGTAATCGGGCACCTCGTACCCCTCGCGCTCAAGCTCCGCAGTCAAGAAGCGAAGATCAAACGAGATGTTGTGGCCGACAATGACCCGCCCATCGAGCATCTTTAAGAGCGCAGGCGCGACCTTGTCGAATGTGGGCGCATCGAATACATCGCGGGCGGTAATTCCATGCACTCGTGTCGGCCCCACATCGCGCTGCGGGTTGACAAGCGTCTCGATGCCACCGTCGATGCGCAGATCGGCATCCATGTAGACGGCTCCAACCTCGATCACTCGATCACCCGCTTTCGGCGAGAATCCGGTGGTCTCAAAATCTAGAACTGCATAGCCGCACCTCATTACGCTCCCCGCTCACTAATGAACACTTGTCCACAGCATAGAGCAGGCGTCGGCGAGATGAGTGCGCACGAGGTAAGCCAGTGATTCGCTCGTGATCGATTGCTTCGGCGCGGATCGTCATGCGAGCCCGCACGAATCGGCATGTTCTGGGCGCCTCGTCTGCTTCTAGCATCGAGGTGTCCGGCGGCGAGCGCCGGGCGGAAAGGTGTGAAGATGCGCCCGCTGCGAACCCGATCCCAACTGAGCCTCAGCCGCCGAGAGATGCTCCGCTTCACTGGAGTGGGCATCGGAGCCCTCGGTGTGGCCTCGCTAGCCTCATGCGCCAGCGGCGGCGGTGCAAGCGGCGCTGGCTCACCCCTCGTCTGGGGCAACTGGACCATGACGATGGACTACGACGACGCGACCGGCAGCTACCCGACGCTTGAGCAGTTCACCGAAGAGACCGGCATCGCCGTCGACTTTCTCGAAGACATCAACGACAGCGCGACGTTCTTCGCGAAGATCCGAGAGCAACTCGACCAGGGTCAGTTTCCGGGCTACGACCTCTTCAACTTCGCAGACGACTTCACCGCGCGACTCATTACGAACGAGCAGGTGCAAGAGTTCGACCACTCCCGCATTCCAAACCTGGCAAACATGTCCGCGCTCATGGCACACCCGTCATACGACCCTGACCGAAAGTTCAGCATTCCCTGGATGGGCGGCATGACCGGCATCTGCTACAACACCGAGCTCTACCCCGAGGGCATCACGAGCGTCTCAGACATGGCTCGACCCGAGCTGCACGGCAAAGTCGGCATTCTCACCGAGATGATCGACACCATCGGGCTGACGCTGCTTGATCAGGGGGTCGACTGCTCGGGCGACTGGGGCGACGCCGAGTTCGACGCCGCGCTCGCGCAGGTGCAGGAGCGCCTGAAGAGCGGGCAGTACGCCCAGGCGACAGGCAACCAGTACACGCAAGACCTGCAGTCCGGCCGAATCTGGGCCGCCATGTGCTGGTCGGGCGACATTCAGGTGCTCAACGACGAGGCCGGCAAAGAGCTCTACAAGTTCGTGATCCCCGAGCCGGGCGGCACCAAGTACGTGAACGCGATCCAGGTGCCGAAAGGCACCGACCGCATGCCCGACATCGAACAACTTATCGATTTCTACTACCAGCCCGAAATCATGGCTCAGGTCGTGGAATACACCGCCTCGGTGCCACCGGTCGACGGGGTGAAAGAAGAGCTCGCGAAGCTCGGCTCGCCCCTGGCCGACAGCCCGATGTTGTTCCCCTCAGATGAAGACGCGAAGCGCATCTACGACTTCAGGCAGCTCACCCCAGCCGAGACCAAGAAATACATCGAGGCATTCGTCAGCGTGATCAATGCGTAAGCACCGAGCTCGAGCACTCGACAAAGCAATGAAGGAGAATCAGTGAGAGAGCGACACAGCTTCGTGCTCTGCGACATCGCGGTCGTCGACGGCACCGGCGGGCCCGTACGCGAGCACGCGTTTCTCGAAGTGCTCGGGTCGAGGATCGCGAGAATCGGCGACATGGCCGACTATTCGCCGCATGAGGGTGTCGAAGAGATACGGCTGCCAGGGCACTATGTGATGCCCGGCCTGATCGACGCACACGTGCACCTCTCGGGGGGTCGCGCAGAAGTCGACGATCAAGAGATCGGCGTCGTGGCCGAGCCGATGGGCCTGAAGGCGATGCGCTCGGTCTACGAGGCGCAGCAGCTGCTCAAGCGAGGCTTCACCACCGTGCGCGATATCTCGTGGAACGGCTTCTACCTGAAGCGGCTCTTCTTTGAGCAGCAGATTCCCGGCCCGAAGGTCGTCGCCTGCGGCCCCGGCCTCACCCGCACGGGAGGCCACGGTGACCTCTTTCAGTTCACCCCCGACTACGTCGCCGAGCACGGCGTCTGGGGCATCGTCGCCGACGGGCCAGAAGAGGTGCGCAAGGCGGTGCGGCGCAACCTACGCGAGGGTGCCGACGCGATCAAGATCTGGGCAAGCGGCGGCGACAACTGGCCGCACGACCGCATCGACGACGTGCACTATTCGATGGAAGAGCTGCGCGCCTGCGTCGAAGAAGCGCACCGACAGAAGGGCACCATCGTGGCGGCGCACGCCGAGAACCGCGAGGCCATCGAGATGGCCGTCGACGCCGGCTGCGACACGATCGAGCACGGCGAAGAGATCGACGAGGCGCTCGCACAGAAGATGGTCGAACGGGGCACGATCCTCGTGCCCACCCTCGAACTGATCATCAACTGGTACCGCGACTTCATTCCGCTCGGCGACGAACCGCGCGAACCGGTGCGGCCCGAGGCGTTTCTCTACCGCGATCTGTATCAGGAGCGCACCGAGGAGTTCGGCGAGGCCTACAGCGCCGCCTCTGAAGCCAGCTTCCGCACCGCACTCGCCGCGGGCGTCAAGATCGCCTTGGGATCAGACACCGTCTACGAGCCGATGACCAAGTACGGCGAGTACAGCGCGCGGGAGTTCAAGGCGCTCGTGCAGTACGGCATGACCGTGCCACAGGCGATCCATGCCGCCACATCAGTCTCGTCTGAGGCGGTGGGCATGTCGCATGTGCTCGGCACGCTCGAGGCCGGCAAGCTCGCCGACTTACTCGTGCTGCGCGCCGATCCGACGAGCAGCGCCGAGGTCGTTTACGACGTGCGCAACCACGCACGCGTCTACTGCGACGGCAAGCTGACCGTGCAAGACGGCGAGTTCGTCTGGTAGCGCACGGGCGCACCGAGTAGCAGGAAGCACCGTATCCTGATCTGAGGATGATTCACGACGGATCGGCGCTCTCCACCGGCTACTACGCGGTGCGGCGAACTTCGCTGCGCGCGCACCCGGGCGTGCTCGAAATCGTGCTCGTGCTTCGCGGCTCGCTCGACGTGACCGTGAGCTGTGAACGTTTCAAGTTGCGCGAGGGCGACTACGCGGTATTCAACGAGGGGGATCCGCACCTGCTCGTCGGCTCGCCAGACAACGTGAGCGCGGTGATGCAGTTGCGGCTCGACGCCTACTCAGATCGGGTGCCCGATCTCGAAGGCGTGATCTACGCCTGCGAATCGTTCGACCTGCCAAGGTTTCGGCGCACAGAGAACTTCCTACGGCAGCTGATCCTGGGCGCGCTGTTGGCCGATCCAGCTGATGGCATCAAGGCCGCGACCACGTTGCTCGCCGAGCTTGCCGACGGCTACGCCTTCGAGGACTACTACGAGCGGCAGCGCCCGGTCAGCCACGCGCGACGCCTGCAGTTCAGGCAACTCGTGATCGCAATGCAAGAGCGCCTCGCCGAACGAGATGTGCTGGATCAGATCGCCGAGGCCCAGCATTATCGCAAGGCCTCGCTTTCTCGCATCGTGCGAGAGACGACCGCGGTGAGCTTCAGCGATCTACTGACCTACCTGCGGGTCAGCGCCGCCGAGCGCAGACTGATCAGCAGCGACGCGACCGTCGCGCAGATCGCCGCAGAATGCGGCTTCTCTGACCTCAAATACCTCACGCGCGCGTTCCGCGCCTGGTTCGGCGAATCCCCCGCCGACTACCGTCGTAGTAGACGGCCACTCATGGAGGTGGACGATGAGGCTCCCCCGTGCCGCGATCTCGGGCAGTCGTTGGCAGAGGCGCTCCGTGCTGCCGAATGGGGCGAGCAGCAACCGCCGCGTTTGAGCGTGACGCCGCTGCTGGTGAAGAATCTGGGCGGGAGGGCCGATCTTTTTCGCACACTGGCTGAGCTCGCACGCACACCCGAGCCCTCTGAGCGGGAGCTTGCGCCGAATACGCCCCACTTACTGCCGGTTCGCGTTCCCCCCGGCAGCGCCCCACCACTGGATTGGGTCGACGTGATTCGCGGGATCGATCGAAGCCACTTCAAGCCCGTGCTGATTCTGCCGGTCTCCGACGCAGAACTCACTCGGGCTGTGGTCGGCGAGGTGGTACGCGCAGGCGAACAGGGTGTGGAGTATTGGCTTGCCTACGAGGGCGGCATCGGCACCGCGGCCGAGGAGTTGGCCCGGCACCTGCGCGAAGAACTCGGGGTCGGCGCCGTGCCAATGCGTGTCGGGTAGTGGCCACCGCGGGACAGCTGCGAACTACGACGAGGTAACCCACGCTCGTCTTCGCCGCGTGCAGCCAAGTATGCCTCCCGCTGCCGAGAACGGCACATCTCGCTACACACGCACGGGGTTCGCGAGGAAAAGGAAAAGCGACGATCGCAGCCGAAGCCGCGACCGTCGCCCCAATCCGAGACGGAGAAACCGAGAAGCAGGCGCTACTTCGAAGCGGCCTCGAACCGTGCCGCCACGTCGTCCCAGTTCACGACGTTCCAGAACGCCTTCACGTAGTCGGCGCGCACATTCTGGTAGTCGAGGTAGTAGGCGTGCTCCCACACATCGAGCTGCAGCAGCGGGGTCACCCCGAGCGGGGCGTTACCCTGCTGGTCGAAGAGCTGAAAGATCACCGGGCGCGCGCCCAGATGATCCCACGCCAAAACCGACCAACCCGAGCCCTGTACGCCCATCGCGGCGGCCTCGAAGTGCGCGCGAAACTTCTCAAGCGAGCCAAAGTGCGCGCCAAGCGCTTCTGCCAGTGCACCGTCGGGGTCGCCACCGCCGTTGGGAGACATGTTCTGCCAGAACACACTGTGGTTGATGTGGCCGCCGAGGTTGAAGGCGAGGTCTTTCTCGAGCTTGTTGACGTTTGCCAGGTTGCCGCTCTCGCGCGCCTCGGCAAGCTGTTCGAGCGCCGCGTTCGCGCCATTCACGTAGGCTTGGTGGTGCTTCGAGTGGTGCAGCTCCATGATGCGCCCCGAAATGTGCGGCGCAAGCGCGCTGTAGTCGTAGGCCAGATCGGGCAGCGTGTAGACAGACATTTGGTGGTCCTTTCGATGCATTTTTGACGAGGATCAGCCTTTCGCTCTCACCGCCAACCCTGCTGCTACTCAGCCTAAAACCTCAACTATGCTTGAGGTCAAGCGCGACCGAACGGAGCCACTATGCCCGCAGCGAACGAGACGCCCTCGCGGCCCGAAGAACTCTTGAGCGTCGGCGAGATGAGCCGCCGCACCGGGGTGCCGGTCTCGGCACTGCACTATTACGAGCGGCTCGAGCTGATCGCTTCGCAGCGCACCGCGGGCAACCAACGCCGCTACCCCAGGTTCATGCTGCGCCGAGTGGCGCTGATCTCGGTAGCGAAGCGAATCGGCATTCCGCTCGAAGACGTAAAGGCGGCGTTTGCCGACGTGCCGCTCACCACCACACCCACGCACGCCGACTGGCAGCGCGCCTCACGCAGCTGGAAGAAGACCCTCGAGGCACGCCGCCGCGGCATCGAGCAGCTCGAGCAAGAACTCACGGGCTGCATCGGCTGCGGCTGCCTCTCGATGAAGGCGTGTGCACTGCTCAACCCAGACGACACTCTGGGCGGCGAGGGCGCGGGCGCCCGCCGCCTACCTGTATAGGTACGTGCTCATCGGGCCTGTCGAGATGAGCGGGGTGCACCGGTCATGCACACCATCCAGATTCTGCATGGGTTCGCCCCGCCACGAGAATGTCAGTGGCTCGACCTAGCCTTGAATCATGCAACCACCAACAATGCCGCCGACAATCAGCCCCATGACAAAGTGTCAATAATATGCCATTTTGGTATACTTTTGACATGAATGAGGTGTTGACTTGCCTAGAGCGCCTTCGCGAGATAGCGCTCGATCAGCACGGCTTTGTCACGTCTGCACAAGCCGTCGAGTCGGGCATTCCGAAAGTTGAGTTGCCAAAGCTGGCGTCGCGAGGGCGCATCGAACGTGTCTCGCGAGGTATCTATCGCGTACCCCAGGTCGCTTCGAGCGGCCACGAGAATCTGGCACTGGCAGTGCTTTGGACAGGCGCCGACGAGGCGTGCCTATCGCATGAAACCGCACTCGCCGCGTGGGCAGTGAGCGACATCAACCCAGACGCCATTCACGTTACAATCGGGCGCGCACGTCGATTGCGTCGTACCGGAGGCGAACGATATGTGGTCCATCTTCAAGACCTGCAACCGTCGCAGCAAACTTGGTGGCAAGGCATAGCAATTACAACTCTGCCGACCACTATCGCTGACTGCATAGAAGCGGGCGTGCCGACGTACCTCGTTCGACAAGCACTCGACAGAGGTGACCGTGCCGGCTTGCTAACCCAAGCTGACAGCGCGCGACTTGGCGCGATACTCACCCAACGAGATGCGCTCGGAGCGAAGGCATGAATCTTGCCGCCTCGAGCACCTCACCCATCGAGCCCCCGCCTATCGAGCCTGTCGAGATGAGCGGGGCCAGATCCTCGCATCTGTCGCAATTTGTGCGACAGTTCGCCCCCTACCGTTCGCTCACCCGTCCACCCTCGACGTGCCAGTGCCTGTCAAGCCGCACGTTCTCGAGCATGCGGCGGTCGTGCGTCACGAGCAGCAGCGCGCCCTCGTAGCTTTCGAGCGCCTGCTCGAGCTGCTCGATCGCGGGCAGGTCGAGGTGGTTCGTGGGCTCGTCGAGCACGAGCACGTTGACGCCCTGCGCCTGCAAGAGCGCCATACCCGCGCGGGTGCGCTCCCCCGGCGACAGCTCGCCCGAGGGACGCGTCACATGGTCGGCCTTCAGTCCGAACTTCGCGAGCAGCGTGCGCACGTCGGCGCTCGCCATCTCGGGCACCTGCTGCTCAAACGCATCGACAAGCGGCAGCGAACCAGCAAACAGTGAGCGCGCCTGATCGATCTCACCGATCGCCACCGACGTGCCGAGCGTCGCAGTGCCCGAGTCGGGCACCTGCCTGCCGAGCAGCACCCGCAGAAGCGTCGACTTGCCCGCACCGTTCGGGCCGGTGATGCCCACGCGATCCCCCGCATTTAACTGCAGCAAAGCAGGACCAAACTCAAACGAACCCTGCGACACACGCGCCTCGTTCAGCGTCGCAACCACCGAGCTCGACCGCGGGGCCGAGCCGATCGTGAACTCGAGCACCCACTCCTTGCGCGGCTCTTCGACCTCGTCGAGCCGGCGAATGCGACTCTCCATCTGCCGCACCTTCTGCGCCTGCTTCTCGCTCGACTCCATTGACGCGCGGCGCTTGATCTTGTCGTTGTCGGGAGCCTTGCGCATCGCGTTGCGCGTGCCCTGGCTCGACCACTCGCGCTGCGTGCGGGCACGCGACACGAGGTCGGCCTTCTTGCGCGCAAACTCGTCGTACTCGTCGCGGCGGTGCTGCTTCGCGATCGCCCGCTCCTCGAGATACGATTCGTAGCCGCCGCCGTAGACGTGGTTGCTGTGCTGCGCCAGGTCGAGCTCGAGCACGCGCGTCACGCAGCGCGCCAAAAACTCGCGATCGTGGCTCACGAGCACGGCGCCGCCGCGCAGCCCCTGCACAAACTTCTCGAGCCGCTCAAGCCCGTCGAGGTCGAGGTCGTTGGTCGGCTCGTCAAGCAGCACGATGTCAAAGCGCGACAGCAACAGCGCCGCGAGGCCGACGCGCGCCGCTTGCCCGCCACTGAGCGAGGTCATGAGCGTCTCGCCGGTCACGTTGCTGGTCGCTTCACCATCGCCAGGCGCGGGATCGCCCGCCCGCCCAGCATCAAGACCCAACTCGGCGAGCACCGCCGGCACACGGTCTTCAAGGTCGGGCGCACCGCTCGCAAGCCAGCGCTCCAGAGCGACGGCGTAGACATCGTTCGGGTCTTGACCACCGACGGCGAGGCTCGGGTCACCGAGCGCCTCGGCCGCGGCGTCCATCTCTTCGGTCGCCTTGGCGCAGCCGGTGCGGCGCGCGATGTACTGCGCGACGGTTTCGCCCGCGACACGATCGTGCTCCTGCGGCAGCCAGCCAACGAAGGCGTCTCCGGGAGCCAGGTGAATCTCGCCGGCCTGCGGCTGCAGCTCACCCGCGAGAATGCGCAGCAGCGTCGATTTGCCGGCCCCGTTCACGCCAACCACGCCAATCACGTCGCCCGGCGCGACGGTCAGGTCGAGTCCCTCAAACAGGGTGCGGTGAGCGTGGCCGCCGGCGAGGCCTTGCGCCACGAGTGTTGCAGTCATGCCAACAAGCCTATTCAGCGGCGCTGCCCCGTGCACACACGCCGCGCACGCCGCCGCACGCCCCGCGACCCAAGCACACCGCCACCCGGGTGCCCCGCTAAACTCGAGAGCTATGGCTATCGGCTCGACGATCCTCGTGTTTACCGTGCAACTCGCCGACGTCGACCGCGGCGTCTACGAAGACCTCACGCTGCGCGTCGCTCGCCACCCCTCAGAAACCGACGCGTTCATGCTCACGCGCATTCTCGCGTACTGCCTCGAATATCGCGACGGCATCGAGTTTGGCGGCGGGGTTTCGACCGCCGACGAGCCAGCAGTTCTCGCGCGGGATCTCACCGGCAAGATCACCGCCTGGGTCGAAGTCGGTTCGCCCGACGCCGCCCGCGTGCACTTCGGCGCAAAGCTTGCCGACTACACCGCGGTCTACACCCATCGCGACCCGCAGAAGGTGCTCGATTCGTGGGCGGGCAAGACGATTCACCGGTCAAGCGAGGTAGTGCTGCGCAGTTTCGATGCAAAGTTCATCGACGAGGCGACCCGTGCGATCGAGCGCCGCAACGCACTCTCAGTGTCGTTGACCGAGGGCGAGCTGTACTTCGAGCTCAACGGAACATCGCTCGTCACCACGGTACTCAAGCACGAGGTGCCGTAGCCCTGGGTCTCGACAGGAGTCCCTGAGCTTGTCGAGATGGGCGGGCCCGTGCAGCCCCTGAAAAACTACGAGCGCTGCTCAGCCCGCGAGATGAGCAGCTCGATGGCATCGTGAAAACGCTTCGTCGGGGCGCCCTGCGTCGTGTCACCAAAGTAGTGCGCTGACCAGGTGACCAGGCGCTCACGAGCCTCGTCATCACCGATCACGCCATCAAGCACCTCGTCGATCGACGCGGTCTGATCGGCATCAAGCCATTCGCACACGCTCAGGTAGCCGCCCTCGTCGACCTCGGCGTCGGCAGCAACGGGCCGAGTGATCATGAGGGGCTTACCCGTCGCGAGACGGTCGTACACCATCGCCGAGATGTCGCAGATCGCCACGTCGGGCAGGCTCAGCTGCCAGCCGAGCGCCGGCGCGGTGTCGTAGACGTGCTGCGCCGAAGGGTCTTTGGCGTTGGCCTCTTCAAGCGCCGCGATGATCCTCGCATTTGCCGCGCCAAACTCAGCATCGACGACACCGCTGCGGGGGTGCGGGCGGTACACCACACGATGACGACCGGTCTCGATGAGGCGACGCACCAGGTCTTCGCCGTGGCTCGCCACCGAACCGTAGCTGGCCGCTGGGCGGTCGCCCTCCCACGTCGGAGCGTACAGCACCACAGTGCGGTCATCTGGGGTAAACGGCGGCTCGCCCGCGAGGTGGTCGGTCTGCGGGCGGCCAATCGAGAAGGTGCGGCTATCGAGGTCGTAATCCCAGAGCACCCGGCTCAGGCGCTCTCGCGCCGCGTTGCCAGCGATAAACGAGTAGTCGTAGGTTTTGTACTGGTTGCTGACCATGTACATCTTGTCGCTCTCGCCGTGGTTGATGAACACGTGCCAGCGATTGCTGTAGCGCATCATCTGAAAGTTGCGCATGTTTTGGTTGACGTAGAGCACAACCTCGAGCGGCTGCACCTCGATCAGCTTCTCAATATCGGTCACCTTCTGAACAAAGGCAACGTCAAGGCCGCTCTCTTCCATGAGCAGTTTTGCGCCCGCGGGGTGGCGGGCAATGAGCAGCACGGGGTGAGTCTTCGAGAGCTCGCGAAGCGGCGCGTACCACTGGCGCATCTGGTAGATGTTCACATCGCTGTCGGCGAAGTACACACCGACACGGTAGCGATTCTCGGGCAGCGGCCCGCGCGCAGCGATCAGCTCGCGCACCCCGAACAGGGCACGTCGACCAGCGAGCACCTTCTTGGCAAGTTTCTTGGCACGCTTCACGTCGCTTGCTATCTGCATACGTCAAGAATATGCGAGTGTGCTCATGACAAAATGAGAGGCGTGCAGCTAACCGCCCTTTCTGAGCTCCCCGGTGTGAGCTACGTCATGCCCGTGCTCAACGAAGAGGGCTACCTCGAGAGCGCCGTGCGCACGATCCTCGCCCAAGATTATGCGGGTGAGAAGCAAATTGTGCTTGCGCTTGGCCCGTCAAGCGATCGCACCGACGAGATCGCTGCAATGCTCGCGGCCGAGGATCGCCGGGTCTCACTCGTACCGAACCCAGAACGCGATATTCCCATCGGCCTGAACCTCGCCATCGCCGCGAGCGTGCACCCGGTGATTGTGCGCGTCGACGCGCACAGCGAGCTCACGCCCGACTACACCACCCGAGGCATCGAAGCACTGCGCCGCGAGGGTGCCGCCAACGTCGGCGGCGTGATGCGCGCCGCGGGGCGCACGCCGGTGCAGCGCGCAATTGCGGCGGGTTACAACAGCCCCTACGGCCTCGGCGGCGGCGCCTATCACGGTGATGGCACCCCCGGCCCCGCAGAGAGCGCCTACCTGGGTATCTTTCGCCGCGAAGCGGTCGACGCGGTGGGCGGCTATGACCCCATCATTCGCCGCGGCGAAGACTGGGAGCTGAACCTGCGCATCAGGCAGGCGGGCGGCCTGATCTGGTTTGAGCCCGCGCTCGGCGTCACCTACTGGCCGCGAGCAAGCTACAAAGACCTCTCGAAGCAATTCTTTGCCACCGGCGCGTGGCGGGCGGTGCTCACCACGCGGCATCCGGGCGAGACCCCGTGGCGCTTCTACATGCCCGGCACGCTCGTGCTGGGTCTGAAGCTCAGCCTCATCGTGTTGGTGCTACAGCTCGTTGGCCTGCTGCCCCTCAGCGGTGGCTGGGCATGGTTCTCTCTCGCGTACCTTGCGCCCGTCGCCTATCTCGCGGCGGTGCTCTTCGCCTGCACTCGGCTGCCTGGGTTGCACGGCCCGCGTGAGCGCCTGCTCGGCCTCTGGGCGCTCATCACGATGCACCTGAGCTGGGGCACGGGCTTTCTCTACGGCGTGATCGGCGGCGCAGGCCGCACGGTCGACAAATCACGAATGTAGCCGCGCGCGATCCTCGTAGAAACTAGCTGAGGGCACCGCGCGCAACGAGCGCATCGACCACGCGCTCGGCCGCGTGCCCGTCATCGTGCGGCACGTAGCGCTCGCACCAGGCCTCGTAGGCGGCGCCGCGCGTCACGCCCGAACGCACCGCGTCGACCACCTCAGCACGCGTTGCAAGCAGCGGGCCAGGGGCTGTCGCCTCGAAGTCGAAGGTAAAACCGCGCTCGCGGTCGCGATATGAGGCAATATCGGGCACGAAGAACAGCATCGGCACCCGGGCAACGGCAGCATCGAACATGACCGACGAGTAGTCGGTCACGAGCACTTCAGCGGCGAGGATCACGTCGTTCACGTCGGGGTGGGCCGATGCGTCGAGCACGGTAGCGCGAGCGCTTGGCCCCGCGACCGGCGCAACATACGAGCCACCGCTGCGGGTGTGCCCGCGGGCCACGATCGTCCACTCTTCTCCGAGCTCTTCAGCGAGCACCTGCACATCGAGCATGTTGACGTGCCCGCCGCCGTCGCGCCAGGTCGGCACGTAGGCAAGCACACGCTTGCCCGGGTCGACGCCCAGCGCACGCCTGGCGGTGTCGACCGCGAAGCTGATTCTCTCGTCGCCCGCAACCGCAGCCGCGAGGCGGTCGTCGCGCGGGTACCCCGTCTCGAGAATCTCGCCGTGAAACGCATAGCTCGAGCGAAACTGCGCTGTCGAGTGCGCATTCTGCGACAGCATGAGGCTCCAGCGGCTGCTCTCACGGCGAATCGCGAGCCGCGTGCGCAGGCTCACGCCGGGGCGCCCGAGCGCGAGGTGTTTCAGCATCGTGCCGTGCCAGGTTTGCAGCACCGTCTGGTGGCCGGCCCGCTTGAATCGATAGCGCAGCCAGTCGTTGACCACGAGCAGCTGCGCGCGGCGGCGCGCGGCAAACCACTCGGGCGACCCCACGAGCACCGCAACGGCCCCCTCGGGCACCGCGGTGCGCTCGCTTGTGACGCTCCAATAGCGGGGCAGCGAAGGAAACCGAGACGCGATCTCGCGATCGAGCGCGAGCGGGTTGCAGCTCACCTGTTTGCCGTAGAAGCTCTCGAAGAACACCGCACCATCGGGGATGCGCTCGTCGTCGCGCAGCGCGAGCTCACGAATCGCGGAGACAACGCGAGCTGCCGCGCCACCCTCGGGGTGCGCGTGAAAGCGTGCGGCCAGCACCCGGGTGTCGCTCTCGGCCACCCTGCGCTGCAGCGAGGCTGGCAGCACCGCTGCAAGCCGCTCTAGGGCCTCGCCCCAGCTGCGCTGCACCCGGCCGGCGGCCGTCACTTCGAGTGGTTCGTAGAGCCCACGAGTCGCCGTGTAGTGCTCAAGGTCGGGCGCAAACCACACGATGGGCCGGCCAAGCAGCGAAAAGTCGATCGCAATCGACGAATAGTCGGTAATGACCACGTCGAAGGCGCCGAGCAGCGGCGTAATGTCTCGCGCGAGGTCGCCACCAAAAAACTGCACCCGCTCCCCCAGCAGCCTCTCGTAGGCACCCGCGCCGAGCGGGTGCGAACGCACGAGCAGCCGTGCACCGAGTGCTTCAAGAGCCGTCGCTATTTGCGCAGCCTCTTCAGCGCTCGGCTGCGCCGGATCAGCCTCGCCATCGCGCCACGTCGGCGCGTACAGCACGAACGGCTCACGGATGCCCGGTTCGTCTGTTGGCAGGCCGAGCAGCTCACGCACTTTGGCGCGTGCGTCGTCTGCGAGGCGAGGATCAGCGGCCTGCGCGCACAGCACGTCGTCGCGGGGGTCACCGAGCACGCGCACCCTGCCGGGGTCGACGCGGTAGGCCGAGCGCAGCCGCTCAGCGGCCGTCACCGAGCCCGCGACGTACATCGCGATCTGCTTGGTGCCTGTCGCATACATGCGCCGTAGGATCGCCCGCAGCGGGGCTGGCCCACTCACCTGGGTGGTGACCGCGGAGTCGAGGTGCAGCTTCTTGAGGGGTGCACCGTGAATCAGGTTGACAACTTGCCCGCCAAAGATGCCGAAGCGGTTCACGTCTCCGAGACCGTGGGTGACGACAATCTGCCCCGCGCGAAGCGTCGCCCAGAAACCGGCCCACCCCTGTTTCGGCACGGCGTCAAAGCCCTCGGCCTCGGCCGCTGCTGTCTCGATTTCGCCGGTCACGAGCCACGCGATGCGGGTTTCGGGGTCGTCGGCACGCAGCGCACGTGCAACCGCCAATGCCCCCTCGCCCACACCGATGCCGCTGCCGAAAGCCCAGCGGTCGCGGTCGCGGGGCACAAAGAACGCAAACAGCATCGACAGCACATACTTCGGCACTGCGAGCAGCTTCTGCAGGTTGCCACTCGCGAACTCGAATCGCCCGGTACTCACCTGGCCACTCTATGGCATGCAAGAGCCCCCACTCCCAGAGAAAGCACGGGATGGGGGCTCAGCATCAGATGCCCAGCTAGAGACTTACCACTCGAGCGTACCGAGGGTCACCTTCGCTTCACCCGGCTTACCGTCGCGAGTGTAGGTGATCGTGACCTCGTCGCCGCCCTCGTGCATACGCACCAGCGCCGACACTGAGGTGCCAGAGTCGGCAGGGATGCCGTCGACTGCGGTGATCACGTCGCCGACCTTCAGCCCCGCTGCTGCAGCCGGGCCGCCCTTTACCAGCTCACTGATCAGGCCACCCGCAACGTTACGATCGGCATCGTTGTCGGCCGACGAGTCGTTCACACCAATGCCGAGTTTGCCGTGCGAGGGTCGCTCTCCAGCGATAAGTGCATCAGCAACTCGCTTCACCATATTGACCGGAATCGCAAAGCCGAGGCCGTCGCTGCCTGCGGTACTTGAATCCCCACCGTTCGAGGCAATTGCCACGTTGATACCGATAAGCTCGGCGTTCTTGTTGAGCAGGGCACCGCCCGAGTTGCCCGGGTTGATCGAGGCGTCGGTCTGCACCACCGGCAGCGTGACCTGCGTGGCCGCGGCCTGCGGCTGCTGACCGCCGCCCTGGCCCGAGCCCGGGTCGTCAAAGCGGTACCACGGGGCCTGCCCGCTATCACCCGGTTGATCCTGCTCATCGCTGGGCTGTTCGGGAATAATGGGGCTGCCCACGGCGATGCCGCGGTTCAGTGCGCTCACCACACCGCTTGTCACTGTGTTTGAAAGGTTCAGCGGTGCGCCAATGGCCACCGCGAGATCGCCGACGTTGATCTTGCTCGAATCGGCCAGCTGGATCGGCACGAGATCGCTCGCTTCAACCTTCACCACGGCAAGGTCGGCAAAAGGATCGGTGCCCACAAGCGTGCCGTCAAGAATACGCCCGTCACTCAGCCACACCCGAATCTCTGGGTCGGAGCCGGCCGCACCGTCGAGCGTGACGACGTGTGCGTTCGTGACGATGTAGCCGTCTTCGCTGTAAATCACACCCGAACCGGAGCCGGCACCCTGGTCGCCCGAGACCTCGAGCGTCACCACGCTCGGTGTCGCGGCGACCGCGACGCCAGAAACATCGGTGGCCGAGTCGAGGTTGTTAAGCGTGACGCGCCCGTTTGTCTGGGGCTGGGTGATCGCCGCTGGGTGCAGATTTGCCGCGACGAGCGCACCCGCGCCGCCACCGACAATGCCAGCGACCACTGCACCGACCGCGATGCCCGCGAAGAACACACCGGCGCGCGACTTCTTCTGGCCCTCCGCCTGAGCGGGTACAGCGTGAACGCTCGGTGCCTGAAATGCCGCGGGAATCTCGTGGCCTGCGGGCTGCTCAGCCTGCGGCGCATAGTCAGCGGCCTGGTAAAGCGATTGCGCAGCCGGCTGCGGGGCGACAAACGGCTGCGAAGCCGTATCGGGCAGCTGCACCGTGGGCTGAGTGAAGTGCGCTGGCTGTGCCTGCGGGGCCTGCTGCACACCAGGAGCGGTGAACACCGGCTGAGCAGGCTGAGCAGGCTGTGCGGCTTGCGTCGGCTGCGGCGCATCGTAGCGGTACGGCTGCGGCGCCTCAGACTGTGGCTGCGTCGGTGCCGGCAACTGCGGCTGGGCAGCCTGCTCCTGAGCCTGCGACTGCTCGGGCTGCTGTGGCGCCGCGGGCTGGGCAGGCTGACCTGGGGTCTGCTCGTGTTCTGGGGTCGTAGTCACTTCGGTGTCCGCCTTTCTCGTACTCACAAGATTGGCGGGCATTCCTATGAAGCTGATGTGTGCCTTCTGTGCGAGGGCTGCGCGAACGCTGACAGCAATTCAGCTAGCTGCTCGCGGTATTGCGCTACGTTTCGCAGCTTCACATCTTCATAGCCCCGAATCATGTCGGGCAGCGCCGCAATGGCCGTTGCTGTTTCGAGGTTGTCGGCGTGCAAAGAGGCGAGGATCCCCCGCACCGAATCGGTGTACTCCTCAATGAGGGCGCGCTCAAGACGACGCATCTTGTCGTAGCCGAAGATGTCGAGTGGGGTGCTGCGCAGCCCCTTGAGCGAGCGCAGCAGCACGAATGCCGGGCGAAACCAGGCGCCGAGACGGATCTTGTGCTTCAGCCCCATAGCCTTCAGCGTGGGCGGGTGCAGGCGCCACTGCACCTTTGCGCCCTCGCCAAACTGCTGCGCGATCTCGTCGCTCATTTGTGGGTCGAGCGCGAGGCGGGCCACCTCGTACTCGTCTTTGTAAGCCATGAGCTTGTGCAGCGAGACTGCGACTGCCTCGGTGAGCGGCAACCCACTGGCGGCAGCACCATCCAGGTGTCGCGCGGTTTCGACCTGCCGTACTTCTTCTACGAGTGCCTCGTACCGAGCCGCGTAGCGCTCACTCTGGTAGGCGACCAACTCTGCTCGGCGCAGAGCTACAAGGCGCTCGAGTTCAGAGCCGCGCGCTGCCTGAACGATGGTGCTTGGCACGAGTGCCTGCTCCGCGTGCTCGCCCTCGAGTGCTTGCAGCACCCCGTCGAGTGCGCGCCTGTCGGCGACGTACTGCCGCCCGCGTCTGAAGGCCTGCAGGTTGCGGCTCACCGCGACGCCGTTGAGACCAATCGCCTCTTCGATCGCCTCTGGCAGCAGCCCGAGCGAGCCAAGCTGAACTGCAATGCCGAGCATGAACATATTGCCCATCTGCTCAGAGCCGAAAAGGCCCTCCGCATAGCGGCGTAAATCAAGCGAGAGCATCATGCCTTCGCCGACCATGTCGGTGACCCGGTCGAGCGTTGCCGAGACTTCAGGAAACGTCACGCGCACGTCGCTCACCATCGCGCCCGTTGGCACAATCGAGGTCGAGACGATCGCGGTGGCATCGGCGGCAAGCGCAACGGTGTTCTTCGGGTCGGCAGCAACCAGCAGGTCGTAGCCGAGATAGAGGTCGCAGGTGCCGTCGCCGATGCTGTTGCCCGCGGTGAATGGCGCAGGCTCGATGACGAGGTCTGAGACCACCGCCCCGCCCTTTTGCGCGAGGCCGGTGCGATCGAGGGTGCGCACGTAGCGGCCCGAGATCACTGCCGCGGTTGCGAGCAGCTGCGAGGTCGTCACGACGCCGGTGCCGCCGATGCCCATGAGGCGCACGCGGTGTGATTTGTCGCTCAGCGCTGGCGGTGCGGGCAATTCGCCTGCGGCTAGCTCGGGCGTCGCTGATCCTCGCCCTGAGCCCTTACCGGCATTCTTGCCGCGGCGCACCGTCACAAATGCCGGGCAATCGCCGTCGAGGCAGCTCTTGTCTACGTTGCACGAGCTTTGGTGAATGCGGGTCTTGCGACCAAACTCGGTATCGACTGGCTGCACCGAGAGGCAGTTCGACTTCTCACCGCAGTCGCCGCAGCCCTCGCAAATGCGCTCGTTAATCATGACGAACTCTTCGGGTTTCTTTGCGAGGCCACGCTTGCGCTTGCGACGCAGCTCGGTGGCGCACTCCTGCTCGTGAATAAGCACAGTGGTGCCCGAGATCTTCGCGAGGATCTCTTGCGCCTCGCCCAGGCGGTCACGCGGCCACACGTCGATTCCCACGGGCATGCGCTGCTTCTTCAAAGCACGCACGTCGTCGCTTGTCACAATGATCTTTGCGACGCCCTCGGCCTGCAGCTCGCCGATCATTTCTGGGATGGTCATCTGCCCGACCGCGTCTTGACCGCCCGTCATAGCGACGGTCGAGTTGTAGAGAATGCGATAGGTGATGTTGGTCTTCGCCGCGACCGAGGCGCGAATCGCGAGGCTGCCCGAGTGGTGATAGGTGCCGTCACCGAGGTTCTGCACAAAGTGGCCGTTTTCAACGAAGTGCGACATGCCGATCCACTGTGTGCCCTCGCCGCCCATCTGGGTCAGGCCGACCACGTCACCCACCTGCTTCTCATCCATCAGCAGCACCATTGCGTGGCAGCCGATGCCCGCGCCGAATGCTGAGTCGGTCTGCGGCTTGGTCGAGCTGTTGTGTGGGCAGCCCGAGCAGAAGTAAGGGGTGCGCTGCGCGAGCGGCAGATAGATGCGCTCGCCGAGGCTGTTCTTTCTGGTGTCGAGCCACCGGGTCACGCCCGGGGCGTCGGGCAGCGCGGCGAGCTGGGTGGCGAGCGCCTTCGTCACGCTGTCTGCGGTGAGTTCGCCGTGCGCGGCGAAGAGTTCGCGCCCCTCCTGGTCGCGCTTGCCGACAATTGTCGGGCGCTCAGGCAGCTCGTAGAGCAGCTCTTTGATCTGGGTTTCGATAAACGCGCGCTTTTCTTCGACCACGATGATGGTGTCGAGACCCGCCGCGAAGTCTGCGATCTGTGTTGGTGAGAGCGGCCAGACAGCGCCGAGTTTGAGCACGCGCACGGTCGAGGTGTTTTCGCCGGCCTGCTGGTTTGCGTCGCCTACCGCGACCGTGGCTGCGTTTGCGCCAGCACCTGCCCCCCGACTCGCACCGAAGCCAAGCGTTTCAAGCGCCTCCATCGTGTCGAGATAGCCAGTGCCGGCTGTCACGATGCCGATCTTGTCGGAGGCGCTTCGGCGCACCACGCGGTTCAGATCGTTGAGCTCGATGTACTCCCGCACAATGCGCATGCGCGTTGAAAGCATGTCGCGCTCAAGCGGGCCAAGGGTCGGCTGCAGCAGCCGTGAGGTGGGCTCGTGCAGGCCCGATCCGAACGGGAGGTTTGGTGCGAATGTGTCACCGGCCTCAAGGTCGACCGTGGTCGAGCCGTCAGCAACCGACGTCACAATCTTCATCGACGACCACAGCCCGCTCGCCCGAGACAGGGCGACGGCGTGGCGGCCAAGGTCGAGCACCTCGGCAGCATCGCATGGGTAGAGGATCGGCATCATCAGGTCGGCGAGCGCGTGTTCAGAGGCGCACGGCACGCTCGATGACTTCGCCGCGGGGTCGTCACCAACGAAGGCGACGGCGCCGCCGGCTGGATGCGTGCCCATGAGGTTGGCGTGGCGAAACGCGTCGGCCGCGCGGTCGAGCCCCGGCGCCTTGCCGTACCAGTAGCCGGTCACACCGTCGACGGTGGGCTTCAGTTCGTGAATCAGCTGGGTGCCCTGCACCGCCATCGTGGCGGCCTCTTCGTTCAACCCTGGCTCGAACGTGATGCGGTGTTCGTCGAGCAGTTTTCGCTGCCGCCCAAGCTCGAGGTCATACCCGCCGAGCGGCGATCCCTCGTAGCCGCTGATAAAGCTTGCCGTGCCAAGCCCAGCTGCCGCGTCGAGGCGCGCGCGATCGAGCGGCACGCGAGCGAGCGCCTGCACTCCGGTCATGAGCACACGGCAAGTGGCGTCAAGATATCTACCCTCGACAGGGTTCAGAGTCACTTCGTTGCTTTTCAACGTGCCACCGCCTTTGGTAGTTCGCGTCTCGCTTGGCCATGAGCACGACCAAAAATCCGCATCGACTCATCAATATGCGAACTAGAATCCCACTAAGCAGTTATCTGAATCAACTGACCAACCAGCTACTATGCAATTTCGCAAGCATTCATCAATTTCAGGAGGCACAGGTGAGCAATATGCTCAGCATCGATCGGCTCGACGGCGAGCTGATCGCGCTGCTCGAACAAGACGCGAGGCAAACGATCGGCGAGCTCGCCGAAAAGCTTGGCGTATCTCGCAATACCGTGCAGTCTCGCCTGCGCCGCCTCAGCGACACTGGCATGCTTCGCGGGTTCTCGCCCCGCCTCGATCTCGTGGAGGTGGGTATCAACGTCGAGGCGTTCGCCGCGCTCGCGCTCGATCAGGGCAAGCTCGACGATGTGATCGATCTGCTCGCCGAGATTCCCGAGGTCATAGAGGTGCACGCCACCTCGGGGCGCGAAGACCTACTCGTGCGCATCGGCGCAGTGTCGCATGCGGATCTGCAAGAACTGATCCAACACATCGTGGCGCTCCCCGGCGTCGGGCACTCAAACACGACGCTCGCGCTCACCACTCCTCTCGCCTACCGCGTCGGCCCGCTCATCACGAAAGCCACGAGTGGTGCCGGTTGGGGCCGCTCGACCGCGCTGCCTGAGCAATACAGGTAACGTTCTGGGCAAAGCGAAAGGCCCTGATCTGGTGCAAAACACCTGATCAGGGCCTTTCTCATCGTTGCGGGGACAGGATTTGAACCTGCGACCTCCGGGTTATGAGCCCGGCGAGCTACCGAACTGCTCCACCCCGCGGCACAAGAATTTACTTTAGCACGGTTCTTGAAACTGCTCAAATCGGCCCGACAGAGACGGCGTGGCGCAGGTTCGCATCACGCCGTCTCGCGAGAATGTCAGCTGGCCGAGAGAGCCCGCGTGATCGCGTCTCGTAGACGCTCATCTGCTTCTCCGTACGCAGCCCAGTCGCCTGCCTTCATGGCCTCGTCTCGGTCGGCCATTGCCTTCTTCATGTCACGAAGCGCCTGTGTCAGCTCAGCCGACTGCTCGACGCCGCTCGTTGACCCATCGGCCCCGTCGCCCGGCTGAGCCGGGGTCACTGCATCGGGACCGTCACCAGCAGCAGACTCCTCGCCTGGCGCAACCGCACCGTCGCCGGCTGAAGCGCCAGAGTTGCCACCAAACAGCTCGTCGAGCGCCGCATCAAGCGTCTCTTCGAAGGCGATCTGGTCACCAAACGAGACCAGCACCCTGCGCAGAATCGGGAAGCTCGCATCATTGGTCGCTTGCACGTAGACCGGTTGCACATAGAGCAACCCGCCACCCACTGGCAGAGTCAAGAGGTTGCCGCTGATCACCCGGGCGCTGTCGCCCTGGCGCAGAATGTTCAGCAGGCCCGTCACCTTGTCATCGGTAGTGAAGCTGGTCTGCACCTGGCCGGGGCCTGGGACGGTGTTGCCCTTTGGTGGCGTCAGCAGTTTCAGCGTGCCATAGTCTTCAGAGACCTTGCCGTCGACATTGCCCGCATTCGAGTTCGCGGCAAGGTAACCGGTCAAAATGTTTCGAACGTCCTTACCTCGAGCCGCCGGAATGTAGGTCGAGTAGATCGAGAAGTTCGGGTCAGCGTCTTTGCCCGCGGCGAGTGTCAGGTAGTAAGCGGGCTGCCTGGGCACCTCAACAGTGCTGTTTGCCCCTGCCTTTGCCCCCTCTACCGGGTCTTCCGGGGTGCGCCACGCGTCTTCTTCGGAGTAGAACGCGTCAGCATCTGTGACGTGGTAGGTCGAGAGCACCTCGCGCTGCACCTTGAACATGTCGCTCGGGTAGCGCACATGGCTGAGCAGGTCACCGCTCATTTTGGACACCGGCTGCAGCGTACCCGGGTACACCTTGCCCCAGGCCTGCAGCAGCGGGTCTTCTGTATCCCAGGCGTAGAGCGTCACGCTGCCGTCGTATGCGTTCACGGTCGCCTTCACCGAGTTGCGCACGTAGTTGACGGGCTTGGCGAGCGGGTCTTGGCGCGGATTGTCAGCGTCAACAATGAGCGAGTTGTAGTCGTTCATCTCGGAGTACGGGTACTGTGCCGAGGTGGTGTAGCCGTCAATGATCCAGACGATCTCACCGTCGACAACTGAAGCGTATGGTGACGAATCAATCGTGAGGTAGGGGGCGATTTTCTTCACCCGGTCGACCGGGTTGCGGTCGTACAGGATTTGCGAGCCGTCGACAACCGCACCCGACAGCACGATTGCCATTGATTGGAATTTCAGCGCGTAGATCAGCTTCGTGAAAATATTCGTGAGTTCTGGCCCACCGTTGCCTGCAAACGTGGTCAGGTTCTGCCTGCCACCGTCTGCTGCCTCAGCACTGGCTTCTTCGGTCGCCTTGGCGTCGCCAGTGTTCGCCGAATCAGCAGTAGCCTCAGCATCTGCGCCCGAACCATCTGCGCCAGCGGCATCTGCAGCCGACGCCTGTGCGTTATCGTCAGCCGGGTAATCGACTTCGATCGCCTTCTTACGCTCGCCGCCGACGATCGAGTACTCGGGCGAGTGCATGCCGAAGTACACACGGGGCTCAAATTCTCCGAGCCGACCGCTCGTAGGAATGCCGCTTTCAAGGAACACCGGTTCGCCGCTCGCCGAGCGCTGGTTGCCGTATGACGCCACCAGGCCATAGCCGTGGGTGTACACCAGGGTCTGGTTGTACCAGCCCTTTTGGTCTGAGATATCGATGTCACGAATCGCAGACACCGTATCTTCGATCTTGCCGTCAATTTCGTAGCGGTCGACGCTCAGCGATTCGGGGAACTGGTAGTACTGCTTGCTCTGCTCGAGCTGCGCAAACGTGGGCGACACGATCTCGGGGTCGATGATGCGAATGTTCGCGGTGGTCTCGGCATCGCCGCGCAGCTGCCCGGGCTCCGCGTCGGTGACCGCGTCGTAGCGCTCAATCTTGACCTTGTCGATGCCGTAGGCAGCGCGAGTGGCCTCAATATTTCGAGACAGATACTCGTTCTCGAGGCTTTTCTCGTCTGGGCGCACCTGCAGCTCCTGCACGGCCCACGGGTAGCCAACCCCAACCACAAGCGCCGAGACTAGCAATAGTGCGGTGCCAATGACTGGCAGGCGCCACTTGCCGGTAAAGGCGGTAACCAAGAAGAGTAGGGCGACAAGCACCGCGATGCCCGCAAGAATCTGTTTGCCCGGAATCGTGGCGTGCACACCGGTGTAAGTGGCGCCGGTAAAGCGACCGTCGTAGTTGGTGAGTGCAGCGTATCGGTCGAGCCAGAGGCTCACGCCCTGCAGCGCAAGGTAGAGGAACGCGAGCACAGCCGCTTGGATGCGGGTTGCCTTCGAGACACGTACGTCACGGCCAGCCAGCGAGATGCCTCCATACAGATAGCTCGTTGCCACCCCGAGCAAGAGGCTGATCAGCACGGCCGCCGAGGCGAAGCCCAGCACTCCCTGCCAGAACGGCAGCGAAAACAGGTAGAACGAGACGTCGAGCCCAAACTCGGGGTCTTTCTGCCCCGATGGGGCAGAGTTGAACCAGAGCAGCACCTGCTGCCAGCTCGTCGCCGACGCAAAGCCGCCAAAGAGACCAAACGCCGCGGGCAGAGTCCATTTGATTAGCTTGCGCAGGGGCTCAACCAGCTCTTGGTAGCGGTCGAGCTGCGCGGTGAGTCGCGCATATACCGGCCGGGTTCTGTATGCGATATCGATCGCCAGAAACACCGGAATGGCCATCGCAAAAAAGCCAATGAGAAACATTGCCCCGGCAGCAACCCACTGAGTCACGAGCACTGGCAGGTATCCGAGCTGGTCGAACCAAAGCACCTCAGTAAATATCGAGGCAAATCCGAGAAAGCCAAGAACGATGAGCACAACAAGCACCACCGTTACCGCGATCGGAGAAACTCTGCGGCGGCGATCTTGAGAAGCAGCGTTGGTTGGGTCAGTCACGTCGAAACTCTCTCGTTTGGTGCGGGTTCTGGCGTGCCATTAACCCTAGCGAGCGCCACTGACAAAATTGCTGAAATTACGAGGATCGCGGCCACCGAATGCGCGCTGTTCGCAGTGAGCGCAACGGTTCTTGCGCACAATTTGCGTGAACCCGGTTGATTTCATGGCTGGTGCCGTAGCGTGGAGCGCATGAACGATCGCGAGCACGACGACTCTGCCGACAAGCCAAACGAAGACGCGCTGAACGAACTGCAGCGCATGCTCGGCGAGATGCTCTCGGGCCAAACTCCGAGCGGCGATTTCGACCCCGCAGCGTTCGCGAAAGCCGCAGGCCTGCCTGGCGATCCCGCTGCATTGCAAGGGCTCTTTGCCACGCTGCAGCAGGCAATGCAGAATCCCTCTGGCGAAATTGACTGGTCTATTGCCCGCCGCATCGCTATTGATGTCGCATCGCAGGGCACTCCAGCCGCTGATCCCGCAACCGCACAGCGCTCGTTTCCGGTTGCGGCGCTCTGGCTCGACGAGGCAACAGAAGTCGGCACCACGTCAGACGCGCCTCGCACCCTCACCCGCGTCGAATGGGTGCAACAGACCGTCGATACCTGGATCGGTCTTTCTGAGCCCGTCGCCGAGTCGATTGCGCGCGCGCTCACTGATGCGCTCAGCAGCCAGCTGCCCGAGCAGCTCGGAGGCACGCTCGGCGGGCTCGGTCCGATGCTTCGTAGCGTCGGCGGCGCGCTCTTCGCCACGCAGCTCGGTCAGGTCATCGGCAAGCTCGCGAACGAGGTCAGTGCGGGCGGCGATGTCGGGATCCCACTTTTTGAGGGTCAGGGCCGCGAAGGCGGCGCACTAATTCCGAGCGGTGTCGCGGCGTTTGCCGATGGGCTCGAGCAGGATGCCGAAGCGGTGACACTGTACCTCGCTGTGCGCGAACTCGCGCACGCAAGACTGTTTCGTCACACACGATGGCTGCGGCTACACCTCGTCTCAGCGATTACCGATTACGCGCGCGGCATGAGCCTCGACACCATGCGCATCGAAGAGCTTGCTCGCGATATTGACCCCTCAGACACCGACGCGATGCAGAGGCTCGTGTCGAGCGGTGCGCTCATTCCCCCAAAGACACCGGCCCAAGAAGCCGCACTCGAACGGCTCGAAACCATGCTCGCGTTGATCGAGGGTTGGGTAGACGCCGTCACTGAAACCGCGGTCTCGCGTTTGCCCGGCAGCGAAGCAATCGCCGAAATGGTGCGCCGCAGGCGCGCGGTCGGCGGCCCTGCCGAGCACGCATTCAGTACGCTTGTCGGCCTTGAGCTGCGCCCCAGAAGAATGCGCGAGGCTGCGGCGTTGTGGCGCCTGCTGGCCGAACGGGGTGGCATCGAGCGACGCGACGCCCTGTGGGCTCACCCCGATCTTTTGCCCACTGCTGAGGAGCTTGATCATCCGGCCCGCCTGCTCGAACGCATGGGGCTTGACGGAACCTCACCGGCGCCGGCACCAGCCGACGACTTCGACCGCGCTCTTGCCGAGTTGCTTGACGCCAGCGACGAGGGGCAAACACCCGGGGGCCCGCTGCAGCCGCCTCCGGTGTAGCCAAAATCTCGCGGCACATACAGCCGCAGCGTTGAGGCCTCGCAACTTGCGAGGCCTCAACTTGTTTTACACAGGCCACGGCTATTATGACTTTTTCGCAATTATGTGGATAACCCTCTTTTGCGTATCTGTGTCACGCAAGATGGGCACATGAAGGCCCCCCGAATTCAACTAGACCCGACCTACCCGCTCTGCTGGGAGTCCACCGAGACCCTACGTTTCGGGTTTGATGAGGCGCGAGTCCGCCTGCACTCACCCACGCCAGCTGAGCAGCGATTCATAGGAAAGCTACGCGCGGGTCTGAGCGCGCGCGAACTACCCGCGGTCGCAAAGAAGTGCGGTTTGACACCGCACGCACAGCAGCGCCTGCTGCATAGGCTTGAGGCAGTGCTCGTGCAACTGTCGCCAGCTCGAGCCTCGGCTCAGAAAAAGCCAACCAACAGAAAAGCGGCCCTGCCGCAGATCGAAGTGCTCGGCAACGGCCAGTTTGCTCACACGCTCGGCACCCACCTGGCGCGTACCGGCGCTTCTGTCACTGTGAGCGCAACTCCACATTTGGGTGCGCCAAGGCTCGAAGCTGCGAGTGAAGATGCTTCGGCATTCACGCCCGACTTCGCGGTCGTGGTCGAACGGTTTCTGGGCGCTGGGGCCATACCGCAGCGTCTGTACAGCCGAGGGGTGCCCCACTTTCCAATTAATCTCACCGACACCAGCCTGTACGCCGGCCCACTCGTGCATGCCATGGGTTCACCCTGCCTCGCGTGCGTCGAGCAGCATCGCTTTGAAACCGATCCGCAGCTTGCGGTGCTGGCAGCGCAACTTTCGAAGCAGATACCCGCGGCAGAGACGGTACACAGCGCCGAGTTTGCCGCGAACCTCGCTATCGCCGCAATTCGAGAGTGGCAGAGCGGCGTCAAGAGCCCCGGTGCCGCTCGGGTGCGATTTCCCGTACACACGGGAGTGCCCGTGTTTGCCCCGAGCGCGGCGGCGGTAGTGCCGCATCGCGACTGCGGCTGCGGCCTGTTCTCAGACGGACGCTAGGTTCCGCCAAAGACCACGCCGGCCTCTGCGACGAAGCGAGACGGTTGCCTCTGTGAGCCAGCACCAGCGGTTCCCGAGATACGTAGCTCGTCGCGCGCGCGCGTAAACGCGACGTAGGCAAGTCTGCGTTCCTCATCGATCGCCGACTCGTCATCGGCGTATGCGTTCGGCAGTAGCCCCTCGCTCATGCCGATCAGGTGCACCAGCTGCCACTCGAGACCCTTCGCCGAGTGCACCGCGCTGAGCGTCACCGACTCAACCGTTGGCTCGTGGTGCGCCCGCGACCGCTCGAGCAGCTCTTCGCTGAACGACTGCATCGTTGTGCCCGCCGGTTGCTCATCGAGCAGCGTCAGAATCGCATTCAACGCATCCCAGCGCTCACGCGCGGCTCCCCCCTCGGGCGGCGTTGCGTTCCAGCCGCAGGCGCGCAACACATCACTCACCACCTGAAAGAGCGGTCGATCGTCAGCGACCTTCGCCTGGCCACGCATCAGCATCACAGCCTGGCGAACCTCGGCTCGATCAAAGAATCGTTGCGCACCGTGCACTCGCGCAGAGACCCCGAGCGCCTGCAGCTCCCCCTCGATCGCGGCTGACTGCGCGTTTGCGCGATAGAGCACCGCGATTTCACTCGCGGGCACACCACCCGCAATGCTGTCCCGAATCGCACCGGCTACTGCCTTCGCCTCGTCGCGCTCGTTTGCGAACCACTCCGCAGCAACCGGGGCGGCCGGGCGCCCAGGCGTGGCCGCGGCGACACCAGGGGCCACGCTCGCTTCAGTGCCCGCAGCAGCGCCGCGTTCTGCACGCAGCGTCAGCGCGCCGGGCCGGCCGCGCATCAGCTGGTTAGCTACCCGTACAATCGGCTCGGTCGAGCGGTAGTTTCGCTCAAGCCTGAATTCGCGGGCGCCCGGGTGTTCGCGACCGAATCGCAGCAGATACGAGCTCGACGCCCCGGCAAAGCTGTAGATGGTCTGGCTTGCGTCGCCGACCACGCAGAGCTCGTCGCGGTCCCCGAGCCACACCTGCAGCAGCGAGTGCTGCAGCGGCGAAACGTCCTGATACTCGTCGACGGTGAAAAACCGGTAGCGCTCGCGCACCTGCACCGCGGCTCGCGGCTCGGTTTCAAGCATGCCGGTGGTGAGCACCAGCACGTCTTCGAAATCGATTTGCCGCCTCTCGGTGAGCACCGCCGCATATTTTTCTTGAATATCGAGTAGTTGCTCGGCACTCACCCCCGCGGGCACTGGCCTCGGGTCGCGGGTCGCAACAAGCTTGGCGGCGTAAGCATCGAGATCGAGCATCGACACTTTGCGCCATTCAATCTCAGCCGCAATATCTCGCAGCGTTTCACCCGGCAAACGAAGACCGAGCGATTCAACCGCCTGCGATACCACCGGCACCTTGCCAGAGACGACCTGCGGGGCGGCTCCACCAACAAGCTGGGGCCAAAAGAAGCTGAGCTGCGCGAGAGCGGCTCCGTGAAAGGTTTGCGCACGCACACCCGCGGCCCCGAGCCCGCGCAGGCGTGACTGCAACTCGCCCGCGGCCTTGCGCGTAAACGTGACCGCGAGCACGCGCTCGGGCGCGTAGGCCCCCACTCGCACGCCGTGCGCAATGCGGTGCGTGAGCGTGCGGGTCTTGCCCGTGCCTGCCCCCGCGAGCACCGACACCGGCCCTCTCAGGCACTCAGCAGCCTCTCGCTGATCGGGGTCAAGCCCGTCGAGCAGGTCACTGCTCACTGTCGCCCTCGGCAACCCAGAGATTGATAAGTGCCCGCGCAATCGAGAGCGTTCCCGGCAGTTTCAGCTCGGGGCTTGGGTGGCGCAGCTCAGCTCTCGTGAACCAGCGCAGCTCAGAGATTTCAGTGGGATCGGGGCACAGCGCCTCGGGGTCAGCGCCTGCGGCCAACGAAGCGCGGTAGCCGAGCATCAACGACCTTGGGAACGGCCAGGGCTGTGACGAAACGTATCGCACGTTTTCAAGCGGTACGCCCGCCTCCTCTTGCACCTCGCGCAGCACAGCCTGCTCGGCGCTCTCTCCCGCCTCGACAAAGCCGGCGAGCAGCGAGAACCGCCCGGTTTCCCAGAGCACGTTCGATCCGAGCAGCACACGATCGCCGTGTTCGACCAGCACAATCACAGCCGGGTCGGTGCGCGGAAAGTGCTCGCCACCCTGCGCGTCGATTCGCGCCCAGCCACCCTGCGCAATTGCGGTCTGGCCGCCGTCTCGGGCCGAAAGCGGCATCGAAGCGTGCCAGTTCACCAGGGCAAGCGCGACTGTCATGACCTCAATCTCAAGTGACGAGAGCGCACCCCCAATCACAAACGGGTGCTGCCACCCGCCCTCGGGCTCGGGGTAACGCTCATCGTCGCTGTCTGGCTCGGCAGCGACGCAAAACAGTGCCACTCCGCGCACGCGGCCAAGATAGAAATACTCGGGGTCTCGCGCCCCGCGCACCTCGACCAGGTCAAGGCCCTGGCGATCCTCGTATTGCGCGATCGGTAGGCGACCACCCGGGGCAATACGCAAGATCAGGGTGTTGGGTTCGCCCCAGGCAGCATCGAGTAATTGCTCTTGCATGCGTGTTTCGGCGTCGCGATCGAGGATGCCGCCCGCGCTCACGAGTTCAGCTGCCGATGCCATTCGATCTCCTCACCTGATGCGTTGCGTTCTCTGCGCGTGGCGCGACGCACACTGCGCATTCGCTGCCTACGCTGAGGGTATGGCCACCACCCCATTCACTCTAGCCGCCCTCGCCACCTCGGCAGTGCCTGGCATCATTGTCACGGGCACCCGGGGGCACAGCTCTGGAAGCGATGGCGAGTTTACCTCGGCAGTGCTCGAAACCGAGTCTGGTGAGGTCATTGTGCGGGTGCCCACTACCCCGGCCGCAGAGGTGCGCCAGGCGGCTGAGCTGCTGAGCATCGCGGCGCTCGCTGAGGGCGCCCGGGCGCAACTGCCATTTGCGGTGCCCGAGACGCTTGGCATGACGCGCGCTGGCGACACTCGCGCGGTCGTCAGCACGTTTCTCTCGGGGGTACCCGCGATGCTCGAGCAGATCGAGGCAGATAGCGACCTGCTCGGCGAGGTGGCAGACGCCATCGCTTCGGTGCACTCGCTGCCGGGCGGCCTCGTGCGCGCGGGCGGCCTTCCGGTTCGTTCAGCCGAAGAGGTGCGCGCAAACGCTGCGCGCCTGGTGCAACGGGCCGCCGATACCGGCATGCTGCCCTCGACGGTGCGCGCCCGCTGGAACGACGTGCTCGAGGCTCCGCAGGTCTGGGGCTTCGAACCCACCGTGGTGCACGGGGCATTTGCCCCAGAGCTGCTGCTCACGAATGGCAGCGAGCTCACCGGCGTGCTCGGCTGGCATGAGCTTTCGCTTGGCGACCCCGCAGCCGATCTGCACTGGCTGCTGCTAGCTGACCCCGAGGTGTTCGACTCGACCATTGCGAGGTACACCGCGCTGCGCGGCGTTTCGGGCCAGCAGGAGCTTGCGGTGCGGGCCCGGTTCTATCACGAGCTCGAGGTCGCAAAATGGCTGCTGCACGGCTTCGAGTCGCACGATCAGGGCGTGGTTGATGACGCCGTCACCATGCTCGACCGGCTCGTAGATCGGCTGAGTCTGCTCGGCGCTCCCCTGCCGAAGCAGCGGGTGCTCACTGAGCACGAAGTCGAGCGGATGCTCGATGAGACCCCCGTGGTTGAGTACGACTCGCGTTCAGAGACGGCTGAGTTCGAATCGCTCGACGAGGATCGCGAGTTCTTTGCCGACAGCGACTTCTTTGGCGACGAGCCCCCGCACGGTGACATCAAGCGCCCGGTCGGTCATGCCGACGCCCGTAGTGGCGAGACTGAGGCAGAGGACAACTCGGCCGAGACTCAGGCTGAGCCCGAGGGACGCTAGGGCATGTCTTGTAAATGGCGGTGCTGACTTAGGACGCACCGCAGCTCGACACCATTTTCAAGCCATGCCCTAGACCTGGGTGTTGCACCACATCTCTTCAAGTTCTTCGAAGCTTCGGCGCTGTTCGCCCCTGAGTTCTTGCCCCTCGGCAACGTAGAACAGCGTGACGTCGATGTGCCCGGGGTCAAGCTGCGCCCATCGCGCGTAGGCGTGCCGGTAGAGGTCGAGCTGAAGAAAGCGGAGCGAGCGCTCTTCGTCGGTTTTCGGCGGCCTACCTGACTTCCAGTCGACCACCTCGAAACGCGGATGCTCACCTGAGTCGTCTCGATAGACCGCGTCGAGCTTGCAGACCAGCGTGCGACCCGCAAACGGCAGGGTGATTTCAAGCTCAACCGCCACCGGCTGCCTGTCTGCCCAGCGCGAGCGTTCGAATTGCTCGATGAGCGCGCCAAGGTCTTCGTGCGGATCCTGTGGCGAAACGGTGGCGAGTTCTATGTCGTCTTCGGCCTCAACGTCGAACCCGGCGAGTTCAAGCGAGGTGCCGCCGGGGGTGCTCGCTCGACGCTCAACCCACTCGTGAAACAGGTTGCCGGTTCGCGTGCGCCGGTACGGGCGCACCGGCAGCGGGCGCAGCCGACGCCGCTCCGCCTCTACGGGGTCCTCGATGAACTCGTGAAAGGTCGATGCCGTCAGCCTCGCAGCAGGCGCAGCTGCGCTCGCGTGGCCGCGCCCCAATCCAACATCACCGGCGCTGTCTCTCGCAAGCTCAGCGCGCTCTGCGAGCAGCAGTTCGACGACCGGGTGCAGCGGCGCACCGAGCGACTCTTTCAGCCCCTCTTGCACCGCCCGAGCCGCCGCGTGCACCGCGGTCTGTCGCGTGCCGAGCGGGTCAATCGGCCACTGCAGCGTGCGGGTTGTTTCGGCCGTGGGATTGCTCTCGTGGCGACTCTGCTCTGGAAGCTCGGGCACGAGGCCAGCATCTGCAAGCTCGCGCAAGAACACCGAGGGTTGACGCGCGGCCTTCTGCGAGCCCCAGAACGAGGCGGTGAGCAACAGTCTCGAGGCGGCCCTGGTTATGGCGACATAGGCGAGGCGGCGCTCCTCTGCTGCGTGACGGTCTTTCAATGCGTCTTTGTACGCCGCAATCGCGTCGACAGCTTCCTTCTGCGTATCGACAATCTCAAGGTTCAATCTGGGTCTGGCTGCCGCGTCGCCGCGCAGCTCATCTGGAATCTGCCCCGGGCGCAGCCACCCCGCGCCCTCCCGCGAGCTGCCCGGAAACTCGTCAGCAACCAGCCGCGGAATCGCCACCAGGTCCCATTCGAGGCCCTTCGATCCGTGCACGGTGATGAGTTGCACGGTGCCGGGCTCAGGCTCGGGCACATGCTCTGCCGCCTCATCGTCTTCGGTAGCCCGCTCAAGCCATGAGAGTAGTGAGTCGAGCGTGCCCTGTTCGTCGCTCAGCAGAAATGCTTCGACCATGTCGCCGAACGCATCGAGGTTGGCTCGGGCGATGGCCGAGCCCTCGTGCCCGGTGTGTTCGGCAGCATCGAGCTCGATATCAATTCTGAGCGCCGCGACCACCGAGCGCAGCAGGCTCAATATGTCGCCGCCCACCTCTTGCCTCAGCGCACGCAGCATCTGGCCAGCGTCGCGAAGCCTGTCTCGCCCGGTCTCGGTGATGCCGGTCAGTGCGCCGTGGTCGAGCTTTGCCATATCGGCGATCTCGTCGAGTGTGTCGAGCAGCGTAAAACTGCGCTCCGGGTCTGTGAGCCGGGTCGTTGCGTCTCGCTCGGCTTCGCTGATGCGCTGCTTCTCGTGGTCTCGCTGCGAGAACCACGTGGCTGCCTGGCTCAGGCCGCGCAGGTCGGCGACGCCGATGCGAAATCTTGGCCCTGCGAGCACTCGCAGCAGTTCGCTCTCGGCGTCGGCAAACCAGATGCACCGCAGCGCGCTCACGAGATCGGTGACCTCGGGGGTGGTGAGCAAACCACCGAGCCCAATGATCCGGTTCGGCACTCCCGCGGCCCAGAGTGCTTCTGCGACGGCCGCCATGTGACGCCTGCTGCGAAACACCACAGCCGCTGTAGCCGGCTGCCCCGTACGCGCAAGGTGCGCTGCCCGCGCTTCGCGCATCCAGCCAGCGAGCGCGGTGAACTCGTCGCTGACGGTCTCTTCGACGCACAGCTCAAGCTGTGGGTGGTCGGTTTGCTCGCTCACACCGAGATACTGCGCCTTTGACGTGAGTGGCCGCACCGCGATCGTTTCAGATTCGGCTTCGAGCTTTGCGGCGAGAGGAGCGCTGATCGTGTTGGCAGCGGCGAGCACAGTTGCCGGATTGCGCCAGCTCGTCGAGAGCGTGAGTGTTTTTGCGAGATGCTCGGCGGCACCCTGCGCTCGAAAGTCGCGATGAAACGTTTGCAGGTTGCTTGCTGATGCGCCACGAAACCCGTAGATGGATTGGTGCGGATCGCCGACAGCCATGACCGAGTTGCCTTGGAACAGCATCGAGAGCAGCGCGGTCTGCCCCACAGAGGTGTCTTGCACTTCGTCGAGCAGCACCACCGGCGTGCGAGCGCGCAGCACACGAACCGCGTCTGCCGAGCGCCGCAGGGTTTCGACAGCAAGGGCTAGCTGGTCAGAAAATTCGATGAGGCCGCGTTCGCGCTTCGCGCTCGCAAATTGCCCGGCGAGCCGCACGGCGAGTTCGGTCGCTTGCATATTGGCGAGCACATCGCGAACCCCCGCGTACTGTCCCTCGGTCTTCTTGTCGTTATATGGCAGCGTGCCGAGACGATCAAGGTCGCGAATACTGCGCTGCACCGCCTCGAAGCTCGTGAGGTTGTCTGAGACGGCATGGTCGAGGGTCATCAGCTGTTTCACGACAACGGCAACAGAGTCGGTGCTTGCCACGAGGCCCGGTTCGGTGCTCTCGCGCACTATCTCACGAGCAATGCCCCAGGCTCTTGACGCGTCAATCACGGTAGCACCAGCGCTCACCCCCGCAATTGCCCCAAACTCCTGCACGATCGCCGAGGCGAAGGCGTTGTAGGTGCTCACCTCTGGCAAATCGAGGCCGTCGCTCAGCAGCGTCGCAAGCTCTTGCGCGCGAGCACCCTCGTCGGCCGAGAGCTGCCCCGACTGTCGGGCCAGCTCAAGCCGCTCAGCAAAGCGGATGAGCCGCTCGGTGATGCGCGATCCCAGCTCGCCGGCGGCCTTGCGCGTGAACGTCAGGCCGAGCACCTGCGAAGGATCGGCGAGGCCGTTTGCAACAATCCAGACAACCCGGTTTGCCATGGTCTCGGTCTTGCCGCTGCCCGCGCCCGCGACAACAAGTACGCTGTCGCCAAGCGGCTGCTCAATCACCTCGGTTTGCTGCGGCGTCGGCAAGATCGCGCGCTCAGGCGCGTCTGCCATGAGCTCGGCAATTCGAGCGGCAGAGAACACTGCTTGGGTTTCGCTCATGCGTGGCTCACCGCCGGAATGATGTGGATGCTGCAGGCCCTGCCGGGTGCGTGATCGTTCTGGCAGTGATGTTCGAGCTGCGCGGTAAAACTCGAGCCCGCCATAATGCGCCCAACGTTGAGCACCCGTTCTTCGAGCGCCCGCTGCTGCTCAAGGTCAAGGCCCTGCTGAGCCACCTCGACGTATTGCTCGCCCCGCTTCTTTCGGGTAGCTCCAAGCGTATCTGGGTGCACATAGAGCAGTTTGGCACCCACCACCGACGCCTGCTCAATCGGTGTGCCCGAGGCATCTGAAAAGGCGCCCCGCAGCACACCCAGTTGGTAGGCCTGCAGCTGCGCGTGTTGCTCAAGCTCAGCGGCGGTGGGTAGGGTGCGCCCCGTTTTGAGGTCGACCACAGTAAGCCCCTCCCCTGCTTCACCAAGCGATTCAGATTCAATTCGATCGGCAGTGCCCCGAAGCTTCACAAACTCAATCGGCAACACAAACGATGCCTCGTCAGCGAGCAGCTCGCTACCCGATCGCTCAAAGGTGCCGAGATAGCTCGCAATCGCCGCGGCCATTGCCTCGGTCTCGTGGAGCGCGCGCTGCTCTTGCCACTCAGCTTCAAACTTCAGGCTGCCCCAGTGCCGTTGCACCTCACTCATGAGGTCTTCTGCGTTGGCCCCCGGCAGCGCGGTTTCCATTGCTCGGTGCAATAGCGTGCCAATGTTGGCGCGGTAGTCAGAAACGCCTGCCCCAATGCGTGAGATAAACCAATCGAGAGGGCACCGCTCGGCGCGCTCCATTTGAGAGGGACTCACCGACACCGAGGCGTCTGCATCGTTCTCGATATCAGCAAGCGGCGCATCTGAACTTGGCGCCATTACTCCGTACCACTCGCTCGGGTCTGCACCGGGAACGCCGTCGCGGGCCAGCGCTACGAGTGCCGCTTTCGCTTCAGCGTCGCCGTCGTCGTCACTCAGCCTGCGCCGCATTTCTGCTACCGCGCCACGTAACGTCAACCGGCTGCTCGGCAGCGCCTCTGTCACGCGGTATTTCGCGCCGAGCGAGAAGAATGCCCCCGGGTGCTGCTCTTCGTTCGAGACCGAGACCACAAGCACCTCGCGCTTCGCGCGGGCTACGGAGTGGGCAAACAGCCTGAGCTCGTCATGCATGGTCTCGCGACGTGACGGTCGCGTCGCCTCGTCGCCCCGCAGCAGACGCTCGAGTGCGGTCACCCCAAGCTGTGAACCTCGAGCGCGCAGGTTCGGCCAGGCACCGTCTTGCACTCCGAGCACGCAGACCATCTCGAACTCTTTGCCGATCACACCCTGCGGCGTGGTGATCGTCACCACGTCGCGCTCGCTTTGCGCGGCGAGCGAGTCGGTGGCCACCGCGCTCAGCAGCAGTTCTTCGAGCACCTCACTTATCGGCACCTCGCTGTCTTGTTCTTCGTGCCGTTGCAGCACGAAGAACAGACCAACCACCGCGTCGAGCGCCCGGTGCGCTTCGTCAGAGCGCACTCCGCGCTGTTCAAGCGCTTGATCCTGCAGCGGCGAGGCCAGACCACTCCCCTGCCAGATCTGCCAAAGCACCTCACGTGGGGTGCCGCCCGACGCATACGCCGCTGCCGCCTTTGCAGCAATCACTCCAAGTCGTCGCAGCCGACGCGCTGGGCGCATGTCGAGAGCGGCCCGATCGCCGGGCGCGCTGAAGTGCTCGAGCAGCAGCTCATCGGCGCTCATCGCTGTTCGCCCGTCAGCCTGCGCTTGCCTCACCTCTTGCAAACGCAACGCACCGCGTAGTCGACGCAACGAAATCGGGTCGAGCCCGCCGATCGTTCCGGTGAGCAGTTGCGGCAGCTCTCTCGCACCGATTGGCGCAATGCCGAGCGCGTGCTGCAGCAATCTCACCATTTCCCTGACCAGCTGGTGCTCGCGCAATACGACACCGCCCGCGGCAACCCCGCTGGGCACCTGGTGCCCGGCAAGCAGCCGCGCGACGCGTTTCACTTCGGCTCGGCTGCGGCAGATCACCGCCATTTCAGACCAGGGGGTGCGCGGCCCCCCGGCAAGCCCAAGGTGTGCAGCACGCATGCGGTGCGCAATCACGCCGAGCTGCTCGGCTGGTGTCGTGGCTACCGCGAAGCGCACCGGCACAGCATTTCGCGCCTTAACGCCCTCGCGATCCCGCGCCTCTTGAATTTCGTAAGTAGCTGCCAAGCCTTCAAACGCAGACGTCGCACGACGCTGCTGCCCCGCGCCCGCCGCACCGATTCGACCGGTCAACGAGGTAACAAGTTCGCGCAACGGCTGCCCGTGCCGGTACACCCTGTCGAGCACCACCTGCTGCTCACCAAACCGAGGCACACGAGATCGATGCTTTCTGGAGAGCTCGGCTTCGAGACCCGCGAATACCCTGGTGCGCTCGCCGTGGAACGCGCCTGTCGCGGTGTCTGGGTCGCCAAACGCCCACACTCGCGTGCCCCGCTCAACGAGCGCAGCGAGCAGGCCAAGCGCACCCTCACCGAGCTCAGCCGCATCGTCTACCAGCACGAGCCGCGGCACCCGGGCATCTTCGCGGGTGCGCAGCACTTCGCAGGCGGCGCGCAGGAGGGCACTCGACGACAGCTCGCCTTGCCGGTCTTCTCGCAGACGCTGCTCAACCACTTCAAGCAGTTCGAGGGCAGCCACCCACTGCGGCAGAAACTCATCGGCTCCCGCCGCGATGCCCGGGGCAGCACCCACGCGAATCTCAGCTAGGCTCGCAATGAGCTCGCCAGGTTGCAGCGCAAAATCATCGAGCACACGACTCAGCTCGCGCATCTCAGCACGAAACGCCTCGCTCAACAGCACCTCTGGCACAAACGTCGCCGCCCGCTCGCCTTGCTCGGGCAGCAAGAGCGCCGCCTGCACCACCGACTCGATCACCTCGTCGTGGGCAGTACCGGTAAGCAGGCGCGGTGCGGGCTCACCCCGCAAGGCCGCGTCTCGCTGCAACATGGCAAAGGCGAGCGATGGTGCCGTGCGCACGAAGGTGCCCCCAATCGGGCGCGCAATGCGTCGTTCGATGCGACCCCGCAGGTCTGCACCCACCAGCCGGTTCGGGGCGAGCACAAGCACGTCGCCCTCGCTCCAACCTTCGAGACTCGAGACACGGGCAAACGACTCGACCAGCAGCATCGTTTTGCCGCTGCCCGGCGCCCCGAGCACACGGGCATGCTGCATCGGGTCGAGGTCGAGCACCTGCTGCTGCGAATCATCGAAATTGGTCATGTCATCAGGGTAGAGGTCACCACCGACGTTGTTGGATTGTGCGCACACGACAGTGAGGTTCGGGCTTTGTCGGTGGCCAGTGTAAACTGGGCTAGACACAGATCCTCGCGAAGAAAGATTGCAATGACGCACTCGAACGAAGAAGCGCACGCCCCTGCGAAACCGAAAAAGAAACGGCGTCTCTTGCGCGCCCTCGGCTGGACGCTCGGGGTCATTCTGGTGCTCGGTCTTGGTGCTGGCGGCTTCGGCTGGTACACCGTGCAACGTTCGTTTCCGCAAACGACGGGCACCCTTCAGGTAGCTGGCCTTGAGCACGACGTCACTGTGCAGCGAGACAGCAGCGGAATCCCGACAATCACCGCCGAGAGCAGTCAAGATCTTTTCTTCGCGCAGGGGTTTGTGCACGCACAAGATCGCTTCTGGGAGATGGACTTTCGTCGGCACCTGACAGCTGGCAGACTGAGCGAGCTCTTTGGCGAGTCGCAGCTCGGCACCGACAAGTTTCTGCGCTCACTCGGCTGGCACGAAGTCGCGAAGCAAGAGGTAGAAGCCCTGCAGCCCGAGACTCGTGCTTACTTCGAGGCCTACGCGGCTGGGGTCAACGCGTACATGGCAGAGCGAAAAGGATCAGCGCTCTCGCTCGAGTACGCCGCCCTCGGTTTGCAGAATTCCGATTACTCCCCCGAACCATGGACCGCGGTTGATTCAATCGCTTGGCTCAAGGCGATGGCGTGGGATCTGCGCACAAACATCGAAGACGAGACCACTCGCGCGATCGCTGCTCAAGAGTTCGACGCAGCACAGCTTTCGGCACTGTACCCCGGATATCCATTCGACGAGCACCCTGTGATCGTTGATAAGAACTGGGCGCTCGAATTACCCGCAGCAACGTTGCGGGCAAAGTTGAATGCCGCCGGTTCACGAGTTTCGGGGGCGCTGAGCGATGCCCTCGGCAGCAGCACACTCAGCGACACCCTCGAGTCAATTCAGGCAGTCGACGAAATGATCACCTCTCAAAGCGAGGGCGTGGGTTCGAACTCGTGGGTTGTGGCCGGTGAGCACACCGAGACGGGCAGCCCGCTGCTGGCGAACGACCCCCACCTCGGTGCCTCACTGCCCTCGGTATGGACGCAGATGCAGCTGCGCTGCAGTACGGTGAGCGAGGCCTGCCCCTTCGAGGTCGCAGGCTTTAGCTTCTCTGGTCTTCCGGGTATCGTCATCGGGCACAACGATCAGGTCGCGTGGGGATTCACGAACCTCACCACCGATGTCGCCGATCTCTACATCGAGCGGGTCGATGGCGACAGCTACTGGCAAGACGGCAAGAAGCACGACGTCACGGTGCGCAAAGAGGTCATCAAGGTTGCGGGCGGCGAAGATGTGCCCCTTGAAGTGCGATCGACCGCTCATGGCCCAATCATTTCTGGCCTCACTCCTGACTTCACCGCGATCACTGAACAGCCAATCGTGGGCACGGGCATCGGCGCAGACGAAGCCCCCACGGCGCCCTCAAACGAGGCCAGTGAGTTGTCGGGCGAGTACGCTGTGAGCCTGCGCTGGACCGCCCTCGACGCGGGTAACACAGGTGAGGGTATCTTCGCACTCAACACCGCGAAGAACTTCGATGATTTCCGCGCTGCTGCCGCACTCTTCGATGTGCCCGCGCAAAACCTCATCTACGCAGACACCAAGGGCAATATCGGGTATCAGGCGCCCGGCAAGCTGCCGATTCGCGGGGCTGGCGACGGCTGGTTGCCGCAACCCGGCTGGGACAGCGCATACGACTGGCAGGGGTACATTCCCTTCGAAGATCAGCCGATGCTCTACAACCCTGACTCGGGCTACATCGTCACCGCCAACAACGCCATCGTGAGCGACAGCTACCCCTATTTCTTGAGCCGAGATTGGGATTACGGCTACCGCGCAGCCCGCATCGCCGAACTGCTCGATGATGCGATCGCCGAGGGGCCGATCACCTCACAAAAGATGGCCGACATTCAGATGGATAACCAGATGCCTGCCGCGAAGTCGTTGCAGCGCGCGTACGACGGCCTGTTCGACACCCTCACCGTCGAAGAACAGGGCGTCGTCACCGCGGTCAATGCGATGCTCAAGTGGAACGGGCAGAACGACCCTGACAGCGCGGAGGCGGCCTACGCCAATGTGCTGTGGAATCAGGTCACGAAACTCATGCTTAGCGGCAAGGCCACCGACATCTCGCGCGACGACCAGAGCCGTTTGGCTACTTTCTTTGCGCAGCAACTTGAACAGCCAGACTCGGAATGGTGGCAGAACGAGGACGCCGACATTACATCGCAGCAGGGCCTGCTCGTGGTCGCAGCCCAGAATGCATACGACGAGCTAACCGAGGCGCAGGGCGCTGATCAGTCGAAGTGGAACTGGGGCAAGCTGCACGCAATCACCCTCACGCACGGCACCTTCGGCTCGAGCGGCATCGCGCCTCTCGAGTGGCTATTCAACCGCGGGCCCTACGAGGTTGGTGGTGGTTCAGGCGTGGTCAACGCAACGGGTTGGGCACTCGATGAGGGCTACGCCACGACGAATGTGCCGTCGATGCGCATGGTGATCGACCCGAGCGATTGGGATGCGTCGACCTGGATTCACCTGACAGGCGCGAGCGGTCACGCGTTCAACCCGCACTACACCGATCAGACTCACGACTGGGCGACCGGTGTGCAACGCCCGTGGGCTTTCACCCCTGACGCGGTGAAGGCAGCCGCGAAAGACACCCTCACGCTGACCCCGACAGCTGGCTAGCCCGCTTCTTGGTGCGGTGTCTGCAGCGAGCCCAAACGGCGTTGCAGACACCGCACCGTGTGCGCTGCGCTGTGGGCGAAATGGGGCTGCGGCAGGGCCAAACTCGGGTGCTGCGCACCTAGACTCACAGAGAGACCTTTCGTCGCCCGATGGGCGCCGCATTACCAGGAGGAACCGTGGAAGTTCGCATCGGCATTAAGCACTCACCCCGTGAACTCTCGTTCGAGACCGACGCCACCGCCGACGCTGTGCGCGGCCAGATTGAGCAGGCGGTCGCAAACGACTCAGCGCTGCTCTCGCTGACCGACACCAAGGGCCGCCAGTACCTCGTCGACACCGACTCAATCTCGTACGTCGAGCTCGGCGCCGAAGCTGGCCGCAAGGTCGGCTTCGTCAGCTAGCCCAGCACTCGAAACAGCCGAGACGCAGCGTCGATCACCGCGGGGTGGTCGACGCTGAGCTGTTCAATGCCCACGAGTCGCAGGCCCTGTGGCGGCTGACTATCTGCGCCCCAAAGCAGCACAGAGTTTTCTGAGGGCAGCTGTGATGACCACCACGAGATTCCGGCATGATCCTGGCTTGCCCTCGCGAAGATGCGCCTCGCCAGTTCTTGTGTCGTAGTGAGGTCTTGCACCACGATCTGACTGGGCCGCACTCCAAGCTCGGCGAGCACCGCTGCATCGTCAAGATCTAGCAGCGGCTTGTTGTCGTCATATTCGAACACCGCAAGCGCGCGAGCGTGGCCAGCGGGGGTGAGAAACACCTCAGGAATCCAGCGCTGCTTGTTGTAGAAGCTCTCTGCTACGGCGCCCATCGCGCTGCGCGAGAAATACCACGAGTCAAAAAGATCGGCGTTGTCCCAACGGCCGTGCAGTTGCGGCGATGGCACATAGCTCCAGTGTCCGGGCTTGCCTCGACGGGCGCCGGGAATGCGTGGATAGCAGCGGTACAGGCGAGTCATCGTGCTGAGCGGTAGTTCACGTTACGCGTATGCGCCCTCGTCTTCGGCGTCAAGCGCACCGATCACTTCGGCAATGCGGCCGAGCCTGATGCACTCGCGCGGCGTCGAGCCGCGCAGAAACTGGTTGGGCGAGTCAAGCCAGATCGGCACCACCTTCTCGTGCATCACCGACTCAGCGCGAGCCACGATGTACGCGAAATCCATGATCGCCCGGGCGGATTCTGCAGAAGGTGCCTGCACCCCCTGTCGCCAGCGAGTGACCTGCGAGGGGCGCACCCCGATCAGCTCGGCGAGCAGCGCACCATTGCCTGCGGCCGCGAGTAGCATGCGAAACCCCTCGCCAAAGGCGGGGCTTGCCTGGAGTGGAACTGCGGTGCTCATGCAACCAGTTTACGCGCAATCTCAGAATTGCGCAGATGAGTTTCGAGACTACTGGGCTCGCTCGAGCAGAACAGCGACCTCTAAGTGTGAAGTATGCGGGAACATATCAAACACCCGCCCTTCTTTCACCGCGTACGAAGGCATCGCGGCGAGGTCACGCGCAAGACTCTCGGGGTTGCAGCTCGAGTACACGAGGTGCCGAATACCACTCCCCTCGATCCACTCGGCAAGCTCGACACCAATGCCACGGCGCGGCGGGTTCACGATCAGCAGCTCGGGCAGGCTCTCTGGCGCGGCGGTTACGGCAAAGCGCGTCGCGTCGGCGGCAAGAAATTCGGCCCTGAGTTCGGCTTCATTCGAGGATCGCCTGGCAGAATCAATCGCAGCCTCGCTGAGCTCGACACCCAGCACCCGACAGGCCCGATCACCAAGCGCCGCCGCGCAGTGCAGGGCGAAGCCACCGACACCGCAGTAGAGATCCCAGAGCGACGCTGGCCGCACGCCCACCACCCACTCCGCAACCTGCGCGTACAGCTCACGTGCCACCGCGGTGTTGGTCTGAAAGAAACTCTGCGGCATCAGGTGCAGCGTCAGCGGGCGGTCTGCAAACCCTAGCCGCATTGGCAGCGACGATCCGAGCAGCAGCTCCTCGCGCTCACCTTCGAGCACGGCCTTGTGCTCGGGCAGCAGATTCACCGAAATCACGACGGCGTGAGGCACTGCTGTGCGAAGTGCATCAAGGCGCGCGCGCACCACGTCGAGGGTCTGCTGCGTTCGCCCCACTATGCGCAGCATGAGCGGCGACACACCGTCCTCCGAAGCTGGCGCCACCGTGACGTGCACAAACTTCAGCTCTCCGCGACGCGCGGGCACATCGTAGGGTTCGAGCCCGGTCGACTCGAGAAACGCGGCGATCTCAGGAATGACTGCGGCGATCTCGGGCGCCTGAATGGCGCACTCACGCAGGTCGACCCCGGCACCGTCTGGCCCGAGAATGCCGAGCGTCACCGCTCCAGCAGAGCCACCAACGACAAGCTTTACGCGGTTGCGAAAGCCCCGATACCCGCCGCTAAACGATGGCAACCACCCGTCACCAGGCACTGAGGGCAACAGCTCGCGGCACCTCCGCTCTTTGTCGCTCAGCTGCACCGCATAGGGCGTCTCAATAAGCGAGCACGAGCGACAGCGCGACGCTTCGAAGTAGTCACAGCGCAAAAGGCCATCGCGATCCTCGCCGTGACCCTGCAAGACGAGTGGCAACCGAACGGTCATCAATACTCGCCGAAACTAGGCGGTGAGGCCGAGGTCGTCCATGCGGCGCGAGTGCTCGGCAATGAGCTCAGTAAAGATCGGCTCAACGTGGCTCGCGACGAAGGTGCGCCCCTCGCTCAGCGCAAGCACCTCTCGCGATACAAGCAGGGTGTCGCCGACGAGGCGGCGCCCCCACAGGGCAAGCCGGTTTGCGAGCTGGGGATCCACCGCAATTTCTGCGGCAAGCAGCTTGTTCAGGTCTTCGCGACCAGTGTTATCGACAAGGATCTCGATAGCCTCGCTGCGAAACCCATCGTCGATGCCGCGAGCGAGCTCTGCAAAGAAGCCGTCGAAGAGACCTCCGACAAGGTAGATCGAGAGCACGTGCTGGTGCCAGTCGGGCGTGTCGATGCGCTCGATGTAGCGGTCAATCACGGGCGTATAGGGCTGCATCACTAGGTGCGGTTCGCGGCCGCGGCGGCGCAGTTCTTCGCTCAGCCGCTGGTGCTTCGTGAGCGTGACGCCAGCAGAGCGGGCGAGCACCTCTTTTGATTCAAGGTTCGGGGCGCCGGCGACCGCGCGTGCAGCAGCCTCGTACAGGCCCAACTGCAGATAGGTGGTGAGACCCAAAAACGGCATGACGCCAGGCGCAAACGCCGAAAGTTCGAGGCGCACCGCCTCGTCGCCCGCATCGCGCGAGCCGAGTTTGCGCGTGGGCATCTTCTCTTTGCGCAGCCGTTTGATCCACTCGAACACGTCGCTAGTGTACCGGCCTCTGCCCCCACACAACGCATAGACTGTACGGAGCAGCTAATTTTGCAAGCTGCTGCAAACCGTTCTTTTACGTCGCGGCCATTGGAGCCCGACGTGCTACGCCTGGGTGAGTCAGCGCGTAGTGACATCACCGACAGGATCACACGTGACAACGTTCACCGAACTCGGCGTCGACCAAGACATGGTTGACGTGCTCGCCGCACAGGGCATCGTCGAAGCCTTCCCGATTCAAGAGCAGACGATTCCCCTAGCAATCAGCGGGCAAGACATCATCGGCCAGGCAAAGACCGGCACCGGCAAGACCTTTGGTTTCGGCCTGCCACTCTTGCAGCGCATCGGAGCTTCGCCCGAACCCGGGGTGCAGGCGCTCGTCGTCGTGCCCACCCGCGAGCTTGCGGTGCAGGTATTCGAAGACCTCGATCTTGCTTCGCGTGGCCGCGACGTGCAGGTCACCGCAATCTATGGTGGCAAGGCATACGAGGGCCAGATCGAGCAGCTGAAGGCTGGCGCTCAGGTGGTCGTCGGTACGCCGGGCCGTCTGCTCGACCTCGCAGGCCAGCGCCTGCTCGACCTCAAGAACGTGCGCGAGATGGTGCTCGACGAGGCCGACAAAATGCTCGATCTCGGCTTTCTCGCAGACATTGAGAAGCTGTTCGCACAGACCCCTGAGAACCGCCACACCATGCTGTTCTCGGCGACCATGCCGGGTACGATCGTCGCGCTCGCGCGCCGCTTCATGCGCATGCCCATTCACATTCGCGCGACCGACCCTGACGAGGGCGCGATGCAGGCGAACATCGAGCACAACATCTACCGAGCGCACTCGCTCGACAAAGACGAGGTCATCGGCCGCATTCTGCAGGCCGAGGGTCGCGGCAAGACCGTGATCTTCATGCGCACCAAGCGCGCCGCCGCGAAGTTGCAAGAAGAACTCACCGACCGCGGTTTTTCCGCCGCGAGCGTGCACGGCGATCTCAATCAGGATCAGCGCGAGCGCGCTATGGCTGCGTTCAAGGCCGGCAAGAAAGAGATCTTGATCGCCACAGACGTCGCCGCACGCGGCATCGACGTCGACGATGTGACGCACGTCATTAACCACACCGTGCCCGACGACGAGAAGACCTACCTGCACCGCGTCGGCCGCACCGGCCGTGCGGGCCGCAGCGGTATCGCAGTCACCTTTGTCGACTGGGAAGACATGCACAAGTGGGCGCTCATCAACAAGGCGCTCGAGTTCGGCATTCCCGAGCCCGTCGAGACCTACAGCTCGTCGCCGCACCTGTACACCGACCTGAACATTCCCGAGGGAACCAAAGGCCGCATCAAGGCAACCCCTGTCAAGGATCGCGCCCCTCGCGCTGAGAAGCGCAGCGAGGGCGGCGAAGAGCGCCCCGTGCATAGCCGCACCCGCCGCCGCACGCGCAGCGACAACCCGCAGGGTCGCGGACGCCACGAGGCACACGGCCACGAGGGCCACGGGCACGACTCAGAGGGCAAGAGCGAGCCGGGCACCTCGAACGAGCCTCTCGCACCCGAGGGTAGCGCCGCGCCTCGCAGGCGCCGCCGCCGTGGTGGCCGCGGGCGCGGGGCAGGCGCTGCTGCAGCTAGCAGTGAGCAGGGCGCTGGATCAGCAGACGCCGGCGCAGCACCCGCTGGCTCCGCAGCCGCTGAGGCCTAGCAGTAGGGCGAGAACCTAACCGCGACCTTCTTCTCCACGAAACGACACAGTTTCGGCGAAACCACATGAGATTCTTGTGTAGTTTCGGCGAAACCGTGTCGTTTGAACTCGTTTGCGCTGAGGCGGCGTTGCCGCCTACGGGGAATCGGTGCCGTCAACGTAGCGCCAGCAGCCGTTTTCGCGCAGAAAGCGGCTGCGTTCGCGCTGCTCGAAGCGTCCCTCTGGGGTGCGCGCAATCGCGGTGAACGTCACGTAGCCCTCGGCATCGAACGGCCCACCCGCCTCGGTCTGTTCGATGAGCAGCCGCTTCCAGATCACGTCGCTGTCGAGCTCAAATTCTGCGGCGGCGGGTCTGGTCGAGCTGTGCCAGCTGCGCAACAGGTAGTCACCGAGACAGAGCGCAAATGCGCTGTAGCGCGAGCGCATCAGTCGCTCGGCGGTCGGCGCTTCTGCCGTGCCGTCGTGCAGCGGCCCGCAGCACTCGGCGTAGTCGGCTCGCCCACAGGGGCAACTCGTCACCGCGGCACCGCCACGAGCGAGCGAATCAAGTTCCAGGTCTCGGCCGATGAGGTCCGCTCCCCCAGCCGATTGTCTTTGCCCGCACCGTGGTAGTCACTCGCACCGGTCACGTGCAGCCCATTGCGGGCGGCGAACTCAGCGAGCGGAGGGATCCAACGCTCGAGATTCTCGGGGTGATCAAGCTCGATGCCCCAAAGCCCGGCCGCAACAAATACCTCGAGCGCCGACATGTCGACGGAGCGCGTCATGCGCCCCGCCGCGGGGTGCGCGAGCACGGGCAGCCCACCAGCCTCTCGCACCATACGAATCGCGTCGGCCGTCTCGATCGCATAGGTCGGCAGGTAGTAGCGCGAACGCGGGTGCAGCACCTCGGCGAACGCGGTGCTGCGATCAGGAAAGTACCCGGCGGCAACCAGCGCATCGGCGATGTGCGGCCTACCAACCGTGCGATCCTCGCCGTCGCTATCGATAGATTGCCAGTCGATATCGAAGTCAGCGGCAAGCAGCGCAACCATCTTGCGCGCACGGCGCTCCCTCGAGTGGCGCACCCGATCAAGCGCATTGTTCAGCTCGCGCGACCCGGGGTCAATGCCATAGGCAAGCAGGTGCGTCGATCGATTGTCGTGTTTCGTCGTGACTTCCATGCCAGGCAAAAAATCGACGCCAACTCGACCTGCAACAGTTCGGGCTTCGGCCCACCCCTCAACGGTGTCGTGGTCGGTGAGCGCAAACCCGGCAAGACCGATCGAGGCAGCCTCTTCGGCGATCTCACCCGGCGTTGTGGTGCCGTCGCTGCGCAGCGAGTGCGTGTGCAGGTCGTAGCGGGCTGGCATAGAACACATGCTATCCCCACGCGTTGGGGCTTTCGCGCGCAGCCTCAGCCTGTGATGAAAGAATGGGGGCATGAGTGACACCACCACCCCAGCGAAGTCGACCACCCACGAGGCCGAGATCGACAACAGCAATCGCAGCACCACCCCGCAGAGCGACAAGTTTCTCGACTACATCATGTCGGGCTGGGCGCCGAGCGACGATACCTTGCCCGCGGCCCGCGAGGCAGCCGCGTACGCCGCAGAGCGCCGGGCACGCTTGGGCGCTCAATACGTCGGCAAGCGTCTCGTGATCGCCGCGGGCGCCATGAAGCAGCGTTCGAACGACACGTTCTACGAGTACCGCGCACACAGCGCCTTCGCTCACCTCACCGGTTGGGGCAGCGACAGCGAACCGGGCGCAGTGCTGGTCATGGAGCCCGTTTCGGGCGATCAGGGACGAGGATCGGCCCTGACCCACGACGCCACAATCTACTTCCGCGAGCGCGCCGGCCGCGACAGCGAGGAGTTCTTCGCGAACCCCGAGATCGGTGAGTTCTGGATCGGCCCGAGGCCCTCACTCGCGCAGGTCGCCGCTGATCTCGGTGTGCGCACCGCAAACCTTGATGAGTTCGTCGCCGGCAGCGCAGACGTGACTCTCGATGATGCGGGTTTTGCCCGCGCCACCTCGGAGCTGCGCCTCGTGAAAGACGCGTATGAGCTCGCCGAGATGCAGGCAGCGGTCGACGCCACCGCTCGGGGCTTCGACGACGTGCTCAGCACGCTCGACCGCGCTGTCGCCGAACGCCGCGGCGAGCGCGTGGTCGAGGGAGTATTCAACCTGCGCGCACGCCTCGACGGCAACACTGTGGGCTACGAGACCATCGCAGCCTCGGGCGCGCACGCGTGCACGCTGCACTGGGTCGACAACGACGGCGAGGTGCACGATGGTGACCTGATGCTGCTCGATGCAGGTGTCGAACTCGACAGCCTCTACACCGCAGACATCACCCGCACGCTGCCTATCTCTGGCACTTTCTCGCCGGTGCAGCGCCGCGTCTATGAGGCAGTGCTCGAGGCAGCCGACGCCGCCCGCGCGATCGTGCGCCCGGGCATTCGCTTTGGCGACGTGCACGACGAGGCGATGAAGGTCATCGCGCGTAAGGCCCGCGAATGGGGTCTGCTGCCCGCCACCGAGGCTGGCGATACGACCGCCTACTACCGCCGCTACATGGTGCACGGCACGAGCCACCACCTTGGCCTCGACGTGCACGACTGCGCGCAGGCGCGCCGCGACCTCTACCTCGACGGCAAGCTCGAGGCTGGCATGGTCTTCACGATCGAGCCGGGGCTGTACTTTCAGCCAGACGACCTCACCGTTCCTGAGGAGTACCGCGGCATCGGCGTGCGCATCGAAGACGACATCGTGGTGACCGAAGACGGCTGCGTCAACCTCTCGGCGGGCATTCCCCGCGAGGCCGACGCCGTCGAGGCCTGGGTGCGCGAGAAGCGCGGACTGTAGATCGGCACCGGGGTACCTTGGCTACAGAAGAGCTCTCGCTCGAAGAGATCGGGCTAGAAGTGGGCGAGCCTCTACAGACGAGCCCCAGGCAGCTGGTGTTCGGCTGGCTTCTTGTGCTGCTTGGGTTTGTTGTCTCGCTCGCGATGGCGACTGTGCTGGTAGTGCTGCTCTCCTACGCGGGTATGATCTCGTTCTTTGTGGCGGCGTTCAGCGGATTCACGCTCTAAGCCTGCCGAGAAGCCGAACCGTCACCGGCAATACCCGTAACGCCCACCTGCAAACGGTATGTGATCTGCACAATCTATGGCGCCCGCGAAGGATTTGGGCAGATCTTCTGCAGATCGCATACCTTCTGCAGATGCAGATCGCAGGGATGCTCACTCAGCGAACGTGGCTGAGCCGCCTACTCGACCGGCTGGCTCAAAATCTCGCGCGCCTGGTGCACGAGCTCGGGAGCGGTAATGAGGTCATACCGTGAGGCCACAAACTGCATGACCGATGAGAAGTCGCGGCGGTTGCGATTCATCGCGTACGAGAGCACGCCGAACAGCATGCCGAACCCCGCACCGATCACGATCGCCGCGATGAAGAGCCCACCGATGCCTGCGTTCTCGGGCTGAAACAGAAACAGCAAGATACCGAGAAACAGGCCGAGGTAGGCGCCCGAGAACGCGCCCATCAGTGCGACTCGCCCGTAGCTGAGTTTGCCAGTGACTCGCTCGACGCTGCGCACGTCGTTGCCCACAATCGACACCGCGTTCACGGGAAAGTTGGCACGGGCCAGGCGATCCACCGCCTGCATCGCATCAACGTAGTGATCGTAAGTTGAAATCGCCTCGCCCTTTGGCAGCTCGGGCATCTGCGGCGCGCGGCGCATCGAGGTTGGGTTGCTGTTGCTCATACCCAGATTCTGCCACTCTTGCCGGTACGCTTGGTGTGTGAGCAGCTCAAGGGTATTTGTCGGGCGCCTCGCTGGGCGCGGGGTCTTCGATCCTGCAGGCGAACGCATCGGCAAATTGCGCGACGTGCTCGTCGTGTACCGAGCGCAGACTGCCCCCCGAGTGGTGGGTCTGATCGTTGAGATTCCGGGCAAACGTCGCGTGTTCGTGCCGATCGGCCGCGTGACCTCGATGGGTTCGGGCCAGATCATCATGACCGGCCTCATAAACGTGCGACGCTTTGAGCAGCGCGGCGGCGAGACCCGCATTCTCGCCGAGATGATTGGCCAGGAGGTGCGCCTCATCGAGGGCGGCGCCCAAGCCCGCATCGAAGACGTCGCGATCGACCGCACGCGCGCGGGCGAATGGGTCGTGAGCCAGCTCTTTGTGCGACTCCCGAAGCCGGCGGGGGCGTTCACCAAGGGTGATTCAAGAGCAGTTGCGTGGGCCGAGGTGCGCAGGGAGAACGCGGGATCAGCCCCGAACTCCGCCGAGCTGCTTATTCAGACGATGGTCGACCTGAAGCCCGCCGATCTCGCAGAAGCTCTGCTCGAGCTACCCGACGCGCGCATGATCGAGGTTGTCGGTGAGCTGCCCGACGATCGCGTCGCCGATGCCCTCGAAGAGATGGTCGAGGACGACCAGTTGGCGCTGCTCGCGCAGCTGCCCCGCGATCGTGCCGCAGACGTGCTCGACCAGATGGAGGCCGATGATGCGGCCGACCTGATCTCGGCGCTGCCGACCGCCCAGGGTGAGCAACTGCTCGATCTTATGGAGCCCGAAGAGGCCGAAGACGTGCGTCGTCTGCTTGAGTACGATGCAGACACCGCCGGTGGCCTCATGAGCCCGAGCCCGATTGTGCTTTCTGCTGAGTCGAGCGTGGCGGAGGGCCTCGCGATGATTCGCCGCAGCGAGGTGCCCGTGGCAATGGCTTCTGCCGTCTACGTCACGCACCCGCCCTATGAGACGCCGACCGGCGAGTACCTCGGTATGGCGCATTTTCAGCGCATGCTGCGGTTTCCGCCCCACGAGCGCCTCTCGGCCCTGCTCGATACCGAGGTCGAGGCGGTGCCGGTGCAGGCTTCGACCGCCGAGGTGGCCCGCCGCCTCGCAAGCTACGACATGGTCGCGCTCCCAGTGATCGATGACAACCGGCAGCTCGTCGGGGTCGTCACGGTCGACGATGTGCTCGACCACCTGTTGCCCGACGACTGGCGTCACGCTGACGACGAGTCGGGAGGTGCGCTGTGAGCGTGTTTCGGCGTGGCGATCGCGGCGAAGATTTTGGCGCGCCACAGCAGGCCTCAAACAACCGCCGTAAGTTCAGTTTCGGGCTGAACCGCGAGAGCAGTGACTCAAACGAGGTGTTTGGTCGCTGGAGCGAGGGCATCGCCCGCGGCATGGGCACGCCCTGGTTCTTGCTTGCGCTCTCGATCTTCTGCGTAATCTGGCTGGTCTGGAACACGATCGCCCCCGAAGAGTGGCGCTTCGATAGTGCAGCGCTTGGCTTCACCGCGCTGACCCTCATTCTCTCGCTGCAGGCCTCGTACGCGGCCCCACTCATTCTGCTCGCGCAGAACCGGCAAGACGACCGCGACCGCGTGCAGATCGAGCAAGACCGGCAGCGGGCCGAGCGCAACCTCGCCGACACCGAGTTTCTCGCCCGCGAGGTGGTCGCACTTCGCATCGCGCTTAAAGACCTGCCCGACCGCGACTTCTTGCGGGCCGAGCTTCGCGCCCTGCTCGCTGAGCTCGAAGACGAGAAGGAAGCGTCGACCACTGAGCAGGCCGGTGGCGCAGACGATGGCATCACGGCAACTCCGGGGAAGCAGGAGTGACCGACACCGCGGCTGCCGTCTGGCGCGCCCTTGAGGGCGTGCGCGATCCTGAGATTCTGCGCCCGATCACCGAGTTGGGAATGGTGAAAAACGTCGCGGTCAACGAGACAGGCGTCGCAACCGTAGCGATCTCTCTCACGATCGCTGGCTGCCCCGCGGCGCGGCGCATCGAGGCCGATACGCTGGCCGCGACGCTCACCGCAGACGGTGTCACGGGAGCCGCGATCGAGGTGGGCGTCATGACCCCCACGGAACGCAAGGAGTTCATCGAAACGGTGCGCGGCAAGGGCCTGACCCGCACACCGCAGTTCGACCACACCTCGCTCACCCGTGTGATCGCCGTGACAAGCGGCAAGGGCGGCGTCGGCAAATCGAGCGTCACTGCGAACCTTGCCGTCGCCCTCGCGCAGCAGGGCCTCAAAGTCGGCCTCATCGACGCAGACATCTTCGGCTTCTCGATTCCAGCGCTCATGGGGCTCTCTCGCGACGGCGTGGTGGAGCGGCCGACAAAGGTTGACGACCTCATGCTGCCACCCGTTGCCCACGGCGTAAAGGTCATCTCGATCGGTATGTTTCTGGGCGACAAAGACCCCCGAAACACCGCGGTCTCGTGGCGCGGGCCGATGCTGCACCGCACCATCGAGCAGTTTTTGCGCGACGTCTGGTTCGGTGACCTCGACGTGCTGCTGCTTGACCTGCCGCCCGGCACGGGCGACGTGGCGATCAGCGTCGGACAACTGCTCCCTCAGGCCGAGGTTGTGGTCGTGACCACCCCGCAGCCTGCCGCGGCCGACGTCGCCGTGCGCAGCGCTCTCGTCGCAAGACAAACCGGCCAGCGCGTCGTCGGCGTGATCGAGAACATGGCTGGCCTCGCGCAACCCGATGGCACCGTGCTCGAATTGTTTGGCTCGGGGGGCGGCAAGGCTGTCGCCGAGCGTCTTTCGACCCCAATTTCGAGCGAGGATCAGCCCACCGCCGTCGCGCCCGAGCCTGTGCCGCTGCTCGGCTCGATTGCACTCAGCCCCGGGTTTCGTGCGAGCGGTGACGAGGGCACGCCTGCCGTGCTGGCTCTGCCAACTGACCCGGCGGCACGTGAACTCACCAGGATCGCCGCGCTGCTCGCGTCAATGCCGCGCGGGCTTTCTGGCGCGAGTCTGCCGCTCAATCACGGCTAGAGGCCGAGCGCCAAGTTACCCGACAGCGTGTGCTTAGGTAGCCTCGTCGTCAAAGTTGATGCCCGCAGAGGGCTGCTCCCCTGCCGAGTCGGTGATCCCACTGGCAGCAACCGCGGCGCCACCGACAGCGGCGCTGGCAGCAAGACCAGCGGCAACCGCGTCTGCCTTTGCCTGCACCCTGTCGCGCCTGGCCTGGGCGGCCTCAATTGCCTTTGCCTTGCGAGCCTCGGCCTGGGCGTCTTTCTCGTCTTCGAGTAGCGCATCTCGAATGATGCGACGCGGGTCGTACTGCCGCGGGTCGAGCTGCTTCCAGTCGACATCGTCAAACTCGGGGCCCATCTCGTCGCGCAAACGGTCTTTTGCACCGTCTGCCATGCGCTTCACCGAACGCACCAGCTCACCCAAACGCTTCGCGTAGCCGGGCAGCTTATCTGGACCCACGACGAAGAGCGCGATCAACAAGATGATGAAAATCTTGTCGAAAGTCAGCCCACCGAAACCCATAGCTGCAATCGTATCGCCTTGTGCCTGACGAGAAGCACCGCTAAGCGCCGCGCGCCAACGTCGCATACGGCGAGAGAGCTTGTACCCTGTTCACAGTCTTATCGCCAGAATCTCGGAGGAACCTTGAGCCGGCTCGAACGCAATTGGCAATACGCCGAGCAGTACCCCAACGAAACTGATGCCCAGGTGCAGGCGCGCAGGTACTCGCTTGAACTCGGCATCGAGCCCGTGAGCCGCGCGGTCGCCGCACAGCTTTCTGGGCTGGTCGCTGCGACTGCGGCAACCTCGATCTGTGAGATTGGCACGGGCGTGGGCGTAAGCGGCCTTGCCCTCATGCGATACGCCCCTGAGGCGACGCTCACCTCGATCGAGATCGACCCCGAGCACATGCGCCAGGCGCGCACCATCTTTGCCGGGGCCGGGGTGCCAAACGCACAGCTGCGCCTCATCGAGGGTGATGCCTCGCAGGTGCTGTCGCGTCTGAACCTCGGCGCCTACGATTTCGTGCTGATCGACGCAGACGCGGCTCGACTGCTCGACTACGTCGAGTTGGCGCTGCAGATCGTGCGGCCCGGCGGCACGATCGCCGTGCCAAGCGCGTTTGCCCGTGGAAAGGTCACCGACCCAGCAGCACGCGACGAGGTCACCCAGAACATGCGTGACCTACTCGCCACGGTCGCTGAGTCTGCCGCGATCGCACCGGTGCTTTCGCCCGCTGGCGACGGCCTGCTGATGCTGACCCGTCTGCAAGGTTAATGATCGTTCGACACGTTTACTGACGACACCTCGTGCCAGGTAAACAAACCGTGTCTGCATGTTTTCATGCGAGTTCAGTAAGTCGCTACTGAAGCTGCACTAACGCGACACTCCCTCTCCCTAACTTTGTGGGGCACACCTACACAGAGGGAGAATCATGCCGCGGACCTACCGCTCACTATCGCCTGCGCTCGAGGGTAACGCACTCGCGCGCCCGGCGATCCACCGCCATCGAATCTTGGGCGGTGTCGCAGCTGCCGCAACCGTATGCGCGCTGCTCGCCCCCGCGCTGCCCGCATACGCGAGCAGCGACACGAGTGCCGCACCCGAGGCGATGACCCAGCAGCGCATCGACGCTGCAAACAATGCATACAACGGCGCAGACGCAACCCTCGAGTTCATCACCATGTCTGACACCGAACTCGGCGGCAACGCAACCGAGACAAAACCCGTCGACCAGGTGTCGTACGAGGCGGTTGCCCCGCATTTTGCGCGAATCAACGCCTGGGCAAAGGCAAAGAGTTTTGACCCCGAGGTAGTCGTCGACAATGGAGACGTGGTCGGCGCAAACGACCCCGAGTATGCCGCCCACCTGAAGGGTGACAGCGCGAAGGTTGCGGGCTGGTACACGGCGCTCGAGCGTGTCATGCGCGAGAACTTTCCTGATGCCCAGGTGCTGCTGACCCAGGGCAACCACGATATCGCCGACCTCATGGGCAAGACGTTCGAATCGCTTCGTGACGAGAGCGACCCGGCTTGGTTCTACCCGAACGCTGCAACTGGTTACGTCAGCAATTTTCACACCACGGTCGGCGGCATTGACTTCATCGGCCTCGACTACAACGGCAAAGAAACGTTCGGCTACGGCGGCCAGCGCACCGGGTATCAGCAATTCTTGCGTGACACCCTTGCGGGCATCGCGGCGAAACCGGGGTACGACGCGAAGAAGCCCATCTTTGTCAATATTCACAGCGGCTACAGCGGCACGAGCCTCGGCGGGCCGTTCCACGGCGTCTACGACCTTGCGGGCCCCGATCTGCAGAAGATTCTCGCCGACTACCCACAGGCGGTGCTCGGTTCGGCGCATACTCATTTCTCGTTGAACCCCGAAACGAGCATCTTTCAAAAAGACTTCACTGTCTATGAGAACGCGTCGATGAACTACATCTACCAAGACGTGCCGAGCGACTTCATCGGCGGCGGCTATTTCGGCGGCAACCAGGGCGATCCGGCTGGCGGCATTGGGCAGCTGAAGAGCGCAAACTTCATCACGGTGCTTGAGAGCGGCGAGACCGTGATTCGCCGCTTCGACGTCACCCACAACCGCTGGATGGGCATGCCCTGGGTGGTCGACACCACGAAGGGCAAGGCTGGGTTCACCTACACCGACGACAAGCGCAGCAAAACGGCACCGTGGTGGCAGGCCGCCGCGATCAACACGAGCAACGTCACCGAGACTTCGCTCACGCTCGGCTTCGACCAGGCCAGTGATGACGAGCTCGTGAACTACTACGAGGTCGAGATCAGCGATCAGAACGGCGCCCCCGTGCAGTTCGCGGCAAACCAGGTGCCAGACTTCGGCGCGAACGCCGCGAAGTCATTCAGCGGCAAATTCAAGGCGTACTCGCGCTTCTACATGACGCCGAACACCATGGCGTTCGATCTCACGGGCCTCAAGGCCGCGACAAACTATCGCGTGCGCGTGACGGCCTTTGACGACTTCCAGAACAAGTCTGTCGCGCTCGAGGGCAGCTTCCGCACGGCTGGCACGCTTGTGCTGCCGGAGTTTCCTGAGGTCACACCCGCGCCAACCGGCGAGTTCTTGCATATGGCCTTCGATGGTGACCTGAGCGACGACGGTGCAGCGGCGTCAAACGCGCCGACCGCCGCACCAGTCGGGTCAGTGTCGTACGTTGCGAGTGATCGCGAAGGTGCCACCGACCAGGCGGTACGCATCGGCGGCGGCGCAAGTAGCTACGTCAACCTGGGCTCGCGCCCAGAGTTCGACCTCGGCACCGACAAAGACCTCACGGTGAGCCTCTGGGCAAAGGTCACCTCGGTGAGCGGCTACGGCGCAATCATCAGCAACAAGAACTGGGCTAACTGGTACCGATCGGGCATCAACCTTGCACCGCAGGGTGCCGACACAAGCAAACTCGAGTTCACACTTGGTGACGGTGTGAACGGTGTCTACGCAACCGGAGATGTCGCGAACTATCGCGGCTCCTGGCACCTGATGACCCTCACCGTCGATCGCGAACGCAACATCGCAAGCACGTACTTTGACGGCAAGCTCGCCAAAGAGACCAGCATCTCAAGCATCGGCAGCATGACGAGTGGCCTGAACATGCTGCTCGGCGTCGACGGCAGCAAGTCGTACGGTGCAGGGCTCGACGTTGACGACCTGCGCATGTGGAGCAGCGCGCTCACGGAAGCCGAGATTGCAAGCCTGTTCAGCGCAGATAACACCACGGCAGAGGTCGAGGCGCTCACCACCACGGTGCAATACGCAGACGAACTGGTGGCTGCAAACGCGGTCAAGGCCGAGAACGGACAGGTTTTCGACGAGGATCTCGCCGAGGCACTCGACGGTGCGATCTCGGGGGCGCGTGCGGCTCTGGCTCCGGGCAGCCAGACGCTCGAGGCCAAGGGCGCGAGCGCCTCGGCTCAGGCTGCGGCACCGACCCGTGAGGCACTGCGACAGGCGTACAACTCGCTGCGGGCAGCAATTGAGGGGGTCGAAGCGCAGCAGGTGCGTTTTGTCTATGCAGCAGAGGGCGTGCACGGCACAGTGACCCCCGCATCTGGCGTGGTCAACGCTGCCGGTACGCTGACGCTGCAACTCGCTCCTGAGGGTGGCTACAGTGTCGCCAACGCCGAGGTCACGGTGTCTGGTGCAGAGGGCTTTGAGGTCGAGGGTGAGCAGCTGGTGATCTCGGGCGTGCAGCAGCGCGTGCTCGTTTCGGTCACCTTTGCGCAGTCTGTAGGCTCGGGGGCCGACGGCGGTTCAAGCGGCTCAGGTGGCGGCAACGCCGGCAGCGGCTCGGGCGGTGGTACCGCTGGTAGCGGCACCGGCAGTGCCGGAGGGGCGCAGGGTGGTCAGCTGACTAACACCGGCAGCAGCAGCAGCCCGGTGGGGTGGGGCCTCGGCGCGCTTGCTGTGCTCGCTATCGGCGGAGCAACAGTGCTCTTCTCCCGCCGCACGGCGAAGCGCGCTGACGCTGTAGCCGCAGGCGATACCCAGTAACCGCTGATTCGCGGCGACGCAGTGCGCCCCCGCCAGCGGCGGATTCGTCCGGTCGTTGCAACACCGGGGTGATTGTTAGGGCTGAATATAGCTGCTAAAACGCTCGGCTGGGTTTTCCCAGC
>JAIUOH010000061.1 GCA_020161315.1 Actinomycetota bacterium | reverse complement strand
ATGTGCCCCTCGCGATAGGTTCGAGCACTGTCGCCACTGCGATCCTGGGCACGTAGTAGCCGGCTAGCGAACAGGTAGCCCGACGCATAGATGCGCATCGTTTCAAATATCCCGCGCGCGAGATCCAAGTTCTCCGCTGCAGCGAGGGCGCGAGAGGCGTCATCCTCGGCGACCTGCAGCGCAACCTGGTAAACATTGATCGCGTTCATGCTGCACGCCCCAAACTGCGGCGAGCGCGCGGCGATGCGGTTGGACGGTAGGTCGGATCGGTCAGTTGTGCGAGTGGAATATCGAGCCACTCTGAGACGACTGCGAGTTCGCGAATATTGAAGTCTGTCTCGTTGTCGAGGCGGCTGGCCGCGGTTTGGGGCGTCACACCGAGTACGCGAGCTAGGTCTGCGCGGCTGAGCTTTCGTCGCCCTAGCTCGGCGCGTAGGTCGCCTGCGACCCGGTTTGAGACCGCCGCGGCTTCGCTTGAGTGATTCGTCATGCACACCACTATGAATGATTTGTCACTCACTGTCAATTCAATCATGCGGATTGACAGAAAATCATGCGGGGGGGCAAACTGATCCAATGCAGGTAGATCAGGAACAAGCCCAGCGAATCTCAGACGCGATGGTGCTGGAGATCAAAGCTGAGATGGGTCGTCGCGACCTCTCTTCGCGTGCGCTCGGTCGACTTATTGGCAAGTCGTCGCAGTACATGTCCACCCGGCTCGACGGGGGGAACCCACGAACGGGCGAGCGAGTGGCTCTTGGGATTGGCGATCTCGCCGCTATCGCCGCTGCTCTCGACCTGCGACTAGGCGAGCTTGTTACACGCGCAGAGTATGCCGCTGGACAGTCCGACGAGCTCGCAGCTCGGCGAGCAACGCGTCCTCGCGGGGACGAGCGAGGCGAGATGCTTGCCGTTGCTCACAAACCCACACAGCCACCGGTGCACGATCCCGACGCCGCCCCGGACTACGACGCCGGCGACGAGCTCCCCGGCGACGACGACATCGCCTGACGCCGAACACCCAAACCACGACCCCAACCAGCCCAGATCAAAGGAGCAACAATGGACCCGCTGACACTCATCTTGATCGCGCTACTTCTAATAGCGGCAGTCGTCGTCACCGTCGTTCTGCTTGCTACCCGGTCGTCCAAGAAGAACAGGGCAGCCAGCCCCGACTACGAGGCTCAGCGAGCCTACGAAGCAGGTGTGCGACAGGCAGAGCTGCAGCGTGCATACGAGGCAGGCCTGAACGCCCAGCAGCCACAGCAGCCCGGACAACAGTAATCGCACAGCAACCGACCGCCCTTAGATGTCGGACGGTTGACCTAGACTCCCGAACCATCCCCCCGGAACCACCGGCGGCGAGCGCCGCCAAGGGTCACTTCAGTGCACCCAAAAATACGCCACAACGCCGTGGCAAACGATTGGAGATCCGATGAAGAAGATGTTTCCGGTATACGACCCGTTAGAGCACGCCATGCAGCTCGGCCTGACGCTCCGCGTCGGCGAGCTCAGCAGCGATGACCACCTCGCTGAGTTCAATCTTTTCGATTGGTCAATCACCCGGAAACGCGGGCTATCGATGATCGATGATCGGTGCGCGATCGCTCACGACATCGTGCACGCCGAGCACCGAGATATGCCGATCCCCGATGGGCCTCGACGGTGGAAACGTGAGGCACGCTGCAACCGTGTGGCAGCCGAGCGCCTGGTCGACCACGAGCAGCTGCTCGAGCTCGCGCGCACGATCGAAGATCCGGGCGTCTGGTGCGATGAACTCGCGATCACGCCAACTTTGCTCGTCGCTTACATCCAATCCCACCCCCTGCCAACACATAGACTCGAGCTGGTGCACTGATGGGCGCCGCAAAAGGCTCAGGGAGCGTCTACAAGACCGAGCAGGGCTGGCGGGGCGCGATCGCCGTGAACGGCCGCCGCAGATACGTCAGCGGGCCTACGAAGACGATCGTGGCGCAGAAGCTCAGGGAGATTCAGCGGCAGGCCGAAGACGGGTTCGTGCAGACCGGCAGAACTCCGAAGCTCGGTGAATGGGTTGAGCACTGGATGACCGCTACCGAGGGCAAGCACACGATCAAGACACACGACGGCTATAAGCAGATCGTCGAGCGCTACCTGCCCGGTTGGCTCGCGCAGATTCCCCTCAACAAGCTCGAGCCCGAGCAACTCGAGGAGGCCTACTCGGATCTCACCAAGAAGAAGCTCTCGGGCTCAACGATCTACCAGCTGCATTCCGTGATCAGGGCCTCGCTCTCGCTCGCGGTGAAACGCGGCCGCGTGCCGACAAACGCAGCGAAGCTCGTGGTCGACCCGCCGAGCTCGAAGCCCGCGAAGGTGAAGCCGTTCTCCAACGCCGATCTCGACCGGATCTATGAAGTACTCGAAGACGAGACGCTGCGCCCTCGCTGGCACATGGCACTCGAGCTCGGCCCCCGCCCGGGCGAAGCGATTGCAATCGAGTGGCCGCACGTGAACTTCGCAGACGGGTCGATCCGCATCGAGCAACAGCTGCAGGTCATCGACAAGCAACTACGCCTGGTCCCCTACACGAAAGCACGTGCCGACTCAGAGAACGTCGGCCGCGAGATCCCGCTACTCGGCCACATCGCCGACCAGCTGCGCACACTCCGCAAGACCCAGCTCGAGCACATGGCCTCACCCAAGTGGAACGCTGACTGGCACGACGTCGACGAGAAGCCCGGCACCGCCCACGCATTCGTGTTCACCTCGCAGCGGCGACTCGGCCAGCCCATCAACCCCATCGCCGACTACCGACAATGGCACCGCATCCTCACCGCGGCAGGTCTCCCCCTCTCGAAGCCCTACCGTGCACGCCACACTGCAGCATCCAACATGATCGCCGCCGGCATCGATCTCACCGTCGTTGCCGAGATCCTCGGTCACGCCGACATCAACATGCTCATCCGTGTCTACGCCCACGCGATCGAAGAAAGAAAGAAGGCCGCCGGCGCCATGCTCGAGGCAGCATTCGCGACCCTCCACGCCGACAAGCTCAGCAAAGTCGCGTAACCAACTGCTGCAAAAACTGCTGCAATTACAGAAAAAGGCCCCCGCACCAGAACCGGTGCGGGGGCCTTTCTTCCCTTTGTTTATAAGGGCTGTGGCGGATGAGGGATTCGAACCCCCGTAGACGTAGTCAGCTGATTTACAGTCAGCCCCCTTTGGCCGCTCGGGTAATCCGCCAGAAGGTGTGTCGCTCAGAGCGACACGGCCAGCACCTAACAATACAGGCATCGGCAAGCAATCGGAAATCGAACGCGCTAGCCGCGCCCCTGCAGCTCGGCGAGCCACCCCCCGATACCCGCCGGCAGCAGCGCAAGACCGTCCCTGTGAGCGGCAATCGAAATCGCCTGCTCACTCACAAACGCGAGCAGCTCAACGGGCCCCGCCATCGTGACCGCCTCAGCCCACAGCGTCACTTCGTCAAGCCCGCCGAGCCACTCCGCGGTGCGGGCTCGGTCGCCACCGATCAGGCGGATCCTCGAAGCTGCCAGTTCGGCATCGCCCGGGCCGGTTATCGAGATTCTGGCCAACCAGTCATCGTCACGCTCAAGCGCAACCGACACACCCTGCACAGCGAGCACTTCGGCGATCTCGGGCGGCAACACCACCCCCGTCGAAACTGTGATGGGCGCCCCCGTCACGAGCCCAGCGGCAATGACTCGCACAAGGTCGGCAAGCTGCGAGCCTTCGGCGAGCCGCACATGCGTGACCACGGGTCGATGCCGCAGCAGATTGCGTTCAATGCCCAGGCCGCTTACGTCGTGCGCTCGACCGAACGAGGTGCGCCATGCCAGGGCGTCGCTCAGCACCGCGCGGCGTACTCGATCAAAGCTCTGGTAGTCGAGCGAGGCCTGCGAGGTCTCGATGAGCAGCCTCACCTCTGGGGTGAGGCCGCGCAGATGCAGGGTCTGGCTCGCCGTGCCCTCGCGCGGCTCCCACGACCCAAACGCATGCAGCCGGTGCGGTCCACCGGCGAGCGCCGGCGCACCCATTCCAGCGGCGAGCCACCCCCCGCCAGGTTGTCTTTCGATGCGTCCCGCGGTGGTCGATCGACCAACCACCACTCGCGCAGCCTCCGCCCGCTCGAGCCAAGGAAGCGTCTCGCTGGGGTCGCCCGCGTGCAGCCCCGCGACGCTGCCGCCGCCAAGCTCGTTGGTCAGCGAAATCACCTCGTCGATCGAATGCGATTTGATCACACCGATCACCGGCATGCCGACCGCGTCTGCCCAGAACCCCGAGCTTCGAGTGAGGCCGGTGCGCACCCCGGGGCGCCAGAGCAACCCCTCGTCATCAAGCCGTTGCGGTTGCACCAGCCATTCCTCACCCTGATCAAGCTCAGTCAAGGCGCGCAGCCCGGCCTCGCTTGGCAACTCGGGGAGGGGGCCAACCTCGAAGCTCAACGGGTCAAGATCGCCCGGTCTCGCGGTGTCACCTACGCGCAGCGAAGACACCGCATCAACAAGCGCGTCGCGCACCTTTGCAGAGCGGGCGGCCTGCCCGAGCAGCACGAGCGCACGAGCGGCCGTCGCGTCAGCATGCATCGCCCCGAACGCGGAGGCGACTACGTTTCGAACGGCAAGAGCCGGGTCAGCGCTTGGGGTGATGACGCTCACCCCAAGGGTTCGAAACCTGCCCTCAACCCTCAGATCGGGGCGACGGCGCAGCAGTGACTTCGCCGTTTCGCGACGCCCCAGCACCAGAGCTCGGTCAACTTTCGTCTCAACGGCAAAGCTCACGGCGAGATCGAGGTGCGCTGCGCGAGGATCGTCGCTCACCGCAGCCGCGGCGAGCGATACCAGCCCGGCCGGAAGCCCTGCCGCAACCCACTCCTCGATCAGCACTGCCGACGACCTTGCCACGCTCGGGTGTGCAACCAGCACCACAGCTGAACCCGCCGCGAGCACCGCAAGCACTGCCTCGGCCCGTTCGCCCAGCGACACCCCGGCCTCCGCAACCACGAGCGCCAAATGGTCAGGGTGAAACTCCGCTCCACGCACCGCACCGAGCGCACCAGCCGACTGACCCAGGTACCTCGCCGCATCGATGACGCCGTTCAACTCGGCATCGATCACCGGCACCGGCGCCCCCGATTCCGCGACGAGCACCTCGGTGAGGCGATCCCTTGCCGCGGCCACCCCGAGAGCCAGTCGCGACACACGAGTGCCCCGCTCGGCGGCGCGAAGCGTGCGCCACGATGCTCCCGCGGCACAGGCCGTCTCGATCAGCGCCGCGGGATCCTCGCCCCCTGCAATTGCCTCGTGAACCGCAGCAATACCGGCATCGCCGCCCACAGCTTTCGCGAGCAAACCACGCACCCAGGCTCGGTTCTCGAACCTGCTCGCATCGGTGCCAGGTTCGTTAGCAAACCCAGTTTCTGAGATCACCGGGATGCGCAGCGGGGCGCCCGCAACCTCGAGCGTGATTGCGCCGGTGTGCGCACGCGTAAGGCCGAGCACCGCTGCCGTGAGGCCACCCGTATCAGCACGAGCCGGTTCGGCCGGCGAACGATAAAAGACCACCGTGTCTTGGGCGTCTTCGCTCCACTCGCGCTCGCGGTGCTGCACGCGACGGCTCATCGGAGCAGGGGCAGCAGCACGGTCGGCGACCTCACGCAGTCGCCTCGCCCCTGTTGCTACCTCTGTGGCGTCACCCGCGAACAGCGAGCGAGTGTGCGCAAGCGCCGAGTCGGCGTCTGCTGTCTCGGCTGCGAGCGCAATGAGGTACTCAATTGCGCCGGCAAACTCCTTCTGGTGCACGATTGGGAGCCTGCGTCGCACCGCGAAACCGTGCTCGGCGATGACCGCCTCAAGTTCGGGGGCAACCCCGGCGCGAAGTTGCAATGTGGGCGCCGGTGCGCCGAGATGCTCGGCGAGCACCGTGGCCGCGGCGAGCAGGTGTGGGTCTTCGCTCGCCACCACCGTGCGCACTGACTTACCCGCCCCAAGCAGGGGCGCAAGCACCCGCAGCAGCTGCGCTTGCTGGTCTATACGTTCCTCAAGCGACGCGATCGGGAGACCCGTGAGCACCGCCTCTACCTGCTCACGCCCGGTGAAGCCGGCGACGCCCACCACGACCTCGACTGGCGGGTTGCCCGCTTGCACCCGAGCGTGCGAGAGTGCGGCGATCGCTTCAGCTGTCTGCAGTGATTCGGGCAGCTCGGTGGGCAGGCTGACACCCACGCGTGCACGTTCGAGCCCCGGTTGTTGCAGTGCGGTTGCGAGCATCTGCGGGGCGAGTAGCGAGCTGCGGTAGTCATGAGATTCGACGAGGATCGACACATCGTGTCGCTGCGCGGTCTCGAGCAGGGTGTGTAGGCGCTGCGACCCGACCCTGGCATCGTGGTCGAGTGCCCACGCTCCTGACCCGGTGGCAGGCACAAGCCGAGAGGCGTCGACTGCGAGCGCGCTCACCCCCGGTGTCGCGGCGAGCGCGAGCAGGCGCGCAAGTTCGAGCGCGGCGCCCGCATCACCAAGCACACCGATGCCGTTCAACGCCAGCACCGTGTCGCGCCCACCACCCTTCGGTAGCTCGATTGCGTCGCCCAGCTTGGCACTCAGCACGAGGTGCGAGACACGGTCGCGCAGCCATTTGCGCGCGACCGGCAGCACGGCCCACGGCAGGCCCAGGGAGGCGATGCCACCCGCGCGAACCGCAAGGCGCTCCACCGCAGGCATAGACGCCGGCAGGTCTCGCGACACCTCGCGCAGCCCCAGTGCAGCGCCGAACGGATCGCTCGCCCCAACCACAGAATCAAGCAGCCTGCGGGTGAACGCGAAGCCGTCTGAGTCTCGGCGCGACCCCTCAAGCAGATCGGTGCGAACGGTAGCCTGCGCTTCGGAACCGACCTGGCCCGCGCGCGCCGGGTCTGCGGGCTCATCGGCAAGCGTCGCAATCCAGGCAGCGACTCGAGCCGCTGCACCGCCTGCGACCGCGTTCCACTCCTCGCGCTGCACACTCATGTTCTAACTGTAGAAGCGAAGAGCAGCGGTCGCCGTGCGGCTCGCGGCACCGCGCTTCGCTCCGTAGGCTGCCGCAGTAGCGGCACCGCGACCCGGTCAAATGCTTCGCGTTTGCCTATCGGGTCGCCACCCCGCGCTTCGCTCCGTAGGCTGCCGCAGTAGCGGCACCGCGACCCGGTCAAACGCTTCGCGTTTGCCTATCGGGTCGCGCCACCAAACTCACCGGTCGCGACCAGGGTGGCGCGGGCAAGTACGGCGTTTCGCATCATGAACCCAAGCACGGCAGGCGTGGCGTGCGGATCAATCTCAATGTGCTCAACATTCAGCGCAAACACATTGAACCAGTAGTGGTGCACCCCCGTACCCTCGGGCGGGCCAGCACCAATGAACGCGGGCACGCGCGCCTCATTTGGCATCGTGATCGCCCCAAGTGGCAGCAGGCCGCGCTCTGGATCACCGGCCCCTGTCTCGAGAGAGGTGACGCTCGCCGGAATGTTTGCAACGGCCCAGTGCCAGAAGCCCGAGCCAGTCGGCGCATCGGGGTCAAAGCAGGTGACGACATAGCTTCGGGTGCCACTCGGCGCGCCCGACCAGCTGAGCTGGGGCGAGCGGTTCTCGCCACCAGATGGGCCGTCAAACACCGCCGCTGGCAGCGGTGTTCCCTCACGCATATCGGCACTCGTGAGCTCGAAACTCGGCACCTGCCGCACCGCATCAACCGCCACAAACGGGTCGATCTTGCCACGATTCAGTTCAGTCATTGTCGCTCCTTTGCTCAATAAAACCTCTCGGCTTCAGCCTATGCGTTAGCTCTGATAAACGGGCGGGCGCAAGCCCCAGCACTACCCACCCACGCATGAGCTGGTGCGATCCCGCTCGATATACTGGAGCAGTTCGTTTGGCAACGACGAAACGAACCCGCAAACTTCAGGAGGTGGCGCATGGCAGGAACAACCGGCTCCGATCGCGCACGCTCAACGCTCGCCTACCTTCGCCGCCACATCACCACCGGCGCATGGCCCGTTGGCAGCCGAATTCCGATCGAGCCCGAGCTCGCAGAGCAGATCGGCGTCGGGCGCAGCACCGTGCGCGAGGCCGTGAGATCACTCGCCTCGATCGGCATGCTCGAGACGCTGCCCGGCCGTGGCACCTTTGTGCGCTCGGCCGCGCCGACCAGCACGCTGCTAAACGAGTTTCTCAACGACTTCACGCTCGAAGAGATCTTGAGCTACCGTCGCGCGCTCGAGATCGAGGCGGCACAGCAGGCCTCACTGCATCGCACTGAAGAAGACCTCGCTGCGCTTGAGCTGGCTGCGATCGAAGAGAAGGGGTGCACCCGCTGCCCCGTGCTCATGACGGGCTCAGATTCGTCGGCGTTCGACAGTCGCTTTCACCGGCTCATCTTTGACGCCGCGAAGAACCGCCTGCTCGCATCGCTTTACGCCGGCACGAACGACCAGCTGCGCACCCCCGCGCACCGCGGTCGGCTCGCCAACGTCGCGACCGCGAGTGAGATGGAGCGCGACCACGCTCGCATTCTCGACGCGATTCGCCGCCGCGACTTCATCGACACCGTGCACGCAATGGTCGACCACGTCGACCACGACGTGGTCATCGTGACCGACCAGCACGAGGTTCGGCCCGCGCTCGAGCGTTCGCCCGAGCAGCAGCGTCGCATCGATGTGGCGCGTGAGGCCGACGAACAGCGCGTAGCTGCCGGACGATAGTTCGTCGCGACGGTCGGACTCGGTCATCTCGACGGGCTCGATGAGCGGTCGGAAGTAAGCGCCCCTAGAACTCCATCTCGACGTAGTGGTGCAGTGCGTCACGCACAAACGTTGCACCCTCGACCCCGCCGTAGTTCGCCGCGAAGCGTTCGTCAGCAACGTACATGTCGGCGAGGCCGAGCACGTAGCCCTTCAGATCGCCGCCGGGCACCGAAGCCGGCGTGCCCCCGACACCGCGCAGCCATTCGATGTGACGCCTCGCAAGATCGCTCGCGGTCGACGACCGCGGATCCTCGCCCCGCGCAGCTGCCTCGCTCCAGTCTTGCGAGAGCTCGCTGGCGCGCTGCTTCCACTCCTGCTGCCCCGTCTTACCGAGGCCGCGCCACCAGCGATCACTCGCTGCGTACGTGTTCGCACCCCAGCGTTCCTCGACCTCGTCTTTGTATTGCGTGTGGTCGAAACCATCAAACATGTTTTGAGTCATGAGCGACTCCCCTTTCTCTGCACTGTCTGTGTAGTTGTCGCCCGCATCGATGGCTTCGCTGGGCTTGGCCCGCAAAGCCGCGATCGTGCGGTCTACTGATGCGATCTGCTTCTCAAGCCGCAGCCTCTCGCCAAGCAAGAGCTCGCGGTGCTGCGAGAGCACTCGCGCCTCGGTATCGTGTGGCCGCTCACCCATCAGGGCGCCTGCATCTTGCGCTGCAAGCACCGAAGCAATCGCATCGAGGCCGAGCCCGAGCTCGCGCAAGAGCAGCACCCGCTGCAGGCGCACCAGCGAGCGGTCGTCGTAGTAGCGGTATCCGTTGCTACCGATGCGGCTCGGCGCAACGAGCCCGATGCTGTCGTAGTGACGCAGCGTGCGCGAGGTCGTGCCTGCTGCTTTTGCAAGCTGCTGAATCGTGATTTCCATGTCGGCTCCTCTCGTGTTCGTAGCGACACCGCTAGATTAAGAGTTGACGTTACGTCAATGTCAAGCGCGCATTTAGGGCGAGGATCGCCCCTCTCATGCAACCCGCGTACCATTGAGGGGTGTCTGACCCGAAGATTCTGCTCTACTACGCGTTCGCACCCATCGCCGACCCCGAGGCCGTGCGCCTCTGGCAGCACGAGCTCTGCGAGTCGCTCGGGCTGCGCGGCCGCATCATCATTTCAAAGCACGGCATCAATGGAACCGTCGGCGGCGAGATTGATGCGTGCAAGCGATACCTGCGCCGCACCCGCGAGTACGGGCCGTTCAGGGGGCTCGACGTCAAGTGGAGCGACGGCACAGATTTCGTGACGACCGGGCCCGAGATGCTTCGCGGCGAGGATCGCAGCGTGCCGTGGAAGCGCATCGCGGACTTTCCGAAGCTCAGCGTCAAGGTGCGAGACGAACTCGTGGCATTCGGCATTCCCGATGAAACCAAGGTCGATGCGGCTGGTGTGATCGGCGGCGGCAAACACCTGAGCCCCCGCGCCGTGAACGAGCTCGTCGCAGAGCGCGGTGACGAAGTCGTGTTCTTCGACGGGCGCAACGCGTGGGAGGCCGAGATCGGTCGCTTCAAGGGCGCCGTGGTGCCCGACGTGCGCACCACGCACGGCTTCATCGAGCAGATCGAGTCGGGGGCCTTCGACGACATCAAAGACAAGCCTGTCGTCACCTACTGCACCGGCGGCATTCGCTGCGAGATCCTTTCTGTCGCGATGAAGAACCGCGGCTTCACCGAGGTGTACCAAATTGACGGCGGCATCGTTCGCTACGGTGAGACCTTCGGCAACGACGGGCTCTGGGAGGGATCTCTCGCGGTCTTCGACGGCCGCGAGACGATGGACTTCGCCGCGGGCGCCGAGGTGCTCGGCCGCTGCGCAATCTGCGAGACGCCGTCAAAGCAACTGAGCGACTGCGCAATCTACAGCTGCCGCTCACGCTTCGTGGCGTGCGACGAGCACCGCGGGGCGTACTGCGCCGAGCACGTCGCAGAGCTCGCCACCGCGACGGCAAGCTAGTCACACCCGCTGCAGCAGCCCGTCAAATCGCTCCTGCACCACCGGCTCAGTCTCTAGGGCCGCGCACTCTACGATGAGGTTGCGCGTGTCTAGCGGCAGCTCAGCGTCGTGCCAGTACACGCTGAGCAGATCGATCGCGTGCAGCCGCAGACCTGAGTCTCGTGAGCGCAGAGCGGCCTCGACCAGGTCGATGCCCTCGCCCGGAAAACGCTGCAGCAGGGTGAGCACCTGGCGCCACACATACCAAAGCGATTCCTTACGCTGGGGTGACGGCATGCACAGCTCATCGCGTAACAGCGCCATGCGCGCGAGGGCGAGCAGACTTGTCAGCCTGCGGTCATCAATATACGGGTCGATCAAATACCAGATAAACCCCGGATTCTAAACGGAAGCGCAACACCTCGTAGGTTGTGGTTGTTCACACCTTGACCCGGAGGGTTGCGCTTCCTTGCCTGCACACTACCGCCACTTGACCCTTGATGACCGCATCGAGATCGAAC
>JAIUOH010000060.1 GCA_020161315.1 Actinomycetota bacterium | reverse complement strand
GCACGCATCGGGAGGGGTGGGGGCTGTTTGGCACGGTTAATCGTGCCGGACATTAACGATCCCTGTTTTGCCGCGTGATCATGCGGCTAGATCGGGATTCCATCCACTCTTTTTGGCCTATAACCCCAAAGAAACGCCACCGGCTCTTCGCCGAGCCCCTGCACCACCCGAATGCACGACTCATGCACCAGGATGCCAGCGGTAGATTTGGTGCATGACGGAACAGCCCGCAACCCTCGAATCAGTACGCGCCAACATCGACGCTCTCGACCGAAGCATCGTCGGGCTGATCGCCGAGCGCCAGAAGTGGGTGGTTGCAGCAGCCTCGCTCAAGAAGGATGAGGACGGGGTTCGCGCTCCGGCGCGCGTTGAACAGGTGATTGCGAGAGTGCGCGGGCTTGCTGCAGAAGTTGGTGCGTCTCCCGACGTTGTTGAACGCACGTACCGGGCACTCATCGCGGCCTTCATCGATCTCGAGCTTGAACGCCACCGCGCTCAGTAATTCTCTTGCTCGACTGAACTGTGATTCGATAGCCAGCTCCGGTCGTCGTTACTGAGCCGGGCCCACGTAGATTCTCCATCCATCCGTGAACCTGTATTCCAGCCTGCCCCCCCCCGACTCTCCCAGCACTTCGGCCGGGTCAAGAGCTCGAAACTCAGCAGGTTGGGGTGTGATAGTTTCAGCCTCACACACGCGTCGGCAACAGATCACGATCATATGTTGCCCCAGATTCTTGAGGTCAAAAGTGAACGAGCTACCCGATAGCCCCCTAGTCCTGTCTGCGTTTGACCATGTTTCAGCTTCACTCGACGATGCGATCCTCAACCATTCGATTCGAGTCGCGAAACTGGCAACAGCTATCGCCGAATCGGAACGACTGCACCTTGCCCCAGAAGCCCTCTGGGTGGCGAGTTTGTTTCACGATTTCGGCACTGTCGCCTCGACATCTTCAGCCGATCGGTTCGAAGTTGTCGGCGGCAATGAAGCGGCCGCATTCTTGCACCGGGTTTCGCCCTTCGAAGCGCATGAGGTTCAAGAGATCTGGGACGCGATCGCGCTGCACACCTCTCCTCACATCGCGGAATCTCGAGGCGGGCTCACACGCGCAATCAGGCTTGGTGTTCTCATGGACTTTGGCGAGGATGTGCTCGAGCACTCAGCATCAATTCGCGCCCAGGTTGAGGCTGCAAGCCCAAGGCTTGACGTTGAGATTGTGCTTGCCGATCTCGTCGTTTCCCACGTTCTCGCTCGACCCGAAAAGGCCCCCGTCCGAGCTGGCCGTACGATCTGTACGAAAGCTATTTGAAAGATCCCAACTACCGTGGGGTGAACCGAGGCTTTTAGGGAGTGTCTCCCAGATCAATAAACCCATGCATCAGTGCTGTTCAAGCACAAGGACGCTTCGGCGGCGCCTTCATGCAGGTGACCGTATGGTTCGACCGATAGCGTTGGCTACAGCGATCGGCACTTGCCAGTAGCTCCACTAGGACGGCTTCAGCCCAGTCCGCCACGGAAGCAGGTGCCGCACATGTCGGCGACTCTCACCCCCAAGCTCAGCGGGCCCGGCCCATTGACCCCGACGAGAGCGAGGGCCGAAGATTTTCCATCGATCGGCATGACCTATCGCAGCGTGTCGCAGGTCGTTCGCGAGTCTGGGTTGTTGCGCCGAGCCTACTGGTTCTACGCGGTGGTTGCGATGGTCATCACCGTCGCGCTCGGCGGGGCCATCACCGGTTTCATTCTGCTCGGCGAGAGCTGGTTTCAGCTGCTCATCGCGGCCGCGCTCGGGCTGATCTTCACGCAGATCGCGTTTCTCGCCCACGAGGCGGCGCACAGGCAGATTCTGGTGCTCGGGCCGGCCAACGACCGCCTCGCGCGTATTCTCGCGGGAACCATCGGCATGAGCTACTCGTGGTGGGATTCGAAGCACAGCCGGCACCATTCGAACCCGAACCGGGTAGGCAAAGACCCCGATATTGAGGTCGATACCATTTCGTTCGTCGAAGAAGATGCGGTTCAGGCCCGTGGGCTGAGGCGAGCCCTCACCAAATATCAGGGTTATCTTTTCTTCCCGTTACTCACGCTCGAGGGGCTCAACCTTCACGCTCACAGCTTTCGCCATCTGTTCGGCAAGGAGCCTGTAAAAGGTCGCTGGCTCGAGCTCACGATCATCTTCGCAAGGTTTGCCTTGCTGCTCGTGCCGATCTTTCTGCTGCTTCCACTGGGAATGGCTTTCGCGTTTCTGGGCGTGCAATTCGCCGTCTTCGGCGTATATATGGGGGCATCGTTCGCGCCGAATCACAAGGGCATGCCGGTTATCGCTCACGATGCGAAGCTCGACTTCTTCACGAAGCAGGTGCGCACTTCGCGCAATATTCGCGGCGGCTGGTGGGCCACCGCACTCATGGGCGGCCTGAACTATCAGGTTGAGCATCATCTGTTTCCGAGCATGCCACGCCCGTTTCTTGCGAAAGCCAGGGTCATCGTTCGGGAGCGCTGCGAACAGCTCGATGTTCCGTACACCGAAACTTCTCTCATCCGTTCCTACGCGATTGTGATCGAATACCTCAACCGAGTTGGGCTCGCGGCTCGCGATCCTTTCGCCTGTCCTATCGCTGCACAGTACGGGCGCCGGTAGCCAGCGGCGCATCAGCGCTCAGGCCCCTACGACTACACCGTCGCGCTCGCCCGCACGAGGCCGCGATCCTTTTCTGTACCCCGCACGCCCGCGACCGACCAGTAGCGCGGCGACGACCAATGCCAGACCCAACCACTGCGCGGGTGCGAGCGCCTCTGCTGCGAGCAACACACCGAGCAACACTCCGGTCACGGGGTTGAGCAGGCCAATGAGCCCGACGGTGCCAGCAGAGAGATGCCTGAGCCCCGCAAACCAGCAGAGAAACGCGATCGCAGTTGCGACAAGAGATATAGCCCCGTACGCGAGCACATTCACCGGGGTCATCGCGGATGGCGGCCCCTCGAATACAACCGCCACGACGAGCAGTATCACCCCGCCCACAATAAGCTGCCACGAGGTGGTTGCGACGAGCGGCACTTCATCGCGCCAGCGCGTCGCGAGGATCGCACCGAGCGATGAAAGCAGTAGCGCCACGAGCGAGATCGCCACTCCGAGCGGATCGATCCGGCTCGCGCCAAGCCCGACCAGCCCGACGACCGCCCCGAGCAACATATAAGCCGTTGGCCGCTGGCGAAGCAGCGGAGCAGCCAACATCGCCAGCGCAATTGGGGCGAGCGCCATCACAGAGGCAGCGACCGAGGTCGGCAGCAGCTGCGCAGCGAGATACACAAGCACGAAGAACGCTGCAAAGTTGAGAAGCCCGAGCACGAGCGACTTGCACCACCACGACCCGCTCGGCAGGCGTCTCACAACTGCCAGCAAGATCACCCCGGCAGGCAAAGCCCTGAGCGCGGCACTCCACAGCGGCGCCCCCTCCGGCACAAAGTGCCTGGTGACAAAGTAGGTTGCCCCCCAGCTCACCGGTGCCACTGCGCAGATCAGCGCCTATTTCCATCTAGCTTCCACGGAAGACATAGTAACTTCCACGGAAGAGATATGCTAGTCGCATGCCCCAAGAACAGGATCACGTCGACCGCGTACAGGCGCAGTGGCGGTCCGAGCGACCCGAGGTTGACACGTCACCCATGGGAATCATCGCGCGCCTGCACCGCATTGGAGACACGATGCGCGCCGAACTAATTTCGCTCTTTCGCGAGCACGGTCTCGGCGAGGGCGAGTTCGATATTCTCGCCACCCTTCGCCGAACTGGGGCGCCCTTCGAGCTGACGCCAAGTGAGCTCGCACAGCAGACGATGGTCACGACGGGAGCGGTGTCGAAACGTCTCGATCGACTCGAGGCGGCTGGTCTCGTCACGCGACGCGAAAATCTGCAAGATGGCCGCGGCCGCGTGGTCGCGCTCACCGCTTCGGGCAAGGCTTCGATCGACAACGCCTACGAGGCGCACATGCAGAACGAGGATCGCCTGCTCGCACACTTCACCGCAGCCGAACGCAAGCAACTCGAGCGGCTGCTGCGATCCTGGAGCCTGAAGCTCGAGCAGTAGCCCGGGAGCCTCACAAAGCAAAAGGTCCCGCTGCAAACGCAACGGGACCAGGGCGGAGGATAGGGGATTTGAACCCCTGAGGGTGTGAACCCAACACGCGTTCCAGGCGTGCGCACTAGGCCGCTATGCGAATCCTCCAGCGTCGGCGCGAGGCCAACCGTTCTATCTTAACCTCACCGCACCAGCCGGGAGACCCCACCCGAGCGCCGGTGCGCATCACTCGAGCGTGCGATCCCACACTGACATCACGATGAGTGTCTTGGTGCCCGCGACAATCGGGGTCTTGCGAATCGCGTTCACCACCTGCTGCAGGTGGTCGAGATTGCGCGCGCGAAAGCGCACCAATCCGTCTGGGTCGCCAGCAATCGTGTAATACTGCTGCACCTCGGGCACGCTCTCGGCGATCTCTTCAAACTCGTTTGCCCCGACCCCACTTCTCAGACGAATCTCAGTGAACGCAACAAGCTCGCCTGACGATGCATCATCGACAACCGTCACGTAGCCCTTAATCGTGCCGTCGGCCTCCATCCGCTCGATGCGGCGCGTCACCGACGCACCCGACATGCCGACGGCACGGGCGATCTCGCTCGCCGGCATGCGCGCGTTTCGGCGCAGCAGGTCGAGAATCTGACGGTCAATATTATCCACGAGTGCCCCTTTTCATGAACGAAATATTCTTTCACTCTGCGATCAATAGAAGCATAAATGCGCTGCAATATCGCGATTTTCTTGCAAGGCTTGCAAGTTGCACGCATTGATCTTGAAGCGCCACCCCGCGCGCTGACAAGGTGAAACTCATCACCGACAAAGGAGCGAGATGATCAACACCGCAGTGGCAACGGAGCCGTGGTCTGTGCTGAGCCCCGCCGGCGAACTGCAGCGAGACGAGCTCAATGCGCGCAGCACGCAGCACAAATCACCACTGAACCTGCGTGAGGCCCTGCGCAACATGGTGCTCGCCCGCCGCATCGACACCGAGGCCATCGCACTGCAGCGCCAGGGCGAGCTTGGCCTCTGGCCCTCACTGCTCGGCCAAGAGGGCGCCCAGGTGGGTGCCGGCCTCGCGCTGCGCCCACAAGACGTCGTGTTTCCGACCTATCGCGAGCACGCCGTCGCCTGGTGCTTCGGCGTCGACCCCGTGCAACTGCTCGGCCTGTTTCGCGGCACGACGATGGGCGGTTGGGATCCGCGAGAGCGCAACTTCAACCTCTACACACTCGTTATCGCTGCGCAGACGCTGCACGCTGTGGGCTACGCAATGGGCATCGTGCGCGACGGTGACGTCGGCACTGGCATCCCTGAACGAGACCGCGCGGTGATTGCGTTTCTCGGCGACGGCGCCCTGAGCCAGGGCGAAGCAAACGAGGCCTTCGTGTGGGCCGCGGCTCAGCAGTTGCCGGTTGTGTTCTTCTGCCAGAACAACCAGTGGGCTATCTCGACCCCCGTGCAAACGCAGAGCCGTGTGCCCGTGTACCAGCGCGCGGGCGGCTTTGGCATCGAGGGCGTGCAGGTCGACGGCAACGATGTGGTCGCCACACACGCGGTTGTCGAGCAAGCACTCGCGAAAGCACGCGCGGGTGGCGGCCCCACACTCATCGAGGCAGTCACCTACCGCCGCAACCCGCACACCACTTCTGACGACGATCTCAAATACCGAGACCGCACCGAGAACGAACACTGGGCTGCCCTCGACCCGATCGACAGGCTGCGCACGTTCTTGCTCAGCGAAGAGGCCGACGGCGAGCGCATCGACGACGAGTTCCTCACGGCACTCGCAGACGAAGAGGAGCGTCTCGCCCAGCGGCTGCGCACCGGCTGCCGCTCGCTGCCGACACCAAACCCCGAGGACCCGTTTGTGCACACCCTAGAGCGCATGACCCGCGAACTTGAAGTGCAGCGCGATGAGCACCTCGCCTTCATAGCAGCGGGTGAAGTCGACGCGACAGCGACAGCAGAGATCACACAATGAGCACCGCCCTCGCCCACGCGCTCAACCGGAGTCTGCGCGACGCGATGACCGCCGACGAAAAAGTGCTGCTGATCGGCGAAGACATCGGAGCACTCGGCGGCGTCTTTCGCGTCACCGAGGGGTTGCAGCAGGACTTCGGCGACCTGCGCGTCGTCTCTTCGCCGCTCGGCGAGGCAGGCATTGTCGGCGCGGCGATCGGCCTGGCGATGGCTGGCTACCGCCCGGTGTGCGAGATTCAGTTCGACGGCTTCACCTTTCCCGCCATGAACCAGATCGTGACGCAGCTCGCAAAGTACCGTCACCGTTCCGAGGGCAAGGTGTCACTGCCCGTCGTCATTCGCATTCCGGTTGGCGGCGGCATCGGCGCGATCGAGCATCACAGCGAGTCGCCCGAAGCCTACTTTGCGCACACCGCCGGGCTGCGCGTGGTCTGCCCCTCAAACTCGCAAGAGGCCTACGACATGCTCGGCGAGGCGATTCGCAGCAACGACCCGGTGATCTTTCTTGAGCCCAAGCGCTCGTACTGGGCGAAGAGCGAGTTGCGTACCGATGCGGCTGCGGCAGATTTTGAGGGGGCGAGGATCATCAGGCCAGGCAACGACCTGACCCTCGTGACATACGGCGCCCTCGTGCCAGCCGCTGAGCGCGTCGCGCGCATGCTCGAAGAAGAGGGTCGGCAGATCGAGGTCATCGATCTGCGCTCGCTCTCGCCGATTGACGACGACACCGTGGTCGAGTCGGTGCGCCGCACTGGCCGCCTCATCATTGCCCACGAAGCGTCCCGCAGCGGCGGCATCGCGGGCGAACTCGCAGCACGGGTGCAAGAGCGCGCGTTCTACGAGCTCGAGGCGCCGATTCTGCGCGTCACCGGCTACGACACCCCCTACCCCGCGAGCCTCCTCGAGCACGACTGGCTGCCAGGCGTCGATCGCCTGCTCGACGCCTGCGACAGGAGCTTCGAACATTGAACGCGAGCAACACCACCCAAGAAATGCGGGTCTTTCGCCTGCCCGATGTGGGCGAGGGCCTGACCGAGGCCGAGATCGTCGCCTGGCACGTGGCGGCCGGCGATCAGGTGGCGGTGAACCAGGTGCTCGTCGAGATTGAGACTGCCAAGTCGATCGTCGAGCTGCCCTCACCATTCGAGGGCACGGTTGCCGCGCTGCTCGCCGTCGTCGGCGAGACCGTGCCCGTAGGCAACGCCATCATCGAGGTCGCAGCCGCTGGGGTGGGGGTCGAGGGCTCCCCAGCGAGCGACGCGACAGTTGCTCAGCATGAACATGCATCATCGGCAGGTGAACCGAGCGAGACGCCAAAGCTCCTTGTGGGGTACGGCGCAACCGATCCCGACCAGTCGCGTCGGCGGCGAGCGCGCGGCAGCGTAAGCACTGCAACTTCTGCAGCAGCACCAACAGCACCCGCGCAAGCCCCTCCTGCGCCGAAACCACAGGCCGCCGCTGTGCACGCACCCGCAGAGGGCACACCCCCGGGCGCTGAAAAGCCTCGCGCCAAGCCCCCGGTGCGCGGGCTCGCGAAGCAACTGGGCATCGACCTCTCACGAGTAACGGCGAGCGGCCCAAACGGCACTGTCTCTCGCGAAGACGTGCGGCGCGCGGCCGAAGTCGGTGTGGGCGATGCGCGCGGGTCGAATCATTGCACACATGGCAGTGAGCCCCTCACCCAGATAGCCACAGACGAAGCAGCACCAACCCGCATCCCTATCAAGGGAGTGCGCAAGGCAACCGCCGCCGCGATGGTCGCATCCGCGTTCACCGCACCGCACGTGACGGAGTTCGTGACGATCGATGTCACTCGCTCGCTCGAGCTGCTCGCAGAGCTGCAGCTGCGCCGCGAGTTTTCGGGCATCAAGCTCACCCCACTCGCGCTCGTGGCCCGCTCCTACCTGCGAGCAATCGCGCGCACCCCGATGGCCACCGCTCATTGGAACGAAGACACACAAGAGATCGTGCTGCCCGGCACCGTGAACCTCGGCATAGCCGCGGCCACCCCGCGCGGCCTACTGGTGCCAAACATCAAGCACGCAGACGACCTCGGGCTGCGAGACCTCGCACAGGCCATCGGCGACCTCGCTGCCACGGCGCGCGCGGGCAAGACCCAGCCGGCCGACCTCGCTCACGGCTCGACCACCATCACCAACATTGGGGTGTTCGGCATCGATACCGGCACACCGATTCTGAACCCGGGCGAAACCGCGATCCTCGCGATGGGAGCGATCCAGCGTAGGCCCTGGGTTGTTGGCACCGGAGCCGACGAACGCATCGAAGCGCGATCGGTCATGCAGCTCGCGCTGTCGTTCGACCACCGCGTGCTCGATGGCGCCGAGGGCTCGCGATTGCTCGCCGACACCGCCGAGGTGCTCGCTAACCCGGGCCTCGCCCTGCTCTAACCCGCCCGATCTCGCAAAACCCACACGACCACAGGAAGCCACATGCCAGCCAGACGCATACTCGAATCACCCGAACACGCCGAACTGCTCGAGCTCGTGCGCACCGTGATGTCGAAGCAACTCGCACCGCAGGTTGCTCAGTACGAGGCAGACGAGCGGTTTCCGCGCGAGGCGTTTCGGCTGCTCGGTGAGCTGGGGGTGCTCGGGGTCGCATACTCAGAAGATCTCGGCGGCCTTGGCCTGCCCTCTGAGGTGTACCTGCAGGTGCTCGAAGAGATCGCCGCAGTGTGGGCCTCGGTCGCGGTTGGGGTTTCGGTGCACGCGCTCAGCTGCTTCGCGCTCGCAACCCGCGGCACCAAGGCACAGCAGCAGCGCTGGCTACCAAAGATGCTGAGTGGCACGATGCTCGGCGCCTACAGTCTTTCTGAACCGCACGCGGGATCAGACCCGGCCGCTATGGCCACCACCGCTCGGCGTGACGGCGACGACTATGTGCTCAACGGCACGAAGGCGTGGGTGACGCACGGCGGCTACGCCGACTTCTACACGGTAATGGCGCGCACGAGCGGGCAGCCCGGCGATCGCGAGGGCATTAGCTGCTTCTTGATTCCGGCCGGCACCCCGGGTCTTATCGCCGACGAGCCCGAGCGCAAGATGGGGCTCACCGCGTCGCCAACGGCGTCGATTCGCTTCGAGAACCTGCGCATCCCCGCAGACCACCGCATCGGCGACGAAGGTGAGGGGCTCAAGATCGCGCTCGCCGCGCTCGATGCTGGTCGCCTCGGCATTGCCGCCTGCGCCACGGGCCTCTCGCAGGGCGCGCTCGACGTCGCCATCGCCTACGCCCAAAACCGCGAAACCTTCGAGCGCCCCATCATTCAGCACCAGGGCATAGGGTTCATGCTCGCCGATATGCAGGCGGCCATCGTGTCGTCGCGCGCGACGCTGCTCTCGGCCGCCCGACTCAAAGACCTGGGCCTGCCCTACGCGAGCGAGGCATCGGTTGCAAAGCTCATCGCCACCGACGGTGCCATGCGGGTCACGACCGACGCGGTGCAGGTGCTCGGTGGCGCCGGGTACACCCGCGATTTTCCAGTCGAACGCTTCATGCGCGAGGCGAAGATCATGCAGATTTTCGAGGGCACCAACCAGATTCAGCGCGTGGTGATCTCGCGACATCTAGAGCGGCCGGGTGCCGGGGCAATAGTCTCGAAGCAACTGGCGCTGGCGTAGACCGCGGTTTAGGCATTTAGGCAAGGGAGCAACACATGCAGATCAACGGCACCACAGCGATTGTTACCGGTGCGGCTTCGGGACTCGGGGCGGCCACCGCGGCCCACCTCGCTTCGCTCGGGGCGCAGGTCATCGGCTTCGACCTCGAGCAGTCGATTGCGTCGGCGCCTGCCGCCAGCGGCATCAGCTATGTCGCTGTCGACGTCACCGATGCCGAAGCGGTCGCGCGGGGCGTCGAGGTGGCGAACGCCCTTGCTTCAGAAGCGCACCACCCGCTGCGCATCGTGATCAACTGCGCTGGGATCGCACCATCTTCGCGCATCGTGTCGCGCAAGGGAGTGCATGATCCTCGCCTCTTCGCGAAGGTCGTCGACATCAACCTGAACGGTACCTTCAACGTGCTCGCGTTTGCCGCCGAGCGCATGGCCGCGAACGAGCCCGATGCAGAGGGGCAGCGTGGTGTCGTCATCAACACGGCGAGCGTCGCGGGCTACGAGGGGCAGATCGGGCAGGTGGCCTACGCCGCATCAAAGGGCGGAGTGATCAGCATGACGATCGCCGCGGCACGCGACCTCGCGCAGCACGGCATCAGGGTGAACACGATCGCCCCCGGCGTCGTAGAGACTCCGATGCTGGCGACCGTGTCAGACGAGTTTCGTGACGCGCTCGAGGCGAGCGTGCCGTTTCCGAGCAGACTTGCGAGGCCCGACGAGTACGCGGCGCTCGCGACATTCTTGATCTCGCACGACTACATGAACGGCGAGGTCGTTCGCATGGACGGCGCACTGCGCATGGCACCGCGGTAGTCTGTCGCTCACCTCGACAAGCTCGGCGAACGAGGCTAGGCGGCTACGCGAGTCTCAGCCGGCGAGAGCCAGCTCAATCGCGGCGAGCAGCGCCGGGTCTTCTGGTGTTACCGTGCTGCGAAAGCGCACGACGTCCCTGGAGCCGCGCCCGCCCGCAGTGTCAGCACCGGTGCGCACGACGAACTTTTCGAAGTTCCAGCGAACGATGCCGGCGATGCCACTGTCATCTTTTGCCCGCTTCAATTCACGGAACAGAGGATCAGCCCCGCGCCCATTGACCTTGCCCTTTGCAAGCAGCGGAAACGTGACACCGAAGTTCAGCTTGCAGAACTCGCCGATCTCTTCGGCGGTGCCCGGCTCCTGCTTCAAGAACTGGTTGCAGGGCATGCCGATCACGGTGAGCCCGCGCGGGCCATACTCGCGGTGCAGCGCCTCGAGGCCCTCATACTGCGGCGTGAAGCCGCACTTCGACGCGACGTTCACGATGAGCGCCGCGCCCGGCGCAAGATCGCCGAAGCGCTTCGTCGTGCCGTCGAGCAGTGTTACCTCGGTGTCTCTAATACCCATACCCTTCATTCTGGCCGAAACTGCGACTCAGGCATAGGCACCGGCGTACCTTACGTATGTTGATCGCGTAGCCCGAGTCGTGCCTCACATACTTTGATCGCGTACTTCTACGCTGAACGAGTATGAACAAGGACGTGGTGTCAGTGGCGACACGAATCGAAAT
>JAIUOH010000059.1 GCA_020161315.1 Actinomycetota bacterium | reverse complement strand
GGCCGTGTTGATCCCGTCATCAATGACGGCAATCTTCACACCTTTCCCGGTGTGGCCGGCCGCCTGCAACTCGTCAAATTTCAGTGCCTTGGCGTACCACAGCCCGTCGGCGCGCTCCTGATCGCTAGGCACAGCCCACGCGGAGGCGGCCGAGCCTAGCATCAATCCGAGCGCAACCGCCACGGCAGCCGCAACGCGCGTGAGCGCACCCACTCGCATTTGCTAGGCGTTCCAGTCGTTGCTCGTGCTCGCATTGCTTTCGCGAGGCTGACCCGTGGCAACGCCCTGAGCGGAGCTCGTTCGCAACGATGCGCCCGCGCCGAAGCTCTCGACCTCGCCCTGAATTCTGCGCAGCAGCGCAGCGGCCTCCTCATCGGTTTGGCCGAGGTCTGCGACTACATCTGCAATCCAAAGATGAAGGCGTTCGAGAACACTCATGAATTCAAACGTCTGATCGGAAATGTGCTGACCGAACTGATCCAGCGCCTCGTGGTACTGATAGGCGGGCCCCGTCGCTTCACCTCGAGTCTCGCGAATTTCCTGGGGCGTGGGCACATCGCCGTCCCTGCCCTGAACGCTCTTGAGGTACTCGACAACGCCGTCGTCAACAGTGATGATCGATGAGAGATCTGCCATTGTTTAGCCTCACTTCCGGGGGGGGCGAAGTAATTACGTTTCTTAGTCTAACCGCGTTCTCGCGACCTGCTGCGCTTAAGCGGATGGACCAGTAAGCAAAACCAGGGGCCTGCTGATGCGACTGTGCGCCTACAGCAAGCCCCTGCCCTGCGATGCGCCGTGCTAGCCTGCGAAGCGGCCTGCGTTGCGCGCATCCGACTGGTTGTACGTCTGAGCAATCTGCTCAGTACTCCCAGCAATACGCTCAAGCAGCGACTGCATCTCGGTCAACGAAGCCGTCCACTTACGCTGCGCCGTGTCATACGAGGTCTGCGCCTCACCATTCCACGCCGCACGCAAACGACCAACCTCCGACTCAAGACGCTCGATCTCGGCACGGATCTCTTGCGACCCACGACGAATCTCGCCGGCAAGCACACTCACCTGCGCGGTCTGCACTGACATTGACTGCATAACAAAAACCTCTCTACGAAACCCAGAAACACCAAACCAAACGCAAAGCGCCCGGATTAGCCACCCATCATCGCGCCGAGACCGCTGATGGTCTGCTGGTGCTCTTCTTCGGTCGCCGCCTGATCCTGCTCAGTGCCACGAAGCGCATTCTCAAGCTCGATCAACACATTGTTGAGCTTGACGGTTTCGGCGTCCCAACGCTGCATCAGCTGCGTGAACGAACCCGCAGCAGCGCCGCTCCAGAACCCGCGCATCTGCTCAATCTCGCCACGCACCTTACGCGTGCGCTGATCGATTCCGGCCTTCGCCTCAGCGACAGCCTGCTGCCCCCGACGTAGAGCACCTTCTTCAGCAGAAATTACTTCAGCCAACTCAGCCTCCTAAAAAAGTACAGGCGAGACACCCGGGGGGTACTAGCCACAAATCAAACGTGAGAAGACACAGAAAACCTGAACTCCTGGTCACAAAACTACTCGACAGCCGACGTCCGGTGCAAGCCTTTCCCCTGGGTGCGACCCCTCATGCTAGTGGTCATCGGATAGTGGCCACCTGTTCTGGGCTAAAATAGCGACGGCTACCCAGACATTTGAGAGAACTACGCAGAAATGACAGACTCCCCCGCAGGCGCTCGAATAGTGACGCTGCTTGACGAGGCGAGCATCGCTCAATTGCTGCTTGATGTAGCGCAGCAAGTTTCACTCACGCAGTACCTCTTTCTTCCGCACCCGGGATCGCCTACCGCGTTTGCGGCCGCACCCCAAGAGGCACCCGCCTTTGTCGAGGTGATCACAGACTTCAAAGTCGAACAGACAGCGCAGTACAGCATCGTCACCCCCGCAATCAGCTGGCGCGCAGACGCGAGCACCGAGCTTCATCCGGCGGCCGCAATGATCGTCGCTGAATTTCGCTTCGCTATCAGCCAGGTTGACCCCTCAGCGTACGAGCTGGCCGCCGACGCGCTTGAGCAGCGCCACACCTCGCCGACCTCGCCCAGCTGGTCGCCCGCACAGCCTGCGATGCAGCAGCCCCCGCCGGTCGCACTGCTCCCGACAGGCCAGCTGCCCGAAGCCGCGCCCGTGTCCGTGCAGGCACCAGCAGCGCCCCCGACAGTGGTTCCCTCACCAACGCCAGCACCGGCGGAAGCGGCAGCACCAGCAGCACCGGCCCCCGTGCCGGCGCAGGCGGCAGAGCCCACCCCGACTCCGTCGTGGTCGCTCCGCTGCCCCGATCAGCGGGTCATCCCGCTCCAGCCGCAAAATATCCTTGGGCGCAACCCACGCCCCTACGCGCAGCGGCCCGCAGCCCAGCTCGTCAGGCTTGTTGATCCGGCGAGAAGCATCTCGAACACACACGCCGTTCTCGAGACATCGGGTGCCTCGGCCTGGCTTACCGACTTGGGCTCGACCAATGGCAGCCGAGCGCTCACCTCGGGCAGCACCACCGAGTGTCTGCCAGACACGCCGGTGCAGGTGGCACCCGGCGACGTGATCGTGCTCGGCGAGTTTGAGCTCACGCTGCTGTTCGAGTAGCTCGGCTAGCGACGACCCCGCCCCATCCATTGATCTTGGGGGGCGGGCCGGATCCCTTGATTTACTAGTGCAGATCGCGCAGCGACGCGACAATAGTGTCTCGCAGCGACTCCGGCGCTGGGCCCTCGCACGCGCGCCGCACGGCGACCGTCAGATTCTCAAATACCTGCTGCTCGTCGCGGCATTCGGTGCAGTTTTCGAGGTGTTCCCGAATAGGCCCGCAGTCTGTCTCGCGCAGCTCGCCGCGAATCAGCTCTTCAAGGTTGGCGCGAGCGTGCTCGCATCCGCATCCGCTCATTTCGTTGCCCCTTCCTTGGCCATATCTGCAGAGACTCCGATGCCCTGCTCGAGCGCATACTCACTGAGCGCCTGGCGCAGCCGTGCGCGACCGCGGTGCAGTCGGCTCATCACCGTGCCGATGGGCCGCTCGACAATCTCGGCAATCTCTTGGTAGCTGAAACCCTCAACGTCGGCGAGGTAGACCACCATTCTGAAGTCTTCTGGCAGCGCGTTCAGAGCCTCGGTCACGATGCCAGACGGCGTGCGGTCGATCGCCTCTGCCTCGGCGGAGCGCGACGCCATCGCGGTCGTTGACTCTGCCCCGCCAAGCTGCCAGTCTTCGAGCTCATCGACGGCACCGAGATACGGCTCACGCTGCTTCTTGCGGTAGACGTTGATGTAGCTGTTCGTCATGATGCGATACAGCCAGGCCTTCAAGTTCGTGCCCTCAGTGAAGGTGCCAAACGAGGCAAACGCCTTCGCGAAGGTTTCTTGCACGAGGTCTTGCGCGTCCTGGGGGTTGCGCGTCATCTTCATCGCAGCCCCGTAGAGCTGGTCAAGATAGGGCAGCGCGTCTCGCGTGAATCGCTGCTCGAGTTCGAGGCGTTCGGTCGCGTTTGGCTTGGTGGTCACGGTGTTCAAGCCTACGCGACAAAGAGCGAAAAGGATCAGTGCCAGGTGCGCGCGGCGCAGCCTCGTCTCGCGCGAATCGCTGGTTTGCACGACTCCTCCTTCACTCGTTCATAGCTGTCGCCAGATGAAGAAGGAAACGCCCCAGGCCGTGTTTCTATTCCACGCGCGCTATTGTCCGCCGAGCCCCCTCGCGCATTTTCGATCGGTACTTGCGTAGTCATCGCCCGCATTTCGAAGCTTGCTCGCAATCGCGACCAACGAGGCCTGACGCTGCGCCATGCGCACCCGAAAGAGGGTTTGGCGATCGTCAAACGCTTCTTGGGCGTCGCCCTCCCATTTCAGCCGCAGCACGTCTGCCGCATCGGCGATGTCCTCGAGCTGATCCGAGAGATGCTCCGCCTCCTGTTCAAGCTTGGTTGCAGTCGAGATCAGTCGCGAGGGTGTCACATCGATGTAATCCATACCTCACCTCATCCAAGCTGAATGCCGTTGTCTGCGGCGGGAAAACTCTCGTGCATTCGCGCACGGAGCTCGTGCACGAACGGAGAATCATCACCAAGTAGCTGCGCGGTTCGCTCGACTGCCGCAAACGCTGCCTCGTGCTGCGCCTGCGCAATTGTCGAGGTGGCCAGACGCGATAACGCGCCTGGCCCGAGCGAGAGAGCTGCATCAGAGAACTGCACCGCAGTGACCTTGCCTCCCGGCAACGCCGTAGCGGTCACCTCACCGCGCGCAGATCTGGCAGATGCGCTCAGCTCTTTCACCTCACCGGCGAGCTGATCCATCGCACTGCGCCGTTGCTCCGCCTCAGCGATCTGGGCGTCGACGCGCGCCCGCGCCGCTTCAATCTCAGCAAACATTTCGTCGCTCATCGGCCCTGCTCCTCCAAGAATTGATTCAGACTGTCTAGTTGCACGCGCGCCTCAGCGTTTGTGGCGTCACCCGAGGCCTCCCAGAACAGTTTTTCGGTCCCATGGCTCGATCGCCATCGATCGTTTAGCTCTGGCACGGGCAGGGTGATTATCTCCGACTGCGGATCCCAGAAAGTAACGACCAGCTCCTGCTGGCTCGGGCCAGTCTGGGCCGCGATCACCGCCAGGAAGTCGAGCAACTCGTCGGCCGAAACCTCGGTGCGCGCTATCGTCACGTCGACGAGCATGCTGCGCCCGAACCCGCTCACCTCTGAGGTAGCCTTTGCGTCAGACACGCCAAGATCAGAAGCCAGCAGCGCCTGCTCCACGCCCCTGGCCGAGCCGGTATCGGCGGGCGTGAATGCAGAGAAACAAGAGCTCAGGCCCACGCACAGCAGCCCGGCGAGCACGAGAAGAAGCGTTCTCATTGCCGCAAGCCAACCGGCGCTAGCGTTCGGTCGCGCTGAATACTTGGTGGTCAACGACGGTGCCTCCCATCCAGTCGTACTGCTCCATTAGGTCCGGCGCGTGGTCACGCACCGAATCAGCGTAGTTACTCGCATCGTGATTTGCGAGCACGTCGAACGGGTTGCCGGTGGGGTCTGGCAAGAAGCGTCGATCTACGTTCGGCTGGGTAGGCTGAATGATGTTGCCGTCAAGCTTTGCCACCGGATCGCTCACGTGCTCGAAGGCGACAACCGGGATATGCTTCGGTATGTTGAAGGTGTCGATAGGCGATCCATTCGTGACCACACCGATTGTCTTGTAAGGCAGGGTCGTGTCGGCCGCCAGGTTGGCGGCCATGATGCCGCCCTGACTGAAGCCGGTGAAGACCACCGGGTCTCCCGGGCTCATCCCGGCTTCCTTCATCGCCTGCAGCACTGCGCGCTCGTACTGTGTTTTCAGTACCGGATTTTCAAGCAGCATAAGTGCGACGTTATTGGTGCCGTCGTTCATCGCGCCAGAGCCGTACGCTTCCAGCCATTGCAGGGTGGAGGGAAGCGAGACTACCCAGTGCTCGTTTCCGTTCGCGTCGCGCACAAGCTTGATATCGATTGCCGTCGCAGATTCCCCACCCGCATTGTCGGTAAGGCCATTCGCCCGTACAAGATCAGAAAGGTCGAGATCTTTGCCGAGGGTAGCCTCTGACTTCTTGAGAAGGTCAGCCTCGTTCGGGTGCCTCTTCACCGGCCCCGAATCCATCAGCAGGTCAGACGCGGCCCCGGCGACGAGATACCCGGGAACTCCCATTGCAAAGAGGCCGACCGCTGGCATCATTCGGGCGATCAACTCGCGCAACCCCGTAAGCGCACTCTCGATCACCGGCCCGAGTGAAGCAATCAGCCCCATGAGCTTTGCGAACGCATCGAACATGCGCTGAATCAGGCGAACACCCGAGTCAACGAAGGAACGAACCGCCGCAACCAGCTCACGCATCTCGTCAATCATTTCGAACGGGTTGAGCGTGAACCCGAAGAGCGAGTCGACCAAGTTTGCGAGCTGCCGAAGAAAGTCATCAACGAATGTGCGCACACCCGTCACGATGCTCGCCGAGAGCTCAGCCGCAGCCGCGATCGCGCGCGACCATTCGGCTGCGTCCTCAACGGTTGGGCGCAGATCCTCGTACCGCAATTTCAACACGCGAATAGTGCGCCCCTGGAGAGGTTGCAACTGACTCTCTGCGCTTCGCACCTGCCCGAGCGTTGCAACGAGCCCAGCCTCGACCGCGCGCCACGACTGTGCCACTTGCGTCGCCTGGCCCGGGTCGCCAAGCAGCTCATCCCGCCACTGCTGCAATGGTTGAATGTACTGCAACACCCACGATGCGAACGATGGTGCAATCGGTGTAACCGGTGCCGGGGCTCCGGTCGGTAGCCCGCCGGCCCATCCGCCCCCGGCAATGAGCGCGGCGCTGCTCACTGCTCGGCCTTTCCGAACAACTCTGAGTACTCCGTTTCGAGTTGCTCAAACTTGTCGTGCGCGTCTCTTACGCCAGCTTGCATGCGTGTGGAGAGCTGACTGGCCACTTCGATAATCTCGGCGGTGCGAGACGCCCACCGGTTCATCGACGGCACGAGAAAGCTGTTCATAGCACCAAAGGCGGTCGGGCTAATGCTCGCTTGCGCGGGCCCCGACTCCGCCTCGAGGGAAACGCTTACCTCGCCCAGCATTCTGATCTGTTGCGCGAGCACCTCACCGTCAAGCACGATGCGTTCAGCGGCGGATCCGACCATACGTTGCCTCACCAATCTTGTCGCGTCTTCACGCTGCGCGAGCGAGGTGCTTCACGCATGAGCCGCCTCGCCCAGTGTTTCATTCCAAACCCTAGTGCAATGTTTGTAACAGTCGCGCAAATTCGTGGGTGCCGCTGCGACGGCGGCGGCGTAGCCCGGCGAGTCGGCGCTTGCGTCCGCCGCCAGATAGAATCGGGATCAATACCACAAACCCCTTTTGCTCCGCCGGAGGCCGCTTCAATGCTCGTTGGAAAGATGAATCCCGGAAGGGACGACGAAGATCCAGCGAGCCAGGGTGACGGCGATGGGGCGCAACCCGCGTGGCAGGCTCCAGTCGCAAGCGGACCGCTCGCCGTGACCGTCGCGCTGCCCGGTTCGAAGTCGCTCACCGGCCGCGAACTGATCCTCGCCGCGCTCGCCGATGCTCCTGGCACGCTGCGCGTACCCCTGCACTCGCGCGACACCCAGCTCATGACCGAGGGACTGCGCGCGCTCGGCGTGCAAGTCGAAGAACTCCACTCGCCCTCGAACGCCTACGGGCCAGACCTGCGCATCACCCCCGTCGCCGAGCTCACCGGTTCGACAAGCATCGAGTGCGGGCTTGCCGGCACCGTGATGCGCTTTCTGCCGGCCGTCGCGGCGCTCGCGCTCGGCCCGGTGTCTTTCGATGGCGACCCATACGCGCGCAAGCGCCCCATGCGCCCCGTACTCGAGGCGCTGCGGGCCCTCGGCGCAGATATTGCAGACGACGGGCGCGGCGCCCTGCCGTTCACGGTGCACGGGCAGGGCACACTTCGCGGCGGTCGGGTCGAGCTTGACGCCTCACTTTCGAGCCAGTTCGTGTCGGGCCTCTTGCTTGCGGCCCCGCGGTTCGAAGAGGGCGTGCACGTGGTGCACACCGGCGAGCGCCTACCGAGCGTTCCGCACATCGAAATGACCCTCGAGGCGCTGAGGCGTCGCGGTGTGGTCGCCGAGACAGTCGCACCCGGCGAGTGGCGAGTGGCACCCGGGCCGATCCGCGCGCTCGATCTCACGATTGAACCCGATCTCTCGAACGCTGCGCCGTTTCTCGCTGCGGCCCTGGTGGCCGGTGGCTCCGTCTCGGTGCCCCACTGGCCCGTTTCGACCACGCAGGTCGGCAATCAGCTGCGCACTCTGCTCGAGGCGTTCGGCGCGGGTGTCGAGGCCTCGCAGACCGGCGATACCCAGACCGTCACCATCACAGGCACCGGCCCCCTTCGCGGCGTCGACCTTTCGGTGCCCGAGGCTGGCGAACTCGCACCAACGCTCGTGGGCCTCGCCGCGCTCGCTGCGCACGGCAGCGGTGAGGATGACGGGGTCGCGAGCCGCATCACCGGCATCGGGCACATCAGACATCACGAGACCGACCGCATCGCGGCACTCGTGCACGAGATCAATGCGCTGGGCGGGCACGCTGAAGAACTCGAAGACGGCATCGCGCTGCACCCCGCCACCCTACACGGCGGCACCTGGGGTGCCTACGCCGACCACCGCATGGCCACAACGGGCGCACTCATCGGCCTGCGTGTGCCGGGAGTGAGCGTTGACGACATCGGCAGCACGTCGAAGACGCTGCCGCAGTTTGTCGAGCTGTGGCAGGGCATGTTGGTCGGCGACGGCGGCACGCCCCGACGCACACGAGATCGCGACTTCGAGGGTAGCGAGCTCGGCAACTTTCTCGGCGATATCGCCGGCGGCGTGATCTCGAACGGCGACATTCTGCTGCGCGGCACAGGCAAAGTGGCAGGGTCGATTGCACGCGGCATCGGCAACCTGCTCGACGGGTCGTAACCTCTATGAGCTGGTTGACCCACGACGAAGACGACGACCTCGACGGCCCGTATGCCGAGTACGCCGACCACGCGGTGCGGCAGCGGCCGAACCCAAAGGCGAACAAGCCGCGCACCAAACGCAGGCCTGAGCACGCCGACTCGGTGATCGGCATGGTGACGGGCGTCGACCGCGGCCGCTACACCGCGCTCGTTGGGGCCGGCGCTGATCCCGCGCAGCTACACGAACGCACCATCACCGCGGCGCGTGCCCGAGAGCTGCGCAAGACCCCTATCGTCATCGGTGACCGCGTCGGCCTGGTCGGCGACGTATCTGGCGATGAGGGCACGTTGGCGCGCATCGTATCGATCGAGCCCCGCCGCACCATGCTGCGACGCAGCGCAGACGACAGCGACCAGGTCGAGCGCATCATGGTGGCAAACGCTGACCAGATGCTCATCGTGGTCGCCGCGGCCAACCCAGAGCCGCGGGTGCGCCTTGTCGACCGTTACCTGGTCGCCGCCTACGACGCGGGCATCGAGCCGATCATCTGCATGACGAAGGTCGATCAGGCAGACCCCACCGAGTTCTTGGAGCACTTCGCCGCCCTCGACGTGCCGGTGTTTCGCAGCGCCTCGGGCCCACACGTGCAGGGTGCCTCCTCAAACGAGCAGACGGTCGACGCAATTCGCGAGGTGCTTGCGGGCAAGACGACAGTGTTCGTGGGCCACTCGGGCGTTGGCAAGTCGACGCTGATCAACGTGCTCGTGCCAGACGCCGGGCGCGCTACGGGGCACGTCAACGAGGTGACGGGGCGCGGGCGCCACACGTCATCGTCGTCGGTCGCCTATCGCGCGGCTACACCCGACGCGAACGCCAGCGATCACGGCTGGGTAATTGATACCCCTGGCGTGCGCTCGTTTGGGCTCGGCCATGTCACGGGCGAGAGCGTGCTGCGCGGCTTCACCGACCTCGCACCCATTCTCGACGAGTGCCCGCGCGGTTGCACCCACCTCGAGGGTGCCCCAGACTGCGAGCTCGACGCCGCAGTCGAAGACGGCAGGCTCGACGAGATCGGCGCGCGCCGCGTCGAATCGCTGCGCAGGCTACTGCGCTGATCCCGCGCCGAACCTGCCGCCCGGCCCGGCGCCGACCCCGCTGACCCCGCCACCCCGCCACCCCGCCACCCCGAGAAAATTCGGGTCAGAAAGGCACGGTGTGAGAGCCCTCGCACTAGCCATTTGTGACCCGAATTCTTGGGCGGGCGGGCGTTACGACCGGCGGGCGGGCGTTACGACCGGCGGACTGGGCGTTATGACCGGCGGGCGTTACGCCTGACGGGCGACCCCGACGCCCGTCAGGCGTAACCGGTAGGCTGAAGGCATGACTGAACGCGTGATTCTTGAGCCAGGCCACACGGCACCAAACTTCTCGCTCCAGGATCAGCGCGGCACCACCGTCAAGCTCAGCGAGTTGCGCGGTAAGAAGGTGGTGCTCTTTGCCTATCCGCAGGCGATGACCCCCGCCTGCACCATGGAGGCGTGCGAGTTTCAAGACGCAACCGCCCCGCTCGAGGCGGCAGGCTACACCGTGCTCGGCATCTCACCAGACGATGTCGAGAAGCTTGGCCGCTTCGCCGAGCGCGACTCGCTCGAGTACCCGCTGCTGAGCGACCCCGACAATCGCGTGCTCACCAAGTACGGTGCCTACGGCGAGAAGCAAAACTACGGCCGCACCTACGTCGGGGTCATTCGCTCGACCTTCGTGATCGACGAAAAGGGCAAGATCACGCACGCGCTCTACAACGTGAAGGCGACAGGGCACGTGGCCCGCGTGCGCAAACTGCTCGGCGTTTAGCCGCGGGCCTCAGCCTCGCCAGCCTCGGGTGCAGCCGCGGTCTCGCTGACCTCGGGCGCTGCCACCGGCCGGGCGAGAATCGCGGCAAAGAATCCGACGAGAGCCAAAGCAACCACTGCGATGCCAACCCACCACTCCCCGATCGCAAGCTGCAGGCACCCGGTGCCCGCCGCAAAGAGCAGCACGTGCAGGGTGACCGCTGATCCTCGCACCCAACTCGCGCGCGAACGCAGCGCACCAATCAGCGTCACGATCACCCATGCCAGACATATTGCGACGACCGCGACCAGGCTGTAGGTCAGCGCGACGTCTCGCTCAGCCTTGACTGCCGCAAGCAAGGTCACCACCGTAACCCAGGCAATCAGCAGCGTCTCAAGCGCAAGACACACGATGAGCACGCCCCAGCCAAGCTGAGATCTGCGGTGAAGAGTGAATGAACCGGTCATTTCTGCGACCTTTCGGGCATATGAAGAATTACCTCTTGTATAACTGCTTCTTTCATGGAACCATATATTCATAAGAGTTTCGCGCACGTCGTGGTGGGCACTCTCAGTCCCGTACGACACTCGCCGCGCGAATCAGGCTACTGGCCAGACGAAATACACTCGCGCGCGCAAACAACAAGGAGGAACCCATGGATTGGCGCGAGCAGGCAGCTTGTCTGACCGTTGACCCCGAGCTCTTTTTCCCGGTGGGCAATACCGGCCCGGCGGTCGATCAGATCGAGCGCGCAAAGGCCGTTTGCGCCCGCTGCAAGGTCACTGAAATGTGCCTGCAGTACGCGATGGACACCGGCCAGGATTCTGGTGTCTGGGGTGGCCTCAGCGAGGACGAGCGCCGCGCCCTGAAACGTCGTGCAGCACGCGCACGTCGCGCCAGCTAAGGTTTTGATTCTCTAAGAGGATCACCCCCCCCCCCCCCCCCGGGCCGGGCGGGTTCTAGCGGTCGTCGCAACACCTCGAGTTTTGAGGAGTTGCGACGACCGTGTCGTTTTCACGAGAAGAAATCGCTCGGCTGAAGGCCGAGTT
>JAIUOH010000058.1 GCA_020161315.1 Actinomycetota bacterium | reverse complement strand
CAGGACCTGCCCGAGAGCTGAACGGCGGAGCGCGGGCGGCGCACCGCTACCGGTGACCCGCCCGCGCTACCAGATCGACCCACGCACGCTACCGAAAGGCACTGCTAAACAATTTGGAGCGAGCGGGTGCGGGTGCCTTGAATTTGCGGCAGAGGTCTTGCGGGCTTAGCGGGGTGACTGCCCGTGAGGACAAAAAGTGAGGGGTAGCTCGAAACCGAGCTACCCCTCACTCCGTGAGCGACGGGAGACTATGCCCCCGGGCCGGCGATTGCCGGGTCGTGGAACTTCGCACCGAATGCGCGCTCGCTTGCGCCAACGCGATCGAGGTACGGAGTCGCGCCACCGGTCTGGAACGGCCAACCAGCGCCGAGGATCATGCAGAGATCGATGTCTTCTGCAGCAGCGACCACGCCCTCGTCGAGCATGATCTTGATCTCTGCCGCCAAGCCCTCTTCAACGCGGCGCAGAATCTCTGCCTCGTCGGTTGCGGTCTTGCCGAGGGTGAGCGCCTTCTTGGCCTCCTTTGAGAGATCTTCGACCTTACCTGCCTTGTTCTTCTCGACAACCTTTTCGAGCTCGGCAGCCTTGTGCAGGTTTTCAGATGCGTAGAAGCGCTCGGGGAACGCGCCAACCATCGTGTCTTGCACGTGCGCCGCGACCTTCCAGCCAACCAGATCGATCAGCTCAAAGGGACCCATCGGCAGGCCTATGGGGGAGTATGCGCGCTCGATCGCCGAGATCGGGGTGCCCGAATCGAGGGCGCGAGCAGCCTCGCCGAACACCTTTGCGAGCAGGCGGTTCACTACGAAACCGGGGCGGTCTGCGGTGATGACAGCCGTCTTGCCGAGGCGCTTCGCGACGTCCATCGCCGTTGCGAGTGCGGCATCGCTGGTGCTTGGCACCTTTACGACCTCGATGAGTGGCATGACCGCTACCGGGTTGAAGAAGTGGAACCCGACGAGGCGCTCTGGGTGAGCCAGGTTTGCGCCGATCTGCTCGACCGAGAGCGACGAGGTGTTCGTCGCGATGATTGCGGTTTCACTGATGATCGGCTCGATCTCAGCGAACACCTGTCGCTTCACACCGAGCTCTTCGAAGACTGCCTCGATGACCCAGTCGCAGTCTGCGTAGAGCGACTTGTCAGTCGTGCCGCTCACGAGCGCGCGCACCTGGTTTGCGTCGTCTTGCGACAAGCGGCCTTTCTCGAGCATTTTGTCGATCTCACCGTAGATGTAGGCGATGCCCTTGTCAACGCGAGCCTGGTCGATGTCGGTGATGAGTACCGGCACCTTCAGCTTGCGAGCGAAGAGCAGCGCGAACTGGCTGGCCATGAGGCCAGCACCGATGATGCCGACCTTCTGCACCTTCTGCGCGAGGCTCCTATCTGGGGCGCCAGCGGGGCGCTTTGCGCGCTTCTGCACGAGATCGAATGCGTAGATCGACGCGTGAAACTGGTCGCCCGAGATGAGATCGGTCATGATCTCATCTTCGCGCTCGAAGCCGCGCTCAATGTCGCCGTCCTTCGCCGCGCTCAGCAGATCGAGTGCCGCGTAGGGTGACTTCGCCGCGGTGCCGATCTTGGCCTTCAGCGTGTCGCGGGCAATCTTGATGGCGATCGGCCACTTGGTGAGGCGCTCCATCTTGCCTGGCACGTTCGGGCGCTCAACCTTGATCTTGCCGGTGAGCACGCTATCTGCCCAGCGAATCGAGTGCTCAAGAAAGGCAACAGAGTCGAACATGACGTCGAAGAGGCCGAGCTCGAGCGCCTGTTTCGGCTTCAGCATGCGGTTGTTCTTGAGGGGGTTCGAGACGATGATTTCGATCGCGTTCTCGATGCCGATGAGGTTTGGCACTATGGTCGCGCCGCCCCAGCCTGGGATGATGCCGAGGAAGACCTCGGGGAACGCGAGGGCTGCTGCCGACGAATCGAGCGTGCGGTAGTCGCTGTTGAGCGCGATCTCCATGGCGCCGCCGAGGGCAAGGCCGTTTACGAATGAGAACGAGGGTACGCCGAGCTTGTTCAGCTTGCCGAGCACCCAGTGGCCGTACTGCACCATGAGCTTCGCGTTCTCGCGGTTCGCGAGAGTCGAGACCTTCGAGAGGTCAGCACCTGCGGCAAAGATGAACTGCTTGCCGGTGACGCCGACGGCCTGAATCTCGCCGGCGGCAGCACGTGCCGTCAGCGAATCGAGCACGCCGTTCAGCTCGCTGAGGGTCAGCGGGCCGAGTGTGTTCGGGCGAGTGTAGTCTTCGCCGTTATCGAGCGTGATGAGCGCCATGGTGCCGCCCGAGGGCAGCGCAACGTCGCGCACGTACGAGTGGGTGACAACCTCACCCTCGGCGGCTGCGAGCAGCGGCGAGAAATCGATCTTGCTGTAGTCAGTCATTGCGCTTACTTGCCCTTCTTGCCGTCGAAGTGGGGGTTCTCCCAGATCATGGTGCCGCCCTGGCCGAGGCCAACGCACATTGCGGTCAGGCCGTAGCGTACGTCGGGGCGCTGCTCGAACTGGCGAGCGAGCTGAATCATGAGGCGCACGCCGGTTGCGGCGAGCGGGTGGCCGAGCGCGATTGCGCCGCCCCAGGGGTTGACTCGTGGGTCTTCGTCGTCGATACCGAACGCGTCGAGGAACGAAAGCACCTGCACGGCGAATGCCTCGTTGAGCTCGAACAGGCCGATGTCATCGATAGTGAGGCCGGCGCGCTTCAGCGCCTTCTCGGTCGAGGGCACAGGGCCGAGGCCCATGACCTCTGGCTCAACACCGGCGAAGGCGAAACCAACCATGCGCATCTTGGCGCTGAGCCCGAGCTCGCGTGCCGTGTCACCACCGGCGAGCAGTGACATGGTTGCACCGTCGGTGAGTGGCGACGATGTGCCAGCGGTCACGCGTCCGTGCGGGCGGAACGGAGTCTTGAGCTGCGCGAGACCCTCCATTGTGGTCTCGGGGCGGCGGCCCTCGTCTTCGGTTGCGAGACCCCAGCCGTTCGCGCTGCGCGTGGCAACGGGAATCAGGTCGTGCTGGAATTCGCCACGCTCGTATGCTGCCTGCACCTTCTGCTGGCTCAGCATGCCGAAGCGGTCAGAGCGCTCCTTGGTGAGCGACGGGAAACGATCGTGCAGGCGCTCCGCGGTGAGGCCCATGTTGAGGGCGTCAGGGCTGACCATCTTCTCAGCAACGAAGCGAGGGTTCGGGTCTGCGCCAATACCGATGGGGTGGCGACCCATGTGCTCGACGCCGCCCGCAATTGCGATGTCGTACTGGCCCGCGCCGATAGCGCCGCTCATCATGGCTGTCGTGGTCATGGCGCCCGCGCACATACGGTCGAGCGCGTAGCCGGGAACCGTCAGCGGCAGCCCAGCAAGAATCGCGACAGAACGGCCGAGGGTGAGGCCCTGGTCGCCCTGCTGTGTGGTTGCGGCAATGCCCACGTCGTCGACGCGATCGAGGGGCAAGTTAGGGTTGCGCTCAAGCAGACCCTGTAGGGCTTTCACTGCGAGATCATCGGCCCGCGTGCCCCAGTACATGCCCTTTTCACCGGCGCGTCCGAACGGGGTACGCACCCCGTCAACAAAGACGACTTCTCTCATTACGGCCACCATGCCTTTCGAGTGTGAGTGGTAGTACTCCCATCCTAGAAAGGATCGGTGCACCCGTGCTGAAGTAACGTGCGAGTTCACCTGAGAGCGATCACCCGAAGCCGATGGCTTTTATGCGAGTTCTACAAAAACCTCGGTAAGAACTGGTGCAGTAAGTACAGCTTGCCATTCGCGGGCACCGAGTTCAAGGAGTCGCGCCCTGACCGCGTCTTCGGTGAGTGAGGCCGGCGGATCCCACACCAAACGACGCATCACGTCTGGCGTGAGCAGGTTCTCGACCGGCATGTGCTGGCGTTCTGCCTCGCTGGCTATGGCCTCACGGGCTGCCGCAAGACGGGTCGCGGCCTCGGGAAAACGCTGGCCCCAGTTGCGGTGGTGCGGTATAGCATCAACGTCGCGCGCGCGGGGCTTTGCCGAGGGGGGATCGGCAGTCTTGGCCTTCACGATCGCCTTCCACCAGCGCTCGATCTCGCTGCGGCTCGCGCGACCTCTGAAGTCTTTGTTCCCGGCGAGCTCGCCACGCGAGCGGGGGTTCATCTTTGCTGCGACGATGAGCGAGGCATCGGGCACGAGGCGGCCGGGCGCGACGTCTTTTTCGCGGCCGAGCGCGTCTCGCGCGTTCCAAAGCTCGCGTGCAAGCGCAAGCTCGCGTGGTGTGCGCAGCCGGTTTCCGCCTGCGAGTTTGCGCCACGGTTCTTCTGTCGGCGGCTTCGGCGCCTTCAGGCGTACCGCTTCAAACTCCTGCGCAGCGATCTCGGTCTTGCCCTGCGTCTCAAGGTGTTCGGCAATCGCATCTCGGAGATCGGGTAGCAGCGCCACATCGAGTGCGGCGTATTCAAGCCAATCCTGCGGCAAGGGCCTGGTAGACCAATCGGCTGCAGAGTGCGCCTTGCTCAGCTGAATGCCGAGGAGCTGCTCGACCACGCTGCCGAGTCCCACTCGCTCAAATCCGAGCAGGCGCGAGGCGAGCTCGGTGTCAAAGAGGGTTTCTGGTTTCAGGCCGAGCATGTCAAGACAGGGCAAGTCCTGGCTTGCGGCGTGCAAGATCCATTCCTCACCGATTACTGCATCGCGCAGTATTGAGAAGTCGTCGATCTTGGTGGGGTCGAAGAGGAACGTACCTGATCCTCGTCGATACATCTGCACCAGGTACGCCTCGGAGCCGTAGCGAAACCCAGACGCACGCTCTGCGTCGACGCCAATCTGATCGTTGCCGCTCGCGAGCGAATCGGCGGCCCGCTCCAGCCCCTCAGCTGTGGTGACGAGCGACCAGCTCGCCTCCAGGTCTTCTTGCTTTACCACGCGCTATGCACCGTGCCCGCCCCGGCGCGCACGCCGCGAACCGAGCGATGCGACACCCTCGTGGTGTGGCAGCCCTGCAAGTAGACACAGTAGCTCGCCCCACGCCTCAGCGTGTGCTCCGAAGTCATCGCCCTGAGGCGTCCACGAGGCACGAATCTCGATCTGTGCGGCATCGCCCTGCTCTTCGAGCGTGCCAAAACCGGTCGAGAGCGTCTTTGTCGCAGTGCCCGAAGCATAGTCATACGCTGCCCCGCGAGACTCGAGCGCGTCTACCAGCCACGACCAGGCAACATCGGCAATAAACGGGTCGATCCCGATCTCCATCTCAAGCGGGGCCTGCGCAAAGCAGACGATGCGAAACGGCCCGCCCCAGTCTTCTATCGAAGCGGGATCGTGCATGAGAATGAGGCGACCAGCGCCATAGGGCGAGTCGCCTTCATCTGCGGGGTGCGTGCTGCCCTGCACTACGCCTGCGGCGAGCGCGAGTGAGCGCGGCGCGATGCGCTCGGGAGCCGGAATCTCGCGGATCTGCAGCTCGCTCCGAAACGCGGCGGCACGAAGACTCTTCACCGCGCTTTCGAATTGCGCCTCATCGCTCTGTACAGCAGGTCTCACACAGGTGACATTAGAGTTTGACTGTACACTTCTCGCGTTGCCACGCCGGGCAACGGGTGAATGGGCCGGTTGAGAGCGAGACAGCATGGGCGCAGCACGACGATCGAAGCGACCTGCGCGAGAGCCTGAGCGCACGAAGCTGTGGTGGTTGCTTGGCTTTGGGGTGCTCGTTGGAGGCGTCTGCGCGGTTGCCGCCAAGTTTGCTCGGCTGGTGCTGACTCCGTCGTCAAGGCCCGAAAGTAAGGTCGAGGTGGTGGCGTTCGAGGCCTCTGGCCTTGAGCCTGGTGCGGCTCGGGTTTGGCTTACCGGACCCGACGCAGATCTCGAAGGCAGTTACTCGTTTATCTTCGATGCGCGCGACCGGGCGACCCAGCACCTGGCCGGGCATGCGCGGCTTGGGCCGGTGGTGGCCACCGAGGGCTCAGGGCGTGGGATCCGCGTGGCACGTGAGGTGATCAGTGTGGAGCGCGGCGAGCTGCGCGTGGGTGCCAGGGGTCGCATCACCGGCTGGTGGTTCACCGAACCCGAGCAACTCGGGTATGAGACGACGATCGTATCTCTTCCGTTGCCGCACGGCGTGGGCTGGGGCTGGGTTATTGCGCCTGAGGGCGCGGTGCCCGGCCGCTGGGCGGTGCACGTGCACGGCAGGGGCGCTCTGCCGCACGAGACGCTTCGCGGGGTAGAGCCGTTTGCCGAGGCCGGCTATACGAGTCTTGTGATTGCGTATCGAAACGACAGGGGTGCGCCAGACGGGCTCGGAAGTCGCTACGGACTCGGGCTTGCTGAGCAAGACGATGTCGATGCGGTGATCGGCTGGGCTCGCAATCAGGGCGCGACCGACGTGGTCGTGGTTGGCTGGTCGATGGGTGGCACCGCGTCGGTGCTTGCCGTGGGGCGGGGCCGCAACCGCGAGGTGGTGCGCGGCCTCGTGCTTGATTCGCCTGCGCTCGATTGGCCAGGATTGCTGCAGCAGCAGGCGAAACTTGCGCATCTGCCAATCGCGATAGCGGAGCTTGCAGGGTTGATGCTGCGACTTGGGCTGGTGAGAGGGGCGATCGCTGATCATCGCGGCACCGATATTGCTGAGCTCACCGCTCCCAAATTGGCACGCTTGATTCGCGTGCCCACGCTGATTCATGCCAGCGCGGGCGACACCTTTGTGCCGTGGGAGGGCTCGCTCCGGGTTGCGCAGCTTCGCTCGTCGCTCGTGCGATTGCATCCCTCGCGCGGCGAGCACGTCAAGCTCTGGAATGCTGATCCCGTTGGCTGGAAACGCGAGACCGTGCGCTTTCTTGCAGAACTTGGTTGATAAGCGCTGGGGGCTGATTGGGTAGCGGTTGTGTAAAAACGGAACCTGCTACTGGGCATATTGTGATGCGGCGTATTCTGCGGAAGCTTCTGCGTTTTGTGGTGGCGCTGTGCGTGTTCGTTGCGTGTGTGCCCATTTTTGCTGGGGTCTACCAGTTTGGGAATGAATGGTCGGGCACGTTTGCCTGGTTCAGGGAGGACGGTTTTGGTGATCGGCAATTCCTCCCCACTGCCGAAGACTTATCAGTTTGCAATGTGTGTGTGGAATGAGGAGGGGCCTCATTGTGGCAGCGATTAAGGTGATTGTGGCCACGTTTCTTCCGTTAGATCAGCGTTGGATGCGATGGTGCGTGGCTTCGCTTGGCAACATTATGGCGCTTCCGCTCGCATTCGCGATATCGTCAGCTGTTGCCACCAGAGTGATGTGGAAAACAGACGTAGTGGTTTACGGCTTCTACGTGTTGTCGACGTTGGGGTTTCTCTTCGCACTGCATGTGTTGTTGCGTGCTGATCGGCGGTGGTGGCATTTGTGGGATGTGCCTGCTCCGGCTGAGCGTGCCGATGCGGGCTGAAGGCCTGTGGCGCGGGTCATGATCCTCGCCCCAAATCGCCGATGCTCGCGGGGCCAGACTTCGTTAGGACTTGATGCTGACTTGCGCGGGTTTCGTAGCCGGAACTCGTCGTGGGTTGAGGCCCAAAAATGAGGAGATGAAGGAATGCCTGAGCTAGTGGTCGGCGTCATTATGGTATTGAGCGGGATAGCGATGTTCGTTTTCAGGAGAAGGCTTGCAAACTTTTTCCAATGGTGGCACCGGGAAGGCCCGATTGGTAGCGGCGAGCCCGCCGCACAAGCATCCACGCCCGGCTATGTGGCCGTATTTGCGTTTGGCTGGGCCCTCTTCGGCGTCTGTCTGATATTTTGAACAGACCCTCTCAAAACAGTTAACATTTGCCTGAAGCTTGCGACGAAGACTGTAAGCCAAACTGCAGGTCAGGTCACCGAGTGAATCAGAGCTTTAGCAGGCTCAGCTGATGCTGATAAGGATCCCGTCCATGGTGCTCGTCTGATGGATCGCTCGGAGTGCGTCGAAACAACCATCGAATAGGCGCGGACGACAGGTCGCTACCGTTTTGACAGTTCAGCATCTCGAATCTTTAAGTACCCGAAGGGTGACTTCGCCACGGTGAGGTTGTAGGTGTCGCCAATGTGTGGTGGATTCCGCCTGTAGTCGCCGCCGAACCGCACGGGATTGTCTAGAACCGGAGCGGCACATCCAGTGAAGTGCACCTCGCGGTAACTAGGTTTTCCTCCTGTGCGCTCGCTCACTGAAGCCACTCGGCACTCGGCCACTTCATGGACGCTCGTATTCACACCAATAACCACCAACGGGACGATGATCAGCAGCATTGGTGCGAGTAATCCAACGGCTCCGAGGGTGAGCGTCTCCCTCTCTAACTTCGCCTCATCTAAATTCGTGTGTATGTCGGCCGCCTCCCGAGGTGTGCGGCGGATGTGCGCTCGACGAATGCTCCAAGCGCTTAGGTCCATGACTCAATAATGCGCAGTGCTCTTCCTCGCTGCAACCTCTCGCCCTGCATTGCTGAAGGTATAGGCAGCGTGAGCTGCCCAGCCTCGACGCTCCTCACTGCCTATTTCTGACTAGAGAATCGAAACAAGCCGAACCCATTCAAACGTGAGAAGGCACGGTGGTCGGCAAACTGGATGATGACTGTGCTGGTGGCCCATACGATGCTTGCGCGGCCTAGCGGCGCATGACCTATCGTGCTATTCGCAGGTAACGGTGCTGAGCTCAGCTGTCGCATTGCCCAATGGCCACTCGATCTCAAACGGAAGGGTGCCGTTGCGAGGGAGCGGGGTCTGATTTGTGCCCGAGATCCGTTGCCCGGTGCTGGCTTGAAGCTCAACGGTGGCCCCAGCCGGGCATTCAGTAAACGAGTTGGAGCGAAGCACAAACAGCATGCAATTCTCGTACTGAACGCAGTGCGCCCCGTCGCCGGGCAGCTCAACGGTGCCAGCCCTCGAGTACACACCGGTGGTGCCGGTCAGCGCGTAGCCCTCGGCGAGCAGGGCTTGCTCATCAGACTCGAACACCGCAAATTGCTCGGCGTGAGAATCGCTGAGCACCGAGTATCGCTGTACGATCTCGGTGGCCTCTGCCTCGGCTTGCTGCGCCGCAGATCTCGCGGCCTCGAGTCTTTGAAATGACGATGCGGCAAAGACCGCGGCAATTACGACCGTGAAACACAGTGCCACGCATACGGCGCAGGCCACCCAGAAATTCACGCCGCTCCGACGCTCAGGCGTAGCAGCGCTACTTGGTTGGTACATCAAAGTGATGCTCCCTCATGCCTGAAATAAGCCGATCGACTGACTCAGAATCTTCTTTGATTCGCTGTTGCAGCGTCTCGCTCTGACGCTCGTATGCGGTTGCGTTGGAGTGGTTGATCGCGGTCAACGATACGAGTCCGGCGACGAAGAGACACAGTACGGTGGCAATAGTCCAGAATGTCCAGAGCGCCATCGGTTTTGGCACGTTTGCCATCCAATTACTCCTCTGAAGATTTCGGCCCAGGTGTGCATAGACGTATCCCGCACCGCGACATCGCGTGAGAAACGTGTTTGATTGAAGAATCTAACACTCGAAAACAGTTCGAGGCACCCGGCGGCAGGGCCGAACATGCTGAACGCAAAGGGGTCGGTCGCGGGCTGCCGATAGAATTGCACGCGATGTCTCATTCTGCCCAGCACACCGCAGCCCGCCTCGTCGACCGCCACCCCCAGATTTCTGGCACCGAGTTGGTCGCGACCCTGGTACCCCCGCGTCAGTTTGACGGCGCGAGTTTTGAATCGTACCGCCCTGACGAGAACTATCCGTCGCAGGCAGAGGCCCGTGACACACTGCGCGCGTTTGCCGAGCCAGAGGCGCCGATCTCGCGCGGCGGCGGTTTCTTGGGTTTTGGGCGCAAGAAGGCCGCCGCCGAGCCGCGGCCGGGTGCGATCACCAACCCAGGCGTCTACCTCGACGGCGGTTTCGGCGTCGGCAAGACCCACCTGCTCGCAGCGACCTGGCACGCGACCGCCGGTCGCAAGTACTTCGGCACCTTCATCGAGTACACCGCGCTCGTTGGTGCGCTCGGCTATGCGGGCGCCCTTGGCGTGCTGCAGGGTGCCCGTCTCATCTGCATCGATGAGTTTGAGCTCGATGACCCGGGTGACACCATGCTGATGACCCGTCTCATCGGCGACCTCACGGCAACTGGGTCGCGGATCGTCGCCACCTCGAACACCCCACCAAACGCGCTGGGAGAGGGCCGCTTTGCGGCTTCAGACTTCATGCGCGAGATTCAGGCGATGGCCGATCGCTTCGTCACGATTCGCATTGACGGCGTTGACTACCGCCAACGTGACCTCGACGGCGATGCGATCGCGCTGAGCGAAGACGCCTACCTCTTCACGCTCGCAGATGTGGTGGCGTCGGGGGAGCGCATGACCGATGACTCGTTTGGCGAGCTGATCTCGCACCTTGCTACCGTGCACCCCTCGAGCTACATCGGCATGCTTACCGGTGTGCGTGTGATCGGTCTGCGCGACGTTTTCGAGCTCACCGACCAGTCGGCAGCGCTGCGCTTCGTTGCGTTCATCGACCGCGTCTACGATGCGCAGATTCCGATCAGGGCAACCGGGGTGCCGCTCACTACGATCTTCGGTGGCGGCATGCTCGACGGCGGCTATCGTAAGAAGTACCTGCGCTGCATGTCGCGCCTCAACGCGCTCACGCAGAGCGAGGTTACCGCGTGAGCGGGGGCTCCGCGCTGCTGCGTGCCATTCTTGAGGGCATCGTCGCGGCGCTGAGCCCGAAACAGAAGCCCCGTTCACACGGTGGTAGCGCAGGGGGCGGGGGATCCTCGCCACGCAATGCGCCGGTGGCCAAATGGCGCAACCAGGCGTCGAGGCAACCCAGCGAGCCAAGCCCCGGACAGGCCGGCGGCGGTGCTACTCGCGATCTGACGGCTGCCGAGCTGCGAGCGATGCGCCCCAGCTATGCGCCGAGCCTCGACGGTGAGCCAGACCCCGGCGAAGTGATCTGGACGTGGGTGCCCTACGTTGAGAACGACGGCCGAGGCAAGGATCGCCCTGTGCTGATCATCGCGCGCCTCGATGCTGGCGCCTGGGCGGCCTGCTATCTCAGCACCAAGCAGCACCGCGACTTCGTGTCGGTCGGCAGCGGGCCCTGGGATTCGCAGGGGCGAGAGAGCTTCCTATCGCCAGAGCGAGTGCTGCGGGTCACCGGCGATGGCATGCGTCGTGAGTCTATGGGCATGGACCGTGCTCACTACGACCGTGCGGTGCAGGCGGTAAAGCGCTGGCATGGCTTAGGCTAACGCACCCCTGCGTCAACTGCAGTGTGCTCAGTAAAGTCTTGGCTTGAGAGCACCTCACTGCTTTCAATCAGCACCACAATCGCAACTATCACGAGGGCGACCGCCACCGCGGGCCACGGTGCAAAGGCGCAGGCGGCCACGACGAGCGCGAGAACGGGAACAAGCACGCGCGTGACGCCCTGCAGGCGGTGCTTCAGAATGAGCAGCCAGACTCCGAGCAAGAACAGTGCGACGGGTACGGTGAGCGTGAGCCCGGCGATGGTCGCGGGCAGCTTCGCCTCGCCGAGCTCGATTTCAAGCAGTACGTTCACGCCCGCCGAGAATGCACCAGCGGCGGCAAATACAAAGTAGTGTCCGTATCCGAAGGGCAGGGCGCTGCGCACAGTTTCCAGGCGAGAGATGACTTCGGCCGAAAAGTACACCCACCACATGCCCGCGGCGATCACGAAGCTTGAGATGCCGATCGGAATGAGGCTTGCCGAATACGATCCGTGCTCGGTGGCGCTCGCAAAGGCGGTGGTCGCGGCGAGTACCGATTCGCCGAGCACGATCATGGTGAAGCAGGCATAGCGGTCGGCGATGTGCTCGGGGTTCCACGGAGTTTGGTTCGCGCTCTCTGCGAAGACCGGCACTGCGAGCTCCGCCACAACGAGGGCGATGAACAGTAGGGCAATCCATTCGGTGGGCACGAGCAAAATGCCCACCCAGCAGACCTGCACGATCGCAATGCCGAATGCATACCTGAGCGCGGTGCGCTTGTAGTCGGGGTGGCTGAGCGCCGCCCGCACCCACTGCGCCACAAGCGCGATGCGCATGATCACGTAGCCGATCACGATGAGCGTGAAGTCGAACTCGCGCGAGGCGGGCCCCGTGCCGATTGCGAGCACGATCACGCCGCCCATCTGCAGCAGCGTGAACACGCGATAGACCCAGTCGTCGGTGTCGAACGCGCTGGCGAACCAGGTGAAGTTCATCCAAGCCCACCAGATCGCAAAAAACACCATGAGGTAGCCGGTGACCCCTTCGACCAGATGATCGGCCGACTCGGCGTGGTGCAGTGCCGCGGAGGCGAGCGATACCGCGACCACGAAGATGAGATCGAAGAAGAGCTCGAGTGGGCTTGCCGAGCGAAACGCTTCGAAGGGGTTGCGCGGCTGCATCTTGCGAAGACCGAATTTGGTGCCGGTTGCGAGGGGAGCAGCTGATTCAGCGTTCTGTGCCATACGCCGATTTTAGGGGAGGCCGTGGTGCCTCATGTCAAGATGATCGCGTAACCCGGGTCGTGCCTCACACAGATTGATCGCG
>JAIUOH010000002.1 GCA_020161315.1 Actinomycetota bacterium | reverse complement strand
CTCCCACTGCTCGTTCGTGAACTGCGTAAACCTCGACCGGCGAACCATGCACTTCAGTCTGCCGAAACATCACCCACCGATATAGGAGACACGCCCTAGACGCTCCGCAGAGTATTCCATAGGGTATGAGGCAACCCGCAAGGAGTGTCATGAGAAGAACTGCGCTACCGCTGCTCAGCCTGGGCGTGCTGTTTTTGCTGGGTTGTGCGCCCGTGGCAGCTGCAGATTCGACTGCCCAACAACGCACGGCGCCAACTGGTTCAGCCCCCGAGCCACTGCTGCAGGAAGCGCCCCAGACGGCGACCGGCGAGTTTGTATCTCTAGACGGCCTGACGAGCGGCAAGATCGAGGTGACCCTCGAGCCATTTACCGAACCAGACGGTAGCCAAACCAAAGTCGCAACTGTGCGCTTCACTGAGCTAGACACACCATATTCGCGTTTGGGTGTTGGCGGCTCAACCTCGCCTCGCGGTGACGACCGCTGCTTCGATGAGGGTCTCAGAAGCGGTGGTGGCGATATTCACCCCAAAGAAGGCCTCGAAGCCCTCACCTCAACTATGCCCGCCGAGACAATGGGGCACTTTCTCTACGAAGTCGTGCTGATCGTCAACGCAGAGAACGCGGCATCTGGGTGGAGCGAGTGCATGAACAGCATTGTGGCCCGAGCGCCACTTGCTTGGTCAGGCTAGCCCGTGCTTAAGCCTCGTCGCTGACCCGCACCAAAATCGCACCACTCTGTGGGCAGTGCACCAGCTCGTCGGGAGCCATCGCGAGAATGTCGGTGAGCTCTGCCGGCGCAAGCTCCATGTTGCTTGCCTCAGACACGCGCCCACGCAGCCTTGCCGCACCGATGCCGATGCGCCCGCGCAGCGACTCGTAGTGCTCGAGCAGGTCGCGCTGCACCTCGGCCGCGAGCCCCGCACGATCACGGGTGGCCGCTGCGAGCTCGGCGTCGAGCCCAGCCTCAGCCTCGTGAATCGCGTCAACAATCACCTGTCGGCGACCGTCAACCCCGGCGAGCGCCTCTGACGCCGCGTTGTAGACAGCGAGGGTCTGCTCGTTGGCCTCCATGAGCTCAAGCTCACGGTCTTCGAGCTCCGCTTGCCTGCGGCCCAGCGTCTCGAGCTCAGACTGCAGTGCCTGCGCCTCCTTGGGTGAACTGCTCGCAGCGCTCAACTCATTGTCGCGCTTGATGCGCTGCCGCACCAGCTCAACGTCGCTCTCGAGGCGCTCGATATCGGCGTTCTGCGTGTCGAGTTCGCGCTGCAGCGCCATGAACGTGTCTTTCGCGGCGGCGCGCTCCCCCTGCATCGCTGCGAGTTCAGCGCGCTGCGGCAGGTTGGCGCGCTGCTTCTTCAGTCGCGCGAGCGAGTTATCGAGTGCTTGCAGGTCGAGCAGCAATCGCTGCTGGCGTGGGCTGGCCTTCATGAATCACAGCCTACTGCGAAGCGCCACACATCGGTGCGACGCGCGCTGACACGAAACTCCACGCCGGGCAGAGCCGCGGCGAGTCGCTCGGCCGCGCCCTCGAGCCACAGCGACTCAGCGGCCCAGTGCGAAATGTCGATCAGCGCCGGCCCACCGACCACCTCAGACTGCTCAAGCGACTCCTGCGCGGGATGATGCCGCAGATCGCTCGTCACGTAGACATCGGCACCACGCACGGCCGGGTGCTCGAGCAGGCTGTCGCCGGCTCCCCCGCACAGAGCGACGCGCCTGATTTCGCGCGCGGGATCCCCCGCAACCCGAACCCCCGAGACCGTGGCGGGCAGCACCGATGCGACGCGGCCGGCGAACGCTTCGAGCGTCATCGCCGAGCTGAGAGTGCCGATGCGACCAATTCCAGACGCGGGATCAGCCCCGGCCTCGAGCGGCTCAGCGTTTTCGAGGCCGAGCCGCACCGCAAGCACGTCGCTCACCCCACCCTCAGGGGCGTCTGCGTTGGTGTGAGCGGCAAGCAACGCGCAGTCGGCGCGCAGCAGCGAGGCGAGCAGCGCACCCTTCGCGGTGTCTTCGGCAATAGTGTGCACACCCCGAAGCAGCAGCGGGTGGTGCGTGAGCAACGCATCAGCGTTCCATTCGGCCGCCTCATCGACCGTGGCGCGCACGGCATCAACGGCAAGCAGAACGCGCCTCAGCGGTGCCGCGTTGCGGCCCGTCACTAAGCCCACTCGATCCCACTTCTCGGCCGTATTCTCGGGCCAAAACTCGCCCGCAACGCGACGCAGATCGCTCAGCACAAACTCACTCATGGGTCGAGGCTATCGCGACCCACTGACTTCGCGCCGCTTGAGCAGTTTCGGAGCCTTCCGTGAGATAATGAGTGTGTCGCCGAAAGGCGTCGGCGGGCAGGCCGAACAGACCGTTTCCCAGGGAAGGAACCCACCGTTCACATGAACCATCGCGCGGACGCTCATCTTGAAGCGTGGAAAGCCAAGCAGCAGCTCGCGGAGCAAATGATTCCGCAGATCGGGCAGCTGTATCGCGACCACGACATCGTGATGTCGGTGCACGGGCGCAGCCTGGTGGGTCGCTCGGCAATCGACATCATTCGTGCGCATAGCTACGCACGTAAGATCGACGAGGTCGAGCTGCCGCTCGCAGAGTCGAGCGCCGTCGTTGAGGCACTCGCGACAATTCAGCCGGGCCCAGTCTCGGTTGATCTCGCGCTCTTGGCAAACGGCTTCCGCGAGTCGGGCAGCACCGACCTTGAGGCTTACCTGCGAGAGCAGCTTGCTCCCGTTATCGACGCGGCACCGGGCACCGGTACCGATGTTGTGCTCTACGGCTTCGGTCGCATCGGTCGTCTGCTCGCTCGCATCATCATTGAGCACTCGGGCAGCGGCAACACGCTGAACCTGCGCGCAATCGTCGTGCGCAAGGGCGCTGAGAACGACCTCGTGAAGCGCGCAAACCTGCTGCGCCGCGACTCGGTGCACGGCCCCTTCAACGGCACCATCAAGGTGCTCGAAGACGAGAACGCGATTCTCGCAAACGGCGTGCGCATCCAGGTCATCTACTCAGACGACCCCGCAAACGTCGACTACACCCAGTACGGCATCGAGAACGCGATTCTCGTCGACAACACGGGCCGCTGGCGCGATGCCGAGGGCCTCAGCCAGCACCTGCAGAACAAGGGCATCGCCCGAGTGCTGCTGACCGCTCCCGGCAAGGGTGACATGCTCAACGTGGTCTACGGCGTAAACAACGACATGATCACTGACGAGCACACCATCGTTTCGGCCGCATCGTGCACCACCAACGCGATCACCCCCGTGCTGAAGGTACTTAACGACACCTTCAGCGTGAAGCGCGGTCACGTCGAAACCGTGCACGCCTACACGAACGATCAGAACCTGATCGACAACTTCCACAAGGGTGACCGTCGCGGTCGTTCGGCAGCGCTCAACATGGTGCTCGCTGAGACCGGCGCGGCAAAGGCTGTTGCGAAGGCGCTGCCCGAGTTCGAGGGCAAGCTCACCGGCAACGCGATTCGCGTTCCCACGCCGGACGTATCGATGGCCGTGCTTAACCTACAGTTTGATCGCGAGGTGACCCGAGAAGAGATCAACGCACACCTTGAGCAGGTTTCGCTGACGGGGGCGCTGCGCACACAGATCGATTATGTGGAGTCGCCCGAGGTCGTTTCGATGGACTTCGTCGGTTCGAACCGCGCCGGCATTGTCGACGGCCTTGCAACGATTGCCACCGGTGATAGTGCAGTCGTCTACGTCTGGTACGACAACGAGTACGGCTACAGCTGCCAGGTTGTGCGCATCATTGAGCAGCTCTCGGGCAGCCACCCGATGCAGCTTCCCGTGCGCGGAGCCTAACGACACCCAAACAGTAGATTCCTAAAAGAAGCATCACTGAGAAAGGACACCTCATGGCCGAGAAATACATCATCGGAGTTGACGGTTCGGAGCAGAGTCGTGCCGCGCTTGATTGGGGCCTGGCCCGCGCCGCCCACACTGGCGCGCATGTCGAACTGCTGCACGTCGCTGACGATTCATTCTTAAGCGAGAGCGTGGCCTTTCTCAGTGAGGCTCAGAAGGCCTCTGAGCAGATGCTCGCTGCCGAGTGTGAGTACGCGAAAAGCACCGGCTTTACTGGCGAGGTGACCGGCACCGCCGTGGTCGGCCACCCCATCGTCGAGGTTGAAGAAGCCTCGAAGCGTGCCGATCTCGTGATTCTTGGGGCGCACACGGGCAGCAAGCTCGCGGGTTCGTTCTTTGGCACCCGCGCGGTGAAAATCGCCGCTGTCTCGCACTGCCCCGTCGCGGTTATTCCGCTGCACCAGAACGATGAGCCAAAGCCCGGCGTCGTGGTCGGCATTGACGGAAGCGACGGCGCTAAGAAGGCAATCGCGTTTGCGGCAGAAGAGGCCTCTCTTCGTGGCGTGCCGCTTATCGCGGTGTATGCGTGGATGCCACCCCTCACCCCTGGCCTCGAGTACCTCTGGAGCGAAGACCTCGTCGCTTCACAGCGTGCCTCGGCAGAAGAGGCAATCGCCATCGGCACGGCGGGGCTAGCTGGCCGTTACCCCGACCTCGTGATTGATCGACGCATTGTGCAGGCTCCCCCGGTGACTGCACTGCTGCAGGCCGCCGAAGACGCTGACACGATTGTTGTTGGCAGCCGAGGCCGCGGTAGCCTCTCGCGTCTACTACTCGGCTCGGTAAGCCACGGCGTGTTGCAAGCCCTCACAAGGCCTACTATCGTCACTCGCGCTTAGGGCATCTTGTAAATGGTGTCGCGCTGCGGTGCGCCCGAAGTCAGCGCTCGCTTCGTTGTCGTCGTTGGCTTTGCCACCAGCAAAGCCGCCTCCTCCGCCTCGCGATCACAGTCTTCGTGCGCATCCTCGCCAGCACCACCATTTACAAGACATCCCCTAGCGCAAATTGGCGCTTCGTACTCAGGTCATCCGCAAGTTACTTTCGGTAAAATTATGCGAGTGATAAGCAAAACATCAGCGAAGCCCGAACGGGCTCCCGATCCCCGACCGGCGAGAACCCGCGCGGCAATTATTGCCGCGATTGAACGCCTCAGTGAGCGCGGTGCTGAACTCAGCGTTTCTTCCGTCGTTGTTGAGGCTGGCCTGAGCCGCAGCAGCTTCTACTCGCAGTTCAACGACATCGGCGACGTTGCAGTGCAGTTAATTCGTGAGCACTACGAGCAGGCTCCCGCCCCTGAAGATGCGGGATCAGCCGTCAAGCACCTGCTTGTTGAGTTCGACGCGCACCGCCACCTCTACTCGGCGGTGCTCGGCAACTCAGCGGTAGTCGCCGCCGAGTGGGCTGTGTGCGAGATCATCGCTAATACCTGGCAGCCGCTCCTCCAAGAAGTGGTTCCTTCGCACATTCGCCCAGAATTCGCGGCAAGATTTCTTGCATCTGGCGCGCTCGCAATCATTGTCGGCTGGCTTCGCAGCGAGAAGCCAGCCAGCATCGATTTGATCGCCGACCAGCTCGTCGAAATGTTGCCTGCCTGGGCCTAACTCCTTCGCCTCGCGATAGAGGCGGCGCGGCGGTGTAGCCGGGTCACCCAAATGTCACTACGATTTGGGAATGGCCTCGAACGCATCGCCGCGCGCTGACATCGCAAAGCGCCTCTCTCGGATGATTCAGCTACCGACGGTTTCGGCTGAGCTTGAATCACGCGGCAATACGCCATTCGAGGCGTTCGTCACCCTGCTCGAAGAGCTCTACCCGCTCGTACACACGCACCTCACACGCGAACGCATTACCGATTTTGGGTTGCTCTTTCACTGGCGAGGATCGGCACACAACACTGACCCAGCGGTGCTCATGGCCCACTACGACGTGGTGCCTGTAGATGAAAGCGACCCGTGGAGCTACCCGCCGTTCGAGGGTCACATCGCAGACGGCTTTGTGTACGGGCGCGGCGCGCTTGACGACAAGGGCCCGATGGTGGTGCTGCTCGACGCGGTCGAAAACCTACTTATTGCGGGGTTCACACCGGCACGCGACATCTATCTCTCGTTCGGTGGTAACGAAGAGACATTTGGCGAAGCGGGTGAACGCATCGCAGACACGCTACATGAGCGCGGCATCACCCCCTGGCTTGTACTCGACGAGGGTGGTGCGGTCGTGGATGCACCACTCCCCTTTGTCAGTGGCAAGGCGGCCATGATCGGAGTCGGCGAGAAGGGCCTAGCCACCGTGCGCATCTCGGCGCGCAGCGAGGGCGGCCACTCATCGGTGCCACCACCACTCACTGCGGTCGGTCGCGTATCGCGTGCCGTCACAAAACTCACCCCTCGCACGTTTCACGCGAGGGCGCCCCGGGCGATCCCACGTATGCTCGCGCTCTTTGCCCCCCGCTCGAGCGGCCCGGGGCGAATGCTCTACCGCACGCTCGCGGCCTGGCCATGGCTCAACGCACGCGTATTTGCAACGCTGGGCGGCGAAGCTGCCGCGATGGTGCGCACCACAATCGCGCCCACTCGGCTTTCGGGCGGCACCGCAAATAACGTGCTGCCCTCGCAAGCCAGTGCCACTGTAAATCTGCGTCTTGCGCTTGGCGAAACGGTCGAGGGCACAGCACGCAGACTACGCAAGAGGATCGGTGACAAAGAGGTGACGGTCGAGGTGCTCGAGGGCAACGACGCTTCGCCCGAGTCACCAAGCGACGGGCCGCAATTTGCACTCATTACTGAAGCTGTGCGCGCTTCACACCCCGAAGCCATCACGGTGCCCTACGTCACCATGGCTGCAACCGACTCGCGATACTTTCACAGGTACTGCAGGCACACTTACCGATTCGCTCCGCTCATGATGAACGCTGAACAGCGAGCTGCTGTTCACGGTATCGATGAGCGCGTCGCGATCAGCGAACTCGAACGCGGTGAACTCTTTCACCGCACACTAATTGAAGGGCTTTCGGCATGAGCGCAGCAGAGCAGGCGACGGGGCCTGACCTCAAGACAGGGGCGAAGAGCAAGACGAAGACTCGCGTGCGGCTCGGCTCGCTCGCCGGCATCGTCGGCTTTCTGGCCTTCGTCGAGTTCACTAGCGGCGTGCTGCAGGGCTATTACACGCCAATGCTCACCGACATTGCCAGGCATCTCGGCATTCACGATGCCGACGTGAACTGGCTTGAGGGCACCCAACTCATGCTCTCGGCGCTCGTGGTGCCTGCCTTCGCGAAGCTCGGCGATATGTTCGGCCACAAGCGCATGCTGCTGTGGTCTACCGCCCTGACCGCGCTCGCGTCTCTCGCGCTGCCCTTCACCGAATCGTTCGCAGTGTTTCTCGTGGCGTGGACCCTGCAGGGCTTCTACGTCGTTTGGTTGCCTCTTGAGATTGCCATCATCTGGTCACGCAGCCGCGGGCGCGAGGGTGGTTCGCTGCTCACCGCGCGCGCAGCGGGTATTCTCGTCGCAATGCTTGAGGCAGGTGCGATCGTTGGCGCGCTCGTGGGTGGCCAACTTGTCGACACCTTGCCGCTCTGGGTCGTGCTGCTCGTGCCAGCGCTGCTCGTGGTGGCGTGCTTCTTTGTCATTCAGTTTGGCGTGAAGGAGTCGGCGCAGCTTGCGGGCGGCAAGCTCGATCTCGTCGGGCTCACGCTCATCTCGTTTGCCCTGATCGCCTTCACTGGCGGCCTCAGCCTGCTGCGCCTGAACGGCTATGCCGATCCTCTCGCCTGGGCAGTGACGCTGCTCGGCGTGCTGCTGGTGGTGCCTTTTGCGCTCTACGAGCTGCGGCACCCAGACCCGCTGATCGATGTGCGCATGTTCCGCTCCCCCGCGCTCGCCCCGGTATTTCTTACCGCTGGCCTGTTCGGTGTGAGCGTACTCGGCGCACAGGCACCGCTTTCGACGTTTGCCCGCACCGACCCCTCGGTGTACGGCTATGGCCTCGGCACCACCGGCTTTGCGACCTCGCTAATCATCGGCCTGTACCTGATCGGCATGATCTCGGGTGCGCTGCTGTTTCCGCTCGTTGCACGCCTACTCACCCCGCGCATCACCCTAATCTGCGCCGCCCTGCTCGTGGCCATCGGTTACCTCATGTTCTTGCCGCTGCACGACAGCTATGTTCAGGTCGTCACCAACATGGTGATCGCCGGCATTGGCTCGGGTGCGCTTGTGGCGGCGCTGCCCGCCGCTGCGGCTTCGGCGGCCCCAGCCACCCAAACCGGAGTGGCGACTGGCCTTACCAACTCGGTAAAGACCGTGGGCGGAGCGATCGCCTCAGCAGTGTTTGGCATGGCGCTGATGCATGGCGTGAGCGACGCTGCAACAGGCGGCGAAGCGACCGCTGGCTCGCTGAGCGGCTATTTCACGGTATGGGCGGTGTGCGGCGTGACCGCGCTCGTCGCTGCGCTGCTGCTGTGCTTCGTGCCGAAGCAGGCATTTACCGATCGAGCAGGGGCTGACGCTTAGAACAGAGTGTCTCCACGCTGTTCAACCTCGAACGCACGCAATCGCCTACTTACGTCATCCGACGCGAGCAGCGCGTCGCGCACGAGTGATGCGTCACCGATGCGTGACGGTGCAAGCCATTCGTCTTGCATTCCTTGCGGCACTACCAGCGGCATACGGTGGTGCACGCTCGCTGCTTCGCCGATCGCCTCACGCGTCACCATCGAATAGCTCAGCATGCGCCCACCGCCCAGCTGCGCAACCGGCGTCACAATCGCTGCGAGAGTGAAGAGTTCTCCATCGGGCAGCCCGAAGTCGCGCCTCTTCTCGGCGTACCAATTTGCCGGTATCAGCGCTCGCCTTTGAAAAGGCTCGCGCCAGCTGAGCAGGAGCTTGTCGTCTCGTGAGTTGAAGGCGCTGTAGGGGGCAGGTTCGCTGTCTATGTGCAGCCACCACCATGCGAGATCAACTCTCCGTGCGCCAGCACCCTCGTGAATGATCGGGTTCAGGTTGCGCGCGTGCTTGCCTGTGGGCTTTGCGAGGCCCTGCTGATCCCGCGCCCATGCCAACACCAGCTCGTCATCTTGAGCCGAACTGTCGGTTGCAAGCGAATCTTCGATCGAGGCAAAACGTACGCGCGACCCTGATCGCCGACGTGGAGCGACGTCTTCGAATCCATCGATTCCGTAACTCGAGCACATGTGCCAAGCCTAGCTTTCGTACTGTAGGGAGGCTTCTCATAAGCCGCCCTTACCCCTCGCCTCACCGATTTTCTCTTGTCGAGTCAGCCGCGATCCGCTTCGCTAGATGAGTACCTGAACTGCCCACGAAAGCGAGAGCGCAATGAAGACCATCGGCATGATCGGCGGCATGAGCTGGGAGTCGACGGCGATCTACTATCGCGAAGCAAACGAGATTGTGCGCGATCGTCTTGGCGGCCTAAGCAGCGCGAAGATCGTGCTCGCTTCGCTTGACTTTCAAGAGATCAGCGAGCTGCAGAAGGCCGACCGTTGGTCTGACGCCGCAGAGATTTTGGCGCGAACTGCGCGCGGGCTTGAGCAGGCCGGTGCCGATATCGTGCTCATCTGCACCAACACCATGCATCTGCTCATCGACGAGGTGCAGGCTGAGGTGCAAGTGCCCGTGCTGCACATTGGTGATGTGGCTGGCGAGGCTGTGACCTCGCAGGGGCTTGCGAAGGTCGGCCTGCTCGGCACCGCGTTTACGATGGAGAAGGCGTTTTATCGTGACCGCATCGCGTCGCACGGTGTCGATGTCATCGTTCCGGGCGACGAGGATCGCCAGATCGTGCACCGCGCGATCTTTGAAGAGCTCGCTGTCGGCGTGTGCAGCGAAGCCACCCGCGCAGAATTTCAGCGCATTATTGCGTCGCTGGTGACTGAGGGCGCCGAGGGCATCATTCTTGGCTGCACCGAGATTGAGCTGCTGGTCTCGCAGAGCGATAGCCCTGTGCCAGTGTTTCCGACGGCTAAGCTGCACATTGAGGCGGCGGTCAACTTCGCGCTGCGGGGCTAGCTTTCGCCCCCTGAGCCTGTCGAAGGGTCGAAGATCGGCCCTAACCCAATCGCCGCAGCGTCAACGACTGATGAATGGTGCCGACCGGCCCGTTCTCGTCATGCATCACGCTGCTCGTGACGCCCACGCCCTCTGCACCGAACGCTACACGCGTGTCGAGGCCAACTTTGCGCCCGGTCGGCATCGCAAAGAAGTGCAGTGTGAGGTCGACGTTCGGAAACATCCATTCGTTGGGTTCTTGCCGCACGGCAATGCCGTTTGCCGCGTCGAGCAGTTTCGAATATTCGGCAAGCGGGTGTGCGGGCTCCCCCGCAACCAGGTCGTACTCGCTCGACAGCCAGGCCTTTGCCCGGCCCGGCCTGCGCCCGGGTGCTTGCAGCGCCGAGATGCTGCGAATGAACCCGCCTGGCCAGTCGAGCAGAGACGAAGCGTCGTCGCACTCGTGTGGCGCAGGCATTGCCGCGAATTCGTTGGCGGCAACGTCTGCTGTGTCTGAGCGCTGCAGCAGCCAGCCGCGAGCACGAATCGTCACCCTTTCGCCGATCACCGCGGTCGCCTCGACCAGCTCAATCGTGCGGCCCGGGCGCACCACCTCGGTGCTGAGCGCGATCTCTTGTCGCCCGATTTGCCCGAGCACCTCGAAGGTGAAACGGCTGTATGTGAGCGACGGGTCAACGTTCGCTTCGCGCCAGCGCTCCAGGTGGTGAATCACGAGACCTGCGACGGGGGCAAGGTGCAGTTCGTCGTCACGCCATGCGCCGCCCGCGTGCTCGGTTGGCAGGTAGCGATCCTCGCCAAGAGCAATGAAGTAGGCGTTCGGCGTCGAAGCAGTCATGCATTCGAGCCTATCGCGGACGGCTGTCGATCCTAGCCGTCGTGTTGAGCGACCCGAGCTCGCTACTCCCAGGCAGCGTCCGCACCCGCCTCATCGCGAAAACGCGCGTGGCATTTTGCGCACACCGACTCGTATTCGACCGTGCCGTCATCGATAGCGACCTGGTTGCCTGCAAACACGGGAATTCCGTCGATCCTGCGCAAATTCATGGTCGCCTTCGAACCACAACGACACAGTGTGCGAATCTCTTCGATCTCATGCGCGATACACATGAGCCGCGCTGCCCCAGGAAAGCTGTCGCCGCGAAAGTCGGTGCGCAGCCCGTAGGCGATCACGGTGACACCGACGCGCACCGCGACGTCAAGCAGTGCGTTGGCTTGGCGGGGCGAAAGAAACTGCGCTTCATCTACGAGGATCACGTCGAGGTCTGCGCCCTCGACGGGCAACGGGTCGCCGTCGGCCCAGAGAAAGTCGACCGGGCTCTCGACGCCCAAGCGCGACACGATGCGGTCGCCGCCCTTGAGGTCGACGGCCGGCTTCACGAGCATCATGCGCTTGTCGAGAGTCTCGTAGTTGTGCGCCACCTGCAGCAGTGCGGTGCTCTTGCCGGCGTTCATCGCTGCGTAGCGAAAGTGCAGTTTTGCCATGAGATAGAGGGTAACGTGCTGCGGCCCGGGAACGTTACAAATAGACTGGCGGCACACCCAGATAAGGAGTCAGAATGGTCATTCAGGTTGGCGAAGTAGCCCCCGATTTCACGCTTTCAAACCAGCACGGCGAAGAGCTCACGCTCTCAGAGCTCGTTGCCGAGGGTCCAGTTGCGCTCGTGTTCTTCCCGCTCGCGTTCTCGGGCATCTGCACCGGTGAGCTGTGCGAGCTGCGCGACAACCTCGCGGTGTTTGACGATGCGAAGGTGCGCCTCGTTGGTGTCTCGGTCGATTCGGTCTTCGCGCTCAAAGTTTGGGCTGAGAAAGAGGGCTACGAGTTCTCGATTCTGTCTGATTTCTGGCCGCACGGCGCCGTCGCTCGCGAATACGGCGCGTTCGTTGAAGAACGCGGCATCGCGACACGCGCAACCGTAATTATTGGCGCGGATCGCAAGGTCTTGGCTTCGTTCGAGACTTCGCCGGGCGAGGCTCGCGATTTCGCGGCGTACCGTGAGGCCGTCGCGGCCCTGTAAGCAGTTCTTGCGTTGGGTTTCGGGGGCGGTTTCAGGAGCGATCTTGTCGCTTTTCGCCGATGACTACCGTCAATTGGTCAAACCGCACCCGGGATACCCACTAAGCTTGAACTCGTTCGCTTCGCGGGCCTGAATCTTTTCGGTTCAGACCTTCGTCGTGAGGGCCTTTAGCTCAGCTGGTAGAGCGCCACGTTTACACCGTGGATGTCGTCGGTTCGATCCCGGCAGGGCCCACCATAATCTTTACTTCAAGGCTGTATTTCAGCGACTGTTCTGCACGAGTGACAGCTGATCTTACTTTTTACTGCTGACGGCTTATCTGGACAGGCCGTTGCCTTCGCGTGTTAGCGTACGAGTTGCACGCAGTGATGCCACAGAAGCAAAAAAGGTTCAGTATGTCTTATGCAGATTCTTACATCGCAAAGCTACGCCAGCATGTAGGCAATCAAGAGTTGCTGGTACCCGGAGCCCAGGTACTGTTGTTGCGCGGCAACCAAGCCCTATTTCAACGACGAACCGATTCGGGCGAGTGGGAGATACCTGCCGGCAGCGCTGAACCAGGGCAAAGTTTCTCACAAACGGCGGTGTCCGAAGTGCAAGAGGAGATCGGGTTAAGCATTGATCCCGCCGATCTTGTCGCTTTCGCCAGTTTCTCTGATCCAGCAGAGCACCGACTGGTTTACCCGAATGGAGACGTAGTTCATGCGTTCGCGCTTTGCTTTGTCGCCGAGCGGTGGCAGGGATCTCCGAACGGATCCGAAGAAGAGGTCACGGAGTGGGCGTTCTATCCGCTTGACAATCCCCCGACACCATTGCGCCATTCAACCCAGCAAGTGCTCAAGTTCTACAGGAACTTTGTGAAGACAGGTGCCTTTCAAGCTTTCTAACTTTCTAACTTTTAAGCTGCCGTTTCTAGTCGGGAGCAATTTGTAGAAGTAGTTCGCAGCTCAGCACACTGCCCCACACACGAAGTTGGGCGCGCAGAGGAGCGACCGCGCGGGTACGTGAGACAGCTTGATGGTGGTCAGTAGGGCGACGGTTCTGCACCGGTCTTGCCGGTTGGCTTCTTGCCAGGTTTTACTTGTTCGAATCTGACGGTGCTTGGTGGGGTGTCGGTGTGACTCCGTCCTGTCGGTGATTTCCAGTGCAGGACCCCGTCACCGGTTTGGGTGACGTTCCATCCGCCGTGGTGTTTCATCGTGTGATGCCCCCTGCATAAATGCGCGAGGTTCGTCGTCACGGTGGGTCCGCCTTTCGCGGCGTCGATAGTGTGATCGATATCGCAGCGGTGTGCGGGTGCACGGCACCCGGGGAACCTGCAGTGCTCGTCACGCACCGCAAGCAGTCTGCGCATCTGCTCGGACGGTCGGTACCGGTCCACACTGATCACCGCCCCGGTCACGGGGTGGATCCTTGCCAGATCCCAGTGCGTCACTGTCGCGGCGAGGTCTCGTGCGGTGCGGGTGCTGATGGGGCCGTACCCGGCGAGTTCTGGTGGTGGGAGCGAGGTGGGGGCGTCGTATTCTGCTTGCAGGCGCATGAGCGGGTCCGGGCTGCCTGCCAGGTTTGTGATGTCGACAGAGCTGACGCTCTCCGTCAAATCAGGGCTGTCGGGAGTGGTTGCGGTGGCTGACTTAGCCCAGGTTTCCGGGTCGATGCGCAGCTCGTTTTTGAAGAGGGTGTCGTCGGTCACGATGACCTGGATATGCGCCTGCACCTGAGTTCTCGACTCCACACCCTGGAGGGTGCCGTCGAGATGCTCGCCCTCAAGGCGTTCACCCTCGAAATCTGTTTGTCGGAGTGTTTCGCTGAACAGATCGGTGCGGATCTGATCACGAGTACGCCGCACAAACGGGGTGGGTTCGGGCGTGCTGTTGATGTCGGCCTCTGCACGTGGTGGTTGGCCAGTGCGCCCCTGCGTAGGTTGCTCGGCTCGCATCTGGCCGGCCTGCATCATTTGCCCTGCCTGTGTCGCTTGCTCGGCTTGCGCCTGCTTGGTCAACTTCACCTGTTCAGTCTGTTCAGTGGGTTCGGCCTGTTCGTCGTGTAGCCGTTCTGCGTGAGCAAGGAATTTCGATGCCCGGGTGAGCCGGTCGTAGATCTGGTGCGCCTCCACCGTGGGCAAATACGCACACAAATCACTCATCCCGTCATCCCGGTCAACGACCCACACCCGGCGCTCTCGCACCGCAGCCTCGAACCTCTCGTCGATGGTGCGTTCCGCGTACTGTTCTGCAAGCCGTCGTGCGATCGGTCGAAGCCGTGCCGGGGTCTCACGGACCGCATACGTGAGTACGGCCTGCTCGTACTGGTGACGCCTACATATGGTCTCGAACGAGTCGCTCTCACCAATTACTTGACCGGCGGTAATGATCACCTCGGTGTGCGCCACACTCAACGCCCCGTCGCGCAACTCGTCAAACGTGTCCGAGTAACGAGTCGTGAGTTCGTGTGCGTGCGCGAGTTTTCGTTCGATGGTGTGTTCGCTGAGGTGCAGGGCGCAAGCAAGTTCCGCACGAATCGCACGATACGCAAGCTCCGCGGGCGCTGCACCTGAGACGGGCACACCATCAATGTACGTGGCGTGCAGATCAGGGGAAGCGAGATCAAACGCTTCGGCGTACAGCAGTACCTGGGCGGCATCGGCAGCACGACGACGCAACTCGCTCCGCTCAAGCCTCGACACGACAGAGTCAAACGCGAGCAGATGAGGTGGGACTTTCGTGCCGTGTACTGGGTCGATCACCGTCACGGTCGTGGTGTCGCCCATACGAGCACCAGCATCAGCACGCCCGGCAGGGTTGGTACGCCCGGCGTGATTGGCGCGCGACCCCGCACCACCAGATCGTGGTGACCACACACCACTAGACCGCGGCGACCGTGCAGCGCGCGACGTACGCGGCTGCCGCGGCGACGACGGTGTGAGTGGTGCTGGGTTGGCGGGCATGGGATTAGTACACCAGCGACCACCGACATTCACCGGCCACAAAGGACTGCCCGTGGTTCAAAGTTTCGTGAGTATTTTGTGGGGTACACACAACCTTTGAAACGCAGCGCCAAAGGCGGGGCGGTCTTCGCGCCTCTCGACACGCTCGAGGAGCGAGGAGAACGGGTTGCGGGTGTTCTCTCGCACCCTTCGACAAGCTCAGGAGGCGAGAGGAGCAGGCTCATGGGGCAAGAGCACAACCTTAGGGTCGAATGGTTAGGTGCGGGCGCGGGTGCGGGGCTTTGGATTGTGCGCATGGTCGGGTCTGGCGGGAGCGCGCTCTGCGCGCGGATGGATCTGTGCGCAATGCAAAGCCCCGCGCCCGTGGCACAAAGCACTAACCCCTACGAGAAGCGGTTCACCATGGTGAGCGCAACAAGCTCAAGGGGCAAGAGCGCAAACCCGGCAATCGAGACGAGAAGCTCAGAGCAAATGAAAACGAGCTTTGGGGCGGTAGTACTCCCCCAGCCGCACCGCAGAAACCGCGCACCGCACCGCGCCAGAGCACCCCACAACCGAACTTTTGGATGGAGCCAACAGGCACAGGCCGGATATGCGCGTGAATGTCGTTGGTATTCGATAGTCTGGAGGCAGTCTCGCCTATCGGCGAAACCCTGTTCGCGCGGCACCAACCAACGCCTGCGCGACACTCGTGAAGGAGCATTATCGTGGCTGTGAACACTGAGGATCCGTACGCGCCGGAAAGCAACGACGTCGACCCGCAAGAAACCAGCGAATGGGTCGAATCGCTTGACGCGGTTGTAGACGAGCGTGGCGCTGCCCGCGGTCGAGAGATCATGACGAGCCTCTTGGCCCGCAGCCGTCAGCTGCACTTGAATGTTCCGCAGGTGCCCACCACCGATTACGTGAACACGATCGCTTCTGAAGACGAGCCCGAATTTCCGGGCGACGAAGAGCTCGAGCGCAACTACCGTCGTTGGCTGCGCTGGAACGCCGCAGTCACCGTGCACCGCGCACAGGCACCTGGCATTGGCGTCGGCGGTCACATCTCGACCTACGGCTCGGCAGCATCGCTGTACGAGGTCGGTTTCAACCACTTCTTCCGCGGCCAAGACCACCCGGGCGGCGGCGACCAGATCTTCATTCAGGGTCACGCTTCGCCTGGCATGTACGCCCGAGCATTTCTCGAGGGCCGTCTGAGCGAGGATCAGCTCGACGGGTTCCGCCAAGAGCACTCGCACGCGGGTGGCGGCCTGCCCAGCTACCCGCACCCTCGTCTGCTGCCCGACTTCTGGCAGTTTCCGACCGTGTCGATGGGTCTCGGCCCGATCAATGCGATCTACCAGGCACAGCTCAACAAGTACCTCACCAACCGCGGCATCAAAGACGCGTCAGATCAACACGTCTGGGCATTCCTCGGCGACGGCGAGATGGACGAGGTCGAGAGCCGCGGCCAGCTGCAGGTCGCCGCAAACGAGGGCCTCGACAACCTCACCTTCGTGATCAACTGCAACCTGCAGCGTCTTGACGGCCCCGTGCGCGGCAACGGCAAGATCATTCAGGAGCTCGAGAGCTACTTCCGCGGTGCGGGCTGGAACGTCATCAAGGTCATCTGGGGCCGCGAGTGGGACGAGCTGCTTGATCGCGATTCGAGTGGCGCGCTGCTCAACGTCATGAACACGACGCCCGACGGTGACTACCAGACGTACAAGGCCGAGAACGGTGCGTACATTCGCAACCACTTCTTCGGCAAAGACGAGCGTGCGCTCGGCCTCGTCGAAGACTACACCGACGAGCAGATCTGGCAGCTGCGCCGCGGCGGCCACGACTACCGCAAGGTCTACGCCGCTTACAAGGCAGCCACCGAGCACAAGGGTCGCCCGACCGTCATTCTCGCGAAGACCGTCAAGGGCTACGGCCTTGGCCCGCACTTCGAGGGCCGCAATGCGACCCACCAGATGAAGAAGATGACGCTTGACGATCTGAAGCGATTCCGCGACACGATGCGTATTCCGATCAGCGACGAGCAGCTCGAAGCAGATCCGTACCGCCCGCCGTACTATCACCCGGGCGCCGACGATCCCGCGATCAAGTACATGCAGAGCCGTCGCGAGACGCTTGGCGGCTTCTTGCCCGAGCGCCGCACCAAGCATGTCGAACTGCAGCTTCCCGAGGCGAAGAACTACGCCATCGCGGCGAAGGGCACCGGCGCGCAAGAGGCAGCCACCACGATGGTCTTCGTGCGCCTACTGAAAGACCTCATGCGCGACAAAGGCTTCGGCCCGCGTTTCGTGCCCATCATTCCTGACGAGGCTCGCACCTTCGGCATGGACAGCTACTTCCCGACCTCGAAGATCTACAACCCGCACGGCCAGAACTACACCTCGGTCGACCGCGAACTGCTGCTCGCCTACAAGGAGAGCCCGCAGGGTGTGCTGATCCACGTAGGCATTAACGAGGCGGGCGCCGCAGCCGCGTTTACCGCGGTTGGCACCTCGTACTCGACGCACGGCCAGCCACTGATTCCGATCTACATTTTCTACTCCATGTTCGGCTTCCAGCGCACCGGCGACGCAATCTGGGCAGCTGGCGACCAGATGGCCCGTGGCTTCATGATCGGCGCAACCGCCGGCCGCACCACGCTGACCGGCGAGGGCCTGCAGCACGCCGACGGCCACTCGCTTGTGCTCTCGAACACAAACCCCGCAGTGATCTCGTTCGATCCCGCGTACGGTTACGAGGTCGGGCACATCATGCGTAGCGGTATCGAGCGCATGTACGGTGGATCGCACCCAGACCCGAACGTGATGTACTACATCACGGTGTACAACGAGCCGATCGTGCATCCCGCAGAGCCCGAGGGCACCGATGTTGATGGCATCGTTCGCGGCATCCACCGCGTCAGCAAGGCCGACAAGGGTGCGACCCCCGCGCAGATCTTCGCATCCGGCGTCGCAGTGCCGTGGGCAATCGAGGCGCAGCGCCTGCTCGCCGACGACTGGAACGTTGCGGCCGACGTCTGGAGCGTCACCTCGTGGAGCGAGCTGCGTCGCGACGGCCTCGCGGCCGAGCGACACAATTTCTTGCACCCCGAAGAGGCGCAACAGGTGCCCTACCTGACCGAGAAGCTCGCAGGGTCCGAGGGCCCAGTGGTCGCTGTCAGCGACTGGGCAACCGACGTGCCAGACCAGATCAGGCAGTTCGTTCCCGGCGACTACTCGGTGCTCGGCGCAGACGGTTTCGGCTTCAGTGACACGCGTGCCGCTGCCCGCCGCTACTTCGCGATTGACCGCGAGTCTGTCGTGGTGCGCGTGCTGCAGCGTCTTGCCGCACTCGGCAAGATCGATGCTTCGGTGCCGCTCGAGGCTGCCAAGAAGTACCGCCTGCTCGACGTCAACGCTGGCACCACCGGCGGCGCGGGCGGAGACGCCTAAACTCCCTCGCGGAGTTGCAACGGAGCACGACGGAGCACCGATGGAGCAGACAAAGGAGCGCGAGCTCGCCTGGCTACGCACGATAGCTGGCGAGCTCGCCACCACCACGATCACGCGTCTCGAAGACACGCTGCCCTGGTACAGCGAGATGCCCCCCGGGCGACGCAGCGCCATCGGCCTCGTCGCGCAGAGCGGCATCAGCTCGTTTATTCAGTGGTACGAAGACCCGGCGACGACTCCGTGGATCGCGAGCGACGTCTTCAGCGCCGCACCACGAGAGTTGCTGCGCAGCATCAGCCTGCAAGAAACGTTGCAGTTGATTCGCGTGGTTGTCACCGTTGTCGAGGATCGCGTCGCACCGCGCAGCGAGCCGCTGCGCGAGGCGGTGCTGCACTATTCTCGCGACGTCGCTTTTGCTGCTGCCGATGTCTACGCCCGAGCCGCGGAGGCCCGCGGCCTTTGGGATGCCCGCCTCGAGGCCCTCGTCGTCGACTCGATTCTCACGGGTGAGAGCGACGATGAACTGCCGAGCCGTATCGCTGCTCTCGGGTGGAACGGTGGCGGCGAGGCTGCGGTGCTCGTCGGCACGAGCGATCGTGCGGTTGACGTCGACCAGATCAGACGCACCGCGCGCCACGCGGGTGCCGACGTGCTGATTGGTCTGCAGGGCAACCGGCTCGTGCTCGTGCTCGGGCGCATGCAGCTCGACACGAAAGACCCGCAAGCGGCGACCGTCGAACCGCTCCCCTTTATTGACATTGCGAACCGACTCGGCGCACACTTCGCCTCTGGTCCGCTCGTGCTCGGCCCCACGGTCGACAACCTCGTCGAGGCTTCGCGCAGCGCCCGAGCTGCGCTTGCAGGCATCGCGGTCGCTCGTTCGTGGCGCGGCGCTACCCGCCCTGTCGCTGCCGACGATCTGCTGCCCGAGCGCGCGCTCGCTGGTGACGGTCTCGCCCGCCGCAGTCTGATTGAGCAGATCTACGAACCTCTCACCGAGCAATCGGCCGAATTGCTCGAGACAATCTGGTGCTATGTCGACAACGGGCGCTCGCTCGAAGCGACGGCCCGCGAGCTCTTCGTGCACCCCAACACGGTGCGCTATCGACTGAAGAAGGTCGGCGAGGTGATCGGATGGAACCCGACCGGCGCACGCGAGGCACTCATTGTGCAGGCGGCGCTGATCGTCGGATCCATCGCGCAAAATGGCCGCAGGGCTAAGGGCGCTCCGCGCAAGTAGCTCACCTACTTTTGTGGCGCCCGCACAACGAATCTCGAAATTTGTAGTTCGATATATGCAGGATATCGACCGCACATCTGGAAGACTGTAAAACGTGATTGTTATCGCCTGCCCTGGACAGGGCTCACAGACACCTGGCTTTTTGACCGAGTGGTTGCAAGACGATTCGGCAGCGGAGTTTCTCGCACTCGCCTCTGAGCGCGCAGGCGTTGACCTGGTTGCGCACGGCACCACGAGCGACGCCGACACGATTCGCGATACTCAAATCGCGCAGCCACTCATCGTCGCAGCAAGCCTGCTCGCCTGGCGCGCACTCGGCGAGCGCGTCTCGCTCGACGGCGTAGGCGTTGCGGGTCACTCGGTTGGCGAGTTCGCTGCCGCAGCAGCCGCGGGCGTGCTCAGCGAGGGTGACGCACTGCAGCTTGTCGGCGTGCGCGGCCGCGCCATGGCTGAGGCAGCGACGCGCGAGACAACAGGCATGAGTGCGGTAGTTGGCGGCGTTGAGGCCGACGTGCTGGCAGCGATTGCTGAGCACGGCCTGACCCCCGCAAACCGCAATGGCGGCGGGCAGATTGTGGCGGCCGGTGCGCTGCCCGCGCTTGCCGCACTCGCAGAGGCTGCCCCCCGGGGCGCCCGCGTAATCCCACTCCAGGTAGCTGGCGCGTTCCACACGGATTACATGGCGAGTGCTGTTCCCGTGTTGCAAAGCGCCGCAGCATCGGTCACCGCAGCAGACCCCACCCGCACCCTCTGGACCAACGCAGACGGCAGCGTCGTCACGGGCGGTTCACGCTTTGTCGAGCTGCTGGTTTCACAGATCGCAAGCCCCGTGCGCTGGGATGCGTGCATGGAGGGCTTCCAGTCTGCCGGCATCACCGGCCTCATCGAACTCACCCCAGCGGGCGCACTCTCGGGCATCGCGAAGCGCGGCCTCAAGGGAGTGCCAACCGTCGCGGTGAAGACCCCGGCAGACCTCGACGCAGCCGTCGAAATGATTACTGGCGCGGGCGCCTGAGCCTCGAAACGGATTCAAGGAGCAGCACATGGCAACCATGATTCAACCGACGGGCCCCGCCCACACCCGCATTCTTTCGATCGGCGCGGCACGCGGCGACGTCGACGTGCCGAACAGTGAAGTCATTGGCCCCATCGACTCGTCTGACGAGTGGATTCGCCAGCGCACCGGCATTGTGCAGCGCCGCCGTGCGAGCCGCGAAGTTGCCGCTGTCGATTTGGCCGTCGAGGCCGGCGAAGAGGCGATCAGGCGCTCGGGCCTCGACCGCTCAGAGATCGATGGCGTGATCATCTCAACGATCTCGAACGTCGCGGTTACCCCGTCAATGGCTGCGCTTGCGGCTCACCGCCTCGGCCTCACCCCCGCCGCAGCATTCGACATCTCTGCCGCTTGCGCCGGCTACGCCTACGGCGTCGGCCAGGGTGACGCACTCGTACGCGCCGGTATCTGCAAGAACGTGCTGGTTATCGGCGCCGAGAAACTCTCTGATGTCATCGACCCTACCGATCGCTCAATCTCGTTCCTGCTCGCCGACGGTGCGGGAGCCGTGGTAATCGGCGCAAGCGACCACGTCGGCATTGGCCCGACCGTGTGGGGCAGCGACGGCGAGAAGTGGGACACGATTCGCGTCACCTCAACCTTTGAGGAGTACCGCGCAAACCCGACCGAGGTGCCCTGGCCCACGCTGCGCCAAGACGGCCAGACCGTGTTTCGCTGGGCAGTCTGGGAGATGGCAAAGGTCGCGCGCGAGACGCTCAAGGCCTCGGGTCTCGAACCCGGCGACCTCGCGGCGTTCATTCCGCACCAGGCAAACATGCGCATCATCGATGAGTTCGCAAAGCAGCTGAAGCTACCCGAATCAGTCGTAATCGCGCGCGACATCGAAATGCAGGGCAACACGTCGGCCGCGTCGATCCCGCTCGCAATGCACGCACTGCTCGAAGAACACCCCGAGCTTTCTGGCGGGCTTGCGCTGCAGATCGGCTTTGGTGCCGGTCTTGTCTACGGCGCGCAGGTTGTAGAACTGCCGTAAACGGCACTCGCTTACTAAACTCTTACAGTCACCACTAACAAGGAGAACAATATGGCATACAGCAACGACGAAATTCTGGCCGGCCTGGCTGAGCTCATCAACGACGAGACCGGCATCGCTCCCGATGCCGTCGCACTCGACAAGTCGTTCACCGATGATCTCGACATCGACTCGATCTCGATGATGACCATCGTTGTCAACGCAGAAGAGAAGTTCGATGTCAAGATCCCTGACGAAGAGGTCAAGAACCTGAAGACCGTCGGCGACGCCGTCACCTTCATCTCGGGCGCACAGGCCTAACACCCTTTTGGGTAGCTTCTCGGGGGCGGGCCACGCCGCTCGCCCCCGAAGTAGCACCCGCACAAACTTTTCACTATTCACTCCCAGTTCGTAATACGGAGCACGACCATGAGCAAGAAGATTGTCGTCACTGGCATTGGAGCCTCGTCACCCATCGGTGGCACCGCCGCCGACAGCTGGCAGGCGCTGCTCGCCGGCGAGTCAGGCGTGCGCAAGCTCGACTACGACTGGGTAGAGAAATACGAGCTGGCGGTCACATTCGCCGGCCAGGCCCGCGTCAAGCCCGAAGAGGTACTCGAGCGCCCCGTCGCGAAGCGCCTTGACCCTTCGAGCCAGTTCGCGCTCGTCGCTGCGATGGAGGCATTTGCAGACGCGGGATCACCCGACGTTGCGGCAGAGCGCCTTGGGGTCGACTGGGCCACCGGCATCGGCGGTGTCTGGTCGCTGCTTGACGCCTGGGATACGCTGCGCGAGAAGGGTGCGCGCCGCGTGATGCCGCTCACCGTTCCCATGCTCATGCCAAACGCACCCTCGGCTGCCGTGTCGATGCACTTCGAGGCTCGCGCCTATGCGCGCACCGTTGCCTCGGCCTGCGCGTCAAGCACCGAGTCGATCGTTAGCGCCTACGAGCATCTGCAGTCGGGTCTCGCCGACGTCGTCATCGCGGGCGGTTCTGAGGCCGCGATTCACCCGATTACCCTGACCGCGTTTAGCTCGATGCAGGCCCTGTCGAAGCGCAACGACTCCCCCGAGACCGCGTCGCGCCCGTACAACGCAGACCGCGACGGCTTCGTCATGGGTGAGGGAGCTGCGGCACTCGTGCTCGAGACCGAAGAGCACGCGCTCGCTCGCGGCGCAAAGATCTATGCTGAGATCGCCGGTGGCGGCGTGACAGCCGATTCGTACCACATCACCGCAAACGACCCCGAGGGTCACGGCGCCATTCGCGCGATCAAGCTCGCGCTTGAGCAGGCTGGTGCGAGTGTCGATGAAATCACGCACATCAACGCGCACGCCACTTCGACCCCGGTTGGCGACCCCAATGAGTACACCGCCCTGCACAAGGTGTTCGGCGATCGCGTGCACGAGATTCCGGTCTCAGCAACGAAGGCCGCAACCGGCCACCTACTCGGCGGCACCGGCGCGCTCGAGGCGCTCTTTACGGTGCTCGCCGTCAAGAACCGCCTCGCTCCCCCGACCATCAACCTCGTGAACCAAGACCCAGAGATTCCGCTTCTGGTGTCGGGTGAGGCTCAGCCTCTCGGCGACGGCCCGCAGCTCGCGATCTCGAACTCGTTTGGGTTCGGTGGGCATAACGCCGTGGTCGCAGTCAGGTCATACGACGCGTAAGCCTATTTGCTTTCATGCAAGAACCCGTTCACCGAGCTTGTCGAGGTGAGCGGGTTCTTGTGCGTTTACCCCGCGCTGAGTCTGGGCAGCTCAAAGATGGTGGCGTCGCCCTCTTCGGCGGCCCTGAACGGTTCGAGCTCACGATCCCACGCATCGCCAAGCGCGGTGCCCAGCGAGCGCGCAATCGCAGCCGCATCACCAGCGGACTCCTCAAGGGCACTGCGAATCGCGTCTTCGGTCAGCACCACATTGCCTGCCGCATCGGTCTGTAGCCTGAATATGCCGAGCGACGGGGTGTGCATCCATCGGCCGCCGTCACCCCCGGCGCTTTGATCCTCGGTAATCTCAAATCGCAGCTGCTGCCAGCCGAAGAGTGACGAGGCGACCTCAGCCGCGGTGCCCGCCACGCCGCGCCAGTGCGCGACCGTGCGCATCATGCTTGGCATAAGCGGCTGCGGCTCCCAATCGAGCTTCACGACCTTACCGACCTCGCGCGCGAGTGCCCACTCAACGTGCGGCACGAGCGCTTTGGGACAGGAGTGCACAAAAAGTACCCCCGTTGCGAACGAAGATTCAATTCGCGCAGACGCGGTTGGTGACGACATTCGTTGCTCCCTTCGGTTCGAAACGTCTTCCCCAACGCCAAACCGCGACAGCAATGTGTCGCCCTGAGTCTTTCACGTTTGTCTGAGATCGGCAAACAGCCTGCTCTCAGGTAGATTTGAGGGGTGAAACCGTTCCTGCTCATCACTACCCGCGACGACGATCAGGTGGCCGCCGAAGAGCATGCTTCGTACTGCACACTCACGGGTTTGCTGCCCGAAGATCTCAATTGGTTGCGAGCAGACCAGCAGCCGGTCGGTGACCTCGATATTAAGCAGTATTCGGGCATCATTCTTGCCGGCAGCCCGTTTACGGTGAGCGAGCCCGACGAGTCAAAGTCTGAGAACGAGTTGCGGGTCGAGCGTGAACTCGCGGCACTGCTCGACCGGGTGATTGCGCGAGATCTACCGTTTCTCGGTATTTGCTACGGCATTGGAACGATCGGCACGCACCAGGGGGCGGTAGTCGACCGCAAGTACGGTGAAAGTACGCAGGCGACGAGGATCAGCCTCACCCCTGAGGGGCTCGGCGACCCGCTGTTTCGCGAGCTGCCCGCAGAGTTTGATGCATTTGTTGGGCACAAGGAGGCCATTAGCGAGGTGCCATCGCACCTCACCGTGCTTGCCAGCTCGCCAGGCTGCCCGGTGCAGGCCTTTCGTGTGGGCAGCAACGTGTATGCCACGCAGTTTCACCCCGAGCTCGACGGTGCCGCGATGACCTCGCGCATTCGGGCCTACATGAACCACGGCTATTTCGACCCGAGCGAGGTCGACGCCCTGATCGCCCGCATCCAGGCGGCCGACGTGCGCGCCTCGCAGATGGTGCTCTCACGCTTTACCGAGCAGTACCTGTGGTAGTCACGAAGCCGAGTCGATGAGCGATACGAAGGTTACGCTGCAGCGCGGCGGCGTCGAGCTGATTCCGCGAGTGGAGCCGCTCTGGAACTTGCTCTTTGATCACCATCTCTCAATCGGTGCGGCCGGGCTCGCTACGATTTCGCGCGGGCAAAGCTGGCCGCTGCGCGCGGCGCACTACTCGAGACTCTTTGCCGAGCAACCGCGCACCTCAATTTGGCTCGCCACGCAGGGCGCATCGGTGCTCGGCTACGCGGTGAGCTTTGTGTGTGAGTTCGAGAGTCAACGCGCGGTTGTGCTAGAGACGCTGAGCGTTGATGCTTCTGCGCGTGGCTCGGGGGTGGGCAGCCTGCTCATGGATGCGGTGGATCGCGAAGCCTCTGGCGAAGGCAACGCCGTGGGCATCGTCGATGTTATGACTGGCAACCCGAGGGCGCGTGAGCTGTATCTGCGACGTGGGTATGCGCCTCACTCAGAAACATGGATGCGCTCGGTAGCCGGTGATGCGCAGCCGCAGAGATCTGACGCGAGTCGGCTTTTGGCACTCGCTGCCGAAGCCGAGGTGCTCGGCTTCGTGCTCGAACTCTCACCCGGCCCAGACGATACCTGGGTGAGCGCAGAGATCATTGCCGACCTCTGCCCCGCAAAAGTCGATGGGAGCACAGACTGCGGTGATCCTCGCCCCGAGCAACTCGACGCACTGTTCGCAGAACTTGCCGCTGCGGGGTTCTGGACAGTGCGCCTCGAGATAGCTGCCGCACCATCGGCAACTGAGCTGCGTGCGATGCTGGGTGACCGCGGTTTCAAGCCCAGCACCGAGCGGCTCGTGCGCCGATCACCGCGCAGCTAGCACTCGCATCTCACAGAGTAGGGCGTGTGGGGCTTGAACCCACGACCGAAGGATTATGAGTCCTTTGCTCTAACCGACTGAGCTAACGCCCCTCACAACCCCTCTAGCCTAGTGGAACTCGTACGCAGCTATTGTCACCGAATTACTGAGCCGCCTGCTCGTCGAGCACGTTGCGACCGACCTGCGGGTGAAACTTTGCGAGCCCCGTCACGCCGATGAGAGCAATCAGCCCCGTCACGACGAAGCAGATGATCGCCCAGAGGGGTGCGCCGGCGGCCTCATTCAGCACCGCAATGCCGATCAGGATCGCCACCAGCGGGTCGACCACGGTAAGCCCAGCGATTACGAGATCGGGTGGGCCCGAGGAGTAGGCGTTCTGCACAAAGACCATGCCTACCAGGCCACCCGCCGCAAGAGCGAGCACGCACACCCAGGTGAGCCAATCGAACTCGTCTTGCATGAATCGACCGATCACCGCCTTGGCGAAGGTCGCGACAAAGCCATAGAGCACACCCGCACCGACCACATAGAAGATAGCAACGGCGCGGTGCCTCAGCGCAAGATAGCCGCCGAGCGCGACCAGCAAGACGACAGCAAAGATGATGAGAATCGTGATGAGCTTCGAGGTGGTCACTGGTCGGTCTGCCGCCGTAAACGCCGCGACCATCACAAAAGTGACGATGCCGCCGACACACAGACTCAGCGAGACAATAGCGCGCTTCGGCAGTCGCACCCCGGTGAGGCGGGAATTCAGCACCGCGGTGATCACCATAGCCACCACGCCGAGCGGCTGCACGACGATCAGCGGCGCGAGCGAGAGCGCCCCGATCTGAAACGCGATTGCGAGCCCAAGCAGCAGGGTACCGACGACCCATGATGGCCTGCTAAGTAGACCGAGCAGGTGTTTGATCGACAGCCCCGACCCAGCAGACTCCCCCGTGAGACGCTCAACCTTGTTGAGCCCGCGCGACTGGTACTGCGCACCGAACGACATCAGCGCTGCACCGATCAGCGCAACGGGAATACCCCAGAACTGTTTGGGGTCGAGTGCAATGGCCTCGGCGAACTCGTTTACAAGCAGGCCTGCCGTCAGCACGGGTGTCGGGGTCACCGTCTAAAGATACCGTGAAGCGATTCGTAAGCGACAGTAGCGGCGGGAGTGTTGAAGCTCCAGCTACTCTCCTGGCTTGAGCAGACCGCTTTCATAGGCGAGGATCACGAGCTGCGCTCGATCATGCGCGTGCACCTTGGCCATGATTCGGTTCACGTGGGTCTTCGCGGTGTGCGGCGAGATAAACAGTGCGTCAGCGATTTGCTGGTTCGTGAGGCCCCGCGCCACCATGAGCAGCACCTCACTCTCGCGTTCAGTCAGGGTCTCGAGCTGCGGCGACGGAATCAACGCGACCGCAGCCTGGTCGCCCTGCGAGAACACCGAACGCCGAATCAGGCTTCGTGTCGCAGCGGGCGAGAGCAGCGAATCCCCCGCGTGCACCGCGCTAATGGCACGCACGATCTCGTCTGGCTCTGATCCTTTTCCGAGAAAACCGCTCGCACCCGCACGCAGCGCGGCCACCACGTAGTCTTCCTCTTCAAAGGTAGTAAGAATGAGCACCCTCGTCGCCTGCAGCGCGGGGCTTTCGCAAATGCGCTCGGTCGCCTCGATGCCGTCAACACCGGGCATGCGAATATCCATGAGCACCACGTCTGGGCAAAGCTGCTGCGCAAGCGCGACCGCCTCTGCCCCGTCGCTCGCCTGCCCCACAACAGTGATGTCGCCCTGTGGCTCAATGATGGCGGTCACGGCCTGCCTGATCAGGGGCTGATCGTCGACGATGAGTACTGAAATCATGCCGCCTCCTGTGACGCCAGTGGCAGCGGCAACATGACATCGAGCACGAAGTCCCCGCCTTCCCGTCTGGCCTCGACGGTGCCGCGTAGCACCGCGACGCGTTCGCGCAGCCCGATGAGACCAAAGCCGCTGCCGGACTCAGCCCCGGCGGCGCTCACCGCCACCGGATTACGCAGGTGAATTCGCAGGGCAGATTCGGCAGCACTGTCAAAGGTTATACATAGGATCACCGAGCCATCACCGTGCTTCTGCGCGTTAGTGAGCCCCTCTTGTACCACGCGATAAGCGACCGAGCTGACGCTTGCTGGCACCCCGGCCAAGTCGTCAGGCAGCGTCACATGAAGCTGTAACCCGGCATCGCGAACCCGCCCAAACAACGTGGGCAAGGCTTCGAGCCCAAGCTGAGGGGGCTGCGCCACGGCTCGCGCAGCCTCGCCTGTATGATGCTCGCTGTCGCGTAGATAGTGCAGCAGCTCGCCGATCTCGCTGAGCGCTTCGCGCGCCGCCTCACGAATGGTAGCGAGGGCCTGTTGCGCGCGCTCCGGGTGTTCGCCTAGGTGGCTCGTCACAACCCCCGCGTGCAGGTTGATCACAGAGATTTGGTGCGCCACGGTGTCGTGCAGGTCGCGCGCAATTCGCAGCCGTTCCTCTGCCACCTGGCGCCGAGCCTCTGCCTCACGTTCCTGTTCGGCTCGCTCTGCCCGCTCTTCGACCGCCACAAGATACTCGCGTCGCGACCTCGCACTGTCGCCGAGCGCCGCGGCAATTGCGGCGGCGGCTGCGATCTGCAGCACACGTGGCTCGATCGCCTGCCACCCTGTCGAAGCAAAGCCGAGCAGCAAAAGCACAACAACCACGCCGAGCGTCGCAATGAACACGGTGCGCCTACGCGCGCGGCTCGCAAACGCGTACGACGCAATCACCAGCGCTATGCCCGGCCCCATGGCTGGCAGCCCAAAGACCACCGCGAACGAGAAGAGCGCTGCACAGAACGCAAACACTAGCGCAGGCGCCAAACGACGCAAAAACATCAGCCCAGCGGCCAGCGCGAAGATGGCGATAAACGTGAGCTGTGCCGCTAGTGCTACATCGGCGACGTGCAGCATTCCTGGCTGCCCAGGCATCGTAGGTGGCATCCCGCCACCATAGATTGGCGGCCCCGCTGGCGACCCAAAGATGCCGAGCAGGCCGCCACCAGAGAGCACGATGAGCGCGGCGAGGGCATCGCCCAAGAGATCGCGCCAACGAGATGTCCTCGCCGGTCCTCGTACCAATTCGCTCATGCCTCAAGTTTGCACCGCCGACCCCGTCAGCGCGTCATCCCCTCGCCGCATTCGCAGGTACCGCGATCGCGGTATGCGGTCGCTTCGCTGGGGTGACGCACCGCCGCGAGTTCATCGTGAGACTCGATTTAGGTTTCATCAAGAACCACTGTTGAAAGGATCACGCATGTATTGGACCATGCTGCGGCGGGAGCTTCTCGGCCGCAAACGGCAGACCGCGATCGTCGCGGCGGGGCTTGCGGTAGCTATCGCGCTCGTCATTGTGGTGTCGTCGCTCGCTGCGGGTATTCGCAGCGCGCAGAGCGACGCTCTCGCGAGCGTGTATGGCGTTGGCACAGATCTCACTGTCAGCGGCGCCGCGGCCGCACCCGGCGAGGGCGGTGGGCCGAGGTTCGAATTTGGGCAGGGCGCAGGCGAGACCAGCGACGGCACCACCAAGCTCGACCAGTCAACGCTTTCAGTGCAGATGGGGCGCAGCACGCTACCCGCCGACACCGTGCAGACCGTGTCAGCAATCGACGGGGTAGCCGCAGCAACCGGCGTGCTCAGCCTGAATAACATCACCTTCTCTGGCGAGATGCCAGACTTCTCGCAAATGTCGCAGGGGCAAATGCCCGGGCAGGGCGAATCTGGGCAAGGCGAAACGGCAGGCCCGCCGAGCGGCGGCTTTGACGGTGCGGGCGGCAGCGCCTTCGATCTGAACAGCTTCAGCGTGCTTGGCATCGACCCCACGGCGAGCGACATTGGCCCAATCTCCGCAACGACCCTTGCCGACGGGCGTGCGTTTCAAGCGAGCGATGCCGGCAGCAACGTCGCGCTGCTCGACGAGAGCTACGCAAGCAGCAAAGACCTCTCGGTCGGTGACACCATCTCTGTTGCGGGCACCGAGATGAAGATCATTGGCACGCTGGCTTCAACCTCAGGTGAGGCAGAGACCGCGGCAAATGTCTATCTGCCAATCGACGTGGCTCGCTCGCTCGCGGGCCTCGAAGACGTCGTCTCAGCGGTGTACGTCTCGGCCGACTCCGCAACAGACATCGCCTCGGTGCAAGAGCAGCTCGAGACAGCCCTGCCAGATGCGACCGTGAGTTCGCAGGCAGACCTCGCGCAGCAGGTCTCGGGGTCGCTCACGAGCGCGGCCTCACTCATCACCATGCTCGGCGCTTGGCTCTCGATCATCGTGCTGCTCGTTGCCCTCGTTATCTCGATGCTGCTTACCGGCTCAGGGGTCACGCGCCGCACGCGCGAGTTCGGCACGCTGAAGGCGATCGGCTGGTCAAACAAACGGGTCGTTTCGCAGCTCGCGGGTGAGTCTGCAGTGCAGGCACTCATCGGTGGCGCGGTTGGGCTGATCCTCGGCCTCGGCGCAATCGCCGTGATCAACGTCATCTCGCCGACCATCGCTGCGGGCTCGTCACCGATGATGGGCGGTGGATCAGCTGGCGCCGGCGGCACGCCTGACGGAATGCCTGCACGCCCTGAGGGCATGCCCGACTTTGGAGGTGGTTCTGGCATGCCGGGCTTTGGCGGCATGGCGTCGCAGGCCGCCAGCGAGATCACGCTGCACGCACCGGTAACGCTCTGGGTGGTCGCCGCTGCGCTCGGCCTCAGCGTGCTCGGCGGCCTTGTCGCCGGAGCATTCGGCGCGTGGAGGGCCGCAAGGCTCAGCCCGGCAGAGGCACTCAGGTCAGTTGCGTAACTCACACACAAGAGAAAGTTTCATCATGAATGATCAAGAAGTTGCCCAGGTAACGCCCATCTACGAGCTACAGCAGGTCGCGAAGAGCTACAGAAAGGGGTCAAGCATCATCACTCCCCTGCGCGATGTCACGTTTAGCGTCGCCGCTGGTGAGTTCGTTACGGTTCAAGGGCCGACAGGCGGCGGAAAGTCAACGCTGCTGCAACTGCTCGGCGCCCTCGACCGGCCAAGGTCGGGCACGTTGCGGCTCGGGGGCATCGACATGGGTAAGACCTCAGATGCCGAGCACACCCGCATTCGAGCACAGCAGATCGGCTTCGTGTTTCAAGCATTCAACCTCATACCGACGCTCACCGCCGGCGAGAACGTCGACGCTGCACTCGAAAGTCGAGGCCTCAGCCGAGCAGATCGAGATGACCGGGTGGCGCAGGCACTGCTGCGAGTCGGCCTCGCCGACAGGCGCGGCCACAGGCCCAGCGAGCTGTCAGGTGGGCAGCAGCAGCGTGTCGCAATCGCGCGAGCAATCGTCGCAAACCCAAGTGTGTTGCTGGCAGACGAGCCGACGGGCAATCTCGACGAGGGCATGCGTGACGAGATTCTTGATCTGATCGACGAGCTCAACCGAGACGGGCTCACCGTCATCGCGGTCACGCACGACAGGGCCGTGGCGCAACGCGCGCACCGCCGGCTGCGACTTGAGCAGGGTGCCGTGCGCGAGCTTGACGGGGCAGGCCCAACCTTGACGAAGCCCTAAGCGCGCGCGCGAATGAGTTCGACGAGTCTCGCGGCCGCGAGGGGCACCTCGTCGTTCACGATGATCGCGTCGAACTCTCTCGCCGACGCAAGCTCGACCTTTGCGGTCTCGAGCCTGCGCGTGCGCTCTTCTTCGTCTTCGGTGCCGCGGCCCACGAGCCGGTTCACCAGCTCGTCCCAGCTCGGGGGCGTGAGAAACACGAGCCTCGCATCAGGCATGCTCGCGCGCACCTGGCGAGCACCCTGCAGATCGATCTCGAGCAGCATTCGCTCGCCGCGCTCCGCGGCCTCGAGCACCGGCCCGCGCGGGGTGCCGTAGCGGTACTTGTTGTGCACCGTGGCCCACTCGAGCAACTCGTCGCCCGTCAGCATTCTGTCGAACGTCTCGTCATCGATGAAGATGTAGTGCACACCATGCACCTCGCCGGGGCGTGCGGGGCGGGTGGTCACAGACACCGAGTGTTTGACCTCTGGGTAGTTGTCTCTCACATAGGCCGCGACGGTTCCCTTGCCCACCGCGGTCGGGCCAGCAAGCACTGTGAGTGCGGGCGCTTCTGCCGAGGCAAGCGAACCGAAGCGATCGCGCACGAATCGCTCAAGACGCTCTCGCTGATGCACCCCAAGCCCACCAAGGCGCTTGCGGGGGGAAATCTGCAGCTCGTCGAGCAGGCGCGCAGCCTTCACCTCACCAACAGCCGGAAACGTCTGCAGGAACTCGGTGACGCGCAGCGTGGCGGCGGCGCTGCCGTCTTCTCGGGCGGCCTCGAGCGCACGCATCGGCGACAGCTCGCCGCTGCGCAGCCGCTGCTTTACCTCAGCACGCGCTCGACGTGCCTCAATGGCCGCTTTGTTCGCGGCCTGCCGATCCACCTCGGGCATGACACGCGGCTTTGCCCCAACTTGCTCAGTCATTCCATCTAGCCTAATACTTCAGGGCAAGTCTGGGTGACAGAGCGATGCGGTTACAGCGCGTCTGCGAGAGCCTCGGAACGAGTGCGAATGCGCTCTGCAAGCCCCGCTTCGCCCCCCGCCAGGATGCCGCGCGATTCGTTCGCGAGCAGCGCCCAGCCAAGACCACCGAAAATCGCCTTCGCGTCTTCGATGCGGCCGCCCTGCGCACCGAACCCCGGCGCGAGCACCGGTAGCACAGGCTTCGCGACCGGCAACGTCACGTCGATGTCGAAGTCGGCGAGATTTAGGGTTGCCCCGAGCACCACACCGACAGGACCAGCACCCTTGGAAGCGGTGGCAACCGCGGCCTCATCTGCGCCCGCAAGCAGCGAGGCATTGAACGCCTGCGCATCTTCGACCATCGCCTGCGCGACAGTGCGGCCGTCTTCGCGGCGCGAGCGCTGCACGTCGCGCGCCTCTGGGTTTGAGGTGGCAGCGAGCACGAAGAGGCCCTTGCCGTGCTCGCGCACGTGAGTAAAGGCACCCTCGAGACTGCCGAAGCCCTGGTAGGCCACAACTGTCATCGCGTCGCACTCGAGCGGCGAGCCCGGGGTGAGCCAGGCATCGGCGTAGGCGGCAAAGCTCGTGCCGATGTCGCCGCGTTTGACGTCTGCGACGACCAGCAGGCCAGCCTCACGGGCGTCTGCGAGCACGCGCTCAAGGGCGACAAAACCCGCCGACCCAAAGCGCTCGAAGAACGCGATCTGCGGTTTCACGCACGCGGCAACGCCAGCCGAGGCCTCGACCACGGCGCGCCCCATGCGCTCGGCGCCCGCCGCGTCATCATTCAGGCTCCAATCGGCGAGCAGGCCGGCGTGCGGGTCGATACCCGCACAGAGGTGTCTGCGCGCCGCAAGCTCGGCGGTGAGGCGACCCGCGAAGGTCGCCTCACCGAGTGCCGATGCAATCGTCATGCTCAGTTTGCCTCTGCCGCCGCGAGCGCGTCTGCTGCGTCACGGTCTGCCTGGTACTCCTGCAGTGACTTCACATCGAACACGTCGACCTGCGCCGAGAGCGCACCAACCGCTGCCGAGAGCTCGCTCACGGTCGTGAAAATTGGCTTGTCAGCGGCAACGGCGGCGGCGCGAATCTCGTAGCCGTCAGCACGTGCCGACGAGCCCGAGGGGGTGTTGATGATCATATCGATCGAGCCAGCGTTAATCAGGTCGACGATGGTCTCACCCTCTGCCTGTGCCGAGTGCTTGCGCACGGTCTCGCTCTCGATGCCGTTGCGCGCGAGCACCACCTGGGTGCCCTGCGTAGCGAGAATCTTGTAACCAAGTTCTTGCAGGCGCTGCGCGGGAAGCACGATCGCGCGCTTGTCGCGATCAGCGACCGAGAGGAACACAGTGCCCGACTTTGGCAGCTCGCTGCCGGCGGCCGACTGGCTCTTTGCGAACGCACGCGGGAAGTCGCGATCCATGCCCATGACCTCGCCAGTCGAGCGCATCTCGGGGCCGAGCAGCGAGTCGACAACAAGGCCCTCGTGGGTGCGGAAGCGCTTGAACGGAAGCACCGCCTCCTTCACCGCGATGGGTGCGTCGATCGGCACACGCGAGCCGTCACGCTCGGGCAGCAGGCCCGCGTCGATGAGCTGCTGAATCGACTCCCCAGCCATCACACGTGAGGCAGCCTTCGCGAGCGGAATGCCGAGCGCCTTCGAAACGAAAGGCACCGTGCGCGATGCGCGAGGGTTTGCCTCGAGCACATAGAGCACGCCCTGACCGATCGCGAACTGCACGTTGAGCAGACCGCGCACGCCGATGCCCTCGGCGATGCCGCGGGTCGCCTCGCGCACAGCGGCAATCTGATCGTGGCCGAGCGTGACCGGAGGCAGGGTGCAGCTCGAGTCACCCGAGTGCACGCCGGCCTCTTCGATGTGCTCCATCACGCCGCCAACGTAGAGCTGCTCACCGTCGAAGAGTGCGTCGACGTCGATCTCGATGGCGTCATCAAGGAATCGGTCAACGAGCAGCGGGTGGCCTGGGCCGACGAGGGCGTGGCCCTCAATACGCTCGAAGTAGCCGTGCAGCGACTCGGTGTCGTAGACGATCTCCATGCCGCGGCCGCCGAGCACGAACGAGGGGCGCACGAGCACCGGGTAGCCGATTTCTTCGGCAATGCGAACCGCACCCTGCTCGTCAATCGCGGTACCGTTGCGCGGAGCCAGCAGGCCTGCGCGCTCGAGGATGCCGGCGAATGCGCCGCGCTCTTCTGCAAGGTCGATCGCTTCTGGCGTGGTGCCGAGAATCGGAATGCCCGCGTCCTTCAGCGGCTGTGCAAGGCCGAGCGCGGTCTGGCCGCCGAGCTGCACCACGACACCGAGCAGCTCACCCGAAGCCTGCTCTGCGTGAATGACCTCGAGCACGTCTTCGAGCGTCAGCGGCTCGAAGTACAGGCGATCTGAGGTGTCGTAGTCAGTAGACACGGTCTCGGGGTTGCAGTTGATCATGATCGTCTCGTAGCCGGCCTCGCTCAGCGCGAACGACGCGTGCACGCACGAGTAGTCGAATTCGACGCCCTGGCCGATACGGTTCGGGCCCGAGCCAAGAATGACGATCTTCTTGCGGTCGCTCGGCTGCACCTCGGTCTCGAAGTCGTACGACGAGTAGTGGTACGGCGTGAGTGCCGGAAACTCGCCCGCACAGGTATCGACCGTCTTAAAGATCGGGCGCAGCCCGAGGCCGTGACGCAGGCCGCGAATCTCGCCCTCACTGACACCGCGAATCGCCGCGATCTGCACGTCGCTGAAGCCGTGATCTTTCGCCTCGCGCAGCACGTCGAGCGTGAGCTGCGGCGCAGCTGCGACGCGAGCCGCAACCTCGTTGATGAGCTGAATCTGATCGAGGAACCACGGGTCGATCGAAGTCGACTCGAAGACCTGCTCGATGGTCGCGCCGAGGCGCAGCGCCTGCTGCACATCAACGATGCGGCCATCGGTCGGGCGCTTGATGGTCTCGAGAATCTCGGCGACGGGGCGGTTCTCTTCGCCCCAGTGGAACGAGGTGCCGCGCTTCTCAAGCGAACGCAGCGCCTTTTGCATGGCGGTCGTGAAGTTGCGGCCGATCGCCATTGCCTCGCCCACCGACTTCATGGTGGTAGTGAGGGTGTCGTCTGCTGCCGGGAACTTCTCGAACGCGAAGCGGGGTGCCTTCACCACGACGTAGTCAATCGCGGGCTCGAAACTCGCCGGGGTCTTCTGCGTGATGTCGTTTGGAATCTCATCGAGGCGGTAACCAAGGGCAAGCTTTGCCGCGATCTTCGCGATCGGAAAGCCGGTGGCCTTCGAGGCGAGCGCCGACGAGCGAGAGACACGCGGGTTCATCTCGATCACGATGACGCGACCGGTCACCGGGTCGACGGCGAACTGAATGTTGCAACCGCCGGTGTCAACACCGACCGAGCGAATGATGTCGATCGAGATGTCGCGCAGCTTCTGGTACTCACGGTCGGTCAGGGTGAGTGCGGGTGCCACCGTGATTGAGTCGCCGGTGTGCACTCCGACGGCGTCAACGTTCTCAATCGAGCAGACGACCACCGTGTTATCGCTGGTGTCGCGCATGAGCTCGAGCTCGTACTCTTTCCAGCCGAGAATCGACTCTTCGAGCAGCACCTCGCTGGTGGGGCTGTAGTGCAGGCCATCGCCAGCAATGCGCACGAGGTCTTCTTCGGTGTAAGCAAAGCCCGAACCGAGGCCGCCCATGGTAAACGACGGGCGCACAACGAGCGGGTACCCGAGATCCTTTGCGAATTCCTTGGCCTCTTCGAGCGTGTGCGCGATGTGCGAGCGCGCCACATCGGCGCCTGCCTCGAGCACGAGCTCCTTGAAGATCTGACGATCCTCACCGCGACGAATCGCGTCGACCTTCGCACCGATCAGCTCGACGCCGTGCTTCTCGAGAATGCCGAGCTCATGCAGCGACATGGCCGCGTTGAGCGCCGTCTGGCCGCCGAGCGTTGGCAGAATCGCGTCTGGGCGCTCCTTGATGATGATCGACTCGATGACCTCTGGGGTGATCGGCTCGACGTAGGTTGCGTCGGCAAAGTCGGGGTCAGTCATGATCGTCGCGGGGTTCGAGTTCACGAGGATCACTCTCACGCCCTCTTCGCGCAGCACTCGGCAGGCCTGGGTGCCCGAGTAGTCAAACTCGCAGGCCTGACCGATGACGATCGGGCCCGAGCCGATAACGAGGACTGAGTTAATGTCTTGGCGCTTTGGCATGGGTTAGTTCTCCTCAACGCCGGCTGCTGCGGCGCGGTTCTTCACAAGCTGGCTGAAACGTTCGAACAGGTAGAAGGCGTCGTGCGGGCCTGCCGCAGCCTCCGGGTGGTACTGCACCGAGAAAGCGGCGATGTCGAGGCACTCGAGGCCCTCAACGACCTGGTCGTTAAGGCTGTAGTGGCTCACCTGCACGCGGCCGAGGCCGACGGGCGATTCGTGCACACCCTCGATCGGTAGGTCGACCGCGAAGCCGTGGTTCTGCGCGGTGATCTCGACGCGGCCGGTCTTCTTGTCGAGCACGGGCTGGTTGATGCCGCGGTGTCCGAAAGGCAGCTTGTAGGTCTCGAAGCCAAGCGCACGGCCGAGCAGCTGGTTGCCGAAGCAGATACCGAAGTAGGGCACGCCGTCGCGCAGCATCTCGCGCAGCAGCTCGACCTGCGCGTCAGACGCGGCGGGGTCGCCGGGGCCGTTCGAGAAGAACAGCGAGTCTGGGGCGAGCTCGCGCATCTCTGCAAGCGTGGTGTGTGCCGGCAACACGACGACGTCGAAACCGTGCTCCGAGAGGTATTTGACGGTCGCGCGCTTGATGCCGAGGTCGAGCACCGCGATCGAGCCGAGGCGCTCGGTGCCCTCGGCAGCGGGCACCTCGTAGCGCTCTTCGGTGGTCACCTCTGCAGAGAGGTTCATGCCCGCCATGCCTGCCTGCTCGCGCACCAGCGTGAGCTGCGCTTCTGCACCGAGCTCGTACTCGGTGCCCGAGAAAACGCCGGCGCGCATCGCGCCTGCAGAGCGAATGTGGCGGGTGATCGCGCGGGTGTCGACACCCGAAATGCCCACCACTTCGTCTGCAACGAGGTCTTCATCAAGCGAGCGCTCGGCACGGAAGTTTGAGACGCGACGAGCGGGATCGCGCACAATGAACCCGGCAACCCAGATCTTGCGCGACTCCATATCGGTGTCGTTGGCACCGGTGTTGCCGACGTGCGGGGTGGTCATGAGCACAATCTGCCCGGCATACGACGGATCAGTCAGGGTCTCCTGGTACCCGGTCATGCCAGTCGAAAACACGACCTCACCAAGAGTCTGGCCGGTTGCGCCGTATGCGCGGCCCTCGAATCGGGTGCCGTCTTCGAGCACGAGCACGGCGGGGCCGTGCGGCACGGCACTTGCCGGCGGTGCAGTGGGCGCTGAGGTGATGAGGGTCATCGTGTGCCTTCCTGGCTTGCGTTTGGGTCTTGGTCCATGGTGCTTTGCACCACTGACAGTTGAAATTCGTCGGGGGTGATAGCGTCGATCGCGTTCGCGAAGCGCTGCTGCTCGGTCTTGCTTTCGAAACGAAAGCTCGATTCGAGCACTCGGGGTTCTTCGAGCCCTTCGACAGGCTCAGGGTTCGAAACCCAGCGCATGAGCGCGAGGCCATCGTGCTCGACCGCCTTGCCCACTCGCCGGCCCGCGGAGTCGCTGCCCCGCAGCTGAGATGCCTCGAAGTGCGTGGGATCCTCGCCAACTACCGTGATCGTCACCCCGCCCTCGCGCACCGCAATCTCGGCCTGACCGCGATAACGCAAGCCAGGCGCGGCAACGCGAGAGAGCGGCTCACCCACTGGCGTGGTCGAGACATAGAGCACGCGAGAAAACTCTGCGATCAGCTCGCCCACCGGTGCTGCAACTGACGCAAGCACCCCCGCGTCGCGACGGGCCCGCGCGCGCCAGCCAAGCCACATCGCGAGAAACGCGACAATGACAACGGCCGCAACGATCAGGCCAAAGGCGGTGCGGCTCATAGGGCTGCCTCGGCGTTGCGAGCGGCCGCTGCGACGTCTGCCGCCGCAACGAGCTCGCCATCGTCAAGCGTGAGGTAGCCTCGGCGCACTGTGTAGGCCACACGGCCCGGCAGCTCCATGTCGAGGAACGGCGAGTTCTGGCTCATACCTTTGAGGTGCTCAAGACTAAACACGCTCGATGCGCCCGGGTCGACGAGCACGAGGTCTGCAACCTGGCCAGCCTCGAGCGAGGTCGGGTGCCCCTCGAGGCGGCCGATCTCGGCGGGCTTCTGCGAGAGCAAGCGCTCGAGCTCAGCCCAGCTGACGTGGCCCTCGTTTACGAGCGAGAGCAGTGCGATCGGAAGCGCCGACTCGAGGCCGACCATGCCGAACGCCGCGGCATCCCACTCGCACTCTTTCGACTCGCTCGGGTGGGGCGCGTGGTCGGTTGCGATGATGTCGATCACGCCGTCGGCAACGGCCGCACGAAGCGCGAGCACGTCTTTGTCGCTGCGAAGCGGAGGGTTGACCTTGTAGCGGGCGTCATAGCTGCGCGCTTTCTCGTCGGTCAGAATCAGGTGGTGTGGGGTCACCTCGGCGGTCACCTGCACGCCGCGGGCTTTTGCCCAGCGCACGACCTCGACAGAGCCTGCAGTCGAGAGATGGCAGATGTGCAGGCGTGCGCCGATGTGCTCGGCGAGCAGCACGTCGCGGGCGATAATCGACTCCTCGGCGACCGCTGGCCAGCCCTTCAGCCCGAGCTCGCTCGACAGCGCGCTCTCGTTCATCTGCGCACCCTCGGTGAGGCGCGGGTCTTGCGCATGCTGCGCGACCACACCGTCGAAAGTCTTCACGTATTCGAGCGCGCGGCGCATGAGCAACGAGTCGTGCACGCATTTGCCATCATCACTGAACACGCGCACTGCCGCACGCGACTGCGCCATCGCGCCGATCTCGCTCAGGCGTTCGCCCGCGAGATCTTCGGTGACCGCACCGATCGGGCGCACCGTTGCGTAGCCGGCCGCGTCGCCCAGCGACTGCACCTGCTCGACCACACCGGCGGTGTCTTGCACCGGCATCGTGTTTGCCATCGCGAACACCGTGGTGAAGCCGCCTGCCGCTGCCGCACGCGAACCGGTGAGCACCGTCTCGCTCTGCTCGAAGCCAGGCTCGCGCAGATGCGTGTGCAGGTCGACAAGGCCGGTCATCGCGATGAGGCCGGTGGCGTCGATCACGCGCTCACCCTCAGCAGCCACAAGCGTGCCTGCGGCAGCACGTTCGATGATGCGGCCGCCCGAGATGCGCAAGTCTATGGCCTGCGCATCGGCCACCCCACTAGCGCCACGCTCGGTCACCTCAGCGGCAACGGTTGCCCCAGTAATCAGGATGTCGGGGTTAGTCATTGCTGCTCCGTTCGCTGGCGCGCTCGCCTGAAAGTAGAAGATAAAGAGATGCCATGCGCACCGAGACGCCGTTTGCGACCTGTTCGAGCACGGTCGACCGCGGGCTGTCGGCGGCTGCAGACGAGATCTCGAGGCCGCGGTTCATCGGTCCGGGGTGCATCACGAGTGTGCGCTCCGGCAGGGCGCCCAGACGTGCATCGCCGAGTCCCCAGTGGCGCGAGTACTCGCGTTCGTTTGGAAAGTACGCCGCGTGCATGCGCTCGCTCTGGATGCGAAGCATCATTACGACATCTGGCTGATCCTTTGCGATAGCCTCGTCAAGGTCGTGTCGCACCGTCACCGGCCAGTCGCGAGCACCGTAAGGCTGCAGCGTCTCGGGCGCGACGAAGGTGACGTTGGCGCCGAGCGCGGTGAGTAGCCACAGGTTGCTGCGCGCGACGCGCGAGTGGGCCAGATCGCCAACGATGACAACGCTGATGCCATCGAGGTCGCGGCCGCGGCTCGCATCGCTGCCGTCGGCGTTCGTGAAGAGACGGCGGCGCATGGTGAATGCGTCGAGCAGCGCCTGCGTGGGGTGCTCGTGGGTGCCGTCGCCTGCGTTCAACACGCCCGCATCGATCCAGCCGCTGCGCGCGAGGCGCTCGGGAGCGCCGCTCGCGGGGTGGCGAATCACGACGCCGTCGGCACCGATCGCCTGCAGGGTTTGCGCCGTGTCTTTGAGCGACTCGCCCTTAGAGACCGACGATCCCTTTGCGCTGAAGTTGATCACGTCGGCACTCAGGCGCTTCGCGGCGGCCTCGAAGCTGATGCGGGTGCGGGTGCTGTCTTCGTAGAACAGATTGACGACGGTCTTGCCGCGCAGCGTCGGCAGCTTCTTTACCTCGCGTTGCTGGGTGGCCGCCATATCAACCGCAGTGTCGAGGATCAACAGAGCGTTGTCTTTCGCGAGCGTGCGGGTGTCGAGCAGATGCCTCATGCGTTTGCCTCAGAACCGCTGATCGAGACCTCGTCAAGGCCGTCGTGCTCAACGAGCCGCACCGAGATGCGCTCGTGCTTCGAACTCGGCAAGTTCTTGCCAATGTAGTCGGCGCGAATTGGCAGCTCGCGATGGCCCCGGTCGATCAAGGCGGCGAGGCGCACGGCCTTCGGGCGACCGTGGTCGTTCAGCGCGTCAAGAGCCGCGCGCACGGTGCGGCCCGAGAAAAGCACATCGTCGACAAGCACCACTGTTGCACCGTCGATGCCGTCTGCGGGCATGTCTGTCGGCTGTGGGGCCCGGGTCGGGTGATGCGCGAGGTCGTCGCGATACATGGTCACGTCGAGCTGACCCACGGTAACCGCGGTGCCTTCGATGCGCTCAATCGCGTCTGCAATGCGCTGGGCGAGCACCACGCCGCGGGTCGGAATGCCCACGATGACCAGGTTCTCTGCGCCTTTGTTCGCCTCGATAATCTCGTGCGAAATACGGGTGAGTGCGCGTGAAATCTCAGCACCTTCGAGCACTGTTCTCGCCGTCAAATCACCGCTCCCTTCTGCGCCTCACAGGACGCCGTTAAAGAAAAGCCGTAGCCGCTCAATCTTAGCAGCAAAATGAGGGTGACCGCCGAGCCTTTTCTCGTAGAGATTCGGGCTCTTGTTGGCAGTCACCCTCAGGTGCGTTGAACACAGCTAGCGACTATTCGCCACCTGCGTGCAGCGCGATCTTGCCGAGCACGCCGTTCACGAAACGCGCGCTGTCATCGGTCGAGTACTGCTTTGCGAGCTCGACGGCCTCGTCAAGCGCGACCGCCGCCGGCACCTCGGGGTTGTGCAGCAGCTCCCACGAAGCGAGGCGCAGCACGGCTCGGTCGACGTTCGGCATACGATCGATCGTCCAACCCTGGGCGTAGCTCGCGATCAGCTCGTCGATCTCGTCGCGGTGATCGGCGACACCGTCGACGATCTCGCGGGCATACAGCCACGAAGCTGCACGGTCGGGCTCGCCCGCCGCACGCTTGGCCTCAGCGGCAACGATCTGCGCGAGCGATTCGCCGCGCACATCGGCCTGAAACAGCATGTCTAGCGCGCGTTTGCGCGCCTTGGTACGTGCAGACAACTGAAGATCAGTCGTTCACGCGGCCGAGGTAGTCACCCGTGCGGGTGTCGACCTTCACCTTGGTGCCGGTCTCGAGGAACAGCGGCACCTGAATCTCAGCGCCGGTCTCGACGGTAGCGGGCTTGGTGCCGCCGGTTGAGCGGTCGCCCTGCAGACCTGGCTCGGTGTAGGTCACCTCGAGCACGACCGATGCGGGCAGCTCAATGTAGAGGGGCTCACCCTCGTGCAGTGCGATCTGCACGTCAAGGTTTTCGAGCATGTACTTCGAAGCATCGCCGACGACGGTGCCCGAGACGGTCAGCTGGTCGTAGTCACTCTTGTCCATGAAGACGAAGTCGGCGCCGTCCTGGTAGAGGTACTGGAAGTCGCGGCGATCAACGCTCGCCGTCTCGATCTTTGCGCCCGCATTGTAGGTCTTGTCGATGATCTTGCCCGAGACCACGTTCTTCTGCTTGGTGCGCACAAACGCACCACCCTTACCTGGCTTCACGTGCTGAAACTCAACCACGCTCCAGAGCTGACCGGCCTCCTTGATTACGGTGCCGTTCTTGATGTCGTTCGAGGTTGCCATTCGGTGTTACTCCGGTTCGGTAAGGAAAAAGGATCAAGCGCCAAAGCGCGCCGATCTATCTTACATGGCGGCGCTGATCCTTACTGAGAGACGATTGCAGAAACCCCACATGCCCTCGCTGCACTACGTACGAAATATGCACAACGTCCGCCAGATTTGCTGAAAATCTCGCACGCAATGCATCTTTCGCACGCAATGCAGACCACACAAACCGCATGCCCCTTGACATCACCGTTGCGAACAGCGTCGCGCGGCTCGCGATGCGTGACCTCAACATTTCATGCGCACCTGACCTTGGGAAGACCCTGTTCTTTCGCAGTCACGGTCACCAGATAGCCCAAGCAGACAATCATTCTCCCACTGCGCACCTTAGATTGGTACGATGGAGATATGAATACCACGTTTGCAACTGCGCTAGGAGACCGCGGGCGCCTCGTGGTGCCCGCTGAGCTTCGAGCAAAGCAAAAGTGGGAACAAGGCACCCCCTTACTACTCATTGAGACAGACGGTGGAGTCGTACTTGCCAGCCAAGCTCAGGCAAAGCAACTTGTGCGAGCACAACTCGCAGGACGCAGCCTGGTTGACGAGCTCATCGCAGACCGCAGGGCCGCAGCTCAGCAAGAAGAGCCGTCATGATCGTGCTCGACGCATCTGCCGCCCTGGCGTTCTTGCAAGGCGAACCCGGCGCAGATCGCGTCGAGGCGCTGCTCTCTGACGCCGCCATCAGCGCGGCCAACTGGTCTGAGATCGCACAGAAAGTTATTAGCCGGGGCGGCGACTGGCAACTCGCCCGGTCGTTGCTGTTGAGTTACGGCCTGACTGTAGAACCTGTTACGGCTGATGATGCAGAGGCCGCGGCTGAGCTTTGGCAACCAGGTAACGGTCTATCACTCGGTGATCGCCTGCGCCTCGCTCTGACAGCCAGGTTTCAGACGCGAGCGGTGACGGCCGATCAGGCCTGGGGTACCAGCGATCACGTCGAGCAAATTCGCTGAGGCTCGCGCGGCCGTCTGCGATTGCAGAAACCCCACAACACGCACACCTCAATTTTGGTGATTGCCCTAGGGTGCTGAGTATGCACATGATCTTCAGAACCCTCTGGCACCTGTGGTTCGTTGGCCCGCGCGGCCGCAAACTGACCTTCAACGATGTCTCGCGCTCACGCTTTCGCGTCTGGCCCACCGACCTCGACATTCTGAACCACATGAACAACGGCAAGTATCTTTCGATCATGGATATCGGTCGCTTCGACCTGATGCAGCGAAATGGCGTCTGGCAACTCTTCAAAGATGAGGGCTGGTACCCGGTCGTCGTTGGCCAGACCATCTCGTACCGCAAGTCGCTGAATCCCTGGAAGCGGTTCTGGATCGAGTCGAAGATTCTCGGCTACGACGACCAGGCCGTCTACATGGAGCAGCGATTCGTACGCCCCGATGCGAAGCACCGCCCCGAGGTGTACGCTCGCGCGTATGTCAGGGCGAGGATCCTGCGTCGCTCGGGCGGGGTGGTTCCTGTGGCAGAGATCATCGAGAAGAGCGGGGCGAACCCCGACGAACTCTTCGTACCCGCCGAACTGCTCGAGTGGGGCCAAATGACCAAGCTCCCCTCGACCCGCGACGACGCTGTAAGCACCTGGGAGTAGCGGCTACCTCGCTCGCTCCAGCAGTGCGATGAACATCGCGTCGGTGCCGTTACGATGCGGCCAAAGCTGCGCGTGCAGTGCAGTGCCTGCGAGATCGAGCGACTCGCGCGCGACGTCGTTCAGCACTCGCTTCGCGTCAATCTCGCGCAGCTCGGGGTGCCGCTTGAGCAGACCGTCAAGCACCACCCTGGTCTCGGCGCGGTGCGGGGAACAAGTCACGTAGGCAAGCAGACCGCCAGGCGCGAGGTGCGCCGAAGCGGCATCAAGCAACTCACTCTGCAGCTCGGTGAGCGAGGGCAGATCGGTTGGCTGCTTGCGCCAGCGTGCCTCTGGGCGACGGCGCAGCGCGCCCAGGCCTGAGCAGGGCGCGTCGACCATGATGCGGTCGAAGAGGGCCGACGCGTAAGCCTCATCGCTGCGGCCGTCATGCGAGACGACTTCAACAACCTCTTCGGTGGCTTCGACCGAATGCCGTACCAGCTCTGCGCGGTGCTCCGATACCTCATTCGCGCGAACGGTCGCTCCCGACAGCGCCGCCTCTGCTCCAAGCACTGCGGTCTTGCCACCGGGACCAGCGCACAGATCAAGCCAGCGCTCCCCCTCACGAACCGGTCTTGCACGCGTCAGCGCGAGCGCAGCAAGCTGCGAACCCTGGTCTTGCACCCGCACATAGCCGTCTGGCGCATCGATCGCGTCGATTGCGCGCGCGGGGTCGCCACCCTCGAGTTCAAGCCCGAGCGGCGAGGCGCCCGAGACCGCAAGTTCGCGCCCGCGCTCAGGGTCGCTGCCCAGCGCCGCAGCGGTGTCGGCATCGAGACCAGCCCCGGGCAACAGTACGAGGTTCACCCTCGGCGGGGTGTTGTCTGCCTCGAGAAGCGCCTCAAGCTCTGCCTCGCGGCCTTCTGCGCGCAGTGAGTCGCGAAGCGCACGCACGATCCAGGCGGGGTGCGAAGCGCGAGTCGCAAGCGCGTCATCGGCGCTCGATGCTTCTTCGACGATACGCGCATCCCATTCTTCGTTGGTCGCGCGGCCGACCGTACGCAGCACGCCGTTTACAAATCCGGCCGCTGCGGGGTTCGACACCTTGCGCTGCAGTTCGACGCTCTCGTTGACCGCCGCGTGCGACGCTGTGCGCATCGAAAGCAGCTGGTGCGCACCGAGACGCAACACACGCAGCGTTCGGGCATCGATCCTGTCGATTGGCCGCCCCGAGGCGAGTTCGAGAATGCGATCGTAGCGCCCCCGCCCGCGAAGCGTACCGGCCACAAGTTCTGTCGCGAGGCCAGCATCGCGCCCGTCAAGGTTTGCGGCGCGAATGCGAGAGGGAAGCGCGAGGTTCGCATAGGCGTCACGCTCGTCGACATCGCGCAGCACGTCATAGGCAACCAGGCGCGCGCCTGAAACTCGGCCACCACGCTGATTTCGTTGCTCTCGTGCGCTCATGACAGCACCGCCTCTCCCCCGCGACCGCGCAACCAATCAGCCCCGGCCATCGCGGCCTTGCCCGCGGGCTGCACCCGAACGAGTTCGAGCGACGCGTCAGTAAGCTCGAGGATCGCCCGCCCCGAGACAAGGCGCACGGTGCCAGCAGCGCGATCCTCTTCGAATGAAACCTCATCACCGCAAGCCCGAAGCTCATGCAACTTCAGTGGTTGCTCGTCAAACAGCACAAACGCCCCCGGTTCGGGTGTGACGCCCGCCCAGTGCGCAAGCACTGCGCTCGCTGGCAGAGTGAGGTTGAGCCTGCCGTCTTCACGGCTCAGCTTGTGAGCGTAAGTCGCCTCGCCAAGCTGTTCCTCTCCCGCCTGCGGATCCAGCTCGAGCACCTCGATGGCCCGATGCAGTGCGCCCGTGCCGAACTCGGCCAGCTCGGTAAGCGCGTCACCGGCGCTCGTGCCCGGCGCGAAATCACGAGCATCGCGCGACAGCACGGCGCCGGCGTCAAGTGCCGCAACGAGCCGAAACACAGTCACCCCAAGGCGCTGCTCGCCCGCCATGAGCGCGCGCTGCACAGGGGCCGCACCGCGCCAGGCCGGCAGGTCGCTGAAGTGCAGGTTGATCCAGCCGTGGCTCGGCAGCGAGAGCAGCGGCTCGCGCACGAGCCCACCGTAGGCAACGATCACGCCGAGGTCGGCACCGAGCCCATTGACCCACTCGGTCGCGGCATCGTCGAGCTTGTTTGCTTTGTAGACTGGCAGGCCAAGTTCTGAGGCGAGCTGCGCAACCGGCGACGGAGTCAGCACGCGCTTGCGCCCAAGTGGCGCGTCTTCGCGGGTGATGACGCCCACGATCTCGTGGTGGGCAGCGAGCGCCCTCAGGCTGGGCACGGCAAACTCTGGGGTTCCGGCGAAGACGATGCGCATCGTTCTATTCTCGCAGCACTCGGGTGTTGCTGCTCGCGCCTCACTTGCTGCTAAGCTCGCCTCATGCATTTTTCGAAGCAGTGGTGGCTCGCCTGACGGCGGGCCTGTTCGATATTGCATATCTGAAACCAAGCACCGTCTCTCGAAGACGGTGCTTTTTTGTTTTCGGGCGGCGAAAGAGTCAAAGGAGCATTTCATGACCGACACCCAGCGGGGCATCTACCGCGCAGACGAGCACGGCTACTTCGGTGAGTTCGGCGGGGCGATATTGCCGCCATTTCTGGTTGAACCAATGGCCGAGGTTGCCGCGGCGTACGACATCGCACGAAATGACCCCGAGTTTCAGAACGAACTGCAGTCGCTGCTGAGCAAGTATGTCGGCCGCCCCTCGCTGCTGTACTTCGCTGAAAACCTCACCCGCAAGCTCGGGGGCGCGAAGGTCTACCTCAAACGCGAAGACCTCAACCACACGGGCGCCCACAAGATCAACCACACGCTTGGCGAGGCCCTGCTCGCAAAGCGCATGGGCAAGACCAAGGTCATCGCCGAGACCGGTGCCGGCCAGCACGGTGTGGCGCTCGCAACCGCCGCAGCGCTCGTCGGCCTCGAGTGCGAGATTCACATGGGCGCGATCGACGTTGAGAAGCAGCACCCCAATGTGGTGCGCATGGAGTTGCTCGGCGCGAAGGTCGTGCCCGTCGAGCGCGGCGGTCGCTCGCTGAAAGAGGCCGTCGACTCCGCTTTCGAGGTCTACGCCGCAGCGCCAGAAGAGTACCTGTTCGCAATCGGCTCGGTCGTTGGCCCGCACCCGTTCCCCTCGATGGTGCGTGACTTCCAGTCGGTCGTGGGCCGCGAGGCACGCGCCCAGATTCTCGAGGCCGAGGGCAAGCTGCCCGACGCGCTGGTCGCCTGTGTCGGCGGCGGCTCAAACGCGATGGGTCTCTTCGACGCGTTTCTCGAGGACGAGTCGGTGCGCGTTATCGGTGTCGAACCCGCGGGCGAGGGCCTCGACACCGACCGGCACGCGGCGACGATGACGCTCGGCGTCACGGGTGATATTCACGGCATGCACACGAAGGTGCTGCTCGATGCGAACGGTGAGCCCGCACCCGTGCACTCGATCGGCTCGGGCATCGACTACCCGGGCGTCGGCCCGCAGCATGCACACCTCGAGCAGACAGGCCGCGGTGAGTACGTCTCGGTGACTGACGCCGAGGCGCTCGAGGCGTTCCAGCTGCTGACTCGTGTCGAGGGCATTATTCCCGCGCTCGAGTCGTCGCACGCACTGGCTCACGTGGTGAAGCTCGCCCCGACCCTGCCCGCGGACAGCGTTATCATCGCGAACCTTTCTGGCCGCGGCGATAAGGACGTCGACTTTGTTGCGGAGCGCCTGAAGCGCGCGTAGTAGGTTGACCCAGCGTCAAGTCAAATGATTCAAAAGTAAGTGAGTAGTGACTAAGTGAGCTTTTCTCTCTGGCTCTCGTTGTTGGTGGCCTGCATCGTGATCAGCCTGACCCCCGGTGCGGGCGCCATCAACACCATGTCCAATTCGCTCACCGAGGGGTGGCGGCGATCGATCTGGGGCATTCTCGGCCAGCAGATCGCGCTCGTCATCTACATCATCGTGGTGGCGGCAGGTGTGGGCCTCGTGATCTCACGGTTTCCGCTCGTCTTCGACCTCGTCAGGTATGTGGGCGCCGCCTACCTGGTGTTTCTCGGCATTCGGCTGATCCTCGCTAAAACCGATGCCGACGCGCCCGAAGAGGAAGCGAGCTTTACCCCGCGAGGCGAGAGCCGCTGGTCGATGCTGCGGAGGGGTTTCTGGGTCAACATTTTGAACCCGAAAGCGGTCATCTTCTTCTTGGCGTTCATGCCGCAATTCGTGCGGCTCGACGAGCCGCAGTTACCGCAATATCTCACCGTCGCGATCACCATGGTGACGATCGACGTCATCGTGATGTGGGGCGTCTTCGCCGGGGCCGCCGGTTCGTTTCGCAGGCTCACCCGCACCTCGAAGGGGCGCCGCACCATTAACTGCGTCTTTGGTGCGCTCTTCATCGCGGTCGCCGCGATGCTGCTGTTCTTGCACTAGGGCGTGTCTTGTAAATGGTGGTGCTGGCGAGGATGTGCTCGAAGTCTGTGATCGCGAGGCGGAGGAGGACGCTTTGCTGGTGGCAAAGCCGACGACGACAACGAAGCGAGCGCTGATTTCGAGTACACCGCAGCGTGACACCATTTACAAAAGACACGCCCTAACCGTCGAACACGCCTCGATCGTCGAAGCGCAGTCGTAGCGCCTCAGGTCTCGCCCGGCCCGGGGTGCGACCTGAGGCGCGCGACGAGGATCCGGCGGCGTCGGCTACGAGTGCGCCGCGGAGGCGCTTCGCTACCTCTGCACCCTGGCCGTAGTCGAAACGCACAATCGCGCGTACGAGGTTCGCGCCCGAATCACCGGATCGCAGTTGCCGTTCAGCCACGGGGGTCGGGCCGAGCACATCGACACCTGGCAATGTTCCGAGCGCGCTGAGAGCCCGGTCAATCTCTGGTCGGCCTCCCGTGACGCTCGCTACGCGAACGGCCGGTGGGTACCTCAGCTGATGCCGATCACTCAGCTCTGACCGCAACCATTCGTCAATGCGGCCGGTGACAAACGCTTGCACCGCCGGGCCGCTACCAGAGGCAAGCACGCAGCGCGCATCGGGAGCAGCAAGTGCAGCAGCGTTCTGCCACCAGCGCACGCAGTCTTCGGCGGCACGCAGCGACTCGAGGCTCAGCAGGCGGTCTGCGTCGAGCAGCACCACTGCTCGGTAGCCGCCAGCGGCGATCGGCTCGGCGCCCCGCGTCGCGACCACGAGCGCCGGTCTTGAGTCGACGCGCTCGTGTGGGTGGGCACCATCGCTCAGCACGATTCTGGTGCCGGGAAACTGCCGCTGAAACTGTTCGGCTGTGCGCTCGGAGCCCGCCCCGCGCTGCGATAGCCGCGTGCCGCGACACTCTGGGCAGCGCCAACCGCCCGCCTGCTCGCCGCACCAGCGGCACATCGCCCGCTGCGCGCCGCGAAAACCGACTGGGCCGCCGCATGCCAGGCACCTGGCGCGCTCACCGCAGTCACCGCAGACCGCGACGGGCGCGTAGCCCGGCGTCGCCACCTGCACGAGCACCGGCCCCTGGGACAGGCCCTCGCGAAGCGTGCGGGCCGCAAACTCTGGCACGCGCGAAAAATCGCCGTCTTGATGCTGCACCGAGTCTGCGGTGATGATTCTGATGCGGCGCGGGGGCACGGATTCGGCCTGCACATAGCCAATGTCGATGAGCCGCTGCACCTCGGCGCTGCGGGCGTGCGCGGCGAACATGAGGCCGACGCGGTCAGGGTCATCGGGCTCGCTCGACGCCTCGGATGCGTGCGAGCTCTCGCGCTGGTTCTCACTCTCGTGTTCGATCGATGCGCGTACGAGCGCCGCGTCGCGCGCGTGCACGTAGGGTGCGAGCAACTCGGCGAGCAGCGGGTCGCCATCATCCCAGAGCAGAATGGCGCCGAGCCGGTAGACGGGCGCATAGATCGCCGAGCGATTGCCGAGCACAATGCGCGGGGTGTCATCGAGCGCACGCAAGAACGAGGCATAACGCGCGCTACCCGGCTGCCTCGAATCGACGCGCACCACGTCCTCGTGCCCCAGCGAAGCGAGTGTGTCGGTCAACTGGTCGACATCGCGATAGTCGGGGGCGACGAGGATCACGCTGCGCCCCTGCGCGAACACGTCGAGCGCGGCCCGCGCGAGGCGCACCGCCCAGCCGCCAACCCATTCGCCGGTACCGAGTCGCTCGGGGCCGTGTGAAGCTGTCACCGCGAGGCGTTCGCCGCGAAGTAACAACTCGGTGGTCTCGTGCTCGACCGCGGATGCGGTGAATGCGCCGGGCGCTGGGGCCTCAGCTCCATCGGATTCGCTCGCGGCCTGGGCCGCAAGATGCTGCTTCTCGGCACGCACCATGCGCTGTGGAATCGCGAGCCGCAGAATGTCCGACGCTGAGCCGCCTGCGCGGTCAGCGACGGCCCGGGCGAGCCGCCACAGTCGTGGGGTCAGCAGCGATACCGGGCCCACGATATCGGCAATCGGCTGCAGCTCGCCGCCGAACGTGCTCGAATTTGCAAAGCCGATCACATAGCCGTGGCTACGCCTGCTCTGCGAGCGAAACGGCACTCGAACGCGCTGCCCAACCCGAATATCGTCTGCGAGCTCTGGTGGAACCGCATAATCGAAGAGGTGATCGAGTTGGGGCAGCGCAGAATCGAGCAATACTTGGGCGACGGGGCGCCCGCGCGCGGCCTCGGCCGGGCTCAACTGGGCCTACAACCCGGCGGCGGCGCGCAGCTGATCGACCCGAGGCGTGGCCTCCCACGTGAACTCGGGAAGCTCGCGACCGAAGTGCCCGTAGGCGCTCGTCTTTGCGTAGATGGGGCGCAGCAGATCGAGGTCACGAATAATCGCTGCGGGGCGCAGATCGAACACTTCGCGCACGGCCGCCTCGATGCGATCGAGTGGCACGGTTTCGGTGCCGAAAGTCTCGACGTAGAGGCCAACCGGGTGCGCGCGACCGATTGCGTAGGCCACCTGCAGTTCGGCGCGACGTGCGAGGCCCGCTGCAACCACGTGCTTTGCAACCCAGCGCATCGCGTAGGCGGCCGAACGGTCAACCTTTGACGGGTCTTTGCCGCTGAACGCACCGCCGCCGTGACGGCTTGCCCCGCCGTAGGTATCGATGATGATCTTGCGACCGGTGAGGCCAGCATCACCCATCGGGCCACCGATAACGAATGGGCCGGCGGGGTTGATGAAGAGCTCTGCGTCGGCGCTCGAAAGCGCGACGCGCGCAAGCACGGGGCGAATGACCTCGCGCTCGACGTCGGCGCGCAGCTGCTCCTGCGAGATCTGGCCCTCGTGCTGGGTTGAGACCACTACTGCCTCGACGCTAACCGCACGGTCACCCTCGTAGCCGATGGTGACCTGGGTCTTTCCGTCGGGGCGCAGGTAAGGCAGCACGCCAGTCTTGCGAACCTCGGTGAGGCGCTCAGCCATGCGGTGCGAGAGCCAGCTCGGCAGCGGGTGCAGCTCGGGCGTCTCATCTGTGGCGTAACCAAACATGATGCCCTGGTCGCCGGCACCCAGCAGGCTGAGCTCGTCGATCTCGCCGGCACCCTCACGGGCCTCGAGCGAACGCTCTACACCGCTCGCGATGTCGGCAGACTGCTGCCCAATAGAGACCGATACGCCACAAGACGAGGCGTCGAAGCCCATCTCGCTCGAGGTGTAGCCCACCTCGCGCACGGCGGCACGAACGATCTCAGGGATCTCAACGTAGCCCTCGGTGCGAATCTCGCCTGCCACATGCACGAGGCCAGTGGTGACGAGCGTCTCAACCGCGACGCGCGCGGCAGGGTCGATCGCGAGAATCGCGTCGAGAATCGAATCTGAGATGCGATCACAGATTTTGTCGGGATGACCCTCGGTCACCGACTCAGAGGTGAAAAATCGTCTTGTCATGATGAAATCAGCCTAGCGAACACCACTGACATCGGCCCCGTTGCAGAGGCAGCGCGTGACGCGAGGTTACTCGCCCTCGGTACCTTCGATTGCGTCGTCAAGCTCGATTGCGTCAAGCGCAGCCTCGAGCGCGGCTTCAGGCGCAACGTGCACGCGAGGCTTCATCTCAAGCTTGCCCTCTGCGATCTCGTGCAGCGCCGTCGACAGCGGCTTGTCATCGACCGAAGCGTCAACCAGCGGGCCAACGTTGTCGAAGAGATTGCCGTCGTGCAGATCGGTGTAGTAATCGTTGATCTGGCGGGCGCGCTGCGAAGCGAAGACCACGAGAGCGTACTTCGAATCAACCTTCTCGAGCAGGTCGTCGATGGGGGGATCGATGATGCCGTTCACCTGTGCCATGTGCTGCGTCTCCTTCTAGATAACCTAAGTATTCTAGCGCACTTTGTCCGGCTTCGCTCCCTCGGACAGGCTCAGGGAACGGAACGCACGAGCACCTGCCCGCGCGAGGTATCAAGCCTCGTCCAGGTACGGCTACGTGCAAGCGGTACGCGAGTTTCATCCGCGAGAAACCCCATCGCTTCGGCGGCAAACGCGGCGGCGGCGGGCAGACCGGGGGCGATCTCAGCACCCCACACCGACTCACGCACGATCGCATCGCCCGGGCTATCGGGCAACGCAGCGGCGACCCTGTCAATACCTTCGCGGGCCACGGTCGCGAGCGATCCACCGTCAATTACTCCCGAGGCTTCCCAGCCGCCCCTCGGCGGCAGTACCCCAGCCCACGCAGCAGCTACGTGCGCGTCCGGCAGCTCAAGTACGAGGCCAAGCACACCCATGCGTGCGATGCGGTCGAGCAGCCCACGGCCCATCACCGTAATGTCGGTGCCGTCAAGTTCACTCACCAAACCTGAGGCAAGCGCAAATGAGCGCAGCACGAGCACCGCAGGCAGCGGATCAAGAAGAGTGGCCGGCGCCTGAGTGCAGCCGAACACAGCGAGCACCGATCCTCGCACCACTAAACGAACCTCTGCCTGACCAAATCTCTGCAACCGCTCAAGGTAGACGCGTAGGTCGTCACGGGTGGCATAGTCAAGAAGTTGCAGTTGCGAGGTCACGCCATCAGCCTATGGCGTGTTGCGGTAACGAATGGCCACCGCTCCCCCAATAGACTGAGCGACAACACGGATACTGCACGGCGATCCACGCCTAACAGATCAGGAGGACGCATGTCAGCAATGCCAGATCTTCTCGAGATGCTCTCGCTACACGACAGCGAGGCACGCACGCAGTACGACATTTTCACTGGGCCCGCGCTGCCAACTCCACACGGTCGCTCATTCGGCGGCCAAGTACTCGGCCAGGCGCTCGCCGCCGCGGGCGAGACGGTTGATGCCGACCGCCCGATCCACTCGATGCACGGCTACTTTCTGCGCCCGGGTGATGCCGAGCGACGCATGACGTTCGAGGTGGGTCGCCTGTACGACGGCGGCTCGTTCTCGACTCGGCGCGTGCAGGCGTACCAGTCGGGTGAGATTCTGATGTCGCTGATCGCGTCGTTCCAAGTCGACGAACCGGGGCTCGAGCACCAGAGCGATTACGATATGTCGAGCCTGCCCGACCCCGACGAGCTACCCACGGTGTGGGAGAAGTATGGTCACCTCGCCGACACGCGGGCTTCGTGGCTACTCAACAGGCCATTTGATCTGCGGCACGTCGACAAAGACATTACGGTCAGGGTCGAGGATCCGGGCAACACCATGCGAGTCTGGATGCGCAGCCGAGACAGTGTCGAGGCCTCGCAAATGCTGCACTCGGCGGCCCTCGCGTTTGCGAGCGACTACCTGCTCGTCGAACCGGTCATGCGGCAGCACTCAATTCCGTGGGCGACCCCCGGGCTGCGCGTGGCAAGCCTCGACCACGCAATGTGGTTTCACAGGCCATTCCGCGTCGACGAGTGGTTGCTCTACGTGCTCGACTCACCGACCGCGCAGGGCGCACGTGGGCTAACACACGGTCGTTTTTACAACCGCGCGGGGCAACTCGTGGCGAGCGTCGCACAAGAGAGCATGATTCGCCCGCCCGGGCAATAGTTTGTGGCTCGACTGCTTGGCAGTTTTAGCGTCTATGCAGCTAGACGGCTAGTCAACTGGCTCGCGGTACACGAGCCTGAACTGCTCACAAACGACGGGCATATCTGCTTCAAACCCGCGCGGGTTCTCAGAGTGCAGGCGCCAATACCGCTCATGAATCTCGCGCCAAGATGCGAGAGTACGATCACCCTCACCCTCTGAATGCGCATGCTGTTCGGTGACCGCGCTAAACGGTACGACTGCCACCTCAACGATTTCGATGACGGCGCGAGGTCGGTTCCTAGCATCAAGAATGATGCTGTACTCACCCACCGCGGGCAAAGGATCGCCCGTCCACTCGTAATCCCAGAACGACGATGCAGTGCCCGTCTTTGTGCCGTCAAGCACCAGGGCAAGCAGACCGTCGGCGTGGTCGGGGGTAGCACCAAACGCCCAGGCCTCTGGCACAGTATCTGGCGCTCCGGCGATATTCGCGCATGCCTGTTTCCAGAACTCGCGCACTGCAATTGTTTCTTGTTCGGTCATGCTCTGCAGAATATCTGCTCACTGCTTGCTGCTTGCTGCCGTTCACGCTTCATTCGCTATTCACAGGCACCCGGTTTCCCAGTTATCCACCGGTTTTCGAGAGTTTTGCGGTTTCCCATTTCGGGCCGGTTTCGCGAGCCTAGCGTGGTGCCATGCCTGCACACGACATCATTCACCCTGATCTCCCACCGTCTCGCTGGGCTGCTCGCCTGCGCGAGCTCGCACCCGGTTCTGCGCCTGGGTCGCCAAAGTTGCCTGAACCGGCTTCACTGCCTAAACCGCCCGAACCGCTGCGATTGCAGCCTCCACCCAGACTCTGGCAGCGAGTGCAGCGCGGCGTCACAGTGCCGACTACAGCCGCAGCGGCGGCGTTCGTGCTCACGATCATCGCCTCAATTGCCATGGTGTGGTTGCAGCCGCACTCGGTCGGGGCCGCTGCGTTTCCAAACGAAAAGCAGACAGCATCTTCAGGCATCGCAGCTGGCAATGATACGACTGAATACGTCGCTCCTCACGAAGGGGCAAATGCAGTCGAGACTGAGAGCAACGCCGCAACACTCTATGTGCACGTGGTTGGCGAGGTCACCTTGCCCGGGGTCTACGAGCTTCCGGCAGATGCCCGAGTGCTCGCGGCTATCGAAGCGGCGGGGGGCGCAACTGAGCACGCGGTGCTCTCGGTTCTGAACCTTGCCAGGCCGCTCAGCGACGGCGAACAGATCGTCGTGCCAAACGCAGAGAACGCGGCGGCGCTCACCGCGCAGAGAACCAATGCTGATTCGCTAGGGGTAGGCGGCGGCACGACAACCGGCGATGGGTTGGTCAATCTGAACACCGCCGATCAAGCGGCACTAGAGACCCTGCCGAGAGTAGGGCCGGCACTCGCCCAGCGCATTATTGAGTGGCGTGAAGCCAACGGTGGCTTCAGCGATATCGGCCAGCTCACGGGAGTCTCGGGTATCGGTCAGCGAACCTTTGAACAGCTGCAAGAACTGGTGACGATATGAGGGTTCGAGATCCGTTGCATGCGCTCAACTTCAACCCAGAGGCAGAGACCGAGGCGCGCTCGCCGCCGGGCCAGTGGCGGCTGCTCTCGGTTGCACTGGTGTGCTGGGCCTTGACTGCATGGGCGATTCTCTCGCCCGGGCGTGGCGGGGTCATCGCACTTTGCGCGGCGGTGGCTGGCTCGCTTCTGCTCTTGGGTTGGTGGCTCACTCGACATGGGCGACTATCCACTATCGCGGTCTCGCTTCTTACGATTCTGTTCGGATGCCTGGTGGTGCTCGGGTGCCGCGTACACGCGGTAGAGGGTCAGCGGGCGGCACCGGAGTTTCAGCGTGCCGCTGCTAGCGGCACGACTCTCACCTTCGCCGCAACGCTCACTGGGTTTCCCGAGAAGAAGCAGACCGCTTTTGGCAGCCGGGAATGGGTACGCATCTCGGCGATCGCACCTGTCGGCAAGGCGCCCGGAGGCACAGTGCTCGAGGGCGCAGTATCCTGGAACTCAGGGCGCGGGGCCTCAGTGCGCAGGGCCTCAGTGCCGATGCTGCTGTGGCTCAGTGACACCGAGCTGCCCAAGGAGGCAAAGCGCTGGGGGCCGGGCACCGTGCTCAGCGTTACAGCAACGCTCAAAACGCAACCGGCGGCCGACGCCGTGGCGTACACGGCAAATCCTTCTGCGATGCAACAGCTCGATGAACGCGGAGGGCAGGTCGGTTCGGCGGCAGCGGTGTTTCGCTCGCTCTTGATGCAGCACGCGGCCAATGTGCCGCATGCTGAGCTGGTGCCAGGCTTCGCTGTCGGCGATACGTCGCTCGTGCCCGAACCTCTGAACGACGCGATGCTCGAAAGCTCGCTTAGCCACCTCACTGCTGTGTCTGGGAGCAACACGGGCCTTGTCATCGCGGCAATGTCCTGGTGCGCGTCTTGTCTCGGGGCCAGCCGCCGATGGCGCGCTATCGCGGGTGGTGCGGCGCTCGCAGCGTTCGTCACAGTCGTGGGTCCAGACTCATCTGTGCTTCGAGCCGCGGCGATGGCAGCGGTGCTGCTCGTTGGCGCATTCGGCGGCAGGCGCGCCTCGGCGCTCCCCGCCCTCGGGCTCGCAGTACTCGCACTGCTTATCGTAGACCCGTGGCAGGCGCTGCAGGCGGGCTTTGCGCTCTCGGTTGCCGCGACCCTCGGCATTCTGCTGCTTGCTACGCCGATTGCCCACTGGTTGTGCAGGCGCGTCCGACTGCCGCGAATCTTGGCGCTGCCACTCTCTGTTGCAGTATCCGCTCAATTCGCTTGCGGGCCTCTGCTGTTGCTACTGCAGCCAGGCATTCCCGCCGTTGGAATCATTGCGAATCTGATTGCGGCCCCAGCAGCACCGCTAGGAACGGGCCTCGGGCTCATTGCCGCGATCCTCGGCCCCCTCTCGCCCCGCGCGGCTGTGCTTGCCGTTTACGCTGCGAGCCTGCCCGCAAGTTGGGTAGCCGCGACAGCGCAAGTCTGCTCGCAATTGCCAGCGGGTCGATGGTCTTGGCCGGAGGGCTGGGCGGGCGCACTGCTGCTCGCCGCCTGCCAACTCTCGTTCGTCGCCGCCTGGGCGCTAGCCACTGGGCGGCTCGGGCTCAGCGCCCGCCTTCGCGTGAGCCAACGTCAGCCATGGCGAGCCAAAAGTGCCACCCCGGTTGCCATCAGCGTCATGGCTGCAACGCTGGCCAGCGGTGCATTCGCCGTCATTGTTGCAGTTACGATGCTGCACCCGCTTGCGACACGACTCGCAACACCGAATGACTGGATGTTCGTGGCGTGTGATGTGGGGCAGGGCGATGCAGTGCTCGCCCGTAGCCCAGACGCCCCTCAGGTTGTCATGCTGGTTGATACCGGCGACAATCCGGCGGCACTAGATGAGTGCCTCAGCAGATTCGGTGTCGATCGCATCTCATTGCTCGTGCTCACTCATGACGACCGCGATCACGTCGGTGCGCTCGAAAGCGTGCTCACGCGTGTTGATGCCACGCTGATCGCACCGACAGTACTGGGCGAGCAGCTGCAACATCGGCCAGTTGTGCGCATGCTCGAAGCCGCTCAAGTGCCGTTTCTCGTTGGCGCAGCAGGCGACACGGGCAAACTCACGGAGCACACCGGGTCATCCGGCGGGTTCAGCTGGCAGGTAATCGCCCCACGCAGTGGCGACACGCTGAGCGAAACAAACGCGGCAAGCCTCGTGCTTCTGCTTGAAATCGACGGGCATCGCGCGCTGATGCTTGCTGACACGGCCTATGAACAGCAAAGCCGCCTAATCCACGACCAGGCTTCTCGAGCGACGCTCGACCGCATCGATGTGCTCAAGGTTGCCCACCACGGCAGTCGAGACCAAGATATGTCGCTCTTCGAACGGGTCAGCGCGACCTGGGGCCTCGTCTCGGTAGGAGCAGAGAACCGCTATGGGCATCCAACAGACGAGACCCTTGCCGCCCTCGCACGAGCAGGCACGCAGACGCTACGCACCGACGTACACGGCAGTGTCGCAATCGTTGAGAAGCACGACGGCACACTTGAGGCCTGGGTCGAGCGCGGCGATGAGACCGAGCCGTGACAAGTAGGCTTAAGGCGTGGCAGCGACAGCAAGAGCAAGCAAGGCGAAGATCGCAAAGATCGGCTTCGATGAGGCCCGCCCGGCGCCCGTCGTGCTGATCAGCGGGCCCGAGCAATTTCTCGCGGATCGCGCCTCGAGATCAATCCGAGAGGCACTTCGCGCGAGTGATGCGGCCCTTGAGATCCATGACATCGATGCCGCCGGATACGGGGCCGGTGAACTTTTCACGGTCGCAAGCCCCTCACTCTTTGCCGAGCCCAGGCTCATTCGCGTTGAAGGTGTCGAAAAGGCAAGCGACGCTTTTCTCGAAGATGCGAAGCGCTACCTTACGCAGCCCGCGGAAGACACCACCCTTGTGCTGCGCCACGCGAGCGGTCAGCGCGGCAAGGCGCTGCTCGACGCCGTGCGCGGCGACGCAGGCGCAAGCATTGGCGCGGTCGAAGTAGTCTGCGCTGAAATCAAAAAAGACGGGGACCGCCTGAGCTTCGCCCAATCGGAGTTTCGGCGCCTCGACGCGCAGATCGCGCCCGGCGCGCTGCGATCCCTCGTGGCCGCTTACCAGGGCGGGATCGGTGAACTCACTGGAGCGATCGAACAACTGGTTTCAGACCTCGGCAAGCGCATCTCAGAGCAAGACGTCGAGCGCTCGACCGAGGGCCGCGTCGAGGCCGGCGCGTTCAAAGTGGCCGACGCTGCGACCGCGGGCCGCGCTGCAGAGGCACTCGTGTTGCTGCGGCAGGCGCTCAGCACCGGCACCGATGCGATTCCCATGCTTGCCGCGCTCAACATGAAGGTGCGAGCCATGGCGCGTGTCTATGGTGCGCGCGGTAGCTCGGGCGAGCTTGCTTCGGCCTTTGGCATGGCGCCATGGCAGGTCGAGCGCGCGCAGCGCGAGACCCGTGGCTGGACCGAGGGTGATCTTGCCCGCGCAATTGACCTTGCCGCGGAGACCGAACTCTCGCTCAAGGGCGGCACCCGCGACCCGATCTACGCACTCGAAAAGTACGTGCTGTTTGTCGCGAAGCGCGGCAGATAGGCACATGCCCCGCTCATCTCGACAAGCTCGATGAACGGGGCACGGGCTTAGGCGGCCTTGCGGTTTGGGTTCGTGCGCATGGCCGGGCCTGGCGGGAGCGAGCGAAGCTCGCGGATGGATCTGCGCGCGAATCCAAACCGCGAGGCCGCCTACCCCACCGGCTCTACGGCTTCGTCGCGATGCTCACGATCTTCGGCACGCGCACGATCAGGTTTGCGATCTGGCGCTCACCGATAGCGCGCTTCACCGAGTCCGATGCGAGCGCGGCCTCACGGGCCTCGTCCTCGGTCACCGAAGCCGGCAGCGTGAGGCGCTCGCGCACCTTGCCGTCGACCTGCACCACCATGGTGATCTCGTCATCAACGAGCAGTGATTCGTCGGCGGTCGGCCACACCTGCAGCGCCACGGTCGGCTCGTGGCCGAGCTTCGCCCACATGTCTTCTGCGGTGTACGGTGCGAACAACGAAAGAATCATCGCCACGGCCTCGGCCGATTCGCGCACCGCAGCATCAGCCGCGCCAACGCCCGAGTCGATTGCCTTGCGGGTCACGTTGATCTGATCCATGAGGCGAGCAACGACCACGTTGAACTTGTAGTGCTCGACAAGCGCCGGCGCATCGAGCAGCAACTGGTGGGTGTGCTTGCGCAGTGCGGCGTTGCCGGTGGCAAAGTCGACGCCGGGGGCAGAGATCACGTCACCCGCAACACGCCAGGCGCGCGCCAAGAACTTCGCCGAACCCTGCACCGACACGTCTGCCCAGTCGATGTCATCCTCTGGCGGGCCCGCGAACGCGAGCGTGACGCGCAGCGCGTCGGCACCGTGCGAACGCAGCTCTGAGGCGAACTCAACGAGGTTGCCCTTCGACTTCGACATCTTTGCGCCATCCTGCAGCACCATGCCCTGGTTCAGCAGCGCGGTAAAGGGCTCTTCGAAGTCGAGGTAGCCGAGGTCGTGCAGCACCTTCGTAATGAAGCGCGAGTAGAGCAGGTGCAGAATCGCGTGCTCGACACCGCCCGCGTACTGCTCAATCGGACCCCACGCGTTCACCGCGGCCGGGTCAAAAGCCTGCGAATCGTCAGTCGCTGAGAGGAAACGCAGGTAGTACCACGAGCTATCGACAAAGGTATCCATGGTGTCGGGGTCGCGGGTCCAAGCCGCACCCGACTCGTCGGTGACACTCGCCCACTCGGTCGCGGCGCCGAGCGGTGACGACCCCTTGGGTTTCAGGTCGAGGCCCTCGGACGCGGGCAGCTGCACCGGCAGCGAGGCCTCTGCTACCGGACGCATCTCGCCGTCGTTCGAGTCTTCTGCGCCGTGCAGAATCGGAATCGGCGTGCCCCAGTAACGCTGGCGAGAGATCAGCCAGTCACGTAGGCGGTACGTCTTTGCCGCACGGCCAGTGCCGCGCGCCTCGAGCACTTCGATCGCCTTTGCGATGGCCTCGACCTTTTCGAGACCATCGAGCTCGCCCGAGTTGATGAGCACACCGTTGCCAGCGGTCGCCACACCCGAGGTAGCCGGGTCGGGCAGCACCTCTCCGTCTTCGCCGCGCACCTCGACGACAACGCGTACGGGCAGTTCAAATTTCAGGGCGAAGTCGAGGTCACGCTGGTCGTGCGCAGGCACGGCCATGATCGCGCCGTGGCCGTAGTCAGCAAGCACGTAATCAGATGCCCAGACCGGAATGCGCTCACCGTTGACCGGATTGATCGCGAAGTGATCGAGAAACACGCCGGTCTTTTCACGGTCGGCGTTCTGGCGATCAATCTCGCTTTGCTTCTGCGTTGCTACGAGATATTCCTCGAACTGCATGCGAGCCTCGGGTGAGGCCGAAGCTGCTAGTTCGGCGGCCAGGTCGCTGTCGGGTGCGACGACCATGAAGGTCGCGCCGTGCAGCGTGTCGGGGCGGGTGGTGAACACGGGCACCTTGGCCTCGCGCCCCTCAATCTCGAACTCGACCTCGGCACCCACCGAGCGACCAATCCAGTTGCGCTGCATGTTCAGCACCTTGGTCGGCCACTTGCCCTCAAGCTGATCGAGGTCGTCGAGCAGGCGATCCGCGTAGTCGGTAATGCGGAAGTACCACTGGGTCAGCTTCTTCTTCACGACGACGGCACCCGAACGCTCTGAAGTGCCGTCAGCGAGCACCTGCTCGTTCGCGAGCACGGTCTGGTCTACCGGATCCCAGTTGACCCAGCTTGCCTTGCGGTATGCGAGGCCCTTTTCATAGAGCTTCAGAAACAGCCACTGGTTCCACTTGTAGTACTCAGGATCGCTCGTGTGCAGCACGCGGCTCCAGTCAAAGCTGGGGGCGTACACGCGAAAGCTCGCCTTCTGCTGCGCGATATTGGCGTACGTCCATTCACGAGGATCGATGCCGCGCTTGATGGCCGCGTTCTCAGCGGGCAGGCCAAACGAGTCCCACCCAATCGGGTGCAGCACGTCGTAGCCGCGACCGCGCCAGTAACGCGCGAGCACGTCACCGAAGCAGAACGCCTCAGCATGACCCATGTGCAGGTCACCCGAGGGGTAAGGGAACATGTCGAGCACGTACTTCTTCGGCTTCTCACTCGCGAGGTCGTTCGAGACCTCGAAGGGCTTCAGGTCATCCCAGACCGGAAGCCAGCGATCCTGGATCGCCTGGAAGTCGTAGACGTCGCCTACCTGCTCGTTCACTCGCTACCTCGAAACATCGTTAGGTTCAAACACCGCGCAAAAGCGCGAGGGCACCACAAAGCGTGGGTGCGCACACCGTTCAAGAATAGCGTGCCCAGTGCCCGCTAGCGTTCGGCCACGGCGTGAAGCGCAGCAAGCAGAGGAGCGGCCTTAAGCTGCTTCTCGGCGAGTTCTGACGCGGCGTTACTATCTGCGGTCACTCCCCCGCCCGCACCGACGAGCGCAAGGCCGGGTGATCCTCGTCTGCTTCGCAGCTCAATCGAGCGAATCGTCATTGCGATCTCGGCATCGCCCGCCGCTTCTACCCACCCGAAGCAGCCCGAGTACAGACCGCGGGGGGCTTGCTCGAGCGCCGCGAGCAGCTGCACCGCGCGGCGCTTCGGCGCACCTGTCATCGACCCACCCGGAAAACACGCCGCAAGCGCGTCATACACGTCGAGCCCGTCGAGCAGCCGGCCGGAAACCGTACTCACCAACTGGTGCACCCTCGGGTGGTGTTCCACCCGCAAGAAACCTTCAGTCTGCACGCTGCCAGGCTCGCAAACACGGCTCAGGTCGTTTCGCATGAGATCGACGATCATCAGGTTTTCGGCGCGCTCTTTTGGGTCTGCCGCGAGTTCACGCGCGAGCGCCTCGTCGCGCTCAGCCGTCTCACCCCGCGGCCTGGTGCCCTTGATCGGGTGCGTCGAAACGGTGACTCCGCGCTTACTCAAGAACCGCTCCGGGCTCGCGCTCACGAGCGCGCGATCAGCGGTGACGATTACGGCGCCGCGAATCGCAGCCCCCGAGTCACGGAGCAGCAAGTACAGGGCGAGAGGATCGACGCTCTCCCGCTCAGCTCTTGCTGTGTCGGTAAGACAGAGCACGTAGGCGTCACCATCACGAATCGCGCGCTTGCAGGCTGCGACGTCGTCGAGATACTGCGCATCGCTGCGATTCCAACTGGTCTCAGTCACCCGCCCGCTTTCGGCGGCCACCCGGTTCGTTGCTGGCGGCGTCGCTTCGAGCGCGTCACCGTGTGCAGCCAGCCAGTCATCGAGCGCAGCAGCATCTGGCCCGTGCAGCTCGGCGCGCTCACGCGTGTGATCGAGCACCAGCACGACCTCGGGGTGCAGCGCGAACGCGGGCGATGCGTCGTCGGCAGCCGGATCCTCGCCAAGCATTGCCACACCGAACTCGTACCCGAGCGCGAAGACGGTGCCCCTGCCGCTGCTGTCTCGAAGCAATCCGAGAAACTCACGTTCGCTGCCGCGCACGGCTTGGGTCACAAGCGAAGCCGCGCCGAGATAGCTCAGACCCGCCTCACCGGACGGCTCGACGGCCGCACCATCGAGCCAAAACCACGCTCCCGCGTCGCCCGACGCGCGCGCCAAACTTCGCGCGACCGAAGCGATGTCGCGCGGCCAAGTGACAGGGCGCACGACCACCCGATAACTGTACTGTGCGCCGTAGCCTCGCGCACCGCACCTGCCGTAGATATGCAATCTGCGGCAGAAATCATCGAACCGGCGGGCCGCGGCTACAGAGGTGCAAAGATGAAAGGCATGAGTCAAAAGCGTGGTGAGACCGAGGGCCTGGTGCTCGCGGACTCGTTTCGCGTGCGCCTGCACCCAGATACGGGTGCGGGCGAGGTGCGCGGGCTGTGGCATCACGTTGCTCGCTTCGCGCGGGGCGTGCTTGAGATAGACGAGCAAGCGGCGCGTGGCATCGGCAACTTTATTGACGAAACGGGTGAGCAGATCGCGCACTACGCTGCCCAGCACGGCGGCGCGTTTCCGCGCTGGGAGCTCTGGCTCACCGCCGATGGCAGCTATTCGCGACAGCTGAGCCTGCGACCTTTGCCAGAGCTGGGTGAGACGCTCGGTCTTGTCTCGGCACCGGGGGCCGCGCTGCCAAACGCTCCCCGCAAGGGCCCGAACATCGCGCGCTATGCGGCCCTGAACCGAGACGCGGGAGCCGAGGCACTGCTTATTGATGACGATGGCCGCGTGCGCGAGGGCGCAACCACAAGCATCGTCTGGTGGCGGGGTGAGCAGGCTCACATTTCTGCCGCGCGGGACCGCGTGGCTTCGGTGACCGAGGCGCTGCTGGGCGAGATTCTGCGCGAACACTCGATATCTCTCACGCGGGCAGAGATCACCCCCGAAGTGCTCACGAGCTATGAGGTATGGGCCGTCAACGCGCTGCACGGAGTGCGGCCGGTCACCAGCATCGACGGCACCGCCACCCCAGCCGTTGAAGCTGAACGTCTCGCCCGCGTGCGGGCCGCGCTCGATCAGACGTGGCAGCCGTTCCCTCCGGTTGAGCGATAGTAATCACTACGCGCGCTCCGCGCATGCACTAGTGCGCAAACACGGCGCCGATCCTCGCCAGAATAAAGTGATATCATTTTACTATCACTTAGTTCGAAGGAGATAGTGATGACCAGCACACCCCCGCCGCTCGCAAGCGAAGCCGAGACCGTCGAGCCAGTCAGCACCGAACCCGTCGGCCACGACGGCATTCGCGTCGACATCGAAGAACGCCCCGCCTGGCACCTGGGCTCGGGAATTGCGATCACCGTATTTCTGCTGAGCATCGTCGGCTTTCTGCTCGGCATCGGCCTCTGCATTCGTGGCGGCGTACTGCTCGACAACGGGCAGGGTGCTGTCGGCGCGGTAACGCTAATCGGGGGCGTTGTGCTCGCGATCGCCTCGTCGCTCTGCTGGGGCATGCTCACGATCGTCGCGCCCGGCCACACCTCGGTGCGCCAGTTCTTCGGCCGCTACGTCGGCACGGTGCGCCGCGACGGCATCAGCCTCGTCGCCCCCTTCACCACCGGCAAGAAGGTGTCGGTGCGCGTGCACAACTTCGAGACAAACGAGCTCAAAGTCAACGACTCAGACGGTAACCCAGTACACATCGCGGCGATTGTGGTGTGGCAGGTCGCCGATACCGCGAAGGCGGTATTTGCCATCGAGGCCTACAACGAGTTCATCGAAACCCAGGCAGAGGCGGCGCTGCGACACGTCGCGACCACCCACCCCTACGACGAGCCAGGCCCCGGCGAGCAGTCGCTGCGCGGCAGCACCGACCTCGTCTCAGCCGAACTCGCAGAAGAGGTCGCCGCGCGCGTCGCGATCGCGGGTCTCGAGGTGCTCGAGGTGCGCATCTCGTCGCTCGCCTACGCCCCCGAGATCGCGCAGGCGATGCTGCAGCGCCAGCAGGCGAGCGCCATCATCGCTGCACGCGAGAAGATCGTCGAGGGTGCGGTCACCATGGTCGAGCAGGCGCTCGGCCGCCTCGAGAACGATGGTGTGGTCGTGCTCGACGACGAGCGACGCGCTCAGATGGTATCGAACCTGCTGCTTGTGCTCACGAGCGAGCAACGCGCAACTCCCGTCATCAACGCTGGATCCCTCTACTAGGCGTCTTCTCTCGCAAGAACAGCCATGGCTACCGAAGAACCAGACGCCGGCGCCCGGGGCACCTCAGCCCCGGGCGGTTCGGCGCGCAAGCAGCTGCTGCTGCGACTCGACCCCACCGTGCACGCGGCGCTCGCAAAGTGGGCGGCAGACGATCTGCGCTCGGTGAATGCACAGATCGAGGTGCTGCTGCGGCGAGCCCTTGTTGAGGCCGGGCGTGACCCGAAGCCACAGCCCATGCGCGGGCGCGGCAGGCCGCCGCGCGAGGGGTGACGAAGCTACAGCGCGAGATGCGCGGCCGCGATGCCTTCGGGCAGCTCGGTGTGAGTAATCAGCACCACGGCGCGATCGCTTGGCAGCGCGCCAAGCATGTCAGTGAGTAGCCGGTCGGCAAGCTCACGGTCGACGCCGGCTGTTGGCTCGTCGAGAATCACCACGGGAAAGTCTGCAAGCAAGGCACGCGCAAGTGCGATGCGCTGCGCCTGACCGCCCGACACGAGCGCGCCACGCTCACCGACTCGAGAGCCAAGCCCGCCACGCTCGCGCACCCAGGAACCGAGGCCAACTCGGTCAAGCACTGCAAGCAGCTCTTCATCGCTCGCGGTATCGCGAGCAAACTTCAGGTTTTGCCTGAGGTCTGCGTCGAAGAGGTGCGGCCGCTGGTCAATAAGGCCGACCGTGCCCCGCGCCTCGTACGGAGAGAGCTCGCGCGCCTCGACTCCGCCGACGCGGTATGAACCCTGGTAGTCGAGCAGGCGCACGAGCGCGAGCGCGAGGGTCGACTTGCCCGCGCCACTCTCACCGGTAACGACGAGGGTGTCGCCGGGGTTCAGGTCGAAGCTGACGCCAGCGACTGCTGGGGCCAGCGCGCCCGGGTGGCGAACCGAGAGGTCACGCACCGAAAGCAGGGGCTGCGGACCGCTGCGCCCTTCGACAAGCTCAGTGTGCGGCTGCTCATCGACCCTGTCGAGATGAGCAACCGGCGGCCCGTCAACTGGAATCTCTGCGGGCAGCGGCGCCTCAGTAAGCTCCGCGACCCGACGCGCGCTCGCCAGCACGGTGCGGCGCGCAACAAGAGCTGCGGGCACCTGCGCAAACACTTCAAAGACCGCCGCGGGCACAATTACGGCAGCGGCAAACAACGGTGCGCTCAGCTCGCCAACAAAGCCGCCGGCAAAGCCGCCACCAGCAGAGTCACCGAGCAGCGGGGCAAGCGCGAGCAGCACCAACACCGAGGTCACACCCGAGGCGAGCGAAAGCAGCGCAGCGGTCAACCCCGCCGAGCGGACACGGGTCGATTGCGCTGACGCGAGCCGCCGCTCCGCCGCCACGATGCGCTCGCGTTGCAGCGAGGTCGCACCATAGGCAGTGAGCACCTCTGCGGCAGAAAATCGCTCGAGCAGCGCATCGGCAAGGTCGGCGCGAGCCTCGCTCAGCGCCCGATCGCTCGCGGCAGATACTCGAGCCGAGAGCCAGGCCGACAGCAGCCCGGTCGCGAGCAGCAGCAGCGTCAAGATCACGGCCGCAATCGGTGAGATCAGCGCAAGCACGACAATGCTCAAGCACACGACTACCGAGCTCACGATCAACGGCTGTCGCACGCGCAGCGGCTCGTCTTGCAGCTGGTCGACGTCATCTACGAACGCCGTCAGCACATCACCGCGACGGCGCGACTCGATCGCGCCCGGCACGCGCGGAACAAGCGCCTCGAAGGTGCTGGCGCGCAGCACCGCAAGCTGCGCAAGGGCCGCATCGTGGCTGGCAAGCCGCTCGGCATAGCGAAACGCGGCCCGCCCGATCGCGAACGCACGCACTCCGACGATCGCGAAGGTGAGGTGCAAGATCGGCGGCTGCTCCCCCGCGCGCACGATCAGCCACATGCTGAGCGCAAGCAAGCCGACCACGCAGAGGTCGGCGCACACGCCAAGCACGAGGCCGAACGCCGAGCGTCGCCCCGAAGGCACCGCACGACGAATCACGGTTCTCAGTTGCTCCTGCGTCATAACGGCGCTCACGATGCTTCCCCGATTCGCACGATTCGATCCGCGCTCTCGATAAGCGCTTGGCGGTGGCTGATCACGAGCACCGCGCGCCCGGCCGTCGCCTCTTCGCGAAGCACGGTTGCAATGCGGGTCTCGCTCTCTCGATCAAGCGCCGAGCTCGGTTCGTCGAGCACGAGCGCTGCCGCATCGCTTCGCCAGGCACGATAAAGCGCCCGCGCAATCGCGACGCGCTGCGCCTGCCCACCAGAGAGCCCCGCCCCCTGGGCTCCGAGTTCGCGGTCACTTGCGATGTTCTCGAGGCCCACGACATCGAGCGCTCTGCGAATCAGCGCGGGATCAGCCTCGCCATCGCCGAGCGAAACATTGTCGGCAACGTTGCCCTGCAAGAGGCCTGGCCGCTGCCCCACCCAGGCGAGTGTGTCTGGTCGGCCGAGCGATCCTCGGGTCAAAGAAACGAAGCCGAGCAGGGCAGAAACCAGCGAGCTCTTACCTGCGCCAGACGGGCCGGTAAGCGCAACGACCTCGCCGGGATGCACCTCGAACGAGGCCGGGCCGATCGTGTGTGCGCCGCGCGTGAGCTCGGCGTCGGCGAATGTGATCGCGCGCGTCTCGACAGGCTCGACGGGCTCGCTATCGGCAGGCCCCTCAATAATCTCGAACACCTGCTCCGCCGCGGCGAGCCCCTCGGTCGAAGCGTGAAACGCGGTGCCGACCGCGCGAATTGGAATGAACGCCTCGGGCAGCAGTAACAGCACGAACAGGCCGAGCGCGAGCGAAAACTCACCCGCGACAAGGCGTGTGCCGACCGTTACCGCCACGAGGGCAATCGAGAACGTGCCAGCGAGATCGAGCACAAAGCCCGAAAGAAAGGTGACCCGCAGCACCTGCATGGTGCGGCTGCGGTACTCGCCGGTCTCGCGCTCGATGCGCTGCACCTGACGCGACTCGCGGCGAAAGATCTTGAGAGTTGGCAGACCCTCGACGACGTCGAGAAATGACCGCGAAAGATGCTGCAGCTGCTGCCACTGTTTCTGCTGCACGCTGCGGGTCGCCAAGCCGATGAGCACCATGAATACCGGAATTACGGGAAACACGATGACGACCACGAGGCCGCTGAGAGGGTCGGCGAGCAGCACTGCGAGCACGAGCAGAGGCGTCGCGCAGGCGGTCATGATGAGCTGCGGCAGGTAGCCAGAGAAGTAGCCGTCGAGCGCGTCGAGCCCTCGGCCGAGCACCGTCGCGCCGTGCGCGTCTGCACCGCCGGCGAGCGAATCTGGTGAGCGCGAGTCGATCGCATCGAGTGCGGCAGCTCGCAGTTGCGCCTTCACCTGCACCGCGCCTCGGGCCGCAAGCGCATCCATCGCCCACGCCGAGACCGAGCGCACGACGAGCGCAATGAGCGCGACACCAATCAGCCACGGCAGCATCGTCGCAGGGTAGGCATGCTCGGCGACCTTGCCTGTCGCACCGCCGGCACCGCCCAGCACCGGCAGCACGAGAATTGCGAGCGCCTGCGCAATGCACCAGCACCAGGTGATCACCGCGAGGGTGCGCAAGACACCGAAAAGCCCCCCGAGTCCGAGAACGGTGCGTGCACCGCGCGCGTAGCGCAAGAGTCTCGGGTCGAGGGGCTTCATCGGATCTATTGTAGGCGAGGCTAACTTACTTGCTTGACCGTACTACGCGGCGACCGCCGCGCGATCCTCGCTGTGAGTATCTTCGTGATCATCAGCTGGAATCTGATCGCGCGAGAGGCGCTTTCTGAAGATCCAGTACGTCCACGCCTGATAGACAAGCACGAGCGGCAGTGTGAACGCAGCCACCCACGTCATCAGCTCAAGCGTCTTCTGCGAACTCGCCGCACCCTGAATGCTCATCGAATACGCCTCGTCGATGTTCGAAATCATCAGGTACGGAAAGAGCGCCATGAAGATTGCCAGCAGGGCAAACGCGATAGTCGCTGCGTTAAACGTAAACGCCCAGCCCTCGCGGCCCATCAGGTTGAACACCAGCCCAGCAACAAGAGCCACTGCGGCGAGCGCGGAGAGCGTCAGCACCGCGGTGAAGTTCGGTTCACCCACGCGCTGCAGCACCGTCCAGGTCAAGAAGCCAGCGGCGACGAGGATCGTCACAATGCCAACCTTGGTGGCCAGTTTGCGAGCGCGCTCGCGCATGTCGCCCACTGTCTTCAGCGCAATGAACACGAGCCCATGCGTGAAGCAGAGCAGCGTCACGGTGAGACCGCCAAGCAGGCCGTAGGGGTTCAGCAGGGTGAGTAGCGTGCCCGTGTAGACCCAACCGCCGGTCTCGAGTGGCACGATCGGCAGCCCCTGCACAAGGTTTGCGAAGGCGGTGCCCCAGAGCAGCGGTGGCAGCAGCGAGCCCCAGAAGATGAACTGGTCAAACCAGCCGGTCCACTTTGGACCCTTGCCTTGGTGGCGATACTCGAACGAGACGCCCCTGAAGATCAGAGCGACAAGAATGAGCAGCAGCGCCAGATAGAAGCCCGAAAACATGGTCGCGTACCACTCAGGGAACGCGGCAAAGAGGCAGGCGCCAGCCACGATGAGCCAGGTCTCGTTGAGATCCCAGACTGGGCCAATCGTGTTAATGATGAGTCTGCGGTCGACGTTGTCTTTGCCAAGAAACGGCAGCGCCATGCCGACACCAAAGTCGAAGCCGTCGAGCACGAAGTAGCCGATCAGCAGCACGCCGACGAGCAAGAACCAGAGAAGTGTGAGATCCATAATCGTGCCTTCCTAGTACACCGTTGCGAGCTTGGAGTGGTCGACGTCGCCGGAGCCGTCGCTGCCGCCCTCACCGCCGCCACTGCCCTCAGCGGTTTCAATCTCGGGCGGGCCCGCTTGCACAGCCTTGATGATGAGCTTGAACTCGACAACCGCAAGAGCGCCGTAAACGAGGGTGAACGTCAGCAGTGAAACGAGCACGGCCCAACCGGGCACTCCCGGCGAGACGCCAGACTCGGTGGTCATCACACCAAACACGAGCCAGGGCTGGCGGCCCATCTCAGTGAACACCCAGCCGACGAGCGATGCGAGCATCGGAATCGGCGCGGTCCAGATCGCGACCTTCCAGGCCCAGGCGGGCACGTCTTTGTTCTTGCGGGTGAGCCACAGTCCGACCACAGAGACCAGCGTTGCGAAGGCGCCGAGCCCGATCATCCAGCGGAACGCCCAGTAGGTGACCCAGATGATCGGCGTGAACATGCCACTGCTCGGGCAGGTCAGCACCGAGGCTGCGTCGCCGCAGAATTGCGCGGTGTACTCGGCCTGCAGGTTATTAATGCCCTCGACCTCGCTCGAGAAGTCACCGTTCGAGAGGAACGACAGCAGGTACGGAATGCGAATCGAAAAGATCTCGTGAAAGCCGTCGGGGGTGCCGAGGCTGAAGATCGAGAACGAGGCGTCAGCACCAGAGGCGTTCGCATAGAGCGCCTCGGCCGCCGCCATCTTCATTGGCTGCGTCTGGGTCATCGTCATGCCGAGCGAGTGCCCCGTGAGGCCAACGCCCATGAAGGCGAGAATGTTCGCCCAGAGCCCAAAGCGCAGGCTCGCGCGCATTTCGTCAACGTACTGGCCTCGCTTCAGGTGCCACGCGGCGACGGCGACCATCACGGTCGCACCGAACATCACCGAGGCGAAGATAGTGTGCGGAAACTGCCATACCGCAACCGGGTTTGTCAGCACCGCCACAATGTCGGTGAGTTCGGCTCGCTGGGTCTCGGGATTCAGCTTGTAGCCAACCGGGTTTTGCATGAACGCGTTGGCCGCAAGGATGAAGTAGGCCGACAGCATAGTGGCGATCGAGGTAGCCCAGATCGTTGCGAGGTGCAGCTTCTTCGGCAGCTTGTCCCAGCCGAAGATCCACAGCCCAATGAAGGTCGCCTCAAGGAAGAAGGCGATGAGGCCCTCCATTGCGAGCGGCGCACCGAAAATGTCGCCGACAAAGCGCGAGTAGTTCGACCAGTTCATACCGAACTGAAACTCCTGCACAATGCCTGTGACAACGCCCATTGCGAAGTTGATCAGAAACACCTTGCCGTACAGCTTGGTGAGTCTCAGGTATTTCACCTTGCCGGTGCGCACCCAGGCGGTCTGCAAGACCGCAACCAAGAAGCTGAGCCCGATCGTCAGCGGTACAAACAGAAAGTGGTACAGCGTTGTCAGCCCAAACTGCCAGCGGGCTAGCGTCAACGCATCTAAGAATTCGTTCACGAGTTCTCCGAACGTGCCGAGAGCGCTCACTACGAGGTGACGCACTCTCATAGTGAGCTCCGGCGAGGGCTGGTTATACCCTTCGGATCTACCGGTTTATGCCGGTCATCAGCAATTTTATCGGCGATTGTGCTACGTCGCGAATCCGTCTTGATGTGAAGTGAAACCTTATTTGCCGCGAAGTGAAACCTCATTCGCGCCAAAGCAATATTCATCGGGGCGAGGATCAACCGGGCCACTTCCGGCCTCCCCTAGACTGGTCAGGTGACGGATGCAAGAAGCCCAGACAGTCGCCCGAAGTTCGCGGCGCGGCTCGACGACTGGGTGCATCGCATTCGCGAGCGCCGGGTAGTGAAGCGCGGCCGCACGCCAGGCGTGATCCCCTACATCGGTTACGGCTCAACCGAGTGGGTGCGCGTGCTCGGACGAGTGCTGTATCTACCGCCCACCGAGACGCACGAGGCCGCCGGCACTGACGAGTCGCTCAAGCCCGTGGTGGCGCAGGTCGCACGCGTGCGCGGATGGCGCAGCTTCACGAGCGTACACGTGCCTTACTCCCCCGTGCGCGTGCTGATTGACGGCGAGCCCATCACTGAGGTGGCCTCAGACCGCGGCGGGGTGATCGACCACGTCGTGCCCGTGCAGCTCACCCCCGGGTGGCACACGATCACGCTGCAGGCGAGCGGCCCGGGTTCGGAGCACGCCGAGGCTGCCCATGCCCCGGTCTACATCGCCGACCCCACGGCCCACTTCGGCCTCATCAGCGACGTCGACGACACCATTTTGAACACCGCACTGCCGAAGCCCCTCGTCGCGGCCTGGAACAGCTTCGTGCTCGACGAGCACGCACGCACCTCAACCCCGGGCATGCCCGTGCTTTACGACCACCTGCTCGCAAAGCACCCCGGCTCCCCTGTGCTCTACCTCTCGACCGGCGCGTGGAACGTGGCGCCGGCACTGAGCCGCTTTCTCGAGCGCAACCTCTACCCCATGGGGTCGCTGCTGCTCACCGACTGGGGCCCAACGACCGACCGCTGGTTCCGCAGCGGCAAAGAGCATAAGACGCGTGAGCTCTCGCGCCTCGCGCGCGAGTTTCCCGATGTGAAGTGGGTGCTCGTTGGCGACGACGGGCAGCACGACGAGGAGCTCTACCAGCGTTTCGCCACCGCGCACCCCGAGAACGTCGCGGCGGTGCTGATCCGTCAGCTCTCGGTGGGCCAGGCTGTGCTGGCCGGCGGCCGTTCGAAGGCGCGCCTGCAGCGCAGCGTCAGCGGGGTGCCCTGGATCTATGGCCCCGACGGGGCGACCCTGCACCAGGAACTGCGCCAGCTCGGCATTCTCTAACGGCTTGACCTGGGCTCACCGTTTGTGAGTCATGAATGGCGCCTAAACCCGGTTTTTGCGATCATCTGTGACCCGCAATCCCAGCCAACCCAAGGCACAGAAGAAACAGAGAGTGCAGGCGCAGAAAAGGGGCGGTGTTTCCACCGCCCCTGATCCTCGCTCTAAAAACGACTCAGCGGCTGCGGCAGGGCCGCACCAGCTCTCACGAGCAAACGCTACGCGTTTACTCCCCAGCGAGAGCTGCCTGCACGTCAAGCGTGATGGTGACATCGCTGCCGAGCAGCAGTCCACCGGTCTCGAGCGGAGCGTTCCACTGGATGCCGTAGTCTTCGCGCTTCACCACGGTGGTGGCGGTAAAGCCAGCCTTGTAGTTGCCGTAAGCATCGGCCCCGAAGCCACCGAACTCAAAGTCGAAGGTGACGGGCTTGGTCACGCCGCGCAGGGTGAGCTCGCCGTCAACAGCAAAATCGCTGCCGTTCTGGCGCACACCGGTGCTCTTGAAGGTGAACTCAGGAAACTCGTCTGCCGCAAAAAAGTCGCCGTTACGCAGGTGACCGTCGCGGTCAGCCTGGTTCGTGTTGATCGAGGCGACCTCGACGGTGGCGTCGACGGTCGAGTCGAGCGGGTTCTCGGCGGTCACAAAGGTGCCAGCGAAGCGCTCGAACTTGCCCTTGACCTTGCTGATCGCGAGGTGGCGCACCGAGAAACCGACCTCGGTGTGGGTTGGGTCGATGTTCCAGGTGCCGACGCGGTAGCCCGGGATCTGATCAGCGGTGATGGTCATTTCTGCCTCCGAAATATTTGATTGACGTTTCAACTAATTTCAATGTAGCAGAAATTTAGTTGAAGCCGCAAGTAAATTTTTTGCGAGGTTACGCTCCGGCGCCGCGGCTGCGAATGGCACGCGGGATCTCCCCGCCCGCAAACTCGGTGCCGTTTACCGAACTCGGCCGCTTTATGCAGGTGAATCGCACCGAGTTCGGCAAAAGGCACCGAGTTCGGTAAAAGGCACCGAGTTCGTTGAAGATTCAGTGCTGGCAGCCGGCGCACCAGTAGAGCTTGCGATTGCCCATCTCTTCGAGCGTGATATTCGTGCCGCAGCGCTTGCAGGGCGTGCCTTCGAGCTTGTAGACCCAGTGCCGCTCGTCACGCTCGCGCAGCGCGCGCTCGTAGTCCGCGCCCTCAAGCCCGTCGATCGTCATCATCTGCCCGACCGTGATACCGATGTCGAGCAGTTCGGCCCAGTCATCCCAGAGCACCTCGAGCGTCGAACGGTCGATGGTGTTTGCCGGGGTGTGCGGGTCTAGCCCTGCGCGAAACAGCAGCTCGGCACGGTACACGTTGCCAATGCCTGCGAGCACTGCCTGGTCCATGAGCACGAGGCCGATCGCGGTGCGCTTCTTCAGCGCTCGCTCAATGAAGCGATCGCGCTCTGCGTCGGTGTTCGCGTTCGCGGGGTCGGGCCCGAGCCGCTGCAGCACTTTGTCGACGCCCTCGGGCGTCAGCACCTCGCAGGCGGTCGGCCCGCGAAGGTCAGCGCACACGGTGTCGGTCAGCAGCCGCACGCGCACCTGGCCGACTGGGTCTGGCGGAAACACACCGGCGTCATCACGCTCGGTGTCGTGCTCGGCCATGCGCACGCGCGCACGCCGCGGCGCGCCAATCGAGGTCACCGAGTCTTCTCCGTCGCGATCCACCGCACTAATATCGCTCGCCACCGCAACATCGGGGCGGGAGTATTCGCCCGTTTGCCCCAGCTTCGAGTGACCAGGGGTGTAACCGTGAATTTGTATCGTGGGATCAACCCGCACGTCGCCCGCGAAATCCCACGCACCGTAGATGCCCAGGTGCACACGCAACCAGAGATCGTTGTCGAACTCGAGAAACATCTGTTTGCCGACCGCGCGCGCGTCGGTCATCTCGCGGCCGTCGATCATCGCGGCCCCCTGAGCAAACCTGCCCTGCGGGCTCGACACAGCGGGCCGTTTTCCCACGAAGTTTACTCTGAACTGCCTCGCGATACGGTGAACGGAATGACCCTCGGGCATGTGCTGATCCCCTGTTCGGCTTAGAGGCTGTCGACCTGCTTGCCAACGATTGCACCGGTGCGCTCGTACTCACCGAGCTGGCCGATGCGGCGCACGTGGCGCTCGTCGCCCGGGAACGGAGTCGCAATGAACAGATCAATGAAGCGCATGGCCTCGTCGACGGTGTGCTGACGCGCACCAATCGAGATCACATTTGCACTGTTGTGCTCGCGCGCCAACTCAGCGGTCGAGTCGTTCCAGACGAGTGCGGCACGAATGCCCTCGACCTTATTCGCGGCCATCTGCTCGCCATTGCCCGAGCCGCCGAAAACCACACCTAGCGCCTCGACACCGTCGCGCTCGTCGCGCGCGACGCCAAGTGCGGCGTTGATGCAGAACGAGGGGTAATCGTCGAGCGCGTCGTACTCGGCGGGCCCGTGGTCGATCACCTCGTGCCCCTGCTCGCGCAGGTGCTGCTGCAGCTGCTGGCTGAACTCGAGGCCGGCGTGGTCGGTGGCTACGTGAATGCGCATGGGGTCAATTCTAGCCAGCCTTGGTACCGGTCAGAACTGCGGGCCGACCTGACGCCCACGCTTCAACTCAAAGAAGCCCGGCACGCTCGCGGCGGCGCGAATGCCGTCCCAGAGCTGCAGCGCAAGGTCACCGGTCGGAGCGGGCGTCACCACGGGACCAAAGAACGCAACGCCGTCGATCGAGATAATCGGCACACCGACGTCGGGGCCGGCGATTTTTAGCGCATGCTCGGTATTTGCACGCAGTACAGAGTCGTGCTCGGTGTCTTCGGCCGCGGCCATGAGACGGGCCGAGAGGTCGGCGGCGCCCTGAGCCTGACCGCGATCCTCGCCATGAACGCTCAAAAGCACCTCTGCAACCGACTCAGCAATGATGCCGTCAACGTCATCGCGACCGCCGGGGTGAATGCGCGTGCCAAGCGCGGTGTAAAGCGGGCCAACCGCCTCTGTACCGACCAGTTGCTCAGCCGCGACCACGACGCGACCCATGCGCAGCCCCTGGCGGTGCCCCTCGGCGTGCGGGCCGGGCTCGCGACCCTCGTTGATGATGTGCAAGCTGATTGGGTGCCAGGCGACCTCGAAACCGCGCACTTCAGAAACCTCGGTGACCCAGCGGCTGGTCATCCAGCACCAGGGGCAACTCGGATCAAACCAGAACTCTACTTGCGGCTGCGATGCACTCATGCAGCCAAGCCTAGACCCGATTCGAAGCACGATGTCAGTCGCCGGGCATAAGGTTGACTCATCACCTATTTCGTTGCGGGGCCGACACAATTGACCCCGCGTGCCTAAACTCATGGAGCGGTAGTGCCAGGAACAAACTTGACCCGTGTTGAAGCCCAGCAGCGTGCGGCAGACGTGCGCACGCACAGCTACGAGGTAGCGCTCGATCTGACCCGCGGCGCCACAGTGTTTGGGGCCGAGACCACCGTGCATTTCTCTGGCACCCCCGGGGCTGACACCTTCATCGATCTCATCGCAGATGCGGTGCACAGCGTGACGCTGAACGGCCGCTCGCTCGAGCCTGCCTCGGTGTTTGCAGATTCGCGCGTCTCGCTGCCAAGCATCGAGGCCGAGAACGAGCTGACCATCATCAGCGATCAGCTCTATACCAACACCGGCGAGGGCCTGCACCGCTTCGTCGACCCCGCAGACAACGAGGTGTACCTGTACTCGCAGTTCGAGGTGCCAGACTCGCGGCGCATGTTCGCGGTCTTTGAGCAGCCAGATCTGAAGGCCACGTTTGAGTTCACGGTGACCGCGCCTACGCGCTGGCACGTGGTGAGCAACCAGTCGACCCCCGAGCCCGTTGCTGTGGGAGAGGTCGAGAATGCGCTCGGCACCGGCACCACGGAGCACGTTTCTACCTGGAAGTTCGCGCCGACGCCGGTAATGTCTAGCTACATCACGGCCCTCATCACGGGCCCCTACCGTGTGGTACGCAGCGAACTGACCAACGCCGCCGGCCGCACCATTCCGCTCGGGGTGTTCTGCCGCGAGTCACTCGGCGAGTACCTCGACGCCGATTACATCTTTGAGAAGACCCGCGAGGGCTTCGACTTTTTCGAGCGCGAATTCGGCTACCCCTACCCGTTCGAGAAGTATGACCAGCTTTTCGTACCCGAGTACAACATGGGCGCGATGGAGAACATCGGCGCGGTGACGTTTACCGAATCGTATGTGTTCCGCAGCCAGGTGACCGACGCGATGCGCGAGCGCCGCGTGGTCACGATTCTGCACGAGCTCGCGCACATGTGGTTCGGCGATCTCGTCACCATGCGCTGGTGGAATGATCTCTGGCTGAACGAGTCGTTCGCAGAATACATGTCGACGCTTGGGGTTGCCGAGGCGACCGAGTGGAGCGACTGCTGGACGACCTTCGTCGCGAGCGAGAAGTCGTGGGCATACCGCCAAGATCAGCTCCCCTCGACGCATCCGATTGTCGCTGAGATTCGCGACCTCGAAGACGTCATGGTCAACTTCGACGGCATCACCTACGCGAAGGGTGCCTCGGTACTCAAACAGCTCGTTGCTTGGGTCGGGCGTAAGCCGTTCATGCAGGGCGTGCACGAGTACTTCATGAAGCACGAGTACGGCAACACCGAGCTCACCGACCTGCTGAGCGAGCTCGAGGCGCAGAGCGGCCGCGATCTTGGCGACTGGTCGAAGAAGTGGCTCGAGACCGCCGGCGTCAACACGCTGCGACCCATGTTCGACCTTGATGCCGAGGGCAAGTACACGAGTTTCTCGATCACGCAATCGGCCGTCGACGAATACCCAACCCTGCGCCCGCACCGTATCGCGGTCGGCCTGTACGAAGTGCAGGGTGATGCACTCGTGCGCACCCAGCGCATCGAGCTCGATGTTGACGGCACTTCGACCCCTGTGCCCGAGCTCGTCGGCGCTTCGCAGCCGGCTCTGCTGCTGCTCAACGACGACGACCTGAGCTACGCAAAGATTCGCCTCGACGAGCGCTCGCTCGAAACCGCTGCCGCGAAGCTCGGCAGCTTCGAGAGTTCGCTCGCACGCTCACTCGTCTGGGGCACGCTGTGGGATCAGACTCGCGACGGTGAGCTGCCCGCAAGCCGCTTCATCGACATCGTGCTTGCGCACATTTCAAGCGAGACTAACTCGACCGTGCTTCGCACCCTGATTCAACAGTTGCTGCTGGCTGCATCGAGCTATGTGACGCCCTCGCGTCGTGCGGCGACACTCTCACGCGTTGCTGATGCCCTCTGGCAGCTGGCACTCGGGGCAGCCGCTGGCAGCGACTTGCAGTTCCAGTTCGTCAAGGCCTTCGCTCAGATCGCCTCGACCGATACTCAACTCGACACCGTGCTCGAGATTCTCGAGGAGCGTGCTCCGCTCGAGGGACTCGATATCGACACTGATCTCGGCTGGGAGCTGCTCATCTCGCTCGCCGCTGGCGGGCGGGCGACCCTCGAAGAGATCGAGGCGGCGCTTGCAGACGACCGCACGGCGAGTGGCAACCAGTCGGCGGCGCACGCTCGCGCGGCCCTGCCCGCTCTCGAAGACAAGCAGCGCGCCTGGGCGTCGATCTTTGATGACGCCAGCAAACCGAACGCGATCGTGCGCGCGAGTGGCCTCGGCTTCTTGCGCAACCACGACCCCGCCGTGTTTGAGCCGTTTGTTGCACAGTTCTTCGACTCGATTGCCGAGGTCTGGAAGACGCGCAGCCACGCAATCGTCGAAGAGATCGTCGACGGCTTCTACCCGTCGCCCCTCGCAAACGAGGCGCTGCGTGCCGCGACCGCTGAATGGCTCTCTTCGAACCCGGATGCCGCGCCGGCGCTGCGCCGCATGATTGTCGAGCACCTCGCCGGCGTTGAGCGCGCACTGGTCGCCCAGGCTGCAGATGCCAAGGTGTAGGGCGTAGCGCATGGCCGAGGTCTGGAATGCAATAGTCGCGTTCTTCGTGCAGTACGAGGTGCTGTGGCGAGTATTTGTCGTCATCGTTGCGTGTCTGCTCGTGAACTGGCTGCTGCGCCTGATGCTGGGGCGCGCGGTGCGTGGCGTTGTGCGCGGGGTGAAGAAGGCGCAAGACGTCGATTCGACCCAAGAACTCGCGGCCGGGCCACTCATGAACGCGCGCGCCGTGCAGCGCACCCGTACACTCGGCACCTTCGGTCGGAACATCATCAACTGGGCGACCGTGATCGTCGGCTTCTTCCTGGTGCTCGTGCAGTTCGGCGTTAACGTCGGCACGGTGATTGCATCGGCGGGCTTCATCGCCGCGGGCCTTGCGTTTGGCGCTCAGAACGTTGTGAAAGATATTCTGAACGGCCTGTTCATGGTGTTCGAAGACCAGATGGGCGTCGGCGACCTCGTGACCGTCGGCACCATCACCGGCACCGTCGAAGACGTGGGCATTCGCGTCACTCGGGTGCGCGCGAGCGACGGCACGCTGTGGTTTATTCGCAACGGCGAAATCTTGACGCTCGGCAACACTTCGCAGGGTTGGGGTCGCGCAATCATCGACATCACAGTCTCTTCGAGCGAAGACCTCGACCTCGTTGAACGCACCGCACTCGAGAGCGCGAGTGAGTTGCTGCACTCAGCGCAGTTCGCGCGCCGAGTGACCGGCGAGCCGGAAGTGCTCGGCCTCGAGAGCGTCACCGGTGATCAGGCGACGATTCGCCTCGCGGTGCGCACCCGCCCCGAGGCACAGTTTTCAGTACAGCGCGAGCTGCGCGCCCTCATCAAGCGACACTTTGAAGAACAGGGGATACGCCTCGACGAGGTGCCGAGAAACCCGGGAGGCTCACTGTGAGCGAGCAACAAGATTCGCCTTCAATGTTGGCCGGTCAGACCGCAGTACCCAGCACCGAACCACCCAAACCGACCCTCACGCTGCGCAGCGGAGAGAACGGCGCTGCGCTGAGCGATACCCTCTGGGAGCAGGTTGGCGGCACCGCAACGTTCGAGCTCATCGTGCACCACTTCTACGAGGCAGTGCGCAGTGACGAGTTGCTCGCGCCCATGTATCCGCAGGATGACTGGGAGGGCTCCGAGTGGCGTCTACGCGCTTTTCTCGAGCAGTACTGGGGCGGACCAACCACATACTCTGAGCAGCGCGGGCACCCCAGGCTGCGAATGCGCCATGTGCCGTTTGCGGTCACGCCGCGAGCCAAGGAGCACTGGTTGAAGCACATGCACGCCGCGCTCGACAAGGCAGCCTTGCCGCCGATGCACGATGTTGCGTTTCGCGACTACATCGAGCGAGCTGCGCTCGCCATGGTGAACCGCTTCGAGTAGTAGTTAGGGCCCTGCGGGTTCTGGTGGTGGCCTCGGGCACGGGGCATTGCATTGCGCGCAGATCCATCTGCCGCAGATATGCGATCTGCAGTATCTATCTCAGAAATCCTCGCGACTCGACATCGGGACGATCGATTTAAGGGTTTCGGCAGATGCACCGCTCACATCTCGTGCCTCTGGTTTGTGGGTCGGTCCTCGAGCAGCCGTGGGTACCGACGTCCTTTGCAGCACCACATGACCAGGGGTACCGAACTGACGTCAGCCGCCCGGCAGACCTGCTTCTACAGCTTCAAACTTTCAAGGGAGATCGCGCTCTCCCGCTGTTTGCACTGCATACTGACGTACTCGGCTGAGTTCCTCAGTGATCTGCTCTGAGCGTGCCTTTCAGCCCCCGAGCTCGCATTCCAGAAAGACGTCAGGTTCGACGATGCGTTTCGAACGACGTCTGTCATATCTGAGGGCGCGTTAAGCCGCGCAAGATCGCTCCAGGTTTCGGAGGTTTGCCCCACCAGCGCAGCGAGGTCGGCCTGGTCCTCACCAAGGTTAGAGGCGAGAGCAAGTGCGTTCCAACTTTCCTCAAACCCTAAGCAGAGCGCAACCGTCTGCTGCGAAAGATGAGAAGAAGCACATCCAGCAAGCACACAAGCAAGGCCTACTATCCCCACAACTATGACGTTCAGCCTCAACATAATGCCCGCAGCTTCAACACGCTGCCTCGCAACACCGCGCCTACGTAAACATCGAATCACTGCAAAACCGTGCACCGCACAACACCGAATCACCGCAACACGAGCCGTAGCGAGTCAACCCTCGCCGCGATGACCTCGCTCGCGGCCCAGCGCTGCTGCAGTTCGCCAAGCAGCTCCTCGAGCGACGCCCGTTCAAGCCCCGGTTGCAGCTCGACGATGACAGCAACCTCAGCCTCAAGCAGGCGGGCCTCGGGGTCGGCCGGGGCGATGCTGATCTGTCGCACACGTGCATCACCGATCGCGGCGGCGTGAAATGCCTCGGCAACTGCGGCGTCAGCCCACGCAGGCACCGCTCGGGCACCGATCGCCACCGCTTCAAGCTGGGTGCGTCGCACTCCTATCTCAGAGTCTGGGCTGCCCGGATCAACGATGATCAAGTCGGTCTCTTCTTGTGCGGCGGCAACAGCAGCCTGCGGCATCGGCACAGGGATCGGGCGCGCCTCCGGGTTCCAAGCGCGCATCGCGTCGACGCTACTGAACACTGGCATCACGCGGCGTCCGTCTGGCGCTCCTACTGTGACGATTGAGAGTTCCTGCGATTTCTCAACGGTTCGCCCCTCAGGGGTGAGCCCAAAATCGCCAGCCTCAGCGAGCAGCGGAATCAGCACCCGCACAGCAGAAAGTGCGAGCAGAGCTTCAGTGTGGGCTGAGGCCAGAGCCTCCAGTCCGCCAGAAATGCCAGGAGCGCCAGAAGCTCCAGGCGCAAGCACCGATCCTTGCCGATGGAACGCTGCCGCATCGCGCAGCCGAGCTACCGCAAGCTTCAGAGCCTCGGGCGTGGTTCCATCGTCGCCCGCAAACGCGGTTTCGTGATGATCAAAGGTGCGGCCCGCCCACGGAAATCCCGCCGAATCGGCCGCACCCCCAGCAACGAGCGACGCTGGCACCCCGGTGTTGCGGGGCGCGTCACCGGTCGAGGGAAGCTTCTTGATCGCCAAGGTGCAGGTTACGGCCTGCCGGCCACATCGAGCGCGGCGGGCAGCGTGAAGGCATCAGCGTAGAGCGCCTTGCCCACGATGGCACCCTCGACTCCAAACGATACGAGCTGGCGCAGCGCGGCGATATCGTCGAGGCTCGAGACACCTCCCGAGGCGACGACCGGGCGGTCGGTGCGCTCGCACACCTGCTTCAGCAGCTCGACGTTCGGCCCTCGCAGCGTGCCGTCCTTGGTAACGTCAGTAACCACGTAGCGCGGGCACTTCGCATCCTCGAGACGATCGAGCACCTCCCAAAGATTGCCGCCGTCCTGGGTCCAGCCACGCGCAGCGAGGGTCTCGCCACGCACGTCGAGACCAACCGCAATCTGATCGCCGTAGCGAGCAATGACCGCGCGGGTCCACTCAGGGTTCTCGAGCGCCGCAGTGCCGAGATTGACGCGGGTCGCACCGAGCTCAAGCGCAGCCTCAAGGCTGGCATCATCGCGGATGCCGCCCGAAAGCTCAATCTTCACGCGCTTCGACTGCTTCACGACCTTGCGCAGCAGCGCCGCGTTGCTGCCGCGTCCGAAGGCGGCATCGAGGTCTACGAGGTGGATCCACTCCGCACCCTGTTCGATCCAGTCGAGCGCCGCATCAACCGGGCTGCCGTAGCTGGTTTCGGTACCGGCCTCGCCCTGAGTGAGTCGCACTGCCTTGCCATCTGCAACGTCTACGGCGGGCAGCAGTTCGAGCCTGGGCTGGGTGCTGAGTTCGGTCATCGGGTGTGGTTCCTTAAGTGTCTGATCTTGCGAAGAATATTTAGGGGCGAGGATCGCTGCCTACAGCGACTCGACCCAGTTGCGCAGCAAGCGAATGCCTGCCTCCCCGGATTTCTCGGGGTGAAACTGTGTGGCGGTGAGTGGGCCGTTCTCAACGGCAGCAATGAAGCGCTCGCCGTGCTCTGCCCACGTCACCTTGGGCACGGTGGAGGCGGTGCGCCCCTCGATGCTCCAGTCGGTCGCTGCGTAGCTGTGCACGAAGTAGAAGCGCTCGTGCTCGATGCCGGCGAAAAGGGTCGAGCCTTCCGCAGCCTCGACGGTGTTCCATCCCATGTGGGGCAGGCGATCGGCCTGCAGCTGACGCACAGTGCCTGGCCACTGGCCGAGCCCTTCACTCTCAACGCCGTGCTCGACGCCGCGGTCAAACATGACTTGCTCCCCCACGCAGATGCCAAGCACGGGCCGCCCGCCTGCAAGTCGGCGGTCGATGAGTTCGTCACCGCGTACGGCTTTCAGCTGCTGCATCACGGCGTCAAACGCTCCGACGCCCGGCACCAGCAGTCCGTCAGCCTGCATCACGGCCTGGTGATCCCTCGTGAGTACTACCTCAGCCCCGGCAGCTTCGAGAGCTTTGACTACGGAGTGCACGTTGCCCGAGCCGTAATCAAGAACAGCGACGAGCTTGCGAGGCGCTGTTCCATCGACACCGTCAGCGACGAGCCTGCTCACAGCTTTCCCTTGGTGCTGGGTACACCCACGACCAGCGGGTCGAGTGCCTTCGCCTCACGAAACGCGCGCGCGAAAGCCTTGAACTCGGCCTCGGCAATGTGGTGCGGGTCGCGGCCCTCAATCAGCTTCAGGTGCACGGTGAGTCGAGCGTTCAGCGTGAGTGCTTCGAAGAAGTGACGCACCATGCTGCCTGTGTAGTGGCCGCCGATGAGGTGAAACTCAAAACCTACGGGCTCACCGCTGTGCACGAGGTACGGGCGCCCAGAAATGTCGACCACCGCTTGTGCCAGCGCCTCATCAAGTGGCACGAGCGCATCACCGTAGCGGCTGATCCCGCGCTTATCTCCGAGCGCTTCGAGCAACGCCTGGCCAAGCAAAATTCCGGTGTCTTCGACGGTGTGATGCACGTCGATATGCACATCGCCCGCGGCACGCACGGTCAGGTCTGTGAGTGAGTGACGGGCAAACGCCGTCAGCATGTGGTCGAAGAACGGCACGCCCGTGGCAACATCTGCCTCACCGGTGCCGTCGAGGTTGACGCTGACTGTGATCTGAGACTCGCTCGTGGCTCGTTCGAGCGACGCGGTACGGAGAGCGTGAGACATGTTCTCAATCCTAGCCTTTCGCGAAGGCCGTGCTTCAGAGTGTGACAGCAGCCCTGCAGCCTGCACCGTAACCCGCACCACAGACGGCACCGCGACCTTCGCCGCTCACGCGCACGGTAAGCCAAGCCTCACCTTGCTTGTGGCGTCGCGAGTTCAGCGCCATGATGAAGCCATGTCCGAAGAACAAACAAATCTTGAGTCAGCGCTCGACCACCTGCACGCGGTTCACGACGAGGGCAAGGTTGGGCAGCGGTTGAACTGGCTGCGCGCGGGCGTGCTCGGCGCAAATGACGGCATCGTGTCAGTCGCGGGTGTCGTCGTAGGCGTGGCGGCAGCCACACCGGGCAACGTCGCAGCGATCGCAACCGCGGGCATCGCGGCGCTCGTGGCCGGCGCGTTCTCGATGGCCGGCGGCGAATATGTCTCGGTCAGCACACAGCGTGACACCGAGAAAGCCCTTATCGCGAAGGAGCTGCGTGAGCTGCAAGAGCAACCCGCAGCAGAGCTTGCGGAGCTGACCGGTTTGTATCGCAAGCGCGGACTCTCGCCCGATGTTGCTCGCAAGGTTGCCGAAGAATTGACCGCGCACGATGCGCTCGCCGCTCACGCCGAGGTCGAGCTTGGCATCGACCCCGAAGAACTGACGAGCCCTTGGCAGGCAGCACTCTCGTCATTCGTAGCGTTCACTGCGGGTGCCCTGATTCCGCTCATCATGATCATCCTGCCAGTCGGCAACGCAATGCTCGTGACCGCTGCGGCGGTAGTGATCGGTCTATTGCTCACCGGCTGGGTCAGCGCAAAGCTGGGTGGTGCGCCGATAGTGAGGGCGATCCTGCGTAATGTACTGATGGGGTCGGCAACAATGATCGCGACCTATCTGATCGGCCTCGCGTTCGGGGTTGCGGTTGGCTAGCCGGTAACGACCGCCAACCGCGCAGAGCGGTTAGCTCTGCGCGCCGCCCGGGCCAAGCGCCCGGATGGCCTCGAGCAGCTGCGTGGTCTCGTCTTCGGTGCCCGCGGTGAGCCTGAGGTGCCCGTCGATACTGAGGTTACGAATCAGAATGCCCTGCGCGCGAAGCGCCGAGAATGTCGCTTCGGGGTCGCTAAAGCCCCCGACGAGCAAGAAGTTGGCACCTGAGGAGTGCACCAGATAGCCGAACGACTCGAGTTCGGCGGCGAGCCGATCTCGCTGGTCGCGAATATCGTCCACGGCGCGCAACATTTCTGATGAGTGGCGCAGCGCAGCAGACGCGGCAGCCTGCGTCAGCGCAGACAGGTGATACGGCAGGCGCACCAGACGCAGCGCGTCGATCACGGCAGCGTCTGCGGCGAGGTATCCGAGCCTGACGCCAGCGAAAGCAAAGGCCTTGCTCATGGTGCGCGACACCATCAGACGGTGGCGGCCCGCCAGCAGGGTGAGTGCGCTCGTATGGCCGCGATCAAACTCATGGTATGCCTCATCAACAATCAGCATTCCTTCGAACGCATCGTAGGCGGCCTTCACCACGTCAAGATCAAGTGAGGTGCCGGTTGGGTTGTTCGGGCCGCAAAGAATGACGATGCTTGGTCGGTGCTCACGAATCGCGCTCACGACCGCCTCAGGTGTGAGCTTGTAACCCTCGGGTCGCGGGATTGCCACCCATTCGGTGTCGGTGCCGTCTGCGAGCAGCGGATACATCGAATACGTCGGCGTGAAACTCAGCAGACTACGCCCGGGGCCACCGAATGCCTGCAGCACCTGCTGCAGCACCTCGTTCGAACCGTTTGCGGCCCACAGTTGCTCAGCCGTTAGCCCGTGCCCGAGGTAGCGTGCGAGATCTTCGCGCAGACCCATGAACTCTCGATCGGGGTACCGATTCACACCACGCACTGCCTGAGCGAGCGAGGCGACGATGTCTTCGACAACTGCCTCAGGCAACGGATGCGTGTTCTCGTTCACGTTGAGGCTCACGGGAACCGGGTCTTGCGGGGCGCCGTATGGTTCCTTGCCGACGAGGTTTGAACGCAGGGGCAAATCGCTGAGGCTGGTCACGCATTCAGTCTAGTGATCGAAGCTTGGTGGTCGAAGCACGGGTACCGAGGAGAGCCAGCGCCGCGAACCGTCTCAGCCGCCCAACCCTAGAGACCCAGATCAGATGCGCTGACCACGCCCGGAGCGTCTGCGTAGCGCAGCGGCACAGCGATGGGCTGCCCGGCGATCACGCCTGAACCATCAAGCTGGTTCAGGCGCACGATCTCAGCAACCAGGTCGCGCGGGTCAACGTTCGGGTCGATGCTGTTTGCAACCTGCCAGAGCGAATCACCAGGCTGCACCACGACGTAGCCAAACTCAGTGCTGCCAGTTTCTGCAGAAGCAACCGCCTGTGCGCCGCTGAATGTAGCGAGCACCGCGAGCACACCAATCACCAGCAGAGTGGCAAGGGCGCCGAATACTGCACGGCCACGACGAGTGAGCCGCAGACGGGCACGAGCTGGCGACTTCTGAGGCGATGACTCGCCCTGCACCCCCGTGCGCGCAATTGCTGCGGTCAGCGGGGTAGAAATGATGGTGATCGATGCGCTCATGATGATTGCTCCTTGCGTTGAGAGAGACGAATCGGCTCGCGATTCGAATCTCTGTTTCGAATATACTTTCGATGTTTCGAAAAAGCAACCCCTGCTTTCGAATCTATGGGCGAATATTTCGCGCGACACTCGAACAAATCTTTGCTTCTCTTCGAACACAGGGGCTACTGTTTCGATTACGAGGAGTGAATCAGCAACCACCGACATTTACGGTTCGGCGGCCCAGACATCAACTTCTCGCAACCGAAAGTAGAGATGATGAGCACTGAATCCCGCGGGCGCGCACCCAAGGCGCTGACCGAGAAGCAGCAGGCGATCCTCGAATTCATTTCGCGATCGGTCGAGAGCCGCGGGTACCCGCCGAGCATGCGCGAGATCGGCGATGCCGTCGGCCTTTCCTCACTCTCGAGCGTGACTCACCAGCTCAGCAGGCTTGAGCTTGCCGGCCACATTCGCCGCGACCCCAACCGTCCGCGCGCACTCGAGGTGCTCACGGAACTCGCGAGCACGGCTCAGGCAATCGCAGACTCCCCGAGCGTGCAGCCCGAAGAGACCGCCTATGTGCCGCTGGTGGGCCGCATCGCCGCTGGCGTACCGATCACCGCAGACCAACAGGTCGAAGAGCTCGTGCCACTCCCCCGCCAACTGGTCGGCGACGGTCAGCTCTTCATGCTGAAGGTCTATGGCGAGTCAATGATCGACGCCGCAATCTGCGACGGTGACTTCGTGGTGGTGCGCCAGCAGCGCGACGCCGAGAACGGCGACATCGTGGCCGCCATGCTCGATGGCGAAGCAACCGTCAAGGTGTTCCGCCGCCGCGACGGCCACACCTGGCTGCTGCCCCGCAACAGCGCGTTTGAGCCGATTCTCGGCGATCACGCCGAGGTGCTCGGCAAAGTCGTGGCGGTGTTTCGCTCGGTCTAGGCAGGCCAGTCGCTTTACCCCTCGGCAGGGGTCCCTGAACTTGTCGAAGGACTCAGGGGGTGAGAGCAGGCTCCAGCAGCTCAAGCTCACGAAGCACGGCGAGCACCTGTTCATGCCGATTAAAGGTGTAGAGGTGAATCGACGGCGCTCCCCCTGCCAAGAGTTCGCGGCAAAGCGAGATCACGTGCTCAACGCCAAGCTCGGGCGCATACCCACCAGATTCGTCCATCTCGCGCACCAGCTTCTCAGGCGCGGGGCGCCCAGCAAGCTGTGCGACCTTGCGCAACTGCGCACTCGTCGACACCGGCATCAGACCCGGCAACACGGGTATTGTCAGGCCCCGGGATCGCGCCTGATCCACGAATCCCAGATACTCTTCGGCGCGGAAGAAGAGCTGAGTGATCGCAAACTGCGCCCCGGCCTCCTGCTTCGCGACAAGCCAGTCAATATCGGCCGAGACTGATCGCGACAGCGAGTGACCATTGGGATAGGCCGCAACCGCCGTTCTGCCAACACTCGTAAACGACGGCCGCTCGGCGCGCACTTCGGCCACCAAGCGCACCAGTTCGAGCGCACTGAGCGAGCCCGCGACGAGATAATCGTCCTCGCTAAGACCCCGGGGCGGGTCGCCTCGCAGCGCGAGAAAGTCGTGCACTCCCGAGTCCATCATGCTGTGAATCGCGGCCTTGACCGCTGATCGATCCTCACCCACCGTGGTGAGGTGCGCGAGTGGCAACGCGTCACTGTGGTCGCGCAGGTAGCGCAGCAGGTCGAGCGAGGCATCTCGATTCGAGCCGTTGGCTCCGTACGTAACCGAAATGAAGTCTGGCTGCACCGCGGCGAGGTGCTGCACCGCGTTGCCGAGCGCGAGCGCAGCCGCACCGCTTCGAGCCGGGAACACCTCGAACGAGAAACGAGCCTTCGTAGGCGCGCTCCCCTTGAGCAGCAGCGCGTTCATGCGGCCCTCCCTGCAAGTTCTTCGCTTGCGAGTTGTGTGCCCCGCACGCGGGCAGCGATCTTTGCAAATGCCACGTCTCGCGCAAAGTCGGGTGAGCCGTGGCGCGGCTTCTCATCGATCAGGTAGGGCGAGAAACCGCAGTCGTCTGTCGACCCGAGGAGCTCAGCGGGAATAAAGCGCGCGGCCTGCACGAGACGATCGCGAATCTCTTCTGCGGTCTCGAGCTTCGGGCTCGTCGGGTTGGTGACGCCGAGCAGCACCCGGGGCACCGTACGCGCCCCCGTGCGCTCGAGGAGCCGCAGCTGCCGCCCAACGAGGCGGGCCACGCGATCAGGGTCTTTCTCACTCGCCGATTGCACCAAGAAATAGCCGGCCTCAATCTGAAACAGTTCCGGGATCAGCTCGGCGTAGTCGACATCGGCTGAGTGGGCCGAGTCGTTGTCGTTGCCGGGGCAGGTATGCACCCCAACGGCGGCCCGCTGCGCGTCGGTCAGCTCGGCGAGCACGCGGTTGATCAGCTCGATGAAACCACCGAGCGCCTCTGGCCCCGCCCACGGCGCGCGCAGGTCGTCGCGCAGCGCGAGCCTGCCCTCGGTAAAGTCGATCGACACACGGGTGGCCCCGGCTTCGAAGCACCTGCGAATATCCTCGGCGCAACCGGCGACCACATCAGCAAGAAAGTCGTCGCGCGAATAGTCGCCGAGCCCACCAGCCGGCACCATCAGCGACAGCATCGAAGGCGAGATCACGGCTTGCTTCAGCGGCAACGAGGTTAGCGCGCGGGATCGCGCCACATCATCGGCGGCGTGGCCGTGAAAGCGAAACGGTGCGCGCGCAAGGCTCGGAATCACCCGGTGATGCCCATCGGCAAACACGGCGAATACCGGCCCCGCTTCGACCCCGCCGTCGTGCAGTGAAGTGCCGAGGGGGTAGCTCGAGAAGCTCTGCCTGCGCTGTTCGCCGTCGCTCACAAGCGGTGAGCCGGTAAGCGCGAAGCGCTCAAGCGTGTCGAGCACTGCGGCCTCCTGCGCGAGTTCAAGCTCCGCGGCAGAAAGCAGCCCCGTCTCTGCATCGAGCACGGCTCGCTGCAGCGCGCTGGGGCGCGGCAGCGAGCCTACCGGCTCAGTAGGCAGCTCGGCACCAACCGGCCAAGCACCGGTTGCTACCGCACCTCCTGCCACGGCCCCACTCATACGTGTTCGGCACGAACCGCGCGAGCCGCCTCGACCAGACCGCGAAGGCTCGCGACGGTCTCTTCGTAGCCGCGGGTCTTCAGACCGCAGTCGGGGTTGACCCAGAGCTGCTTGCCCGGGATCCTCGCAGCAGCGATGCGAATCAGCTCTTCTTGTTCGGCAGCCGAGGGCACACGCGGTGAGTGAATGTCGTAGACCCCGGGACCGATGCCACGCGAGTAGCCGTGGTCGCCGAGCGGCTCAACGACATCCATACGGCTGCGCGCGGCCTCGATCGAGGTGACATCGGCATCGAGACCGTCGACGGCCTCGATGATCTCACCAAACTCCGAGTAACAGAGGTGCGTGTGAATCTGCACCTCGGGTGCGGCCCCGCTCGTTGCCAGACGGAATGCACCGACCGACCAGTCGAGGTAGGCGGCCTGGCGGTCGTCGTCGAGCGGCAACAACTCACGAAGTGCCGGCTCGTCAACCTGCACGATGCTGATGCCCGCGGTCACGAGGTCGTCGATCTCATCGCGAAGCGAGAGCGCCACCTGGCGGGCGGTGTCGCCGAGGGGCTGATCGTCGCGCACGAACGACCACGCAAGAATGGTGACCGGGCCCGTGAGCATGCCCTTCACTCGGTGCTCGGTGAGCGACTGCGCGTAGGCAGACCATTCGACGGTGATCGGAGCCGGGCGCGACACATCGCCCCAGAGAATCGAGGGCCTGGTGGCACGGGTGCCGTAGCTCTGCACCCAGCCGTTTTCAGTCACCGCGAAGCCGTCGAGATTCTCTGCGAAGTACTGCACCATGTCGTTGCGCTCGGCTTCGCCGTGCACGAGCACGTCGAGGCCAATCTCTTCCTGCAGGCGAATGACGCGCTCGATCTGTTCTCGCAGGAACCCGTCATATGCGGCATCGTCGATCTCGCCCCGCGTGTGCGATGCGCGAGCCTTGCGAATCTCACTTGTCTGGGGAAAGGAGCCGATGGTCGTGGTCGCGAACTGCGGAATACCCAGTGCGAGCTGCGCGTCTCGACGCTCCTGCTCGCTGGCACGGTTCAGGTCAGCGTCGGTCACGCCCGCGACGCGGGCACGCACCGCATCCACGCGCACTCCTGGAGCAGCCGCGCGGTCGGCGAGTGCGTTCGCGGTGTCGGCAAGCTCTACCTCAATCGCGTCGGCACCCTCGTCGAGGCCGCGCGCGAGAGTCGCGGCTTGCTCGACCTTCTGGTCGGCAAACGCGAGCCATGACTTCAGGCGTGCATCGAGCTTTGACTCGTCGCGCACGTCGTGCGGCACGTGCTGCAGGCTGTTCGAGGTGCCGATGACCACGTCGATACCGGCAACCTTCAGGTCTTGGGCCACCGCCGAGGCCACGCGAAGGTCGGTGCGCCAAATGTTACGGCCGTCGATGAGGCCGGCGACGAACTGCTTCTCGTAGAACGCGCTCACTAGCTCGCCCGATTCGAAGGCACCCGCGGGCAGTGTGCCTCGCACGAGGTCGGCATGCACTGCCTCGACCGGCAGCGCAGCGAGGCGCAGCAGGGCGTGCGACGAGTCACCGTAGGGCGCGGTCAGCAGCACACTCGGGCGGTTGTCCGGGGCGCCAATCACCGCGTAGGCACGCTCAACCAAAGCCACAACCTCTTCGCGAGACGCCGACAGCGAGTCAGACACGAGCGCCGGCTCGTCGAGCTGCACCCAGGTCGCCCCCGCAGAGGCAAGCTCGCCGAGCAGGGCGACGTACGCGCTCAGCGCGTCGTCCAGGCGGCTGATCGGGGAGAAGCCTTCGGCAGCCTCGTCACTCGCCTTCGCGAGCAGCAGGTAAGTTACGGGACCAACGAGCACGGGGCGCGATTCGATGCCTTGCGCAGCGGCTTCGCGAAGCTGCTCTACGAGCGCTGCGGCGTTTGCGACGAAGGGCGTGTGCTCGTCGATCTCGGGCACGCTGTAGTGGTAGTTCGTGTCAAACCACTTGGTCATCTCAAGCGGCTGGTGGTCGCGGTCGCCACGGGCGAGCGCGAAGTACAGGTCGAGGTCGGTCGCGCCCTCGCTTGCGGCAACATCGGCGAAGCGCGCGGGCGTCGCACCGAGCGCGAGCGTCGCATCAAGCACCTGATCGTAGAAGCTGAAGCTTTCGGGCACAGCACCTCCCGCGGCGGGCAGGCCAAGCTCAACGAGGCGCTCGCGGGTTGCGGCACGCAACTGCGCCGCCGCAGCGTGCAGCCCCTGCTGGTCGAGCTCGCCCTTCCAGTAGCTTTCTACCGCGCGCTTCAGCTCGCGACGGCGGCCGATGCGGGGGTATCCGAGAATCGTGGCGGTGGGCAACTTGCTGCGGTGCGACATGGTTTTCTTTCGACGAGGATCACGCTGACCCTCCCGACAGTAACCATCAAGGGCGACCTTCTGCGCGAGCGTGTCGCGCAGTTACCGTTCGTTACTTAGTGTGAAGACACACTAGACAAGAAACGGTTCAAGCTTTGCGAGCGTCTCGCCGCCCACAAATGCGTGCACACGAGTGCCCTCTTCGACGTATTCGGTGCCGAGCACACGGTTGCGCTCGTGCAGTTCGGCGACCAGGTCGCCACGATCGTAAGGAACCGTGACGGTCACCTCGACGTCTGGGGTGGGCAGCGCCGCTGCGATCCTCGTTTTGAGCTCTTCAATGCCCTCGCCGGTGCGAGCCGACACGAACACCGCATCGGGTGCCATACCGTGCAACACGAGGCGCTGTGTCTCATCGATCAGGTCACTCTTGTTGAAGACCACGATCTCGGGCAGGGCCTGCGCGTCGACCTCGGCGATCACGTCGCGCACGGTGCGCAGCTGAGCCGCGGGTTCGGGGTGCGAGCCGTCGACCACGTGCACAATCACGTCTGAACCCGCGACCTCTTCGAACGTCGAGCGAAACGCCTCGACGAGCTGGTGCGGCAGGTTGCGAACAAAACCAACCGTGTCTGCGTAGGTGAAGGTGCGGCCGTCTGCGGTCTCGGCGTGGCGCACGGTCGTGTCGAGGGTGGCAAACAGCTGGTTCTGCACGAGCGCCTCGGCGCCAGTGAGCCTGTTCAAGAGGCTCGATTTGCCAGCGTTCGTGTAGCCGGCAATTGCGACCCCGGGCACCTCGCCGCGCTTGCGATTGGCACGCTTCGCCTCACGGGCGGGCGCAAAACCCTTGATCTGCTGGCGCAGCTTTGCCATGCGCGTGTTGATGCGACGGCGATCGAGTTCGATCTTCGTCTCACCGGGGCCGCGCGAGCCCATGCCTGCACCGCCAGCACCCACCTGGCCACCAGCCTGGCGCGACATCGAGTCACCCCAGCCACGAAGCCTCGGCAGCAGGTACTGCAGCTGCGCGAGCTCGACCTGAGCCTTACCCTCGCGGCTCTTGGCGTGCTGGCTGAAGATGTCGAGAATAACCGCGGTGCGATCGATCACTTTGACCTTCACCACGTCTTCAAGAGCTCTACGCTGGCTCGGCGCAAGCTCGGTGTCGGCGACCACGGTGTCGGCGCCGACTGCGGCGACGAGCTCTGCGAGCTCTTGTGCCTTGCCCTTGCCGAGGTAGGTCGCCTTGTCGGGGTTAGCGCGCCTCTGCAGCAGGCCGTCTAGCACCTCGGCACCCGCGGTCTCGGCGAGTGCCGCGAGCTCGCGCATCGAGTTCTCAGCGTCTTCTGTGCCCTGCTTGGTGCTCTGCGAGTACACGCCGATCAAGACAACCTTCTCGAGGCGCAGCTGGCGGTACTCGACCTCGGTCACGTCTTCGAGCTCGGTCGAGAGGCCCGCAACACGCTTCAGTGACGCGCGCTCCTCGCGCTCGAGCCTGATCGCGTCGACATTGCCCGCTGCGAACTCGTGCGACTCGTCACCGAGGGCCTGGGCTCCGCTCAAGTCTCGAATCACCGTCGCGGTACGACTCCTTGAGGCGCGCTCGAGCACCCGGTCGAGCGCGTCACCAGCCTCGCTGCTGCCTGCGTCGCCCGGGGCAAACGCCTCGGAGTTCATCTCTTGCGCGGTTTCGTCGTGCTGCATCGTCATTCTGCTCACAAGTCTAGATTGCTGCGCCCTCGGCCAACAGCCTGTTCACCTACAGCGCAGCACCGCGCGTTCATGCGGGGCGACCCTGTCTTTTGCAATGCAGTACGTGCGAGATATGCGCAGCGTGCGAAAAATCCAGCCAAAATCTCGCACATACCGCATATCTCGCACGCAAGGCAGGTCTCGTAAGCGATGGCTGTCTCGCAGGCGACACACGCGCAGTAGGGTCCGCGTCTCAAGTGGCACGATGTTTGCCCTGCGCAATCGCCTGCATAATCCTTTGCTGCACTGCTGGCCAGTCGAACATGACCTGGGTGTAAGTCACCCGTATCACCTCGTAGCCGAGCAGCCCGAGCTCCGCATCGTGCTGGTTGTCACTGCTGCGCTGCGCACCGGTGTGCTGACTCCCGTCGACCTGCAGCACGAGCCGTTCTCCGATGAGAAAGTCAACGCGATGGCCATGCGCCCAGGCCTGAGCCACGATTCGTAGCTTGAGCCAGGCCAGCCTGGTACGCACATAGCTTTCAAGACCCGAATCAGCGAATCGATTGCTCGCCAGAAGCACCTGTTTTGCGAGCCCAGTCAATGGCAGCCTTGAGAGCCGCTGCCATTCGACGAGTCCCTTGTTAAGAGCTGAGTCCCAGATCGCGACCGCTTCTTCAAATGGTTGACAGTGCGCGACTGCATTGAGCACGTTTTCGAGGGGATCTTCGAGCGAATCTGGGTCGCGCGGCACGAGCGGGGTGCGCCAATGCAGCACCCCGCCGGGGCGACCTCTTGAGCTTGCGGCACGGGTGGCGAAATGGTGCTCGCGTTCACTCTGCACCCATATGCCCATACGCTTCGCTTGCGTAATGCAGGTGAGCAGCACTCCGTGGCGGGCAGCATAGATCAGCGCCTCATCGGCAGTGGGCCTTGCGACCCATCCCTTTCGCGGGCGGATAAGGGTGCCCCTGTCAACCTCGACCGCGATCATGTTTCTGCTCATGCCTTGCTTGAGCAGAGCCGAGGTTCGGGCGACGCCTTGAGCTGTGAGCGGGTTGAGCATGACCCCATCTTGCGTGATAGGAGACACTCGAAAGCTCCATCTCCCCAAAACAGCAGAAGTCTGTGAGTAAGTCAGAAGCACGCCTGGCTGTGAGCAACAAGTCCGGAAGCCGAACAGATGCGGCATTCGGAGTGGGGTTCGCAGTGCGGGCGGCTGTAACTTGCGTGCGAGATATGCATTGCGTGCGAGAAAAACTCGGAAATCTTCGCACGCAGTGCATATCTCGCACACAGTGCACCCACCCGCGCACACCAACACAACCAACACACCCACGCTGCATACAGGTGCGCTCAAGCACATCGGGACTGAGATACTTGTGAGGTGAGCGAGCACTACTTCAGCGAGGCCCCGTCGGGCGAATTTACCCCGCGCGAGATTGAGGTGACGCTCGCGGGCGCACCCCACCGAGTGCTCACCGCTGGCGGCGTGTTCAGTCCGGAGCATCTCGACCGTGGCACCGAGATTCTGTTGCGCACCATCGCAGAGGTCGGTGACGGCATCACCGCCGATGACGGTGATGCTCTCGGCCCCGTGCTCGACCTTGGCTGCGGTTGGGGGCCGATCGCGCTCTCTGCTGCGCTTACACACCCTCAGCGCGAAGTGTGGGCCGTCGACGTGAACGAGCGCTCACGCGAGCTCACCCGCATGAACGCAGAGCGCCTCGGACTCACGAATGTGCGAGTGGCCGCCCCCGATGAGGTGCCGTCTGAGCTCAGTTTTGGCGCGCTCCACTCGAACCCGCCGATTCGCGTCGGCAAGCAGGCACTGCACGAGATGCTGCAGCTCTGGTTGCCCCGCCTTGCTGTTGGCGGTGAGGCCTACCTCGTGGTTGCAAAGCACCTCGGCGCAGACTCTTTGCAGCGTTGGATCGCCACCGAGTTTGCAGAGCTTGAGGTAAGCCGGGTCGCGCGCGACAAGGGTTTTCATGTGATCGAGGCCGTGCGCGCGAGCTAGCCTTGATCTACTCGGGCAGTTCGATGCTGCCGCGGTAGACCAGCTCAGCGGGCCCCGACAGCGAGACGTGCTCGCCCTCTTCGGTCGCGAACATGCGCACGGCGAGGCGGCCTCCAGGCACCTCAACGCTCCAGCTATTGGGCATCTGGTCTCCGCCCCAGTGCCGAAACGCGAGCGCTGCGGCAGCGGTGCCAGTGCCGCACGAGAGCGTTTCGCCAGAGCCCCGCTCGTGCACGCGCATGCGAATATGAGCCACGCCGTTCTTCAGCAGCGGCTCTTCGGGTACAACAAACTCAACGTTTGCCCCGTATTCAGGCAGCGGCCCCAGCTCTGGCTGGGTGGTCAAGTCGAGCCCGTCAAGTTTCGCGTCACCCGAGAGCACGGTCACCACGTGGGGGTTGCCCAGGTCAATGCCGAGGCCCGGCCGCGACACCCGCAGCCCACGCGCGTTCACCAGGTACTCCTCACCGAGCTTCCAGCGACCGAGATCGACGGTGTAGCCAGAGACACCCGCGAGCACGTCTTTCACACCCGCACGGGTGCCGATGGCGATCGTGTCGCGCCGATCGGGCGAGATCAGCCCCTCTGTGATGAGGTAGTGCACGTAGACGCGAATACCGTTGCCGCACATTTCGGCGGGGCTGCCATCGGCGTTGTAGTAGTCCATGAACCACTCAGCCTCGGGGGCCTCTGCAAGCACAGCTGCGCCCTCAGCGATCGCGCGTGAACGCACCGCGCGAATCACGCCGTCGGCGCCGACGCCAAAGTGCCGGTCGCAGAGATAGCGAATCTGCTCGGGCGTCAGATCATTCTGGCCTTCTGGGTCAGCAAACAGCACAAAGTCGTTGCCGGTGCCGTGGCCCTTAGTGAAGCTGAGTGTGGTCACCCACACAGTCTATGCGTGGCACGTGAAAGGTGATCCCCGAAGCATATTTCCGAGGCCCATATCGATACGCTTGACGTACTACGCCACGCGTACTATGTTTGATGCAATAACCAAACACAACCATCCATCACCCAGAACGCACGCAAGGAGGAGCAGATGATCAGCGCAGACGCAATTCGCGGCTACATCGATCTCATGATCCTGTCGCTGCTGCGGCGCACACCCTCGTATGCGTACGAGATCGCCCAGCAGATCAGTGACGTGACAGGTGACGAGTACGCGATCAAGCAGACCACCCTCTATTCGGCGGTCAAGCGGCTCGAAAGCTCGGCACTCGTCACCTCGTACCCCGGCACATCAAAGTCGGGCAAACCCAGAACCTATTACCAGATCACCGCACAGGGCCTCGAGTATCTCACGGCAAAAGCCCTCGAATGGCGGCACACCAAGGCGGTAGTTGACCGCTTCACGGAAGGAATCGACTCATGAACGTCATTCACGCGTACCTCGAGACCATGTTCTCGCCGTACCCGCAGACCCCCCGCATGCTCGAGGCCAAGACCGAGCTGCAGGCGATGATGGAAGACGCATACCAGGGCTTCGTCGCCAAGGGTGCCTCCCACAACGAAGCCGTCGGCCGCGTGATCACCGACTTCGGCAACCTCGATGAGCTCGCACCGGTGCTCGGCATTTCGGGCGAGATTGCCCCGCAGCTCGGGCCAGGGTCGCCCGCTGCGCAGCCCGTCAGCGCTCCCGCCGCGCCCGCAGCGTCGCAGTACCCCGCCATCACGATTGAGGCAGCACAGGGCCTCGCTGATGCGCAGCACCGCACACGTTACCGGCTCGCCATCTCAGTCGCGCTCTTTGTAATGGCCGCCATTCCGCTCATCGTTTTGACCACCGCGGCAAGCTCGGGTGTGCTTGCCCTCAGCGAGAACGTGGCTTCGGTCACCGGCCTGCTAATGCTCGGCGTCGTGGTCGCGCTCGGTGTTGTCACCATCATCGGGGTAAACCGAGAGCTGGCGCCGTTCAAGTCGATTCGCGAGGGTCGCTTCAGTCGCAACCCCGTCGTGACGGGTTGGGCCGAGGATCTCGCGAAGACCCACGAGCGCGGCCGCATCGCGGCGCTGCAGATCTCGGTGGTGTGCTGGGTGCTTTCGCCTGCGCCGGTGCTGCTCCTCACGCTGATTCCCCGAAACGCAACGCACCAAGATTTCTGGAGCGTACTCGGCGTCGCAGGCACCCTCACCATGGTGGCTCTCGGCCTACTGATTCTGCTGCCCGCGAGCTGGGCAAACTCCGTGCTCGAGACCGTCACCAAGGGCGGCAAACGCCCCGACGAGATCGAAGACGAAGAGAACAGCATCGTCGGTGTGATCGCATCGTTCTACTGGCCGCTCGTCGTTGCGATTTACCTCGCGTGGAGCTTCATCGGCGACGCGTGGGGTCGCTCGTGGATCATCTGGCCGATCTGCGGCGTGCTCTTCGGCGCACTCGCGGGCGGCATCAGCGGCATCGAGAGCTACCGCAGGCGTCAGCGGCGCGGCTAAGCATCGCTGATCCTGCTGCTGTTCAAATCTGCCGGGCGCCTCGTCGAAGTTTAGTCTTCGATGAGGCGCCTGCTGAGTACCAGCAACCCTTCTTCGACTTCGTAGCCGAGCTTGTCGTAGAAACCGAGCACCCCGGTGTTGCTGCCCCTGACCATCAGCATGACCTTGGGGCAACCCATCGCTTCGAGCCGCCGCTCGGCCTCCGCCACGAGCGCTCGACCAGTGCCCGCGCCCTGATGCTCTGGGTGGCTCGCCAGGTAGAACAGCCAGCCGCGATGCCCTTCGTAGCCGCCCATGACGGTGCCGACAATTGCTGCGTCGCCGGTAGCAGCCTCAGCTCCGGCCTCAGCCCTGGCTTCGGCGATGAGCAAGAAGCTTGTTTCGGTTTCGAGGCAGCGTGCGATGTCTTTGCGAGGATCATTCCACGGCCTTGTGAGATCACACAGCTGCCAGAGTTCGACCACCTGCTCGGTGTCTGCGGGCGCGAACTCTCGGATGCGAAACGTCATGCCCTGTACGCTACACCGTGACGCGCAAGACGTCGGGCGCCCCCGTCGTCGAGTCGAGCCACTGCACGTCTTGGTATCGCTTGAACCAGCTCACCTGGCGACGGGCGTAACGCCTCGTCAGTGCCTGGGTCTCTTCGATCGCCTGCCGCTCGGTCATCTCGCCGCGCAATTGGGCGAGCGCCTGCTGGTAGCCGATCGCGCGGCTGGCGGTTTTGCCCCGCTCAAGCCCTTGCGGTTGCAGCCCCCGCACCTCGCCGAGCAGCCCATCGCTCCACATGCGTTCGACCCGGGCGTCGAGACGCTCCACGAGTGCCACACGTTCACAGCCCACACCGATGATTCGGGTGTCTGCGTGCCAGAGTTTTGGCGCTTGCGGCAGCGTGACCTGCCCATCGGCCCCGAGCAGCGCCACTTCGAGCGCGCGCACCACGCGGCGCGGGTTTCGGGCATCGACTGCCTCTGCCGTCTTTGGGTCGGCCTCGCGCAGGCGAGCGAGCAGGGGTGCGACTCCCCCGCGTTCGAGCTCGGCCTCAAGCTCCGTGCGCAGAGCCTCATCTCTCGGCGGAAACTGAAAGTCGAAGAGCACGCTCGAGACGTACAGCCCCGAGCCACCAATGAGGATGGCATCGTGCCCGCGCCCGTGAATCTCCTCGATGAGCGCCCGCGCGGCCGGCTGATACCAGGCAACCGTAGCTTCTTCGGTGACTTCAAGCGCCTCGAAGAGGTGATGCGCAATGCCGCGTTGCGCTTCGGGCGCGAGCTTTGCCGTGCCAATATTCATGCCCCGGTAGAACTGCATCGCATCGGCGTTGACAATCTCGGCAACACGCCCCTCACCAGCTAAACGCTCGGCGAGGTCAATCGACAGTGAGGTCTTGCCCGTGCCGGTTGCGCCGACCACCGCCCAGAGGCGCTGCGACTCAAAACCCTGACTCGCGCTGTGCGACTGACTCACCTCGTGCGAATAGTGGGCATGCCGAGGCCAATAGCGACTGGGCCCGCACCAACTGCGGCTGCAGGCGTCGGCACACCGCAGCTCTCTGCCTGCCGACGATCCCACGCATCGCCCGCGCGGGTGCGACGCACCGCATAGACGCTCGCATCGTCGGCAATCAAGAAGAACGGCGCCGCCGAGGTAACCTTCGCGGTTACGACATCACCGGGGCGTGGCTCTTCTGCTCCCTCGGGCACGGTGAAGTGCACGAGACGGTTGTCTTCTGCGCGGCCCGAGAGGCGACGCGTGGCACCGTCTTTGCGACCCTCACCAGATACCAGCACCTGTACGGTGTGGCCGACCTGCGCATGGTTTTCTTCGAGCGAGATGCGCTCCTGCAGGGCCATAAGACGCTCATAGCGCTCTTGCACGACGGCTTTGGGCACCTGATCTTCCATCGTCGCGGCGGGCGTACCGGGGCGAATCGAGTACTGGAAGGTGAAGGCGCTCTGGAAGCGTGACTGCTCAACCACTCGCATGGTGTCTTCGAAGTCTTGATCGGTCTCACCCGGAAAGCCCACGATGATGTCGGTGGTGATCGCCGCGTGCGGAATTTGTTCGCGCACCTGATCGAGAATGCCGAGATAGCGCTTGCTGCGGTACGAGCGGCGCATTGCCTTGAGCACGGTGTCAGAGCCCGACTGCAACGGCATGTGCAGCGTTGGCATCACGTTGTGCGTCTCGGCCATCGCGGCGATGACGTCTTCGGTGAAGGCTGCCGGGTGGGGGCTTGTAAAGCGCACGCGCTCGAGGCCCTCGATCTCGCCCATTGCACGCAGCAGCTTGCCAAAGGCGAGCTTGTCGCCAAACTCGACCCCGTAGGTGTTCACGTTCTGACCCAGCAGCGTGACCTCGATAGCGCCGTCGTCGACGAGCGCTTGTACCTCGGCAAGCACGTCGCCCGGGCGGCGATCTTTCTCTTTGCCTCGAAGCGAAGGCACAATGCAGAAGGTGCAGGTGTTGTTACAGCCAACCGAGATTGAGACCCAGCCGCTCGACGCCGAATCGCGCTTCGTTGGCAGCGTCGACGGGAACACCTCAAGCGCCTCAAGAATCTCGACCTGAGCCTCGGCGTTGTGGCGGGCTCGCTCGAGCAGTGCCGGCAGCGAACCCATGTTGTGGGTGCCAAACACCACGTCGACCCAGGGGGCTTTCTCTACGATGGTGCCCTGGTCTTTTTGCGCGAGGCAGCCACCGACGGCGATCTGCATGCCGTCGCGCTCGCGTTTGACTGCCGCGAGCATGCCGAGGTTGCCGTACAGCTTGTTAGCCGCGTTCTCACGCACCGCACAGGTGTTGATCACCACAACATCGGCTGAGTCTGGCGACTCAGCCGCGACATAACCCGCCGCCTCGAGTGAGCCCGAGAGGCGTTCTGAGTCGTGCACGTTCATCTGGCAGCCCAGCGTGCGAACGGTGTAGCTACGCGGAGAGCCGTCGGCTCGAAGTGCTGCGGGCGACGGTTCGATCAGGGTTGCTTCGGCTGATGGCATAAGGGCAATTCTATCGAAGGTCAGCTTGAAACTTGAGCTTGGTGCTCGCGAGGCGATTACTACTGAAAGCGCACCGCGCTGCGGCTACTCGACCCGCTTCGCACCTGGCCGCGCAGCTCACCGCGATCGAGCGCCTCTCGCGCGACCCGCACCGCTCGCTCACCTGACCAGCCCCGCCGAGCGAGAAAGCCAAGCAGTCTACGCTCGGCGGTCTGGCGATCGAGACCACCCATCTTCCGCGCTCGCTCGCTCGCCGCTTCACGAAGCAACTCGTGTTCTTCGTCTTCGTCGAGCTCACCCAACGCTGTTTCAATCACGCCATCGGGCAGCAATCGCTCACGCAGTTTGAGTCTGATCTGGCTTCGGCTCGCCCGCTTACGCGCCCGCAGCGTCTCAGCGAGCACTCTCGCAAGCCCAAGATCATCAAGGTAGAGGCGGCTCTCGCACTCGAGCACCACTCCATCGACCTCGGCGTGATCGTGGCCGAGCGCGAGCAGCTCTCTTCGCAGCTCACCGCTCGAGCGCGCCTTTCGCGCAAGCATGCGCACGGCGTCATCGCTCACTGATCGCACATGCTCAAGCTCGGCAGCAGGCCCAGACACGGCAGCGGGCTCAGACACGGCAGCAGGCCCAGGCGCAGGCTCGAAGCCTTGCCCGACACCGCGCGGCGCCTGAATGTCTTCGGTGACCTTTCGAAGCTGGGCAATCTGCCGAACCCGACCAGCCGGTTCTGATGCCGGGGCTGACGATCCAGGCTCCGCGTCTACCGTGGGCTGCAGCCGACCGCGAAGCTCGATCACCTCTGCGAGATTCTCGCGGTCGCGAGACTGAGAGGCGGAAGGCCCCTCAGCCTGCGGTGGCAAAAAACGAACAGCCATCTTCAGTCTCGTTACGCGCTCTTGCGGGCCGCGTCGTCTTCGCCGCTTGCGATCTGCGCGGGTGCCTCTTCACTCTGTTTCACGCCCAGCTTTACGAGGATCTTCTCTTCGATCTCGGCCGCGATGTCTGGGTTTGCAATCAAGAACTTACGCGAGTTCTCCATGCCCTGACCGAGCTGGTCACCGTCGTAGGTGTACCAGGCGCCGCTCTTCTTGATGAGGCCGTGCTCGACACCAAAGTCGATGAGCGAGCCCTCACGCGAGATGCCGACACCGTAAAGAATGTCAAACTCGGCCTGCTTGAAGGGGGGCGCCATCTTGTTCTTCACAACCTTCACCTTGGTGCGGTTGCCCACAGCGTCAGCGCCGTCTTTCAGCGTCTGAATGCGTCGAATATCGAGTCGCACCGACGCGTAGAACTTGAGCGCCTTACCACCGGCTGTGGTCTCTGGGCTACCAAAGAACACGCCGATCTTCTCACGCAGCTGGTTGATGAAGATTGCAGTGGTCTTTGTCTGGTTGAGGCCACCCGTAATCTTGCGGAGCGCCTGCGACATCAAGCGCGCCTGCAGGCCGACATGGCTGTCACCCATGTCACCCTCGATCTCGGCGCGAGGCACAAGCGCGGCCACCGAGTCGATGACTACCAGGTCAACCGAACCCGAGCGAATGAGCATATCTGCGATCTCAAGCGCCTGCTCACCGGTATCGGGCTGCGAAACGAGCAGCGCATCAATGTCGACGCCAAGCTTCTGCGCGTACTCCGGGTCGAGGGCGTGCTCAGCATCGATGAATGCCGCAATGCCGCCGGCGCGCTGCGCGTTCGCGATCGCGTGCAGCGTGAGCGTAGTTTTGCCCGACGACTCCGGGCCATAGATCTCGATGATGCGGCCGCGTGGCAGGCCACCAATGCCGAGTGCGACGTCAAGCGCAATCGAACCTGTCGGAATCACCTCAACCGGAGGGCGCTCGGTGCTGCCAAGGCGCATGATTGCACCCTTGCCGAACTGCTTATCGATGTTCGCAAGTGCTGCCTCAAGCGCCTTTTCGCGGTCTTTTCCTGCGGGCGATACTGAGATGTTTTTTGCCATTTCTAGCTCCTCTGGTTGGGCGATAATCGCCGGTTGCTGGCCTACCCGCTGTCGTGCCGGACATCCCGTCGACAAGGCCTGGTGGTCGGTACTTGAACCATAGATCGCACCACCGACATTTTCGGCCGGAAGCAAAAATCTCTGGATAACTCGTACTCGAGATCACCTGTGGAAGACAATACGCGCCATTCGAACACATATTCGAACGACACGCCGCAATTCAGCTAGAGTCCTAGAACACCTCAGCCACGCGGGTCAATGAGGCCTCGACCGTGGCGCCTCGCCAGGGGCACCTGCAGGTCCTCGCAGAGCGCCCACCACACCTCACGCGCGGGAACACCGCGATCAAGCGCGTCTTGCGCGGTGCCGCCAAGCACAGTGAGCCAGTGGTCACGCGTCAGCACGCCCGCATACACGTCGCCAAACTCCTCGCGCATCGCACGCTGAAACTCACTTATTCTCAAGGCAAAACTTTCTCAGCACAGACGAAAGCGCCAGCCCCTTACGAGGCGTGGCGCTTTCAACGAGCAATACTGTGGCTAACGGCGAGCAAGCAGCTCGGGTCGGTACCCCGAAACGAGGTCGGCGGGCACCGTGTCTGGCACGCGCGCGCCGAGCGGAACGCTAAGCCCCTCCACGATCGCGAGGCGATCGCTCACCTCACCCATAATGACCGAGAGCGGGGTATCGAGCGCGTCGGCAACTGCCGCGAGAATCTCACTCGAGGCCTCTTTCTGACCGCGCTCAACCTCGCTGAGGTATCCGAGCGCAACGCTTGCCTCGCCGGCTACCTGACGCAGGGTGCGACCCTTCTGCAGCCGGAAGTCACGCAGCACATCGCCGATCTCTTGACGAACCAGTACCATCGCATCCTCCTTCTCTCGTGCGGCTACAGCCGCACTTTCATCATTGCCGCCTGTGCAGTCCAGACTATCTGCATCTAGTCTGCTGGGCGTCACTGAGAGTAACCGTTACTTTAGCCGCGTTATTCCTGAGCATTTCCTGAATTTGAGCCGAGAAGGCTCAAGTTTGCCTACCCTTAAGGGGCTTGATCGTCGAGCAGCGCGAGTTCGGCGGCAAGTTCACGCAGCGCCGCCGCAACTGTCTGCGCTCGCACCCGGGGCCGGTCCCCCTCCGAACGAAGTAACACAGCGCGCTCACCGAGTGCCGAGCTCACCCCCACCCAGACAGTGCCCGCGGGCTGGCCAGTGGCAGGGTCTGGGTCTGGGCCCGCAACACCCGTGGTCGCGAGACCAATCTCAGCTTCAACGACCTGGGCAGCGCCAACACGCGGGGTGGCGCACGCGCGCCGCACGCCACGAGCCATCTGCTTTGCAACCTCGGCATCGACGGGGCCGCGAGACTCAAGCAACTCGGCATCAACACCAAGTAGAGAGCGCTTTAGCTCAGTGTCGTATGCGACGATGCCGCCGGAGAAGGCTCGGGAGGCACCTGGAACCGCGACGAGCGCGTCGGCAAGCAGCCCACCTGTCAGCGACTCGGCAACCGCAATTCGCACACCAAGCGCGACCGCCCTCTCAAGTTCGCTAGCTGGCCACAATCGCCCCACGGGAGTCTCCATTGAGCAGCCTCTATTGCGCGGCCCCATCAGGCGTCCCTTTGCGCATACGAAGGAAGTTCACGACGTAGTCGATGCCGCTCGCAATGGTCAGCACCACCGCGATGCTCATCGTGATGATGTTGAGCCACACAACGGCCACACTGAGCCAGCCCTCACCAAACAGGCTTGCAAACGGAAACAGCGCAAGTGAGATTGCAACCGACTGCGCGACGGTCTTCAGCTTGCCCATCCAGGCGGCCGCAACCACCACGCTGCGCGCCTCAAAGAGCCGGTGCACGGTGATGCCCAGCTCGCGCACGAGCACGACTATCGTGACCCACCAGGGCAGCTCACCAAGGATCGACAGCCCGACGAGCGCACCACCGGTAAGAAACTTATCGGCGATCGGGTCAAGTAGCTTGCCGAGGTCGGTGACGAGCCCGCGTGACCTCGCGATATGCCCATCCCATGCGTCTGTTGCGATCGCCACGACGAAGAACGCGGCCGCGGCCCAGCGCAGCGCACCCATCTGCCCGTGATCTGCGAGCAGCATCCAGATAAAGAATGGAGTCGCGACAATTCGCGCACCGGTGATGATGTTGGGTGCGTTCCAGTTGCTCTGCTTGGCGGAGCCTTCGCTCGCGGGCACCGGCGTCTCTGTCATGATGCCCTACTCTCGCCCGGTCAGCTGCCAGGCGTCTTCGTCGTCTTCGCCCTCAACTTCTTTGAGGCCAGCCTGATGCGCGGCGATCGGATCGTCGTAGCGCGAGTCAAAGATATCGTTCGCTTCATTCAGCGGCTCGAGCACCTGGGTTTCGACTGGTTCGGCTACCACAGCAGGAGGCACCGCAGCAGGTGCTGCGGCCGCAGCGGGAGCCGCAAAAGCCGCCTGCGGCGACCCGCCACCGCGAATGCCAGCGAGCACTTCGGCCAATTGTTCGGGCGCAACGAGCACGTCGCGCGCCTTCGATCCTTCGGAGGGTCCGACGATTTCGCGCGACTCCATCAGATCCATGAGCCGGCCGGCCTTTGCGAAGCCAACCCGCAACTTGCGCTGCAGCATCGAGGTCGAGCCGAACTGCGAGGTAACGACCAGCTCGATCGCCTGCAGCAGCACGTCGAGGTCATCACCAATATCGGCGTCGATCTCTTTCTTCTCTGCAACCTGGGCCACATCTGCACGGTATTCGGGTTGCGCCTGCAGCTTGACATGCGAGACGACACGCGCGATTTCACTCTCGTTGACCCAGGCTCCCTGCACGCGCATTGGTGACGAGTCGCCGTTGACGAGCAGCAGCCCGTCGCCCTGCCCGATAAGGCGCTCAGCACCAACCTCGTCGAGGATCACGCGCGAGTCGGTGCCAGAGGCAACAGCGAATGCGTAGCGGCTCGGCACGTTCGATTTGATCACACCTGTCACCACGTTGACCGACGGGCGCTGGGTTGCGAGCACCAGGTGGATGCCCGCCGCGCGCGCAAGCTGTGTAATGCGCTGAATCGAGTCTTCAACGTCGCGCGGAGCCACAAGCATGAGGTCGGCGAGCTCGTCGACCACGACAAGCAGGTACGGGTATGGTTTCAGTTTTCGCTCGCTACCCGCGGGAAGCACAATGGTGCCCTGCCGCACGGCATCGTTGAAATCGTCGATGTGTCTGAAGCCGAAGCTTGCGAGGTCGTCGTAGCGCATGTCCATCTCTTTCACGACCCACTGCAGCGCCTCGGCAGCCTTCTTCGGGTTCGTGATGATGGGGGTAATGAGGTGCGGCACACCCTGGTAGACAGTCAGCTCGACGCGCTTCGGGTCGACGAGCACCATGCGCACTTCTGCGGGCGTCGCACGCATCAGCACGCTCGTGATCATCGAGTTAATGAAGCTCGACTTGCCAGAGCCAGTGGCGCCTGCCACGAGCAGGTGCGGCATCTTCGCGAGGTTCGCGACCACAAAGTCGCCCTTCACGTCTTTGCCAATGCCGATGGTCATCGGGTGCTTGCTGCGCTGCGCCTTGGCGGAGCGCAGCACGTCGCCGAGGGCCACATTCTCGCGATCCTTGTTCGGAATCTCGATACCGATCGCGCTCTTGCCTGGAATCGGCGAGAGAATGCGCACCTCGTTCGAGGCAACCGCATACGACAGATTCTTCTGCAGCGCCGTCACTCGCTCGACACGCACGCCGGGGCCAACCTCAACCTCGTACTGCGTCACCGTCGGCCCACGCGAGAAGCCGGTCACCCGCGCATCGACGCCAAACTGCTTAAGCACCGCGTCGATGGCGGCCATCGTCTCATCGTTCGCCTGCGTGCGTGCCTTCGGCGGGTCACCGGCCGAGAGCGCGCCCTGATCTGGCAGCGTGTATGGGCGCGCATCTTCGCTGTGCGCGGGCGCCACCTGAAATGGCGCGTGCTCGGCGACGGGCTGCGGCTCGTCAAGAACAGGCGCTTCAACGGGCGCGTCGAAAAGCCCATCGGGAAACGCCTCGGTAACCGAGTCGTCGCCGAGACCCGAGCCGCGCGATTGCGTGGCGGCCGCGGCAACTGCCTCACTGCGGTCAAAGTCGAAGAGCCCGTCGTCGAACTGAGCCGTTGCTTGTTCTGATTGCAAGGCAGACTCAAAGCCGCGGTCATCGCTCACATCGCCGTCGAACAGCTCGTTCACCGCGTTCGAATCGGAAACGTAGTCTGGGTCTTCTTCACGGCCCGATGCGTTGCGCCGCCACCAGGGCAGCTCACTGCGGCTCGCCTGCTCAACGAGGTCTGCGTCGTCTGCGGTGGGCACAGTGGCGGTGCGCTCGAGCTGCTCCCCGAAGAGATAGCGGTAGCCCTCTTTTATGCGCGCAACGATGCGCCCGGGCGGTGTCTTCGTCACGATCAGAAGCGAGAAAGCGAGCAGCAGGGAGAGGATCGGCACCGCGACCCACACGGTCAAAAACAGCAGGGGTGCACCGATCAACCAACCAAAGAGCCCACCGGCAGACGCAAGGTCGCCGCCCGGCTTCGGCTGCCCCCCGAACACGTGAGCCAAGCCAGACGCGCTCAGCAACGCGAGCGAGAGCCCGATCGCGATGCGGCGATTGTCGTGCACGCTTGAGGGGTGGTTAAAAAGCCACCCAGCAAACCCGATCATCACGATGGGCAACCCAAATGCGATGCGGCCAAACAGTCCGCCGAAACTGTAAGCGCTCACCGCGTGGGCGGCGCCGTTGCCGATCAGGAACCACTCGATGATCGCGCCCACAATCGCAAGCAACACGAGCGCGAGGGGCGCGCCATCGCGGCGATCCTCTGGCGCAATCGGCTCGGTGCGGAACATGCGGAACGCGCCGCCGACGCCGTGCGCGAGCCCAAGCCACGCGCGAACAACCGGGCTCTCAGTGTGCAGCGGTTCGATTACCTTGGTTTTTGCCGTCGCCCCAGCGCGCGAGGGTCGCGCGGTGCCCCCCGATTTCGAGCGGGCAGAAGTCTTGCTGGCCATGCGTCGAGCCTACGAAGCACCACCGACATTTCGGCTCTGCGGCAGCGGCGCGCCCTGAAATTCGGTGAATTTTCGCTCCCTTCGACAAGCTCAGGGAACAAAGAGGGTGACCTCAGGGAACGAGGAGATCAGCGCCTGCGCACGCGGTCTATCACAGCCGCGAGCTCTGGGGTGCGCAGCAACAAGAGCACCAAGAGGTAGACCACGCTCATGCCAAGCGCGACCAGGATCGAGGCGAGCACCGAATAGAGTGGTCCGAAGTCCGGCTGCAACAGCCTTGCGGCCCAGGTGCCGACAAGGCCGAGCGCAAGGGCCACCGCCCCCGCACCGAGATAGCGCGCAATGCTCGCGGCGATCCTACGCCCATCGATCGCCCCAAGCTTGCGACGCAGCAGCAGGGTTGCAACAACCGTCTCGACAATTGCAGAAACCGAAATAATCAGCGCAACCGCAGTGCCAAGCAACGGCTTCGGCACGACAAACAGCGCACCGAGCGAGAGCGCGATAGTCGAGGCAATACGCACGCAGGCATACACAAACGGTGTACGTGTGTCTGAGGTCGCATAGAAGGCTCGCTGCACAACGTAGAGCAGACTGAAAGCAGGCAGGCCCACAAGGTAAGCGCGCAGCGCAAGGCTGAACTGATCGACCTGCACGAGCGTCGCCCCGAGGTTCACTACTCGGCTCACGAACGGGGCGGTCGCAAACAGAATCACTGCCGCGAGCACAATGATGAGCATGATCTGGCGCGCCGCTGCCGAGAAATCCGCTACAAACGCCGGGCCGTCACCCGCGTGGTGTCGCTCGGCCAGCCTCGTGAAATAGGCGGTAGCGATCGATATGGTGATGACCGAGTGGGGCATCACAAAGATTGTCCACGCCGTTTCAAGTGCGAGCGCCGATGCGCCCTCGCCAGACGCCGCGTTAATCACGTTCTGAGTGACCACAGCGCCGAGGTTGGTCACGAGCAGGGCGCCCAGCGTCCAGCCCGCAATGCGCCCGGTATCGGCAAGGCCCATGCCACGCCACTGAAAGTCTGGCCTGAAGCGAATGCCCGCGCGGCGCCAGAATGCGAAGAGAATCAGCGCTTGGCTCGCAATGCCGAGCGTAGCGCTACCCGCAAGCAGCCCAATCGAGGTCGAATCCCAGTCAGCGACCGTGCGCTGGCCCGTGGGGTCGGCTCCGAAGATCAGAATGAACGCGCCAAAGCCCGCAATCGCGATCACGTTGTTGAGCACGGGCGCCCAGGTTGAGGGGCCAAAGACGCTCTTCGCGTTGAGCACCTCACCCAGCACCGCATAGATTCCGAAGAACAGAATCTGAGGCATGCACCAGTAGGCGAACGCGATGGCAAGCCCGCGCCGGTCAGCTGACCAGTCGAGGGTAAAGAGGGTGACGATCCATGGCGTGGCAAACATCACCGCGATCGTGATCGCAGTCAGCGCCACGGTCACGAACGTCACCAGCTTGTTAATGTACGAGCGCCCGCCGTCGGGGTTCTTGGCGGCCTTGACGATCTGCGGCACGAGAACCGAGTTCAGCATGCCCCCGAGCAGCACCGTGTAGAGCAGGTTCGGCAGCATATTACCGTTGGCGTATGCGTCGCCAGATTTCGACCCTACCTGGCCGATCGCGTATGCCAGCACCACGACCTTGACGAGGCCGAGCAGACGTGAGACCACCGTACCCGAAGCCATGATCGCACTGGCGCGCGCGATCGCAGAGCCACCTGCCACTGAGTTACACCACCACGACGACGGGAACGATCATCGCCTTGCGGCGAAGCTTCGTGCCCACCCAGCGGCCGATCGTGCGGCGCACAATCTGCTGCAGCTGGTGGTGATCCGTGGTGCCCTCTTTCATCGCCTTCTCGAGCGCATCTGCGATCTGCGGCTTGATCTTATCGAAGACGTGATCGTCTTCTGCAACGCCCTTCGCGTGAATCTCCGGGCCAGAGACGATCTGCCCGAGGCTTGTCTCAACCACGGTGATGACCGAGATAAAGCCTTCTTCAGCGAGCACGCGGCGGTCGCGCAGGTCGTCGTCGGTAACGGTGCCCACCGACGAGCCATCAACGTAGATGAAGTCGATATCGAGCTGGCCGACCTGGCGCGCGACCCCGTCTACGAGGTCAACAACCGTGCCGTTCTCGGCGATAATGGTGCGGTTCTGCGGCACGCCCGTCTCGATCGCGAGCGCGGCGTTCGCGACGAGGTGGCGGTACTCACCGTGAATCGGCATCACGTTCTTCGGGCGCACAATGTTGTAGCAGTAGAGCAGTTCGCCCGCGGCAGCGTGGCCCGAGACGTGCACCTTGGCGTTGCCCTTGTGTACCACATTCGCGCCAAGCTTCATGAGCCCGTTGATGACGCGGTACACCGAGTTTTCGTTGCCGGGAATCAGGCTAGATGCGAGGATCACCGTGTCGCCGTGCCCCACCTCTACCTGGTGTTCGCGGTTTGCCATGCGGCTGAGCACGGCCATCGGTTCGCCCTGCGAGCCAGTCGACATATAGACGATGCGGTGGTCAGGAATATCGCCGCTCTTCTTGAGGTCGACGAGCACTCCCTCTGGCACCTCGAGGTAGCCGAGATCTGAGGCGATCTTCATGTTGCGCATCATCGAGCGACCGAGCAGCACAACTCGGCGACCGTTTGCCTGCGCGGCATCGAGCACCTGCTGCACGCGGTGCACGTGGCTCGAGAAGCTCGCGACGACGACCTTGCCTGTCGATGACGCGATGACGCGCTCGAGCACGGGCCCGATGTCTTTCTCGAGCGGGGTGAAGCCCGGCACGTCGGCGTTCGTCGAGTCAGTCATGAAGAGGTCGACGCCCTCTTCGCCGAGGCGAGCGAAGGCACGCAGGTCGGTGATGCGGCCGTCGAGCGGCAGCTGATCCATTTTGAAATCGCCTGTACCAATGACCATGCCGGCCTTGGTGCGAATCGCAACCGCCAAGGCATCGGGGATCGAGTGGTTCACGGCAACAAACTCGAGATCAAATGGGCCGCGATTGATGCGATCGCCCTCTGCAACCTCTTGCAGCACCGGCTTAATGCGGTGCTCCTTGAGCTTCGCAGCAACGAAGGCGAGGGTCAGCTTTGAGCCGATCAGCGGAATATCGTTGCGCCGCTTCAGCAGATAGGGCACGCCGCCGATATGGTCTTCGTGGCCGTGCGTCAGCACAATGCCCACGATATCGCCGAGGCGGTCATCGATCTTCGAGATATCAGGCAAGATCAGGTCGACGCCCGGCTGGGTCTCTTCTGGAAAGAGCACCCCGCAGTCGACCACCAGCAGCTTGCCGTCGATCTCGTAGACGGTCATGTTGCGGCCCACCTCGCCGAGCCCACCGAGCGGGGTGATGCGGAGAGTGCCGGCTTCGAGCTTCGGCGGTGCGTAATGCAGGGTGGTCAAGAGGAGTAGCTCCTTTAAGGGTTAGCGGGTGGTTCCGGCGATCTTCGGCAGGGCGCCGCCAGCGGCAGCGTTGCGATCGGGGCGGAAGTTTGAGAAGTCAGCACCTGGCACGTCACGCACGAGGGCGATCTCATCTTCGATGAGCGCTGCCTCCCACTCTTCGGGGCCGACGAGCGGCAGGCGCACGCGCGGGCTGCCGATGCGGCCGAGGCCGTGCAGCACGTACTTTGCAGCGACGGTGCCGGGCACGTGAGTCATGATGGCGCGCACGAGCGGTTCGAGACGCTGGTGCTCGGTTCGGGCGATGTGCAGGTCGCCCCGATTCACTGCGTCGATGATGGTGCGGTACGGCGCAGCCGTGATATTCGCAGTGACACCGATCAGGCCGGTCGCGCCGATCGAGAGGTGTGGCAGCACGTTCGCGTCGTCGCCCGAAAAGTACATAAGGTCGGTTTGGTTGAGCACGCGGCTGACCTCGCTGAAGTCACCCTTCGCGTCTTTCACGGCCAGAATATTCGGGTGCTTCGCGAGGCGCAGAATGGTTTCGTACTTGATCGGCACACCGGTACGGCCGGGAATGTCATAGAGAATTACGGGCAGGTCGGTTGCGTCTGCCACCATGCGGAAGTGCGTGAGCAGGCCTGCCTGAGTTGGCTTGTTGTAATACGGGGTGACGATCATCACGCCGTCAGCGCCGGCCTTCTCGCTGGCCTTGTACAGCTCGATCGCGTGCGCGGTTTCGTTCGAGCCGCCGCCCGTGATGACCTTCGCGCGACCCGAAGAAACCGACTTTGCGACCTCGACGAGCTTCAGCTTTTCGGGGTCAGTGAGCGTCGAGGTCTCACCGGTCGTGCCGGTGACCACGATGCCGTCGGCACCGCTCTGAATGCAGTTTTCGATGTGCTGTTCGGTCGCTGCCCAGTCAACTTCGCCGTCCGCTTGAAACGGGGTTACGAGCGCGACCAGCACCTGACCGAAAGGATTCTCTTGAGTCGTCACCTCACTAGGGTATCTGAGTATCAGACGAGAGCGCCGCGTTGCGCAATTCTTTGTCTTCTTCGCGACGCTCTGAGAGCCTGTGCAGGAGCGCTTCGAGCACACTGGCACGGAACTCTTCGAACGCAGCCTCGTCGTCTACTGCCACCTCGTCGACGTTGGCCACCGGCTTCGGGAGTAACGGCACCGCGTGATACCGATCAGCCCACTCACCCGCATCAGCGTCGTAACACAGGTAGCAGGATTTGTCGTTCGGCAGCTTGCCGTAGGTGTCGACCGAGAGATAGACGAAGACCCCCGTTTGGGTTCTGGGCGTGATTCTGTTTGCCCAGCACAATCGCCTCGTGCACAAGCTCGAGCGCCCGCTTGGCATCGGACAGGCGGTCGCGAAATCTCTTGCGAAACGCGCTGACCGCGGCGATATCTGCGGGCCTCACCCTGGTTGCATTGGAGTCTTCTGCAGACAGCAACCCGAAGCCGCGCAGCAGGGCGGCGATCGCCTCGCGATCTTTCTCAAACTCGCGCATCGACTCGCTGTGATCGCCAAGCTGAAACTTCTTCTGCACATCGATGATGAAATCTTGCACGATCTTGCGGGCATGGTCGGCGCGTAAGTCCGTGATTTTCAGAAGGGTCCATCAACCAGCGCAGCATGCGCGAGTACCGGGTCTCGTAAGACCCTCGCCCATACTCGATGATCGACCAAAAGTTCGGCCGGTAGGCCTCACCGATAAGGTCTTTCATCCAGGGTTCTTGCATCACGCGGTCAAGTCGCTCTAACAGGGTCATAGATTCTCCTTCCCCGAGATGCGCCATCGAGCGTGCTGCTCAGGCCCGTACCCAGCGCTCAAACGCGTAGCCAAGCCCAGTTCTCGACACCAGTTCTGGGCCGGCATCAGCGAGTCGCCACTCAGGCCCGATCGGCGGCGAAAATGTATCGGCGGCATCGACATCGAGCCCGATCCTCGTCACGACAAGCTCATCTGCCAGCGGCATGGCGGCGCGATACAGCTCACCCCCGCCCATGATCCAAGCAGTGTCGACGCCCTTAGTCTCGAATTCGCCAATCGCGGTTTCAAGCGAGGATCGCACGGTCGCCCCCGCCGCAGCGTACGCGGCATCGCGCGTGATGACGACATTCTCTCGCCCAGGCAGCGGCCTGAACCGCGCGGGCAGCGACTCCCAGGTGCGGCGCCCCATGATCACCGGCGCACCGAGGGTGACCTGTTTGAAATGCGCGAGGTCTTCGGGCAGGTGCCACGGCATATCGCCGCCGCGGCCGATCGCTCCCCCGCGAGCCTCGGCCCAGATCATTCCCAATCGCATCACTCAATCCCTTCGCTCGCTGAGCTACCCGAAGCACCCACGAACTTTGCGCCGGGGTTGAGAAGTCCCTGCGGGTCGAGAGCCGCCTTGATGCGCAGGTTCAGCTCATACGCATCGCGTCCAAGGCTCTGTTCGAGCCACGGAGCCTTCAACCTGCCCACCCCGTGCTCACCAGAAATTGTGCCGCCGAGGTGCATAGCGAGCGCCATCACCTCGTCGTATGCGGCGTGGGCACGGCGCTGCTGCAACGCGTCGTCGCGATCGATCACGACGAGCGGATGGGTGTTGCCATCGCCCGCGTGCGCGGCCACGCTCACAATCACGTCGTGCCTTGACGCGATAGCCTCGACCCCGAGCACCAGCTCGCCCAGCATCGAGACCGGCACACCAACGTCCTCGAGCAGCAGGCTGCCGAGCTTCTCAAACGCAGGCAACGCGGCACGACGCGCTTCGACAAACTGCTCACCCTCGTCGGGGTCGTCAGTGGCATAACACTCGGTAGCACCCCACCCCTCGCAGATCGCAACCACGGCCGCCGCCGCTTCTGGCCCGCCCTCATCAATTTGCATGATGAGCATGGCAGCAGCAGCCCTGTCGAGCCCCATGTGCCGGTCATCTTCAATTGCCGCGATCGCCGCCCGGTCGAGAAACTCCATCATCGAGGGCCGGTACGCGCGGGTGATATCGACAACCGCATCCATCGCGGCACCCAATTCGCCGAAGATCGCAACGATTGTGGTCTTTGGTGGCTGTGCCGGAATCAGTCGCAGCACTGCGCCTGTCACAATGCCGAGCGTGCCCTCGCTACCGACAAACAGTTTGGTGAGCGCGAGCCCAGACACATCTTTCAAGCGTGGCCCGCCGAGCGTGACCGCGCGGCCATCGGCGAGCACCACGGTGAGCCCGAGAACGTAGTCGGCGGTCACTCCATACTTGACGCAGCAGAGACCACCCGCATTCGTCGCAATGTTGCCGCCGATGCTGCAAATCTCGTACGACGAAGGGTCTGGCGGGTACCAGAGCCCATGCGCTGCCGCAGCGCGCTTCACTTCACCATTCAGCGCACCCGCCTGCACGGTTGCCACCCGGGTAAGCGGGTCGATTTCGATGTCCCGCATGCGTTCAAGCGAGATGACGAGCGCGGGATCGCGAGAACTTGCGCCCGCTGACAGCCCGGTGCCCGCGCCCCTCGGCACCACGGGTACTCCGAGGCTGGCCGCGATGCGCACCGCCGTCTGCACCTGATCCGTGGTCTCCGCCCGCACAACTGCGGCCGGCAGCGCGGCCCGGGGATCCTCGGCCCTATCCCAGCGATATGCCTCGAGCGATTCGGGGCTGGTGACCACAACGCCCTCGGGTAGCGCGCTCAGCAGCGCGTCGCGCAGTTCGACGAAACCGCTCAATTGCATGGGCGCTGTCTCTAGACCGCGACTGGCGCTTTGATACCGGGGTGGTGCTCGTAGCCAACGATCTCAAAGTCTTCGAACTCGTAGTCGAAGATGCTGTCTCGCTTCGTGATCCTGATCGTTGGGTACGGAAAGGGCTCTCGCGCGAGCTGCTTCTCGACCTGCTCAATGTGGTTATCGTAAATGTGGCAGTCGCCACCGGTCCAGATGAACTCGCCGGGCTCAAGGCCGGTCTGCTGTGCGATCATCAGGGTGAGCAGCGCGTAGCTCGCAATGTTGAACGGCACGCCGAGAAACATGTCGGCCGAGCGCTGGTAGAGCTGGCAGCTGAGCTTGCCATCGGCTACATAGAACTGGAAGAAGGCATGGCAGGGCATCAGCGCCATCTCGTCGAGTTCGGCGACGTTCCACGCGCTCACCAGGTGGCGCCGCGAGTCGGGGTTCTGCTTCAGCTGCTCGATGACCTGGGTAATCTGGTCGATGCGGCCGCCGTCAGGCTTCGGCCACGACCGCCACTGCACGCCATACACAGGGCCGAGGTCGCCCTGGCTGTTCGCCCACTCATCCCAAATCGTCACGCCGTTATCGGTGAGGTATTTGGTGTTGCCCTCACCGCGCAAGAACCACAGCAACTCGTAGGCGAGCGATTTAAAGTGCACCCGCTTCGTGGTGATCAGCGGAAACGACTCGGTGAGGTCGAAACGCATCTGTTTGCCGAACAGGCTGCGCGTGCCGGTGCCCGTGCGGTCACCCTTCGGAGTGCCGTGTTCGAACACCTCCCGCAGCAGATCTTCGTAAGGGGTCGAAATCGGTGCGGCAGTCATGCCTCAATCCTAACGCGGCAGAAATAGCGAGGCTGCGCTCACTGGGTCAATGCCAGCGAGCGCAGCCTCGGTTTGCTTGTTGGGTTCTTAGCCGCTTCACCGGGCAGAGCGCGAGGGCGCGCTCCGGACATACGCGGCGCGAAGCGGTGCTTCTCTCTTAGCCGCTTAGTCCATCATCGAACACCTCAAGCATTGAGGTGTCTTCGGTGGCGTCGGCCTTCGCAAGGATCTTGCCCTTGAAGAAGTCGGGCGCCTTCTTTGCCTGCGCGAACATGAGCACGACACCGATACCGAGCACTGCCACGCCAATGATGCCGACGAGTCCAATGCCTGCGATGTTGCTGCCCGAGCCGAACTCCGGGTTCATGCTGTCGATGGTGGTCTGCACGAACACAATGAGCAGCAGCACTCCGCCAAGCCCCGGCAGCACGATCTTCGACATGATCGCGCCCGCACCCTCCTTGAGAGCGGACTTGCGGAAGTACCAGGGGCTCGCAAGCGCCGTGATGCCGTAGTAGAAGCACACCATCATGCCGAGGGCCGTGATGGTGTCCCAGAGCACGTCTTCGCTGATGAAGCGCATGACAGCGTAGAAGATCGAGGCAACGAGCGACGACAGCAGAAGTGCCACGTACGGCGACTTGTACTTCGGGTGAATCTTCTTGATTGCCGGCGGCAGTGCGCCGTAGTGCGACATTGCAAGCAGGGTGCGGGCTGGCGAAATCGCGGTCGAGTTAATCGACGCCATTGCGCTCACCAGAATTGCGAGCGAGAGCAGGATCGCGGCCGGGCCCATCACGGGGTGAGCGAGTGCGGCGAAGACGTTCTCAGCGATATCAGGGTTGTTCAAACCGGTGGGACCCTCACCAAGACCTGCGTACGCAACGGTTGCGGTGGCGGTGCCTACGTAAAGGAGCACGAGGATCGCGATGAGAATCATTGCGGCCTTGCTCTCGGTCGACATGCGACCCTTCGAAGGCTTGGTCTCCTCACCCATGGTGAGCACGGTGTCCCAGCCCCAGTAGACAAAGATGGACACTGCGATGCCCGCAGCGAATGCGCTAAAGCCAGAGACCTCGAACGGGTTGAACCACGACAGCTCGGGCATCTTGCCCTCGGCGTTGGTCGGGTCGCCAGCACCAATGAACATAGCAGCGATGAACCAGATGAGCACCGCCATCTGGAAGGCCACCGTGACGTATTGGAACACCTTGGTCGAGGTCATGCCGCGATACGAGATGAAGGTTGCGAGAGCCATAAAGCCCAGGCACACCAAGATATTGATAATTCGGTTATCAGCTAGGTCAGCGATTGCCGGGTCATTTACGAGGATGCTGATCGACTGGAACAAGAACTCGACCGCAATACCCGCAAGGTTAGACAGCACAAGCACAGTGGCGGCGATGAGGCCCCAGCCTGCCATCCAGCCCACCCAGGGGCCGAAGGCGCGTGCTGCCCAGGTGAACGAGGTGCCCGAGTCGGGCATAGCCGTGTTGAGCGCACGGTAGCCAAGTGCCACAAGCAGCATCGGGATGAAGCCGACCAGGAAGATTGCGGGGGTCTGGTAACCGACCTCGCTTGCGGCGGGGCCGACCGCAGCGGTCAGCGTGTACGCCGGCGCACAGGTCGAGATCCCGATCACGAGAGCGCCCAGCACACCGACGGTGCCCTGCGGCAGACCCTTCTTGCTAATGCCCGTCACCGAGTCGAGGGTGCGTGTCGCCGGCTCTGCAGCGTTCATATCGTACTTACTCATGTGTCTCCCATATCTCTGACACGACACCCGCGTCTCCGTTGACAGGGCATCAGACGGCGCATTCCGATGCACTCGTCTCAGCGCAACGGGAGTTCCTCGGTCATGGGGCCGCAGCCGTCAACGCTCGGGCAAAATTGTATGCCCGAAACTGAGAATTCCCTAAACGGCTGTTGAGTTCACAGCACGGCTCGCACGTTCGCGCGAGATACCCTCGCGAATTGCACGTCTCGCGCGGGCTCGGTCGCCACACGCGTCGTACACAATTCCGAGCCGCATCCAGTTACGCCAGTCTTCGGGGTCAGCCTCGGCCGCAGCGCGATACTTGGCAAACGCCGCATCGGCCACGTCGCGGTCTGGGCGCCCCCTGGGGCCTGCCTCACCGAGGTCATGGGGCAGCAACCCTTCAGCTTCAAGCCTGTCGACCAGTGCGGTTGATCGCATACCGAACAGCAGCTCGCGCACCAGCGCCCATGCGCCGATCAGTGGCAGTACGAGCAGGGCAACGCCCATTGCGATCGCAACGGCAGTGCCAGACGCAAAGAGGGCAAACGCCCTGATACCCGCAAAGTAGAAATAGAGCACGAGCAGCACGCTCATGATCGCGACCCCGATCATAGCCCGTGTCCTGGGATTCACGCGCGATCCTTCAGACCAAGTACCTGCTCGAGCCCGATCACGAGACCGTCTACGCTGGTAATCGCTTCAAGGGCTGCCCTGATGCCTGCCCGGTACGAGTCGTTCGAGTGAGTGATGTGAGTAATTGCAAGCTCTTCGCCCTCGCCGCCAAAGCGCACTTCCTGGCGCGCGATGACGCCCTGCATGCGCAAGCTGTGCACAGGCACGCCCGCGACCAATTGCCCTCGCGCTGGCTGCTCCGCGTGCCGGGCCTCGGTCTCGCGACCCTCTCGTGCCGCGGCGATCAGCTCTGCGGTGCGCACCGCCGTGCCGCTCGGTGAGTCGATCTTACCCGCGTGGTGGGCCTCGATGATTTCAATGCTGTCGAAGTGCCTCGCGGCGATCGTTGAGAGCATGGTGCCGAGCACCGAGCCGAGCGAGAAATTCGGCACCACGAGCGCCGCGGCACTCGGCTGCTCCTCAACGACTGCGCGCAGCCCGTCGAGCCGCTCCGCCGACCATCCGCTCGTGCCGATAATCACTCGCTGGCCACGCCGCAGTGCCCTCGCCGCGATGCCTGGCGACACCTCGGGATGCGTCACATCAAAGAGCACCTCGGCCGCTGCCCCGTCGTCTGGGGCTGAAGCACTCGTCAAGCGAGCCACAAGCTCGAAGTCTGGGTGATCCTCGATCACACGGCATACAAACGCACCAAGGCGACCGGTCGCACCGCTCACCGCAACCGAAACCGTCATGGGGTTAAGTCTAGAGCGAAGCGCGCGCCACGTCGCCCACGGCGACGATACTCTGCGGCCCGGCGGCGACAAACGCGGCCACCTCGCGAATTTGCTCGGCGGTCACCGCCTGAAAGCGCTCAAGTGAGGCGTCGAGAGTAAACAGCTCACCCGCGCCAAGCTCGGCTCGCGCGAGACGCCCCATGCGGGTGTCGCTGTCCTCGAGGGCAAGCGCCGACGATCCAGAGATCTGGCCGAGCGCGCGAGCGTGCTCCTCTTCAGTGATGCCACCGCTCGCAATGCCCTGAAGCTCAGCCCGCGCGAGTTCAGCGACCTGCGCTGCCTTCTCTGGCATCGTGCCCGCATACATGCCAAACACCCCGCCGTCGCTATAGCTCGCACCAAACGAGTAAGCCGTGTAGGCAAGGCCGCGCTTCTCGCGAATCTCTTGAAAGAGCCGGCTCGACATACCGCCACCCAGCACCGCGTTCATGATGCCGAAGGCGAATCTACGTGGATCACCGGCGCGTAAGCCCTGCGTGCCGATCATGAGATTGATCTGCTCGCTCTCGCGCGGCACGAGGTGAGGGTCGCGCTGCTCCATCTCGATAGGCTCGATGAGCGAAGCAGCGGCCGAGCTTGTCGAGACCAAGTCTGCGGCGTCGGTCGAGCTTCCGGTGGCGCGCCGCTTCGGCGCACGATCCTCGTCGACGTCCCAGCGCCCGCCAGCAAGCCGCAGCGCCGCCAGCACCTGCTCAACGAGCCTGTCGTGATCAACCGCGCCCGCGGCGGTCACCACGAGCGTCGACGGGTCGTACTGTGCGAGATAGTGCGCCATGACATCATCACGACGGGCCGCGCGAATGGTCTCGGGGTTGCCGCCGATGGGCCGGCCCAGCGGGTGCGCGCCAAGTACCGCTTCAAAGAAGCGCTCATTCGCAACGTCTGAGAGGTCATCAGCGGCCATCGCGAGCTCTTCGAGAATCACGCCGCGCTCGGTCTCAAACTCGCCCTCGTCGATCACCGAGTTGGCGACCATATCGGCGAGGGCGTCCACTGCGCCGTCGAGGTCAACGTCGCGCACCTTTGCGTAGTAGCAGGTGTACTCCTTGGCGGTCAGCGCGTTATTCTCTGCGCCGATGCGGTCAAACCCGGTCGCGATCTCGTAGGCACTGCGAGTCGGCGTGCCTTTGAACAGCAGGTGCTCGAGAAAGTGGGTGCTGCCGAGGCTACCCGGGGCGTCACCGCGCTCGGCCTGCTCGTCACGCGAGCCGATACCCACCCAGAAGCCGACCGTCGCAGAGCGAGCACCCGGCATGTGCTCGGTCAGCACGCGCAGCCCACTCGGGTGCACGGTGCGGCGCATCAGCCCGCCGCCGAGATCGGCTTCGAGTTCGGGCAGGTCGAGGGGAAGAATGAGTGGCTCTGACACGCCCTCTACCCTACTGCGTCGCGCTCCTCAGCCCTGGCCCAGGGCTCACAGCCCAGACCCAGACCCAGACCCAAACCCAGACCCAGACCCAGACCCGCCTACCACGTTCGTTCGGCCGGATCACGCACGTAACAGCGGATGGGTTTCGCGGTTTCATCCGCTGTTACGTGCGTGATCCGCTGTTACGTGCGCCGTCCGCTGTTACGCATACGCCGCGGGCAGCGACAGCGACAGCGACAGCGACAGCGACAGCGACAGCGACAGCTTCGAAAAGGATCGCGGCACACGCGAGCCACACGAAAGCTAGCGACGATCCCGCGCAGCAAGCACAAAACCGCAAAAAGGTGCCCCGGGCAAACACCCGGGGCACCTTCTTATGTACTGCGAGAATTACTCGGCAGCTGCCTCTTCAGCAGGCGCCTCAGCAGCCTCTGCCTCTTCGAGCACGGGCTCGAGCGAGAGCTTGCCGCGATCGTCGACCTTCGTGATCTTCACGAGGATCTTCTGACCGATCGAGAGCACGTCGTCAACCGACTCGATGCGCTTGCCACCGGCGAGCTTGCGCACCTCGCTGATGTGCAGCAGGCCGTCCTTACCGGGCAGCAGCGAGACGAACGCACCGAAGGCCGCGTTCTTCACGACGGTGCCGAGGTACTGCTCGCCAACCTCAGGGTTCTGCGGGTTTGCAATCGCGTTGACCTGCGCGCGTGCGGCCTCAGCCGACTCGCCATTGGTCGCGCCGATGTAGACGGTGCCGTCGTCGTCGATCGAGATGTCGGCGCCGGTCTCGTCCTGGATACCGTTGATCGTCTTGCCCTTGGGGCCGATCAGCTCGCCGATCTTGTCAACGGGAATGTTCACGGTGATCACGCGAGGCGCGGTCGGTGCCATCTCGTCAGGCGTGTCGATTGCGCGGGCCATGAAATCGAGGATCTCGGTGCGAGCCTGCTTCGCCTGCGACAGCGCACCAGCGAGCACGTCCGAAGGAATGCCGTCGAGCTTGGTGTCGAGCTGCAGCGCGGTCACGAACTCCGAGGTGCCTGCGACCTTGAAGTCCATGTCGCCGAGCGCGTCTTCTGCGCCGAGGATGTCGGTGAGCGCCTTGTAGTGACGCACGCCGTCGACCTCGTCAGAGACGAGACCCATTGCGATGCCTGCAACAGCGGCGCGCAGCGGCACACCAGCGTTGAGCAGCGACAGGGTCGATGCGCAGACCGAGCCCATCGAGGTCGAGCCGTTCGAGCCGAGCGCCTCGCTGACCTGGCGAATCGCGTACGGGAACTCCTCGCGGGTGGGCAGCACGGGCACGAGCGCGCGCTCAGCCAAGAATCCGTGGCCGATCTCGCGGCGCTTCGGGCTGCCAACACGGCCGGTCTCACCGGTCGAGTACGGCGGGAAGTTGTAGTGGTGCATGTAGCGCTTGCTGGTGACAGGCGACAGCGAGTCGATCTGCTGCTCCATCTTCAACATGTTCAGCGTGGTGACGCCCAGAATCTGGGTCTCGCCGCGCTGGAAGATCGCCGAACCGTGCACGCGAGGAATCACCTGCACCTCTGCGTCGAGCGCACGAACCTTGTCGAGCGGGCGACCGTCGATGCGAGCACCCTCGGTGAGCACGCGACCGCGCACAACCTTCTTGGTGACCGACTTGTAAGCGGCCGACACCTGGTCAGCGGCCGAAGCCTCGAGTTCGCCAGCCTCGATCTTGGCGGCGATCTCCTGCTTCACACGAGCCTTCAGCGCGTCGTCAGCATCCTGGCGCTCCTGCTTGTCGGCGATCTGGTAGATCGGCGACAACTCTGCCTCTGCGAGAGCCGCAACGGCAGCGTAGACCTCGTCGGTGTAGGGCAGGAACACGGGGTACTCCTGCACCTCCTTCGCCGACTGAGCTGCGAGCTGTTCCTGAGCCTTGACAAGCTGGGCAATGAAAGGCTTCGAAGCCTCGAGGCCCTGGGCAACCACTGCCTCGTCGGGCTTTACTGCGCCAGCCTTGATCAGGTTCCATGAACCCTCGGTAGCCTCAGCCTCAACCATCATGATGGCGACATCTTCGGTGCCGTCAGCATTCTTCACAACGCGGCCAGCGACCATCAGGTCGAAGACAGCCTCGCCGACCTGCTCGACGTTCGGGAACGCAACCCACTGGTCAGCGTTACCAGCAGCACCGGGGATCAGTGCGAGGCGCACACCTGCGATGGGGCCCGAGAACGGCAGACCCGAGATCTGGGTCGAAGCCGAAGCTGCGTTGATCGCGAGTGCGTCATAGTACTCACCCGGAGCGATCGACAGCACGGTCACCACGATCTGCACCTCGTTGCGCAGGCCGTCAACGAATGACGGGCGCAGGGGGCGGTCGATCAGGCGGCAAACGAGAATGGCCTCGGTCGAGGGACGACCCTCGCGACGGAAGAACGAGCCGGGGATCTTGCCTGCTGCGTACGAGCGCTCTTCAACGTCGACGGTCAGCGGGAAGAAGTCGAAGTGCTCCTTCGGCTGCTTCGAAGCGCTGGTTGCGCTGAGCAGCATGGTCTCTTCGTCGAGGTATGCAGCAACTGCACCCTGCGACTGCTGTGCCAGACGGCCGGTCTCGAAGCGAACGGTGCGCTTACCAAAGCGACCGTTGTCGAGCACTGCCTCGGCGAACTTGATTTCAGGACCCTCCACGGGATCTCCTTTACTTCATTTTCTACAGAATGAGCGCGCGGCCAGCAGCCCCGATCGCGAAAAGCGATAGCCACGTTCGATCGCGAGTGCTGATGTTCAGTAGAAGTTCGTCTGGCGCGGGATCGCGGCAGACAAGCCACCACCGAAGACCAGCCCGCCGACAGCGTGCCCGGTTCATCGTTGATGCGGGTGTGTGTCAGTCGTAGATAGACGCAAGCCCGCATTACGAGAATACCAGTTGAGGGCTGAAAACCCGGTGGTTTACAGAAACCGGGTGCGCCTCGCCCCGTACACTCGCATCATGGCCGATCTCAGCGTCCGGGTGCGCGCACTGCGATTCGTCGTGATTGTCGCGCTGCCCGTGGGCTTTGCGGTGCTACTGAATGCGCTCGCCAGACCCGCACTGGCTACCCAGCTTGGCGGCGTGCGGCAGCAGAGCTTCACGAACTACCGCAGCTTCGATGGTTGGTGGGAATTCGACGCCTCGGTGGCGGCGGAGCACCCGTTGCTTACCGGTTTTCTCGGCTTGAGCGACGGCGCGATCGCCATGCTCGGCTTACTAGGCTCCGGTCTCGTACTCGGCGCAATACTGCTGCGGGAGCGATTCGGGTCACGAGCTCAGCGGTAGAAACCCTCGCGCAGATTGATACCGTACTCGAGCCAAGCTTTCATTGCGGCGAGCATCCCCGTCCAGCCCATGCAATTGCCGAACGCGCCCTGCGCACCGGCCTCATTCAATCGCCAGGCTCGCTCAGAGATCACGACCTTGGTGCGCTCACTCTCGGTGTGAAACTCGAAAATCACGTCGGTGTGCTCGGCAGCGACCGTGGCTGCCGCGTCGCCGCCCCAGCGAATGACGATCTTCGTCTCACCATCGGCCTCGAGCACCTCGACCGGAAACGCACCCGGAAAGTCTGCAAAGTCCCACATCACCGTCGCCCCGGTTTCGAGCCTGCCCTCTGCCCCGCCCGTGGTGAAGTATTTGCTGAGCAACGCGGGATCGGCGACGGCTTCGTAGACCTCTGTGCGCGGCCGCGAGATGAAGCCGAAGATCGAAAACTCGAGTTCGGTGAGTTCGGTCGCGGGGTGTACTTCTTCTGCAGAAACAGTTTCGCTCGCCATGCCCCGAGTCTAGAACCGGAGCATGGCGAGCGAAAGAGTGTTGGTCGGCGTTACGCGTCGATGAGATCGATAGTGCGCAACACCGTCGCGCCGATCGCCTCTCCGAGGCGCTCGATGAGATCAGCCGGAATCGCAGCGTCGACTGAGAGCACCGAAAGAGCGGTGCCCTTCTTCTCGTCGCGAGCGATCTGCAGGCCTGCGATATTCACGCCCGCATCGCCGAGCAGGCCGCCGTAGGCGGCGACGATGCCCGGGCGATCCTCGTAGCTGAAGACAACGAGGTGCTCGCTGATAGGCAGCTCGACCTCGTAGCCGTTGATCTCGACAATCTTCTCGATCTGCTTCGGGCCGGTAAGCGTGCCCGAGACCGAGATCTGCGCGCCCTCTGCGGTGGTGCCGCGCAGGGTGATGACGTTGCGGTAGCTCTCAGAGATCGCGTCGACGTGGAAGCGAACCTCGACGCCGCGCTGCTCAGCGATGAGCGGAGCGTTCACGTACGATACCGGGTCGCTCACGACCTGCGAGAACAGGCCCTTAAGCGCGGCGAGGCGCAGCACCTGCACGTTGTGCTCGCTGAGTTCGCCGTGCACCTCAACATCGAGCGAGGTAACGGGGCCCGCTGCGAGGCCGGCAAAGATCTGACCGAGCTTCTCGGTGAGCGGCAGACCCGGCTTCACATACTCATTGATCGTGCCGCCCGCGACGTTGACCGCGTCGGGCACGAGCTCGCCAGCAAGCGCGAGGCGCACCGACTTCGCGACCGAAATGCCGGCCTTCTCTTGCGCCTCTTCGGTCGAGGCACCGAGGTGCGGGGTGACGTTGATCTTGGGGTGCGCGGTGAGGCTGTCATCGGTCGGCGGCTCCTGCACAAAGACGTCGAGCGCGGCGCCTGCAATCTCGCCAGCGTCGAGTGCGGCAACCAGCGCCTGCTCGTCGATGAGGCCACCGCGGGCAACATTCACCACGTAGGCGGTCGGCTTCATAGCCTTCAGCTGTGCCTCACCGATCATGCCGAGAGTTTCGGGCGTGCGGGGCATGTGAATGGTCAAGAAGTCGGCGCGAGCGACGAGCTCGTCAAGCTCTACGAGCTCTGCACCGAGCTGCGCTGCGCGGGCGGCGGTGATGTAGGGGTCATAGGCGAGCAGTTCGACACCGAAGCCGCGCAGACGCTCAGCAACGAGCGCACCAATGCGGCCGAGGCCAATAATGCCGATGGTCTTCTCATAGAGCTCGGTGCCGGTAAACGACGAGCGCTTCCACTGACCAGCGCTCAGCGAACCGTGTGCGCGCTGCAGGTGACGTGCGAGGCCGAGAATGTGCGACACGGTGAGCTCAGCGGCGCTGATGATGTTCGAGGTGGGGGCGTTCACGACCATGACGCCAGCCTGGGTCGCGGCCTTAATATCAACGTTGTCGAGGCCAACGCCTGCGCGAGCGATCACCTTCAGTTGGGGTGCCCAGCCAAGGGCCTCCTCATCAATCTGGGTCGCCGAGCGCACGAGCACCGCATCGGCGTCGGCAAGAGCGGCGCGCAGCGCGTCACGGTCGGTGCCATCGACGTTGCGCACATCGAAGTCCGGCCCGAGGGCTGCGATCGTAGCGGGTGAGAGTTCTTCAGCGAGTAGCACGACCGGCGCGGGCATCAGAAAATGGTCCTCCGAGAGCGAGAGAGTTGGGCGCCAGCGTTTGCGGCACCTCTACCAGTCTACTATCGCCATATTCCGCAGATAGCGCGCAGAGCGCTTACATGAAGAACGATGTCGGCGGCACCACGAGCGAAATCTCGAGTTGCAGAGCGGCAACGACGGCGAGAGCGGTCGCGAGAATCAGCAGGCGAGAACCGCCGCGGCGTTTACGGCCCGCAAGCAGCGCGACCGCATAGCCGAGCACCGGCAGTGCTACCCCGAGCCAAAGCCAGAACCAGCCGGTGGCGTTCACCCCAAGGCCAAGCTGCGATGCCATCTCTGGCAGCTGCGTCAGGTTGCCGACCGCGGCCACGACCATGTACACGTATAGTCCGGTGAGCAACACGAACGCGACCCACCCGGTGATCTTGCCCGCCACTAGAACAGCCCCCCAAACATCGGCAGCGGCACGAGCACGACGAGCCCGAGCGCCAGCCACAGCACAATGCGCCACATCTTTGCGCCTCGGCAAAGCACCAGCACCGACACAAACCAGAGCGCAGGCGCGAATGGCGCGACCCAGAACACGATCTGCTGCAGCACGCCCCCAAGCGTGCCACTCGTAGACACCACCGAGGCGTTTGCCACCGATGCGGCATTTGCCCAGCTAAACCAGACAAAGGTGAACAGCAGATAGACGCCGCCGATCAACCCCAGCAACACCAGCGCACCATTAGAAAGTTGTGCTCGGCTCGCGCTCGCTTCATCGCTTTCAGCACGAGAGTCGACCGCGCCTGCGAGCTGGTCCTCCACGCGCGTCAGCTGAGCTTCTGGAGCCGTCACGGGCTGCCCCTCGACGGTCCACCCGCTCGCGAGCGAGCTCTCGCGGGCCGCCTCGCGGCTCGCGCGATCCTTTTCGTTACCCATATAGACCAGCCTAGCGAGCCGCACCTCGCGAAAAGCTTGAAGTACACTGACGCAGGAAGACTTGAACCGCATCACCCCCACTCTGAAGGAGCGCAATGTCTGAGGATGCCAAGCCGACAAACGGTCAGGAATGGAAGCCGACCGCCGAGTCGAAGGCGAAGAGCAAGAAGCTGCGCATCATCGCGCTCGTCAGCTGGGTTGTCGCGATCGCGCTCGAGGCCGTCGCGATCTTCTGGCTGCTGCGCCAACGCGAGTGGGTGGGCGAAGACGGCACGCTCGTGCGCGACCCAGATACCGGTCTGCTGCAGGCGCAAGAAGCCGTAGCGCACTTTCCGCAGTGGGCATTTATCACCCTCATCGTGCTGCTTGTGGTCATCGCAGCACTCGCCATCACGGGTTCGATGCTGTGGAAGAAGGCGAACCGACTCGACCCGGCGCGCAAGGCAGACACCGTGCGGTTCTTCGTGCAGAACCAGCTGGGCGCCATCATCGCTGTGATCGCGTTCTTGCCCCTCATCATCATGATCTTCTTGAACAAGGACATGGACAAGGGCCAGAAGACCACCGCCGGCATCATCGGCATCGTGCTCGCCGTCGCGAGCGTTGCCCTCGGCATCGACTACAACCCACCGTCGGTTGAGAAGTACACCGCCGATCAGTCGACCGTGATTCAGCTGCTCGGCTCCGACAAGGTGTTCTGGGTCGACGGCGGCACCGTCTACCACGTCTGTGAAGACGTCTCAGATATTCAGACCGGCAGCGTGATTCAGAGCGGCACCACCGCACAGGCAATCGAAGCGGGCAAGAACCGGCTTACGCTGAAGTTCGCCTCCGAGCTGCAGAACTGCGGCCTGAACGTGCCCGAGAACGCCGACGAGATCACCTCGGCACTGCGCGAGATTCAGGCTGGCAGCACCGATACGCTGCTGCCGGCTCCGGTATGGGCAGACCCGTCAGATGCGCCGATCGAGGTCGCAGACGCGGCACCAGCTGCTTCGTAAGCGGGTCACCGCACACAAAAGGGATCGCCCCTCGTCTGCCTCATTGGCAGGTCGAGGGGCGATCCTTTTCTGTATTCGAGCGTTCGATGCGGCTATTCGACGCGCTGCACTCGCTCGCGATGGCTGCTCACGTTATTGCCGGGGATCGAGGTGCGCTTTGTGCCGCGCACCTCGTCGACCTTCGCGTCGCTGCCGGTCACAGGCTTTGACTCAATGATCGTTTCGCGCTCGAAGGAGTGCGACTTGTCGGTGTTTCGGTAGTAGCGAAACAGCATCGTGTAGACCGCAATGCCGGCGGCGGGGCCTGCCGCAAGCAGCCATCCCCCGCCGTTTTCGTCTTGAGCGTTCGACTGTAGAAACGCACCGTGCAGCACGGGGCCGGCCACCGCAGCGGTGTTGATGAGCCAGGCGATCATATCGTCGCCACCAAAAATGCGATCACAATTGCCTCAATCACTGTGCCTGTGGTGAGTGCCGCGGCGAGCAACCTGCCGCGTGAAACCGGCACGCTGCCCATCGTCTCGCCTGTGCGGCCGTTCACGGCGATGTAGTGGACCATGCCGCGACCCCCCTCTACGTGATAGTACGAGTACAGCCACACGGGCATGTACATCGAGACCCAGCGGGTGCCGTGCACGTTGAGCTGTTCATGCTCCCACCGCACGCCGCGATTGTAGCCACTCACCGTCGGAGACACCTCTGAGCGAGCGATAGACAGCAGTTGGTCTTCAAGCACGGGGCGAATCGCTTCAACATTCTGATCGCGCTTCTCAGAGGTGAAACCGGTGAGATAGCTGGCGTTCCACTTCACCGCATTCTTGGTGTCGAAGGGCAGAATCGCGTTGATGATGTTGTTCGTGTTCACGAACACATCCATATTCGCCCGCTCGGCAGACGACTCGATAGTGAGATCGTCGACGGTGAAGTCGACAAACCTGCGCACCTGGTACACGTCAGCGTCATAGAAGGTCTCACGGTCGTCGCCGCTGCCACGCGTGTAACTGCGCACCAGCACCTCGCCCTGCCCCCACACCGTTGCGCTCGCGTTGCCGTCGACAACCATGTAGGGCAGGTAGACACCGACTACGTTCTCGGGGGTGAACTCGCGCAAGAACTTGCGGTGGGCAAACATTCTGCGCTTGCCCGCGAACTCGCGAATCGCCTCGACCGCCTGCTCGTGTGTGAGCGTGAAGGGCAGCACCGCATCGGGTACGGCACCGTTGGGCACCTGGTTGTTCACCGTCAAAATATTGCGGCACCAGTGGCATCTCGCCGACATCGCGCTCGCGACGTTGACCACCACTTCGGAACCACAGCCCCCGCATTTCAACGTGACGACGTCTGTCATCGTCTCGTCGATATCTGCGGCACCGCTGCCAACGACGGTGCCCTGCAGTTGATCGAGCGGCTGCTCTTCGAAAATCTGCCCTTCGACAGTTTGTTCCGACCACTCGTACCGACAGAACATGCAAATCAACATGCCCGTTTGCGGGCGCAGTTGAATCTCTGTTGAGCCACACCTCGGGCAGCGGTTTACACCATCGCCAAGGCGTTCGTTCTGAGTGTTGGCCTGCGTCGTGGCGTCGGGGTCAAGCTGCAATGGCAGCGCGGGATCAGCCGACGTCTGCTGCGGCTGCGCCTGTGCTGCTTGCTGCTGTGGTGCCGACTGCTGCAGATGTTGCCCAGACGCTTGCGGCGGCACCGGCTGTTGGGGCTGCGTCGGCGGCACACCGGGCAGCCCCTCAGCTGCATCATTCATAATCGTTCAGCCTTGGCTAGAGCCCCAGTGCCTTGGCCTTGGCGGCGTCGTAGTCCTCTTGCGAGATAAGCCCGGCGTCGAGCATCTCTTTGAACTTCGCGAGCTTAGCCATTGGGTCTTCAGCAGCGGGAGCCGCGTCCGCCGGTGCAGCCTGCTGCGGGGTGCTCTGTGCACCGACGCCGGGAACCGGCTGCTGCAGGCCACCGAGACCAGCGGTGCCCGCCGCCATACCCATTCCGAAGATGCCACCAGCGCCAGCGTTCTCGCCAGCCGCCTCGAAGCCAGCTGCGACCGAAGCCTGCAGGTTCGAGTTGCCTCGCGCGCCCGACAGCGCGTCTGCACGCTGCACGTTCTTCAGCAGTTCGCGGGTGTTCTCGTCGTATTCGATCGCGATGATCGCGGTAGCAGCGATAGCGAGGCCACGCGCCGTCGACCACTGGTAGTTCTGCTCAACCGCTGCCGAGAGGCTCTGCGCGAAGCCCAGCGAGTCTTGCTGAATCTTCGTGATGCGGTTGCCCTTTGAGGGGTCGTTTGTGTAGAGCGAGAATGCTGGCGCGAGCGAGCCAACGACCTCGTTGAACAGCTGCGAGGCGGCATCGTTCTCAAGATCGGTGAAGTCGAACACCTGACCCGGCTCGAGGTACTTCGCGGGCACGAAGTTCTTCACGAACAGAATCGGGTCGATAACCTTCAGCGTGTAGGTGCCGCGGGTCACCGCGCCGACCTGCGCATTCATGTAGGCGTCATCCCAGTAAATCTCGCTCTGGGTGCCGAAGCGGTTGTTCGGTAGCTCCTTCAGCGTGACGAAGTAAGCTCGCTGCTGGGTGCTCGGGCGTCCGCCAAATTTAAAACGTTCCCACGAGGTCGTAATGAGCGGGCTCACAATGCCGTTGCCCGCGAAGATCGACTGCGAGTCCTGTGCCTCTGAGTTCCACTCGTACGCGCCAGCTTCTGCGGCGAAACCGGTGATTGCGCCATCCTGCATCAGCACCAAACCGTAGCCCTCGGGCACGAGAATCTTGCTGCCATTAGTGATGACGCCGTCTGAACCCTTGGTATTCGAGCCGCGGCCAGCGTTCTGTCCCTGCGGAACCGCAGCGAACAGCGCAGCAGTTGGAGCCAGGCCAGACGGCACCGTGTAAAAGTCTTTCCACTGATCTGCAAGCGTGCCGCCGATCGCGCCAATTGCTGCCTGAATGAGTCCCATATGTGCATCCTCACCGATGTGCCGAAGGGCATTTGACTGTGAACTGTTTCAGCCTAGCGGTGCTGGCCCTCACGAACCACCAAAGAATGCTGCAAGAGTGCCCCGCAAACGGGAAAAGCCCCGGGGTCTCCCCCGGGGCTGATCCTTTCGCAAGCAATGAGAGCGCTTGACCTAGCGCGCAGCGCTACCGTCGACGCCTGAAGATCGCTCGCGATCTTCAGCAAACAGTGCTGCCTGTGAGATTACGTCGTCGTTAGCGCGCAGCGCTACCGTCGACGTAATCTTCGTCCTGCTGCGACCAGGCGAAGAGACCACGCAGTTCGCGGCCGGTGACCTCGATGGGGTGCTTCTCGGCCTTGGCGCGCAGCTCGAGGAACTCTTGGCCGCCGTTGTCCTGATCCTCGATGAAGCGCTTGGCGAATGCGCCCGACTGAATGTCGGCGAGCACTGCCTGCATGTTTTCCTTGACGCGAGGGTCGATGACGCGGGGGCCCGAGACGTAGTCGCCGTACTCAGCGGTGTCAGAGACGCTCCAGCGCTGCTTGGCGATGCCGCCCTCCCACATGAGGTCAACGATGAGTTTGAGCTCGTGCAGCACCTCGAAGTAGGCGATCTCGGGCTGGTAGCCAGCCTCGGTCAGGGTCTCGAAGCCGTACTGCACGAGCTGTGCGGTGCCGCCGCAGAGCACGCTCTGCTCGCCGAACAGGTCGGTCTCGGTCTCTTCGGTGAAGGTGGTCTTGATGACGCCGGCGCGGGTGCCACCGATTGCCTTGGCGTACGACTTTGCGGTCTCCCAAGCGGTGCCCGATGCGTCAACCTCGACAGCGATGATGTCGGGAATACCGCGGCCTGCGACGAACTCGCGGCGCACGGTGTGGCCCGGAGCTTTGGGAGCGACGAGGATCACGTCAACGCCCTCGGGTGCCTCGATGTAGCCGAAGCGAATGTTGAAGCCGTGTGCGAACGCAAGGGTCTTGCCCGCGGTCAGGTGCTGCTTGATCTGATCGTTGAAGATCGAGCGCTGGTGCTGATCGGGTGCGAGGATCATGATCAGGTCTGCCCAGGCAGCTGCCTCGTCAACGGTCAGCACCTTGAAGCCTGCCTCTGCGGCCTTGGCAGCCGACTTCGAGCCCTCCTTGAGCGCAATGACAACCTCGACGCCCGAGTCGCGAAGGTTCATCGCATGCGCGTGACCCTGCGAGCCGTAGCCAACGACGGCTACCTTCTTGCCCTGGATGATCGACAGGTCAGCATCGGCGTCGTAGTACATTTCAGCCACGAGTGGCCTCCTTAATAGTTAGTGGTATAGGTAAAAGGGTTGGAACTTTGTGGCTGATCGCTTGCGATCCGCTCAATTCTTGTAGACGCGCTCGGTGATGCTCTTCGCACCGCGCCCGACCGCAATGAGGCCTGACTGGGCGATCTCTTTGATGCCGTACTGCTCGAGCACTCGCAGGAAGGCTTGGATCTTGCCGGTGTCGCCGGTGACCTCGATCACGAGCGCATCGGTAACGACGTCTACCACGCGCGCACGGAACAGATTGACTGCCTCGAGCACGTGCGAGCGAGTCTGGTGATCTACGCGCACCTTGATGAGCATGTGTTCGCGCTGCACCGACTGCGAGTCTTCGAGCTCTACGATCTTGATCACGTTGACAAGCTTGTTGAGCTGCTTCGTGATCTGCTCGATCTGCACGTCGTCTTCGTTCACGACGACGGTGATGCGCGAGAGGCCCGCGAGTTCGGTGGGGCCTACCGCGAGCGAATCGATGTTAAAACCGCGGCGGGCAAAGAGACCCGCAACGCGGGTGAGCAGGCCGGGCTTGTCTTCGACCAGCAGGCTGAGTACGTGACGGCTCATGGCTTACTCCTCTCCCCACTCGGGGCTGTGCTCTAGTGCATATTGAATATCGCTGTTGCTGGTGCCCTGGCGAACCATGGGCCACACCATCGCGTCGGCGCTCACGACGAACTCGATGACGACGGGGCGGTCGTTGGTTTCGAGCGCGAGCTTGATCGCATCGTCAACCTGGTCTTCGCGCTCTACGCGAATCGAGAGGCAACCATAGGCCTCACCGAGCTTCACGAAGTCGGGAATACGGCGTGAGCCGTGGCCGGTGTTGAGCTCGGTGTTTGAGTAGCGACCGTCATAAATGAGGGTCTGCCACTGACGCACCATACCGAGCGAAGAGTTGTTGATGACGGCAACCTTGATGGGAATGTCGTTCACGACGCAGGTGGCCAACTCTTGGTTGGTCATCTGGAAGCAGCCGTCGCCGTCAATCGCCCAGACCACACGCTCGGGCTCTGCGACCTTTGCACCCATGGCGGCGGGAACCGCATAACCCATGGTGCCGGCACCGCCCGAGTTGAGCCACGAGTTGGGGCGCTCATACTTAATGAACTGAGCAGCCCACATCTGGTGCTGACCGACACCGGCTGCGTAGATTGCCTCGGGGCCCGTCAGCTCGCCGATGCGCTGAATGACGTGTTCGGGAGCAAGCAGGCCGTCGCTGGTCGGGGCAAAGCCAAGCGGGTAACGCTCTTGCAGCAGACGCAGTCGAGTCCACCACGCCGACATGTCAGCAAACTGGGTGCTGGTCTTCAGCGTCGACACCGCGGCGATAAGGTCGCTGATTACTTCTGCGGCATCGCCAACGATGGGTACGTCTGCCGCACGGATCTTGCCGATCTCTGCGGGGTCGATGTCGGCGTGAATCACCTTGGCGTCTGGCGCAAAGAGTGCCGTCTTGCCGGTGACGCGGTCGTCGAACCGCGCGCCGATCGTGATGAGCAGATCACTCTCTTGCAGCGCGAGCACTGCGGGAACGGTGCCGTGCATGCCGGGCATGCCCAGGTGCTGCGAGTGCGAGTCAGGGAAGACACCGCGGGCCATCAGCGTGGTGACAACGGGTGCGCCAACCAGCTCGGCAAGCTGCAGCAACTCTTCCGAGGCGCCAGCACGACCAACGCCGCCGCCGATGTAAAAGACGGGGCGCTCTGCGTTGGCGATGAGCTCAGCGGCAGCCTGAATCTGCTTGCTGTTCGCCTTGGTGATAGGGCGGTACCCGACGAGGTCGACACGCGACTCCCAGACGAAGTCGAACTCCGCCTCCTGCGCATCCTTCGTGATGTCAACGAGCACTGGCCCGGGGCGACCGGTGCTTGCCACCTCATAGGCGGCCGCGATCGCACGCGGAATGTCTTCGGCCTTCTTCACGAGGAACGAGTGCTTCGTGATCGGCATGGTAATACCGACAATGTCGACCTCTTGGAACGCGTCTGAGCCCATGAGGTGCGAGAACACCTGGCCGGTGATCGCAAGCAGCGGCACCGAGTCCATGTATGCGTCAGCGATAGCGGTCACCAAGTTCGTTGCACCGGGGCCAGAGGTCGCGATGCAAACACCAACCTTGCCGCCAGCAGCGGCGAAGCCCTCTGCAGCGTGGCCACCGCCCTGCTCGTGACGTACGAGAATGTGGCGCAGATCGTTGTCTTCATTCAGTGCGTCGTAGAGCGGCAACACCGCTCCACCCGGCAGACCGAAGACGTCAGAGACGCCGAGCATCTCGAGGCTGCGAACGACGGCCTGCGCACCCGTCATGCGTTCACTGCGTGCAGAGGTGTCTTGGTACCCAGTACTCGTATCCGAGTTCATTTCATACTTTCTGTGGCTGAATTTCTGGAGCGCTTCGCTATCACACGTCAGCCTGCGCAGCCCGAATGCACGGGAAACGCAGGCACACAATCACCCTAACCGGTGATAGCACCTTCAGATGCGCTGCGAACGAGTTTCGTGTACTTCGCGAGTACACCACGCGTGTAGCGAGGAGGAAGCGGAGCCCATGCTGCTCGGCGGGCTTCAAGCTCGGCGGGATCAACCAGAATGTCGAGCGTTTTTGCGGCGATATCGACCCGAATCAGGTCACCGTCGCTCACCAGCGCAATCGGACCGCCGTCTGACGCCTCTGGTGCAATGTGTCCGATACACAGGCCGGTTGTGCCGCCTGAGAATCGTCCGTCGGTCAATAGTAGTACATCTTTGCCCAGCCCCGCGCCCTTGATGGCCGCGGTGATGGCCAGCATCTCGCGCATTCCGGGCCCGCCCTTGGGCCCTTCGTAGCGAATAACGACGATGTCGCCCTTGCCGATCTTGCCCTCGGTCAACGCGTCCATGGCCGCCCGCTCGCGCTCGAAGACCCGCGCGGGGCCCTCGAACAGATCGGCGTCAAAGCCCGCGGTCTTCACAACGGCTCCCTCTGGTGCGAGCGTGCCGTGCAAGATAGTGAGCCCACCGTTTGCGTGCAGCGGGTCATCGAGCTTACGAATGACTTTGCCGTCGAGAGGCGCGGTTACGTCGGCAAGGTTTTCTGCAACAGTCTTACCGGTAACGGTCAACGCGTCACCGTGCAGCATGCCTGCGTCAAGCATCGCCTTCATGATGACGGGCATGCCCCCGACACGGTCAAAGTCTTGCGCCACGTACTGCCCGAACGGCTTCATGTCGGCAAGGTGCGGGGTCTTCTCACCGATGCGGGTGAAGTCTTCTAGAGTAAGGTCGACCTCTGCCTCGCGCGCGATCGCCAGCAGGTGCAGCACCGCGTTCGTCGAGCCGCCGAGCACCATCGCCACGGCAATTGCGTTCTCAAATGCTTTGCGCGTCAGAATGTCACGGGCGGTGATGCCGAGGCGCAGCATGTTCACGACTGCCTCGCCAGACCGGTGCGCGTAGTAGTCGCGACGGCGATCGGCGCTTGGCGGAGCGGCAGAACCAGGCAAGCTCATGCCCAGTGCCTCGGCAACGCAGGCCATGGTGTTTGCGGTGTACATGCCGCCACAAGCACCTTCGCCGGGCGCAATCGCGCACTCAACGCGCTTCAGGTCTTCTTCGCTGAGGGTGCCGGCCTTGCACGCACCGACAGCTTCGAAGGCGTCGATGATCGTGACCTGCTTTTCAGTGCCATCGCTCAGCTGCACCCAACCCGGCGCGATCGAGCCTGCGTAGAGAAACACCGATGCCAGGTCAAGGCGAGCCGCAGCCATGAGCATGCCCGGCAGCGACTTATCACAACCAGCGAGCACCACGGTGCCGTCGAGGCGCTCTGCCATGACGACTGTCTCAACCGAATCAGCGATCACCTCGCGCGAGACGAGCGAGTAGTGCATACCCTCGTGCCCCATCGAAATGCCGTCGCTGACCGAGATCGTGCCGAACTGCAGTGGGTAGCCCCCGCCGGAGTGCACGCCCTCTTTCGCGCCCTGCGCGAGCCTGTCGAGACTGAGATTGCACGGCGTGATCTCGTTCCATGAGCTCGCGATGCCGATCTGCGGTTTATCCCAGTCCTCATCGCCCATGCCGACTGCGCGCAGCATGCCGCGGGCTGCTGCCTTTTCGATTCCATCGGTGACGTCTCGGCTGCGAGGCTTCATATCGATCTCTGCCATGTGTTTCAGTCTACCTTCGCCCTAGATACCCGTGGCGCATACCCGGATTCTAAACGGAAGCGCAACACCTCGTAGGTTGTGGTTGTTCACACCTTGACCCGGAGGGTTGCGCTTCCTTGCCTGCACACTACCGCCACTTGACCCTTGATGACCGCATCGAGATCGAAC
>JAIUOH010000057.1 GCA_020161315.1 Actinomycetota bacterium | reverse complement strand
GCTGTGGGTTCGCCTTCAGAGCGGGAGCCTTGGTCTTGGAGACCTTCGGCGTACGCCCCTTGCGAACCAGCTGCTGAATAGTAGGCACTGATTCTCCTTGTTACTCCTGCACGGTGACAGGAATGCTTCATTGTGTTGAGCATTCGCGACCACTCGCATGGCCGCTGACCTGCTGTCGCGTTGCCTTGCGGTTTCGCGACGGGTGCAGGTATGCCGTGGGGGTAGTTCGCCTTGCGACGAATTGACCCGTAGGTGGTCGCCTCGCGGTTGCCGCGCACGGCAAACGACGGTGGAACACACCAAGAATCAACTATACGCGCCGCCCGTCACATTGCGCAATAGTCGCCTTCGCCTCGCTAACCCCTTCACGTCGCCGCGCATTTCATCCCCTCAATTCTCTCTCCCTGCATTTCATCCGTTCAACACTTCTCTCCCTGCACGTAACAGCGGATGATGCACGTAACAGCGGATGGATTTCGCGACTTGATCCGCTGTGACGTGCGGCAGCCAGTGTTACGAACACGTGGGATCAGCCCAAACCCGAGCGGCCTCCCGCATCTGGGCAGCCCTCAGGGTTCGACCGGCCGGTTCCCGCTACCGCGGCAGGTGCAAGCCAGCCGCAATCGCCTGCATGATCTGCTCTTGCACGCTCGGCCACTCAAACATCACTTGGGTGTAGCCCATCCGGATCACATGGAAGCCCCGCGCCTGCAGCTCAGCATCATGCTTGTAGTCAGCGGTCTTTTGTTGACCGGCGTGCTGTTTGCCGTCAATCTGCACTACGAGCCGATCTGCGATCAGAAAGTCGACACGATGACCGTGCAGCCAAGATTGTGTCCGGATCGGCAGGCGCAACCACCTAAGCCTGGTGCGAAACAGCGATTCGAGGCCAGAGTCTGAAAATGGTGCACACTCTGCGAGCAGTCGCGCAGCTTCAGGGGGCAACTTGAGAGCAGCAAGCTGTTGCACGTCGGTCTTGCCCTTGTTAATGGCCGACTCCCAAGTAGCAAGCGCGTGCTCGAAGGGCAAGCATTCGGCCACGTGAAACAGCACGTTGGGCAGGGGGTCTTCGAGTTGGTCAGGTGGTCTCAGCGCTGGCGCCGCGCTCCAGTGCACCCTCGCAACCGCCTCCACGTGATACCCCCGATGTCGGGCGGCCACGTGCGGCAACCTGGGATCCTCGGAGACCCAAATGCCCAGCCGGCGAGCTTGAGTGACGCATGTAAGCAGCACACCATGTCGGGCAGCAAACTCGAGTTCGGGATCAATAGTTGGCGTGACAACGATGCCCCGCCGCGGGCGCCGCAGCTGCCCGGCACGCACAGCATCGCCAATCGAACGCGCCGAATGGCCGCGCTCCCGGAGGTGTGAGGTGAGTGCGTGACCACCAAGGGATCGCACGTCGGCAAGGAGTCTCATAGTGCCATCTTGGGGGTTCGCGCGGGCACGAATTGGGTTACTCACAGAACTGGTGTTTTGGGGTCGAATGGGCGCGTCTGTGGAAGAAAGCGAGGGCGGCAGCGAGTCTGGGCAGAACCTCATCAAAGGTCTCAGATTGAGCCGGTTCACAACAGCGGATAACGCACGTAACAGCGGATCGGCTCGGCGATTCCATCCGCGGTTATGTGCGTGATCCGGCTGAACGAGCAGGGGAACGGGGTTGGTGGGAGTGGGAGGTAGGTGAGGAGGCAGGCAAGACAAGCAGGCAGGCAGGCAGGCAGGCAGGCAAGCAAGCAGGCGGGCAGCCGAGAAAGAGGCAGCCTACTCAGCAAGTAGCGCGAGCACGGCCGCACCGTAGCGCTCGAGCTTTGCCTGCCCAATGCCCGAGATCTCGAGCAGGGCCTCGTCAGACTGCGGCAGATGCGTCGACAATGCGCGCAGCGTCGCATCACCGAATACGACATAGGGCGGCACCCCCTGCTCGCGCGCCTCTTCGAGCCGCCACAGGCGCAATCGCTCGAAGACTTCTTGTTGCTCGATTGAGAGATCGGCGATCGCGTTCTTTTTTGCAGAAGAGGATCGCCCGGCCGCCCGAGACACCACCTCTTCACGCATGAACACCTGCTGCTCACCGCGCAGCACGGGCTTTGCGAGCTCGGTCGGTGCGAGCACGCCCCACTCCCCCTGGCTTTCGAGCACACCGGTCGCGAGCAGATGTCGCACCACGCCTCGCCACTGCGCCACCGAGAGATCAGCTCCGATGCCCCAGGTCGAGAGCTCATCAAGGGCAAGCTGGGCCACTCGCTCAGAGGTCACACCCCGTAGCACGTCGATGTGTTGACCGGCAGCAAACGTGCGGCCGCGCCGCTCGTTGTAGGTGCGAAGCACGGTAGACAGCAGCTTCTGCGCGGGCACTGTCGCGTCCCAGAGCTTCGGCGGGTTGAGACAAACGTCGCAGTTGCCGCACGGCTCCGCAAGATCTTGCCCAAAGTAGCGCAGCAGGTATTGCCTGCGGCATTCGACCGTCTCACTGAGTTCGAGCATGTGGCCGAGGTGCGCGAGCTGATTGCGCTTAGCCTGCTCATCGCCATCGCCGCCCTCGATCAACTGCCGCTGCTGCACCACATCAGCCAGACCGTAGGCCATCCAGGCTTCAGCAGGCTCACCGTCGCGGCCGCCACGACCCGTCTCTTGGTAGTAGCCCTCGACCGACTTGGGCAGGTCGATGTGCGCGACGAAGCGCACGTCGGGTTTGTCGATGCCCATACCGAACGCGATGGTTGCAACCACCACCACACCGTCTTCGCGCAAGAACCTGGTCTGCGCGTCCAGTCGCTCTGAGGCAGGCAACCCCGCGTGGTAAGCGACCGCATCGACGCCTGCGTCGCGCAGCCAGCCAGCGGTCTGCTCGACTTTGCGTCGACTCAGCGCATACACGATGCCCGCCTCACCCGCGTGCTGATCCTTCACGAAGCTCGTGAGCTGGTGCCTCACCTGCCCCTTTGCCTCGATGCGGTACCGAATGTTGGGTCGGTCAAAGCTCGACACAAAATGCCGCGCGCGCCCGAGGTGCAGACGCTCAGTGATCTCACGATGTGTAGCCGGCGTGGCAGTGGCGGTGAGGGCAATGCGCGGCACGTCGGGCCACTCCTCGGCGAGCGCGCCGAGCCTCAGGTAGTCGGGTCGAAAATCATGGCCCCACTGCGACACACAGTGTGCCTCGTCGATCGCGAAGAGCGCGATGCGCCCGCGCCGCAGCAGCTCGACGGTGCCGGGGGCGCTGAGCCGCTCGGGCGCGAGGTAGAGCATGTCAAGCTCGCCCGCAACGTAGGCCCGCTCGATGGCCTGGCGATCCTCGCCTGACATTGTGGAGTTGAGTGCCGCCGCGCGCACACCGACAAGCTGCAACGCGGCAACCTGATCGTGCATCAGCGCCACGAGCGGCGAAAGCACAATACCGGTGCCCTCGCGGCAGAGCGCGGGCACCTGGTAGCAAATCGATTTGCCGCCGCCCGTGGGCATGAGCACGACCGCATCGCCGCCGGCGGTGACGTGTTCGACGATCTGCTGCTGGTCGCCCCGAAACGAGGTGTAGCCGAAGACCTCGGCCAGCACCTGCGAAGGGCTCGGGGCGGTCATGAAGTAGGTCGTCTAGTTCTTATCTTCGGGGCGAGGATCGGCATCGCCTGCAGCCGGGGCATCTGCCGAGGGCAGCTCCACGTCAGCGTCAGCAGTAGCGCCACCGTCAGCCGCGTTTCCGCTTTCAGCAGCCGCATCGCGCTCAGCGATTTCGGCGGCCAACTCTGCCTGAATCTCAGCGCGGTACTTTGCGCGACGCAGACGACGCACGAGATCAAACCCCAAGAAGAAGAGCGCAATTGCGAGCAGCGCCACCACCAAGAAGCCGCCTACACCCGGCGACACCTTGTTCGGGTCAAACTGTTCTTTCTCGGCCGCCTCGGCCAGCAGCGTCGTCAGCTGCGCAGCGTGCGTCGCGAAGGTCATGCTTGCTCCTCTGTGATTCCCTGAAACAGGTCGGTTTCGAACTCGCTCGTGGCAACTCGCGATGCTGCAAGTCGGTAGTCTTCAGACGGCCAAGCCTCACGCTGCAGCTCATTCGGCCAGAAGAAGAATGAGCTGTCTGGCGCGACCTGACTCGCGTGCGCCCTGAGCGCCTCGTCTCGGCGATCGAAAAAGCGGCCAACCTCGACCCTCGTCGTGACATCGCTTGGGCGGTCGAAGAAGCGATCCATCATCGCTTCAAATTGCGCAATAAGCGGTGACTCTGGGTCGCGCTCACGCAGGGTCTCGTACACCCGCACCATGCGCTCAGGGTTGAAGATCGATTCGTAGTAGAGCTTGCCGATGGCCCACGGCTTGCCCGCTTCAGGGTAGGCCTCTGCGTCACCCGAGACATCCCATGCGAGCTTGGAGATCTCGTGGCAGCGAATGTGGTCAGGGTGCGGGTAGCCACCGCGCTCGTTGTAGGTGATCATGACGTGAGGCTTGAACTCGCGCACGAGCCTCACGAGCGCCTCTGCCGAGACCTCGACAGGCACATCTGCAAAGCAGCCAGCGGGCACAGCGATGCCCTCGTCTGGCAGGCCCGAGTCTTCGTAGCCGAGCCAACGATGCTCGAAGCCCAAAATGTCTCGCGCTTTCGCCATCTCGCTGCGGCGAAGCCCTGCGAGATCGCGACGACTCTTCGGGTCGCGGGCAGCCAACTCGTTGAGCACGTCGCCGCGTTCGCCACCCGTGCAGCTCACCACGAGCACCTCTACGCCCTGTTCGACGTAGTGCGCGTAGGTCGCGGCACCCTTGCTTGACTCGTCGTCTGGGTGTGCGTGCACCGCAATCAGTCTCAGTGCCATCGACGCCCTCTCAAGTGATTCCCGGAGATACCCGGTACGCTGGCAACCGCAGTTCAGTCTAGTAGCCCGCACCGACACCGCCTGAGTGATGCATGTGCAGGGGCAAACGAGCAAGCCGAGCACAAAGAGAGTTGAGAGCCGCGTGACCGACCCAGCTTCGCAGGCGCTGCTCGACGAACGCTACGGCAGGGGCCGCAAGCGCAGTTTCGACAAGCGCTTCGCCTGGATCGCCGGTGGTGCCTTGGTGCTCGCCGGCCTCGCGTTCGTGCTCTTCGGCGGATGGCAGCAGGGCAGCGATCTTGAGTTCAAAGACCTGCACTACTCGGTCATCTCAGACAGTGCTGTCGAGGTCGATGTACAGGTGACCGCTGCCGCAGACGCCGAGATCGTGTGCGCGATCGAGGCCCTCAGCGAATCGCACGGCACGGTCGGGTGGAAACTCGTAACGCTGCCGTCTGGCGATGAACGAACCCGCAGGTTTGAGAGCACTGTGGTCACCACCAGCCCCGCGACAACAGGCCGAGTGCGCAGCTGCTGGGAGCCGCAGGTGGGCTGATAGGCTCGTGCAATGACTGAGAAGCAGACCTGGCTTACCCAAGGTGCATACGACCGGCTCAAGGGCGAGCTCGACGAACTGAGCGGGCCCGGTCGCCGAGAGATCGCCGCACGCATCGAGGCAGCACGCGAAGAGGGTGACCTCAAAGAAAACGGCGGCTACCACGCCGCGAAGGATCAGCAGGGCCAGATGGAGGCTCGCATTCGCGACCTCGAAGAGTTGCTCAAGCACGCCGTGGTCGGCGAGGCTCCCCAGGCCAGTGGCGTGGTCGAGATCGGCACCGTCATCACCGCAGAGATCTGGGGCGACGAAGAGCGCTTCTTACTCGGCAACCGCGAAATGGCAGACGGCTCAGACCTTGACGTCTACAGCGCAGAGAGCCCACTCGGTGCCGCGATTGTGGGCCTGAAGGTTGGCGACTCAGCGAGCTACGCCGCACCCAACGGCAACCAGATCGAGGTCAAGATTCTCGCTGTCGACACCTACGCGGGTTAGTCGCTCGCTGAGCTTGTCGAAGTGAACGACCGCACCCTTCGACAAGCTCAGGGCACGGGCTCTTCGACAGACTCAGGGGCGACCGCTCAGTACCGCTCGCCCACACGCACGGTGTAGCCAGCCTCACGCAGGGCTTCAACGACCTCTTGGCCGTGCTCGATCCCGCGTGTTTCAATGTGCAGCTCAAGCTCGACATCACTTATTGGCAGCTCGGTCGCGTGGCGCGTGTGCAGCACCTCGACCACGTTCGCGTTCTTCGACGCGACAATTGAGGCGGTGCGCACGAGCTGGCCTGGAATATCGGGCAGCAAAATGCGCAGCTTCAGGTAGCGCGACGACGCGGCGAGGCCGTGGCCGATGACGCGTTGCAGCAGCAGCGGGTCAATGTTGCCGCCCGAGAGAATCGTTGCGATGGGCCCCACGGATGCAATTTTGCCGGCGAGGATCGCGGCCACGCCCGCAGCACCAGCCGGTTCAACGACCAGCTTCGTGCGCTCGAGCAGCATGACGATCGCCTTTGCGATGTCGTCGTCGGTCACGGTGACGATCTCGTCAACGTACTTCTGCACGAACTGGAAGGTGAGATCGCCGGGCCTTGCTACGGCGATGCCGTCGGCAATCGTCGGCCGCGCCTGGATGGTGACGGGCTCGCCAGCTTCGAGCGAAGGCTGGAACGCAGCGGTGTTTGCCGACTGCACGCCGACCACACGAATCTTTCGCCCGTCACGCTCAGCCTGCAGTTTGGCAGCTGCAGCCACACCAGAAATGAGACCGCCACCGCCGATGGCTACTACGAGGGTCTCGATGTCGGGGGCAACGTCGAGCATCTCAAGTGCGACTGTGCCTTGGCCTTCGATCACTGCGAGGTGGTCAAACGGGGCAATAAAGACTGCGCCGGTGTCTTCGACAAACTGCCTTGCGGCCGCAAGCGTGCCCTCAAAGTTGTCGCCCTCAAGGCGCACATCTGCCCCGTAATTACGTGTGGCCTGCAGCTTCGGCAGCGCAACACCAAGCGGCATGAAGATTGTCGCTTTGATGCCGAGCTCGCGTGCCGCGTAGGCGACGCCTTGCGCGTGGTTGCCCGCAGATGCGGCGACCACTCCGCGCTCGCGTTCTTCTTCGCTCAGCCCGAGCAAGCGGTTGTAGGCTCCACGCAGCTTGTACGCACCGGTGCGCTGCAGGTTCTCGCACTTCAGGTAGACCTTGGGTGCCCCACTGACCTCGGCGAGGTAGCGCGAGGTTTCGAGGGGGGTGCGCCTCGTTACGCGATGCACGGTGTTAAGTGCGCGCTCGAAATCGTCAAGATGCAAGAGTGCGGTGGCGCCCTCAGCGGGCGTGGTGGTGTCTGCGGTCTGCGCGCTCATGCGCTCTCCCCTCCGCGCTGAAGTCGCGCGGTTATGCGAGCCCGCGTCCGGGCCTCGCGATGCACTTGATTTTTCTTGTGGTAATCGGCGACCGGCGTCGCCTCAGGATCCCACTTGCGTTCAACAAAGGTATCAACCATCGCACTCGCGGCTGCGGTGAGCGGCACAGCGAACAGCGCGCCGGGAATGCCTCCGAGCAGTGCGCCGGTAGACACCGCGAGCACTACGCCGAGCGGGTGCACCTTCACCGCGTTGCCCATGACAAGCGGCTGCAGCACGTGCCCCTCGATCTGGTTCACGAGAATCACGACGCCAAGCATGATGAGTGCGTTGAGCGGGCCGTTGTAGACAAGTGCAATGAAGACCGCGACCGCCCCGGTGCTGATCGCACCGAGGAACGGGATGAACGATCCCAGGAACACCAAAATCGCGATCGGAATCGGCAGCGGCACACCGAGAATCACCGCGCCAAGGCCGATGCCCACCGCGTCCATAAAGGCGACAAGCACCTGCACGCGCACATAAGATCCGACAGCGACCCAACCGTTTCGACCGGCGCTGTCAGTAGCCGCGTGTGCACGTTTTGGTAGAAAACCGAGCACCCAGTACCAGATTCGCTTGCCATCGATGAGCAAAAAGATCAGTGAGAACAGCGTCAGCAGCGCACCCGCAACCACCTGACCAGCTGTGGTGGTGACGCTGAGCGCGCCACTCCAAATCTGGCCCTGATGGTCGTTCACTGTCTTCATGAGCTGTTCCATGAACGAGTTCACCTGGTCAGCGCTCAGCCCGAACGGCGCCGACTCGATCCAGCTCAAAATGTCTTGCCACGTCTGCGCAGCCTTGCGAGCAACGTCACCAAACCCGGCCCGCAGCTGGCTCACGATCAGCCAAATCAGCCCCGACACGGCAACCAGAAACGTCACCATCGCGGTGAGCACACCAAGCGCGCGAGGCAGACCCTTGCGCTCAAAGAGATACACAATCGGGTATAGCAGGGCTGAGATGAGCATCGCGATAATCACCGGAATCACGATGATCGCGACCTTCGTGATCAGCCAGATCAGGGCCGCTACGGCGATGCCGATCAGAATAAGGCGCCATGACCATGCGGCGGCCACGCGAACCCCAAGAGGCAATTCCACTGCCGCGTTCGCTACCGGGTCTGAGGTCGGCTCTTCGGGCACGATGCCCCGATGCCGCGCCTCGGGTGTTTGCTCTTCCACGGGTTTATCTTAGTGTTTCGGGCGATACCATCGGTGAATGCAGACCCTTTCGCAGCCCGAAGCCCGCCGCATCGCCCTCGCCGCGCAGGGGTTCAGCGGCACCGCGCGCATGAGGCAGCGCAGGCCCTTCGATCCCGCGCTTGAAAGCCTGCACGTGCTGCAAATCGACTCGGTCAACGTATTTGCCAGGTCGCACTACATGCCCATGTTTTCTCGGCACGGCGGCTACGACCAAGAGCGCCTCGACCGGCACCTGTGGTCAAGCGGCGAGTTCACCGAGTATTGGGCGCACGAGGCCGCGTTTATTCGGGTCGAGGATCGCCCACTCTTTGGCTGGCGCATGGACGACTATCGGCAGCGCTACGCCTCGCGCATCGAAGAGCTCAAGCCCGCGATGTCGCGCGTGCGTTCTCAGCTCGCCGACGGCGGGCCGCAGTTTGTGCGCGACCTCGAGACGGGGCCTCGCGAGAAGCGCGGGCCGTGGTGGGATTGGAGCGACACGAAGCGTGCAGTTGAGATGCTGTTTGCTGTTGGCGAAGTGGTGACGACAGGGCGCGAGCGCTTCGAGCGGCGCTACGCGCTCGCCGCAGACGGGTTGCCCGCTGCAGCGCTAGGTGTCGTGCCGCGCGAGGAGTCGCAGCGGGCACTGATCGCGCAGGCTGCCCGCTCACTCGGGGTGGGCACGCTTGCCGATCTCGCCGACTATCACCGCCTGAAGTCGGGGCCGGCGCAGGTGGCGGTGCGTGCGCTTGAGGAGTCGGGTGAGCTCGTGCCCGTGCAAGTTGAGGGCTGGGTGGCCGCGAATGGAACGCCGCTCGCCGCGTGGATGCACCGCGATGCGCGGCTGCCCGCTCGGCTCGCGCCCGATGCCTTACTCACACCGTTCGACCCAGTGGTGTGGTTTCGGCCGCGCGCTGAGCGAATGTTCGACTTTCACTACCGCATCGAGATTTACACGCCAAAAGAGAAGCGGCAGTTCGGCTACTACTGCCTGCCGCTGATGGTGGGCGGAAAGCTCGCTGGCCGCATCGATTTGAAAGCAGACCGCGCTGGCCGTGAGCTGCTCGTGCAGGCCGCCTGGCAGGAACCGGGTGCGCCAGCGCGCACCGCTTCAGTTGCGCAGTCGTTGCTGGCCAGTGCCGCCGAATGGCAGGGGCTCGAGCGCGCGAGCTTCACCGGGGTTGGCAACCTACAGTTACCCACGCGCTTCGAGGTGTAGGGGCTGCCAGCCTCGCTGATCGCAATGTAGCCCTCGCCTCCCGTAAAACCGGACGGCGCACGTAACAGCGGCTGGAATCGCCGAATCCGTCCGCTGTTACGTGCGCGATCCGCTGTTACAAACAGGCCGGGCAAAAATCGCGCACGAAACACCAGAAGATCCAAGCAACCTGGTTATTGGTATTTCCAATAACCAGGAAAGTGAGGTGGCTACCTCAGCTTGCCGAGCAACTTGCGCACGATCTGGTCTTTCGTGGCGTTGAACGGCGGCATGATGGTCGGTGCAAGCGTGTCTGGTTGCAGCGGCTTGTTGAGCACGGCCTTCTGATGGCTGAACACCTCGAACGACCGCTCGCCATGGTAGGCGCCCTGTCCGCTCTCACCGACTCCACCGAAGGGCAGGTCTGGCACCGTGAGGTGCAGCACGGGCGCCCCGAAGTTGAGCGCACCCGAACTGGTCTCTGACTCCCAGCGACGACGCGTCGCCTGATCGTCGCTAAATACATAGGCCGCGAGCGGCTTGTCGTGGGCGTTCACGTAGCCCAGCGCGTCATCGAGATCGCTGACCTCGACCAGCGGCAAAATTGGCCCGAAGATCTCGTCGCGCATGACCGACGAATCACGGGACACCCCGACGAGCACGGTTGGCTCAATGAAGCGCGTTGCCGCATCGTGGCCGCCGCCGACCACGGTTTCGCCGTCACCGAGATACCCGACGAGGCGAGCAAACTGCGCGTCGCTGATGATGCGGCCGTAGTCGGGGTTGCGCTGCACCGCACTGCCATAGAGTTCGTGAATCGCGTCGGCAAGCTTCGGGGCAAGCTTCGCGAGCACCTCACGCTTGCCGAGCACGTAGTCGGGTGCGACACAGGTCTGGCCCGCGTTCATGAACTTGCCCCAGGCGATGCGCTTTGCCGCCTCGCCAAGGTTGACGGTTTCGTCGACGTAGACGGGTGACTTGCCGCCGAGTTCGAGCGTTACCGGGGTGAGGTGCTCGGCCGCGGCTCGAGCAACGATGCGGCCCACGCGGCCATTGCCGGTGTAGAAAATATGGTCGAAGCGCTCGGTAAGCAGCTCGGTCGTCTCTTCGACGCCGCCCTCGATGACGGCAATCGCGCGACGGTCAAGGTATTCGGGCACGAGCATCGCGATCGCCGCGCTCGTCGCCGGAGCGATCTCGCTGGGCTTCACCACGGCAGCATTGCCGGCGGCGATCGCACCGATGAGGGGCGAGAGGGCGAGCATCAGCGGGTAGTTCCAGGGGGCAATAATGAGCGCTACGCCAAGAGGTTCGAGGATCACCTTCGCCGATGCCGGCTGCACCACGAGGGGTGCGGCGACGCGGCGGGGGCGCATCCACTTCGAGAGGTGCGAGAGGGTGTGCTCGATCTCGCTCAGCAAGAAGCCGATCTCGGTGATCTGCGATTCGATGGGGGCTTTGCCGAGGTCTGCCTGCAGCGCGGCCTCGAAGTCGGCCTCGCGTTCGGTGAGCATGTCGCGCATGCGCTCTAGCTGGCTGCGGCGCCACTCTTCGGTGCGGGTGAATCCTTGGCCGAAGCTGAACCGGAGCCCGGCCACTGCGGTGCTGATCGTCGATGCGCTCATGCGCTCTAGGCTACTGCGTCTCGCTGCGCATTACGGTATAGCTTGCTGAGCTTGTCCCCCTCGCACCGCAAGTCGTCGCGAACTGGGGCCTCTTCACCTTCGAGACCCCCATTTGCGACGACCTGCGCCGAAAGTTAGGGCGGGAGAGTGTGGGACAGGAGGGTGTGGGGCGCGGTGCTGTCAGCGCGACACGGCGCTAGCCGTGGAGTGCTGGCACTATGAGGTAGATGCCGACGAGCACGCAGATCACGCTGAAGCCGAAGCAGATGTTTGCGGCCACGGTCGCCCAGAGGGGGCGGCCGAGATCGTCGACGTCGTCGTCTTCGTCGTCGCGCGACGGGCCATCGGGCTCGAAGCTACCGTCTGCCCTGCGAGCTTTTGGCGCGGGCGTCGCGAGAAAACGAATGCCGAGCGAGTAGAGCGTCACCACGACGGCAGACGAAGCCAGCGCGGTCGCGAACACAATGAGAAACGCCATCCAGTTGATCATCGCGCGTCTCCGTTGTTCTGCTGCCTCTGCTGTTTTCTGGCGCGCTTCTCGGCCTTGCGTGCGGCTCGCGCAGCTGCCTCGCGTTCTTCTGCCGCTCGGCGCTCAGCCTCACGCGCCGCTTTGTCTTCGCGAACCGCGCTCTGGGCGACCGAGGTGAGTGGCGGCACAGTGCCGGTCTTCGTTGGCACCTTGCGAACCTTGCTGCTGCCGATACGCACGGCATAGCCCGACTCGGCAACGTCGGGCACGTTCACCGCGTTCGAGTGGTCAACCCGATTGCGACGTGAGCGCCAGAAGATGAAGAGAATGAAGGCGAGCCCAACCACGGCGTCGATGATGACACCGACCGTGCCGAGGTGCGCAATCAGCGCGGCAAGAGCGCCAACCGCACCGGCTGCGGGCAGTGTGAAGAGCCAGCCCGTGGCGATGCGCCCGACCGTGCGCCAGCGCACGGTCGAACCACGACGCCCAAGGCCAGAGCCGATCACGGAGCCCGAGGCAACCTGCGTGGTCGAAAGCGCGAAGCCGAGGTGGCTCGAAGCAAGAATTGTGGCCGCAGTCGAGGTTTCAGCCGCGAAGCCCTGCGCAGGCTTCACCTGCGTGAGACCAGCGCCAAGGGTGCGAATGATGCGCCAGCCGCCCGAATACGTGCCGAGCGCGATCGCGAGCGCGCAGGTCAAGATCACCCAGAAAGGCGGGCCACCGTCTTCGGCCACCGCAGCCCACCCGGGCAGCTGCTCGCCGCCCTGGGCCATCGATGCCCACGCTACGAGGGTCAGAGTGATGACGCCCATCGTCTTCTGCGCATCGTTCGTGCCATGCGCGAGCGCAATCAGCGAAGAAGAAGCAATCTGCGCGTAACGAAAACGGCCGCGGCCGTCTTTCTTACCGTCGTGGCGACGAGTGATCGCGTAGGCGATCTTGGTCGCAGTGAAGGCTACAATGCCCGCGGTGAGTGGCGCCGCCACCATCGGAATCAGCACCTTCGAGAGAAACACAGGCCCGTTGATGGCTTGAAAACCCGCGCCGACAATGGCAGCACCGATCAAACCACCGAACAGCGCGTGCGATGAGCTCGATGGCAGACCATAGAGCCAAGTCACCAGGTTCCAGACGATAGCACCAATGAGGCCAGCGAAGATCATCTCGGGGGTAATCAGCACGCCGCCATCACCCTCATTGATCAGACCGCCAGAGATTGTCTTTGCAACCTCGGTCGAGAGGAACGCGCCGATAAGGTTCAGGATTGCGGCCAGCAGCACGGCCGTCTTGGGCTTCAGCGCACCGGTTGCGATGGGTGTCGCCATCGCGTTCGCGGTGTCGTGAAACCCGTTGGTGAAGTCGAAGAAGAGCGCCAGCACAATGACCAGCAACACGATGAGGGTGAGTTCCACCGGCGTCTTTCGTTTGGAGTGTGCGTCGGTGCCCGCGTGCGCAGTTTACCCGGCGTTTTGCCCCGGTTTCGCCAACGTTTGCGTGCGCTTAATTTTCGCAAGAGAGGCGGCTTCGGTCAAGTTGGCGGCGTACCTTACGTATGTTGATCGCGTAGCCCGAGTCGTGCCTCACATACTTTGATCGCGTACTTCTACGCTGAACGAGTATGAACAAGGACGTGGTGTCAGTGGCGACACGAATCGAAATCACCA